>CBFHGJ010000016.1:0-55855 GCA_965655315.1 Bacteroidia bacterium
ACCAGCTGAAAAAGAAATACAGCGAAGTATAACTATTGACTCACCTTCAAATCAAGTGTACGGTCAAATCGTTGAATTTCGCAATTGGAAAAACTGGGATGCGTGGCACAATAGAGATACGACGCAAGAGCGTACATACACTGGAAAACCAGGAGAAAAGGAGCAATCATACACTTGGGAGTCTGAAAATGAAAATGTAGGCAATGGTCGTATGAAGATGCTGGCGAGTAAGGAAAACGAACGGTTGAACTATCGTTTTTATTTTGATAATGGAGGAGGAGCCGAGGATTCAGCACAAGGATCCTTTATACTTACTGAGTTAGAAGGAAGTACCAAGGTGGAGTGGACCATGATTTCTACTATGGGATACCCTTGGAAAATATTCAACTACTTTATTGAGAGTATGGTGGGTCCAGATTTTGAAGAAGGTCTTAGCAATATGAAAAAATATGTAGAGAACGAATCATCACACCTGAAAAGGAGATTAAAATAGACCCGGAAATCCTTGCTCAAATAGAAGAAGAGGCTCAAGTTATTATTCACTGTTCTTTTCACAACGATCCAAAAATCTACATAGGTGATATAGGCGTACGTGTATGGAAAGAAGCTTTTATACTAGACAGCACTAGCGGAGCCATACAACAAATGGTAAAAGCTTTTGCTATAGTCTACTACCCAAACTGGCACTTTATAAAGCTAGGTGAGACCAAACGGTTTACTATGGTATTCAACTCTTTACCAAAAAGTTGTGTTACATTCAACTTACTTGAGATGATTCCACAACCTGGTGCATTTGTCGTAAAGGATATTAAACGGAACAGTACAGATATTTGTCACGTAGATCTAGACTAGACCTTATTGCCAAACATTTTTTATTGATACTTTGCACACGAGTTTTATTAGCTGGCTGTTATGCAAGATAAATACCAATCTATATTCAAAACCACTTTGGATGGCATCGTTGTCATTAATAATCGGGGGATCATAGAAGGTATAAATTCTGCGGGACTAATTCTATTTAGTTTTGATAAACAAGACGTAGTTGGACATAACGTAAGTGTCCTTATGCCTGAGCCAGACAAGAGTCGCCATGACGGCTATTTGCACAGCTATAAAACAACCCGATAACCAAAAATAATAGGTATAGGGGAAAAAGCAAGATGGAACGGTGTTTCCATTTCGTCTTGCTGTAAGTGAGTTAGGAATGTGGATACATAGAACGGTAGAAATATCTGGAATGCATCCCAGCTAATGGTTCGAATTTTGATTTTAGAGTCTTTTTGAACGAACTAATTGCAGGCCGTATTGTATTAAATAGAATTATATTAATTTCGAAAAATTAATATTAATAAATTATGACATCGATTTTCCGATTATCGTGCTATTTATTTGCATTTGCTCTTTTATTTACTAGTTGCTCAAGTCGTAAATATGCGGGCACCTATGAACAGCAAAAGAATACGACCTTCGTTGTGAGTTCTAATGTTCCTGATTTTCAGGTATCTCTTTTTAAAAAAAACTCAGGCAAATCGCTAAAATTAGAACCAACTAAAACCGGCAGAAATTCTAAGACCTATACGCTTAATAAGTTAAAATTTTACGGTAATCACATTAGAATATCGGCGGATAATTACGAAAGTCAAGATGTAAAAGTTAAAATAATTCCAAGGGGTGAAGCGGTAAAAGCAGATTTGCTTTGTGGCTTGATAACGTATTTTGTACCACTAATCATAGACCCATTTAGGTCGGATTTTTATAAAATAGCGAAGCGTTCTAAGAATATCGAAGTTGAGTTAAGGTTTAGCCAATATTATATGGATAAAGTATTCAGTTCAATTGCATCGAGTTCAAATGTTCGGGATTTTAATCAATTTATTTCTAAATATCCCCATTCGAATAAAGTCAAAGCGGCGACGGACAAAAAAGATTTATTAGAGTTGAATGCAGCCCTACAGGCCGATTCTGAGGAAGCTCTGACCAAGTATATTACGAGCCACCCCAATTCTAATTACCTTGAAAAGGCAGAGGAGTATAAAAGAGAAATGAAGTCCGCCAGGCTAGCTTATAATAAACTCCAAGAAAAGGGAGATTTAGGCGATTATATTTCGTACCTAGAGAAGTACCCGGATTTCAAGCAATCCAAATTGGTAATAAAAGAAGGGCTTATTTTGGTTTCAAACGAACAAAAATCGAAGGATATACTCCAATACTATGAAGGCCTTTTTCTTAAATATGGTGATATACTCACCACTACAGAAAAGAAAGAGATAAGAGAAAAAGTTAATTCGTTCTTAGAGAATCAACTATTAATTCAAGTCGGTGAAAGAAGCTCCTACGAATCTTTAAAATCTATGTGGAATAATGCTCTACAAATAAGGTCTCAATACGAAGATTTAACCTTAAATAAGATACTGTATCACAAAAAAATTGACATAGCTCATTTATTTCTTAAAGAGTTCGCGAAAATGGATTCTGAAAGACAACAAAAAATTGTTAATTCTAAATATGTTGCTGATTTTCCTGAGTTTTCTTCCGAAATAGGAACATTGTTTCTTGTTCCTGCGGTCACTTACAATAAAGAGTTTAATGGAACCATTACTTTAATGAATCAGGACTTTCTATCAGAATACAATAACAACTCCTCTGAGAGAGATCCACTAAAGGAGTTCTGCTGTGGTTCCGTTGTTGGAGATAAAGAGGAATTGGTTTTGAAAGGAGGTGGAATCTCTTCATATAAGATATGGGATAAGAAGGCACCTGTGGCTTACTTTGAACGATCGAATAATGATAGAAAATTTACACGTTTTACTGACGGTAAGCTTGTTGAGGAGAATTTCTTTTCATATTCTACAAGAAAGGGCTATAAATATATTTATGAAAATGGGGTAAACACAACCCTACGTGATCTAGATGACAAGATTGATGAAGTTAAAAAGCGACTAATTCAAAATGATCCGCGTTCGGCTAAATCATATATTGAATACCACTGCGGCAATAATTTTCCAGAAAGTCTAAGTCAGAATATTGAGATTAGGCAATTAGCGAAAAAATGTGACGATTTAATTGCTGAAATTGAAGCAAGGGAGGAGAAAGAGCGAAGGTTAGCGATGCAAGCTGAGCTCGCTCGTCAAGAAAAAGAGGAGGCTGAAAATGAGGCTGAAAGACTCAGAATCAAAGCTCTCGAGCGTGAAAAAGCGGAGGCAACACGTATTACAATAAAATGTACTGATTTAGGTGATTATCCAGAGGATTACGCGGGTAAAAATATTAAAGTTGGGGCCTACTATTCCGCCGGTGATAATAAGTACTATTGGTCGGAAAAGGTGCGCGTTTACGGATATGGTAATTTAACAGAGACGAAAAGGCATAGTACAAAAAAGAGCTTAGGGCAGCACAGTAAAGAAGACATCTACAATTATAAGGAAGAAAAATACTACTACAGAACATTTAGCTGTTCCAGCGGCCCAAATATTAGTGCATGGATTCCAGTGGGTCTTAGAGTCCCAAATCTTTCCGACAACAGCGCATGGCTTCAAATATCTGGAAAATTCATTCGTGGTTGGGGTCAATTCACTAGTCGCAATATTTTGGAACCCGGAATGGACGGCTGGGATGGTAACCCAAACTCGTCTTGTATTATTGTGAGTTCAATTGAAAGGTTGTAATAGATCTTTTTAGGCAGTTTAGTAAAGACGTTGGCGTCTAGCATCTAATGAACTAGAACCAAAAGGCCCTAGTAGGGGACTGTATTATTTGTGGGATGAAGAAAACGGTATAACTACTGCAGCTGCTGCAGTTCCTATATCGGACTTGTTGACTCAAGAATACTCAAAAGTTCCTTTAGGAAAGGATAGTGCATTTTTAACCAGCAATCAGATCCAGGCAACTTCGTTTGGGGGGGGTATTCAGACAATTATAGAACTCATATCTCGCTATATGAGTGGTTAGAAGTCAATGGGAAAGAAATGAAATATCCGTTGGTTGAAGAATATACGGTAGGGTCTTTAGAGACTCAAGATACTTCTCAATTTGAAACCAAGATTATTTATCATTTTGATTAGAGCTATTCCGCCACATAGCCCAGAATTTTCTGCGACTTAAATAACTGAGGTCATTATCGTAAGCATAAGCATCTCGTTCAAAACTGATACTATTATATGCCTTCTGGTGGTTTCTGTGTATCAATAGGCCTATCAAATACTCAATTAAATAAAGGAGATAAAATGGTACAAGAAGTAATTCTATTTGCTGTCTTAAATGAATCTTTTCGTGGTTTATAATTCTTAGATTTTCGGTGTATGCTTTTTCTTTGAAAATGATAAACGGCCAGAAGGTTATTGCGGTAATGTTTTTTGGCAGAATAACCCTGAATATGGAAAGAAGTATAATCACACCGCACTCATTTTTAGTCTTTTGTTCCAAGTGATAAGACCATAGATGGATAAAACGGTAAACACAATCATCTGGAAAGCAAGAAAATTAAGTTCCTTTATGCCATAAAGCCAAATGGTATATGCATTTATGCATATCCAAAAACTCCAAGCTGCAAAGTACTTATACAACTCTAAGAAGGTGGCTATTATACCAAATGAAGTACTCATAGCATCATAATAAGGTTTGCTGGCCTCTGTGTGACTCATCAGATACCCTAGACCTAAACCAGCAACAACACCGCTTATTATCCATATTAAAAGTTGAACAGGTTTGGCTCGACTGATTTTAAACTCAGTTTTATTCTTTTTATCCCAATAGATATAACCATAAATACCAACAACCGAATAAAATAGGTAAAGAATGGTTTCAGAAAAATACCCAGTAGAATAAAAAACATAAGCAGCTAATAAAGAGCCTATTGTACCGAATATCCAGCAAACTTTTAGCTCCTTAGTAAGTAGAATTATAAACGCTATATTGAAACATACGCTTAATACTTCTACTGCCTGTGTAAAATTCATTCTTCTTCGTCAGATACAGCATCTACTATATCATCCTTTGTCTCAACGATCTTTTCTACAACAGCATCTTTTGCATCACTTACCTTATTCCCTGCATCTTTAGCTATTTTGGAAGCCGCACTAGCCATTTCTGTAGTAGTTTCTTTTATTGAGTTTATGGTTTCAGCAGCTTTTTCCTGCAATTTGTCTGAAGAGTTTGCAAGGGTCTCTTTTGCCTCACTTGCCACCTCTTTTGCCTTTCCAGTCGCTTCAGAAGCCATATCCTTAGCTTTATCGTATGCTTCACTAGCCTCTTCTTTAACATCCTCAGCCAAGTCCTTAGCCTTTTCTATCGCCTCCGCAGTCTCTTCTTTTATATCATCTACCACTTCTTTAGTCTTTTCTGCAGCATCTTTAACGAAGTCTTCAGTAGATTCTACAATGTTTTCGGATACGTCTTTGGCTTTACCAAATAGTTGATTTAAAAAGTTTCTGATTCCCATTTTTGTTTTATATACTTAGCTTCGCAAAACTAATGAATATAGCCAATACAATAAGACTGACAGCAGTATGCCTGTTGATGTGCTGTTCTACTATATCATATTCTCAAGATAGATTAAAGGCGAAAGTAATAATAGATGAGCTTTGTTCTGATGAGATGGCTGGGAGAGGATATATCAATGATGGGGACCGGAAAGCTGCTGAATATATAGCGTCAAGTTTCTCTGAACTAGGACTATCGATGTATAATGAATCTTATTTCCAGAAATTCTCTTTACCGGTCAATACCATTCCAGCCGTAAGTTTGGAGATTGATGGTGCTAGGTTGAGACCTGGCTATGATTACTTGGTAGCTCCTAGTTCAGGTACTGTTTCAATAAGCTCGTCAATCTTCTTTGTATCTGATAGATTACTTCGTTCTCCTCGTATTGGGAAAAAAGTTAAAAAGGCCGTAAAAAAAGGATATCTCCCGGTAATTTCAGTTTACGACCCAAAAGACAAAGAGCTTTCGGCTCGAATAGCTGAAATCAAGGATTGTGTTGAAGGAGAATCAATAGTTTTTCTAAAAGACCACCTCACTTGGAGTGTTGCTAGAAATCAACGAGAAGGTGCAGAGGTATGGCTTTTGGATAGTGTTTTTAATCGATATTCAAAAGATATAGAGCTTAAGGTAGAAGCTAAGTTTACACCTGATTACTCTAGTCAGAATGTAATAGGCTATGTGCCAGGAACTGAGTTTCCTGACAGTGTGGTTATTTTCTGTGGTCATTATGATCACCTCGGAAAAATGGGTGAAGCCATTTTTTATGGTGCCAATGATAATGCTAGTGGAATAAGTATTTTGATAGATATGGCGAGTTATTTTAAAAATAATCCTCAGAAGTACAGTATAGCTTTTATAGCGTTTGGAGCAGAGGAAGCTGGGCTTGTTGGCTCGTATCATTATGTCAACTCTCCCCTAGTACCCCTGGAAAAAACCAAATTTGTGTTTAATATGGATTTAATGGGGAGTGGAGAAGATGGTGCTACTATAGTAAATGGAAATGTGTTTAAAGAAGACTTTGAACGATTTAAAAACATCAATGACCAAAACGGTTATTTACCTAGAATAAAAGCTAGAGGAAAAGCGGCAAATAGTGATCATTATTTTTTTTCAGAAAAAGGTGTGCCTTCTTTTTTCATCTACCTAATGGGAGAGTATAAACATTACCATATTCCAGCCGACAATGCTTCAAACTTGGAATTATCCGAGTATTATGACAAGAGCTTTTTATTAATTAGAGACTTTATTATTTCGCTAAATCGATAACTATGCTAGCGTTTGTAAACTCATTTATGTCTTGGTACTTAAAGAAACGAATAAGTACTATTCAATATAGCTTTACAAATGCGAAAGAAGTTCAGCTTCGTGTATTCAACGAATTACTTCAAGAAGCTAGGAAGTCAAGTTTTGGGAGAGACCATAAACTAGCAGATGTAAAATCTATTCAAGAGTATCAGCACGCTGTTCCGTTGTTTGAATATGACGACATCAAACCCTACATAAACAGAGTTATGCTTGGAGAGCAAAAAGTACTTTGGCCTGGAGAGATTAATTGGTTTGCAAAATCGAGCGGTACAACATCTGACAAGAGTAAATTCATACCTGTTAGTTATGATGCATTGGAAGAGTGTCAGTTTAGAGGTAGCCGTGATGTACTGGCATATTATTACTATAAAAACCCAGAAGCTAAAATATTTCAAGGAAAGGGACTGATAGTTGGAGGTAGTCACGAGGTAAATAGCCTCGCGGAAAATTCTTTTTATGGTGATTTGAGTGCTGTGATGATGAATAACATGCCGTTCATTGCCAATTTCTTAGCGACACCAAGCATAGATATTGCTTTACTGCCAGATTGGGAGACTAAGATGGAGAAAATGGTAGAAAGCACATACAAAGAAAATGTGACAAATATTTCTGGGGTTCCTTCTTGGACATTACTAGTACTGCGTGCTATTCTTGATAGAACAGGTGCCTCAAATATTATGGAGGTGTGGCCAAATTTAGAATTGTACGTCCATGGTGGGGTTAATTTTTTACCATATCGTGAAGAGTTTAAACAGGTGATAGGTGGGGAGATTGCTTATCGAGAGACATATAATGCTTCAGAAGGATTTTTCGGGATACAAGACGAACCAAATAAAGACATGCTTCTGATGATGGATTATGGTATTTTTTATGAATTTATACCATTAGAGGAATATGGCACTACTGAGGCAAAAGCAATTTGGATAGATGAGGTAGAAGTTGGCATCACCTATGCCGTGGTGATAAACACGAATGCTGGTTTATGGAGATACGTAGTTGGAGACACTATTGTCTTTACCGAAAAGAATCCTTATCGATTCAAAATTGTTGGAAGGACAAAGTGCTTTATCAATGCATTTGGAGAAGAGCTGATGGTAGCAAATGCTGAAAGTGCTATTGCTCATGTTCAGCAAAAATGTAATTGTAGTGTGTCAGAATATACTGCTGCACCCGTTTATCTGGAAAACGAAAAAAAGGGAAAACACCAGTGGGCAATTGAATTCACTCAAGAGCCAAAAAACTTGGAACAATTTAGAGATGAATTAGACTTGATTTTGCAACATCATAATTCAGATTATGAAGCAAAAAGAAAAGGGAGTATGGTGCTTGATAAGCTTGAGATTATCAAGTGTAAACCTGGGACATTTTATCACTGGTTAAAAAGTAAGAAGAAGCTTGGGGGACAGCATAAAATACCAAAGCTTTGTAACGATAGAAAAGTAATTGAAGAAATAATAAAAGGTAATCATGAATAAGGGACGACAAGTAGTTTTAGTAAGCTTACTAATTTTGATGATAGGAGCCTGCAGTTCTAAAACAGAATCAAGGGAGGAAGTCAGTGTAGTTAAACTATCTCCACAAGAGTTTAGCGAAAAACTCACAAGTTTAGAGAAGTACAATTTGATAGATGTTCGATCTCCTGAGGAGTTTGCTACAAATCGTATAAATAAAGCAGTCAATATAGATGTAAACGGATCAAGTTTCAACGAGAAGATTTCCGTTTTAGAAAAGGATGTACCGGTCTTGGTTTATTGTAAGTCTGGGGGTCGGAGTGCTACAGCTGCTGATCAATTAGTAACAAATGGATTTACTGTGTATGAGCTAGAGGGAGGTATAATTAACTGGCAATCTCAGGGGTTAGAGATACAAGCAAACACTAAAAAATCAAACTCAGGTTACACAATGGCTTCTTATAACGAAGCAGTAGAGAACGGATTGGTTTTAGTAGATTTTTATGCTACCTGGTGTGGTCCTTGTAAAATGATGGCACCACATATAGAGGAGTTAAAAAGTGAATTTGGTGATGAAGTGAAAGTCGTAAAAGTAGATACCGATAAGAGCATAGAAGTAGCCACTAACTTTAAAATTACAGGTATACCGCTAGTTAAGATTTACAAGGATGGCAAGGAGGTCTACAACAAAATTGGCTATCATACAAAATTGGCTCTAAAAAAAGAACTTGAAAAGCACTCCTAGTGCATTATTCTTTAGAAGATTTTGGTTTAAAGTTTTCCCAGCCCTGAGCTTCTATAGGTACTATGTTCCCAGACTTAGTTATAAGCTCAATTCCTTCGTGAGCTGGCGTACAATAACCTATCACCGTTATGTCTAACGAGGTTTTAATTTTATCATACTCTCCCTGTGTGAGCGTAAATAATAGTTCGTAGTCTTCACCACCGTTCATTGCAGCAGTAGTAGGAGGTAGATTAAATTCGATAGCTGTGTCGTAGGTCTGTTGGTCTAGAGGTAATTTATCCTCGTACACCTTCATTCCAAGGTTAGAGTGTTTACAGAGATGGAATATCTCACTAGAAAGCCCGTCAGAAATATCAATAAGAGAAGTAGGGTGAATGTCTTTTTCTTCAAAAAACTCTATAATATCTACTCTTGCTTCTGGTCTGAGTTGTCTCCCGACAATATAGTCTTTCCCTTCCAAATCCGGCTTCATATCTTTCTGCTCCACAAACACCTGTTTTTCTCTTTCAAGCATTTGCAAACCCATATAAGCTCCACCTAAATCTCCGGTAACACATAGTAGGTCTCCTTCATTTGCACCAGAACGCTTTACAATTTTTCCTAAATCTGCGTAGCCTATAACTGTGACGGAGATGTGAAGTCCTGATTTTGAACTACTTGTATCTCCACCTACTAAGTCTAGTTTATAGTTGGCACATGCCGTGTGTATTCCGAGGTATAACTCCTCAATTGCTTCTAGTGTATATCTGCTTGAAAGGGCTATAGATACAAGTACCTGGCTTGGCTTAGCATTCATAGCACATATATCACTAATGCTTGCTGTAATACACTTATAGCCTAAATGTTTGAGTGGAGTATACATGATATCAAAATGAACATTTTCAATGTATAGGTCGGTACTTATGACCTGCTCCTTTTGACTTCCACTTAATATAGCAGCGTCATCTCCTATTCCCACTTTTGTAGTTTCATTATTCAATTCAAATTTGGAAGTAATGTGATCTATTAAACCAAATTCACCGAGTTTACTGATATCTGTTTTGTCTTTGTTTTCAAACATAGCGGGATTGCAAAGGTGCTTGATTTACGTTAAATTGTGAATGATTTGAACAAAATTTTAAATTCTATTGGGCAGTTAGTGTTTCCAAAGCTTTGTGTTTGCTGTGAGACTTATCTTAGTCATCAAGAAACATTGGTTTGTGATTTATGCTCGATTACCTTACCAAAATTTGAAGGATTCAATTTGCGAGAGAATGAGGTAGCCAAAAAATTCTGGGGAAGAACAGATTTATTTTTTGCAACCGCACTGTTTGCCTTTAGCAGAAGCATGTCTGTGAGAAATATTTTACACGAGATAAAATATAAGGGTAACAAGGATCTTGCAATGGAAATGGGTAAAAGAATGGGAGACCTATGCAAAAAGATTAAGATATTAGAAGATGTAGATTGTTTAGTTCCCATCCCTTTGCATCCCAAAAAAGAGAGTTTAAGAGGTTATAATCAAGCGTTTTTACTAATACTGGGTATACAGGAGATACTCAGTATATCATCCAATACAAAGTCATTGATCCGAGCAAGCCATAATAGTTCACAAACAAGGAAAGGAAGGTATGAACGATTTATAAACTCAAAAGAGGTGTTCACAGTCAAGAATCCAACTGAATTCGAGAATAAACACGTTTTATTAGTTGATGATGTAATTACCACTGGAGCCACAGTAGAAGCCTGTTCAGAGGCATTACAAGGGATAAAGGGAGTAAAGATAAGCGTGATAAGTTTAGCTGTTGCTACCTAGTGCACCACAAACTTCTTAGCAAACAGGCCATTGCTGTATATCATATAAATTCCTGGAGAGTAACTAGAAATGTCTAGTGTATTATCAGTATACGGTTTCAATTCTATAGAACCAGCCTCTTGTCCAAGTGAGTTGAAGATTACAACGTTAAAAACTTGGTTTCCACCATTATTTAGGAATAAGTAATTTGATGCAGGGTTAGGTCCAATTTCTAGATTAGATATAATCTCTTCAATGGCTGTTCCACTGGTCTTGGTATCATCTGTGCTTAATACTTCACCTACTTCTGAGCAGACTTCATTGGTATTTAGTGGTTCACCATATGTACCATTACCATAATCGAAGAATACAGATGCGGTATTACAAATTGTAGAACCCTTTACTAGGGGTCTTATATTTATATCATACTCTACAAATCCGTTAGATAAGCTTTCGTCTTCTGATAAAGCTTCTAGTTCTATGTCTTGTAATGTAGTGATCACTTTATGTCTATATACGTTGTCATCGGTGAGCAGAAGCTCAACATCAGTAAATGCGTTTTGATTGTGGCTTGTGGTATATGCGATACCCCCTGAAGAAATAAGTAGCGATGGGTCTAAGTAGTCAACTATTTTAACCCCATACGCTGGTCGATTTGCTTGATTTAAGAAACCAATTTTATAGGTGACCTCTTTAGTCCCAGGGTTAATCAACTTACCATTAGCACAATGCTTATTATTTGGCAATGTTTCACCCTTTTTGTACTTAATTTCACTAAAGTTATTTTCTATATCCGCATCTTGATTTGATAGACTAATGCTTGCTGATACATCAGAGTTATCTATGTCTTCTATGGTATAAGATATATTAAAGCACAAAGACTCATCAGCGTCTAGATCAATATCGTACCCTACTGTATTGTTGGTAAAATATAAGTACGGTAAATCAGAAGAAAAATCAGTCACACCTTCACCTAATTTAATGACTAGTGAAGCGTTCGACGCAAATAGGCTTCCTAGGTTATCTAAACATACTACTGAAGTCCTAGATTCTCCAATTTGGCTGCTGTAACTTGATTGATCAGTGATATTCACCCCTACATCGGTTACATTGAGTTCTTTTTTTACACCTAATGCAGCACCATAGTAGGTCTTGTACTCATCTACTTCTATGTTAATATCTGGGCAAGTAGGCTGATAGTGTTTAAATTCTTTGGCATTTAAGCTATAATTCTCCTTAACTGCAGGAAGATAGAGTTGACCATTTTGATCTGTGTAAAAGGATAAATCAGAAGACTTAGAGCTTATTGGATAGAATTCAAGCCAATTTTCATTATCGTTTTTGACGCAGTCTCCGTTCTTATCATTAAATACACGAGCAGTGATTTGGGCTCTGTCTAGATAAATAGCACCTATACCACTTATCCTTGCGTTATCTGAGAAATCTCCTGAAACGAACACCTCATCATTGTATGAATATAGTTGCTCGATATCACTAAGGTTAAGATTTGTTTGGCTCCAAGTTTCACCGTTATACACCAATAAGTGCTGTATTTCTTGGGTGGAACTTTCTATGAATTCTCCTATTGCTATTAAGTTCTGATCTACTTCCGCGAACTGAGTGATGTTTTCTACTTCAAACTTGTCTAAGCCTTGAGACATGTTTCTCCAGTTTCCATTTACCCTAACCTTAACAGACTCATTATCAAATTCGGACTTACCATAGACCACAACATCGTCGTTATAGTTACCTAAAGCTATATTTTCTCCTAAGAAGGGAGGAAGCTCAGAAATCTTCCAATTTCTTCCATCCCATTCAGCAAGGGTAGCTAATGTTGAAAGTGGATTTGTAAATCTACCGGTTGCCAGCACCTTGTTTTTTGATATGGCTATAGAAGTAAATTTATCTGTTTCCTTATTCTTCGTTACTAGATTTCCTTCAGCAATCCAGTTTCCATTGCTTAGGCTAATTAGATTGTAAGCTTCATTCTTACTTTCAAAGTATCCAATGCATTTGATTACACCATCTTGTTCAATAAGCTTATCTACAGATTTACTTTGTGATATGATATTATTTGAGTGGTTTGTCCATTGTATTCCATTCCACGATAGGATATAGTTCCTTTTGACATCTGTGTTGCTTGACAGAGCTAAGAAAAGCGTATTGTCTACAGAAATAAGATCGATTATTTCAATGTTTGAGATAGGGTTGGTTAACTCACTTTGAGGAGAAAGAATATTATTCCAAAAATGTCCATTCCATTGCTTAAGATTTAAATCTCCGTATCTGTCAACATAAGCAACCGCTATACCTGAGGCATGAGCAGTGATTTTATCTGGAGCATCAGGAATTCCAGCTCCCAGAGGAGAAAGTATTTGGGCATTAGAAATACCAGCAAGCACAACAAACGATATGTAAAGCATTAGTCTTTTCATTTGTTGTTAAGCTTAAAGTCAGTAGAAATATTTAAACCACAATTATATGGTCTAACCTGTATAGGATTACCTGTTACGTTCTGATCTAGCTCATTCTGATAAGCACTAGAGGTCATTGAATTTAAATTTACTGAAAACGTAGGTTCTACACCTAGTGCAAAACGAGATGTATTATAGTAAATACCAGAGCTAATGCTAGCAGCTATATTTCTCGTTCTTAAATTCAACTCTGTTATATCTCTTAGTCTTAAAAAAGTAGCATCGCTTTTCTTTCCTCGCATATTCAGCAAGGCTAAATAGGATACTCCTATTTCAGTTCTCATCTCAAAGTTACGTGAAATCGCTTGTTTGTAGCCTATGTTTAGAGGTATTTCTACAAAATGATAGGAATTTGACCCTGTATAGACGACTGATTCTGGCACTATTGGAAAGTAGCCGTCTATTTCTGCAAATGTTGTAGCATTGATTGCTGGAGCAGAATCTATAAGATAATTGTAGTCAACAGACTCTGTACGTTGTGTCATATAGAGTCCTGAGCTTACGTAGAAAGGTGTTTTAGTATGATATTGTATGTTGATACCAGTAGAGGATGCGAATGCAGAAGACTCGTTGGCCGCTACTTTATCGTAGTAGTCTTTATTAATTAACCCAGATAAGCTAGAATTCTCACCAAGCATTTTAGAAGAGATACTTGGAGTGAACGAGTATCCAATTTCAAAATAGTTGGATGCTGTTTTCTTGTTTATAGCTTGTTCAATTGCACTAGCAGTCCTATCTAGTCTACTTAGTTTGACTAAAACAGTGGGAGTATATTCTAGATTAACACTAAAGTTTGGAGTGCTACGTTGTACTAAAGTTTTACTTGAAAATAATTCTTTAAACGACGAAGGCATGAATTGATTACTAGTATTAGACACCTCTTGTTGATGAGATGATTGATCAACTATATTTTCCGAAGATTGATTATTCATCTCTACTGTAGGCTGTTTGTATTCAGAGGAACGTTTTATGTCACCTGCGTTTTCAGTTTCAGTAACTTCTTCTGAAAGTGTGTAGTCATCTGAGGCTAAAATCTCAGTTTTATTAGTAGTATGTATATAATCGGTTTGACTGCTCTCTGTATTAACAACACGCTGTTTGTTTTGGGACGTTCTGCTGCTGTTTAGAATAAATAAGGATGTTGAGGCTACAACTAAAGCTAGAAAGACCCATATAGCGTAAATACGGATCTTTCTTCGCTCCAATTTTTTTTCAATAATATCCCAATCAGAATCATTCACGAAGGCATTGGCAGGCTCTTGTGATGCTCTTTTTAGTAAATCATCGATATGTTGTAAATTATCCAATCTAAAGCCTCTTTTTTGTTTTTAGCAAAGCATTCAGCATAACACGCCCTCTTGAAAGTCTACTTTTAGATGAACCCACAGAAATACCTAGCTTACTAGCAATTTCTTTGTGAGACATTCCGTCCACTGCATACATGTTGAGTACTAGTCTATACTTTTCTGGAAGTTCTTTTAAGGCTTTAAGCACTTCATGTGCTTCAACTTGTCTTGAATCTTCCGGTTCATCTTCACTAGGCTGTTCCAATTTAGGATCATATTCATAGTGATTGTATTTGTAACGTCCTTCTCTAGTTTTATTGAGAGCTAGATTGATAAATATTCTTGTCATCCAAGTATCTATCTTACTATTTCCTTTAAACTTGTCAATTTTCGTTAGAATTTTATAAAAACCTTCATGAAGTAAATCTTTAGCGTCTTCCTGGTTCTTACAGTATCTCATACACGTAGCCATCATCTTGTTGGCATACTTTTCAAAGAGCATTTTTTGAGCAGAACGATCATTTTGCTGACATCGCCGTATTAGTTCTTCGTCATTGATCAACTTTCTTCTCCTTTAATTAGACACAGAATTTGACAAAGGTTGCAAAAGAAATTAGAAAGGTTGTAAAAAAAAGGAGGCTCAACGCAAGTTGAGCCTCCTAGAAGTATTATAAAGTTGTGATATTATTTGTTAAGGATTATCTTTTTAGTAACGATATCACCTTTAACATTCATTTTCACATAGTAGATACCGTTGGTTTGGTTTTCCAAGTTAACAGTATAGTTATTACTAGCGATAGACGCACTTTCTACAAGTACAACTTCCTGACCAAGAGCATTGTAAACTGCGATGTTAATTTCTTCGTTTTCAGGAAGGTTAACACTTATGTTTAATTTACCAGTGGTAGGGTTAGGAGCTACAGTTAATAGGTTATCAAGATTTACATCATTTACGCTATTTACAAGTTGCTCATATCTGTATTGTACGTCAATAAGTAGAGTGTACTCATTAGACTCATTACCAGAGTTATCCGTAGTAGATATTACAAAAGAGTAAGTACCAGCTTCTTGAAGGTTGATATCATTGTATATCGTTTTCATGTTAGCTAATAGATCTTCAGGAGCATCGTAGTTATCAGAGAAGATAATTGAGTTAACTGCGTTGTAAGCAGAACCAACACCTAATCTAAGAACACCACCATCTTTACCAGCAATGCTAGGAGCTTCGTCATCTATTACGATAACAGTTCTAATTTTAGTAGCTGTGTTACCAGCAGCATCAGTAGCTGTGTATGTATCTTGGTAAGTACCTAGAGTATAAGGATCTACGTTAGAAGTGGAAGTTAAACTGATTTGAGTACTGTTATACAAATTATCAGACGCAGTAGCAGGTATAGGAGTATACGGGCTGTTTACGTTATGATAGATAGTAGGAAGAGTATTAAGCTCAATTTCAGGAGCGATGTAATCTCTTACTACATAGTCAACACACTGAGTTGTTACGTTACCACTTTCATCTGTAGCAGTATAATTTACAGTAGTAGTACCTTGGAAACGAGTATCAACAGCAGCACCACCTTGAGCCGAAGCAGGGTTAGCAGTAAGAGTTAATCCTTGAGCAAGGCTGTTGTAGTTATCCGTAGCTGTAGTTATATCAGCGAAGATATTTTGAAGTTGAACTTCAACTGTCCAGCAAGCACCAGCAGGTTTAGTAGCGGCAGCATTTTCAATAACAGGAACCTGTGTATCTACTACACGAACGATTCTAGTTTTTTGTGAAGTGTTACCTTGGTTATCACTGATAGTATAAGTGATAATATAATCACCTAGTAGGTCAGCATTAACAATACCAGAAGTAACAAGAGATGAAGTTAAATCACCTTCTTTGTTATCATCAGCGGTAGCAAGAGGATCTTGCCAAACAACACCAACTTCTATAGTAGTATCAGCAGCACCATTAAGTGTAATTACTGGAGCAGTTTGGTCAGCTACCACATATATTACACGTTGCACTTCTTCAGCTTCATTTCCAGAAGCGTCCATAGCGTTGTATAGTTCATAGTAAACACCAGCTAGAGTTTGGTCAAGATCTGTTGTCATTTTAACATTGGCAGTAATATCACCTTGAGATTCATCAAATGCAGTAGCCGAATCAGAAACATAAGTTTGAGCAGCACCAGCGGCTAATTGTTCTACTAATACAGTATCAGCACCATTTAGGGTGATTACAGGAATATTACCATCATTTACCACTCTAATAGCGTAGTCTTCAAATTCACCAACTCTGTTAGCAGCACTATTACTAGCAGCACCACAAGAAAGGTTAGGGTCATTATCTAGAGAAACGCCGATTCTAAGTGTTGTTATTGCATCAAATGCATCTACAGAGTTAGGGATGTTGATTATTCCAGACCAAACTTTATCGTTGTTTGGAGTATCATCTTGAGCTACTAGTTCTAGAGGGTCATCGAAATCACCATCTACGTTCCAGTCAACCCAAATTCTTCTAGTGATATTATTTACAGTTGAATTTCTTTCTATATCAAACTTGTATTTACTACCGTAGTTTACATTGAATGTACCTAGGTCAGCATAGTTAGAGTAAGCATCTTGCCCTACATCAGAAGAATTACTAAAGTTTTTAGAAGCGTCAGTGATATCTTCAATGGAGAATTTACTTATTCCAACATCAGCACTTAATAAAGGTACGATAGGAATACAGTTGTTTACCACAAGGACAAAGTTGGTTTTAACAACACTAGCTACAGAGTTAGCAGAGTCTAGGGAATTGTACCCTTTGAGTTGTACTGCATAAGCACCAGGGCTAGTGAATTGGAAAGTTCTAGTACTTTCATCTATAGATCCAGGAACAGGCTCACTTACTCCAGTAGGAGGGAAGAATGACCATTCCCATCTGTTAGCTTTATCAGATAAAGCAGAGAAGTCTACAAGTCCACCAACAGCAGGTCTTCTGTTATTAGCAACGAAGTCAATTTCAGTAGGGGTGTTAGGCTGAAGTACATCAAATGTTTTAGTAACTGAACTAGATTTTCCATCACAGTTAGTGACTGTTAATCTTATAGTGTAAGTACCTGTAGAGGTAATTCCGTCACTACTGTAATCTTCAGATATTGCACCAGGAACTGTTTCTGGGCCATTGATTTCCCATAGGTATTCAGACGTTGCATTTACATCCGTAGAAGAATTAGTAAGTTCAAAAGGCACAGCTAGATATACATCTACATCTGGCAATTCGAAATCAGCCACAGGAGCATTACCTGGGCCTTGTTTACTACTCCAAGAAGCAGCAAAACCTATGTCTCTACGAACGTTAGGTCGTTGTTCCCAGAAGAGGTATAATGCACCAGAGTTACCAACTATTGGGCCAGAAGGCACATTATTCTCATCAAATCCACCAGTAGGGTGTAAAGGAATACCATTAGGATCACTACCATCATAGATACGTAGAGTTACATCTTTAGCGACAGCGAATGTATCGAAGTCTAAAGTAACGCTTTCAGCACCACAAGGGGAGATAAGAGCAGTATATACTGTGTTGTTTGCACCACCAAAAGAAGGATAGTCAAATAACTCACCACCGTTGTCAAATATTCTACCAGTAGAAGAAGTGATAGGCTCAGTAGTACCAGCACCTAAGTCGAAGTTAGTTCTTCGTACAGTGATGTAACCTACTTTAGTGAAATATGGAGAAGACCCGATACTATTAGAAGTTTTAAGACTCACATCCCAAACGCCAACATCAAGAGCACCAAAATAGTTACCTGTGTTAACTGTAGGGTTGTCGTTGTATCCGATAAGATTACCTCTAAGGGCAGGTTCATCATCACCATCTAGGGTATCAGTACCGTTTGTAATAATCCAATCCCAGAAGGTGGCACCATTGGTACTCAAATCATAGAGTTGGAAAGGTTCGAATAATTCAATAACATTTACTGTAGAAACAAAATTAGCAACAGGAGGAGCTGTAGGAGCAACGACTCGCAGTGTTTTAGTCACAGAGTCTTTACCTAGACAGTTTTCACTGACTAACTTAACATCATAGCTACCTGTAGTATTAAAAACATTTTGATAATTAGTAGCATTTACAGTCACACCATTTACCGTCCAAATGTGGCTAATGTAACCAGATTGATTTGCGTTGGTTAAAACAGCTTGTGTGCCGATAAAGACACTATCTGGCAATAAGAAGTCTGCACTTAATCCTGAAGGCACAGCATATGTACCTGTAAAGTCTTCAGTTTCTCCATATTGGAATGCATTGGAATGATTACCAGCATTTAGATTAGGAGGAATTGTAGCCCCGCCTTCAGCTCTTATTCTCATTCTGATTTCACCAGCTGTACCATTACAAGGCACAGTGAAGTCATATTCTTGTTCTGAACCTGGAGCGAAGTTGTTAAACGCCTTAACAAATTCGTCAGCGTCTACAAAGTCCTTATCACCGTTGTAATCAATCCAAACCCCAGCTGAATTATTCCAGTTTTGTGGAGATGGGTTAATTGTTCTCACCTTAATCTTATACTGGCTACCTGCGTTTAATGTAAATGCAGAATTAGCCTCAATTAAATTGTGATGCTTACCTGGCACAGCGTTAGTACCGGTTGGAATATTGACAGCATTACATCCATCAGCAGCCTTGCTGTAGACAACATTGCCTTGAGCGTCTTCAATTGCAACGGCATCAATGGCACCCCACCTATCATAGGTGAAATTTCCATTTTTCCAAGAACAACCGTAGCGGTGACCATCAGTCGTATTGTACGCCTGACCAAAAGAAAGTGTAGCTACTGCACCTAAGAGCAAGACAGCAAACACCCGTAAGTTTTGAAAGCCTAATTTCAAAAATTGAGTAATTGTTTTATTCATAAATTCTGTATTATAAGATTGTTATTTTAAACGTTTGAACGTCAAATGTATTAGTTTAGACACTGGTTTGCAAAAAGGTTGCATAAAAATATTTATTTTTTTTTGAGGAGTAGATAAATTGTCTTTTATCATTTTGGGTATCATACCTTGCACCTAAATGAATTTTTATGAGGTTTATACCAATTTGAACAACAATCAGAGAAACGCCGTTGATGCTATAGAGGGTTGTGTCATGGTAGTAGCTGGACCAGGTACTGGGAAAACTCAGGTATTGGGTGCTAGAGTGGCTAGAATACTGGAAATTACTGATGCGAACCCGGAGAATATTCTTTGCTTAACTTTCACAGAAGCGGCAACCATAGCTCTAAGAAAAAGGTTAAACGAATTTATTGGATCTCAGTCCTACAAAGTATCTGTGACAACCTATCACGGTTTTTGCAATACAGTTATCCAGGAGAATAAGGACTATTTTGGGATAGAAGATCTAGACCCCATTGATGATTTGGAAACTATGGAGGTTATGAAAGAAATCGTAGATGAACTTCCAAATGATAGTTTAATAAAGCGTTACGTAGGCGATGTGTATTACGATACTCAAACATTACTCAAGTTATTTGGGCTGATGAAAAAAGATCATTTATCTGCAAAGGAGATTCAAATGTTGGTAGCTAACAAGCTGGAGTCAATGAAGACGGATGAGGCATATCTATACAAGCGAAAATCTGGAGACAATAAAAAGGGAGATTTAAATCTTAGAAAGTATAACGCCGATAAAGAACCTTTACTTAAACTCGTTGAGGCCTCTTCTCTTCTGAACAGCTATAACAACAAGCTAGCAAAACGAAAAAGGTACGATTTCAATGACATGATAACATGGGTATTGGATGCTTTTCAACAGAATGAAAACCTCTTATTAAAATACCAAGAACAGTACCAGTATTTTCTTGTAGACGAGTACCAGGATACCAACGGAGTTCAAAATGAGCTCTTGTATTCACTTATCAACTATTGGGACAATCCCAACGTATTTGTAGTAGGAGATGACGATCAATCTATTTATAAGTTCCAAGGAGCAAACGTAAAAAACATTCGTGATTTTTATCTGAAGTACGAAAAACATGTTCGTTTAGTCGTATTAGATAAGAACTATAGAAGTACTCAACAGATTTTGGATGGAAGTACTGCTGTTATTAAACACAACAAAGAAAGGTTAGTAGGTCAAGTACCTGGTTTAAAAAAGGACTTGGTAGCCGCTCGCAAAGATTTAGCTAATCTAGAGAGATCTTTAAGTGTGGTAGAGTACCCAAATAGTTTTCAAGAGGTCGTAAGTATAACTAGCAGGATAAAAGAGCTAAAAAACCAAGGACAAGATCTAAAAGAGGTAGGAATATTGTACAGGAATCACTCCCAAAGTGAAGAGTTGATAAAATACTTAGAGGCTGAGGGTATTAGTTATAATGTGGCAAAATCCCAGAATGTGCTTGAAGAGCCTATTGTAAAACACTTAAACACGTTGCTCACTTATTTAAGCTTGGAATCTGAGCGTCTTGACAGCGGACAACATTTACTTTTCGGTATGTTGCATTATCACAATTTTAAATTCCTAGAGGCGTTTGATGTTGCACGCGTAAGTTCCCAGCTGTATAAATCAACTAAAATAGGTTGGCGTGAACAGCTTCATAGTATTTTGGCAGAATTAGGTTTAAAGGCTAAAGCGGAAGCAGAATTGAAGGCATTTCTATCCGACATAGAGCATTGGCTAAAAGAGCTACACAATGTTACACTTCAAACGCTAGTCGAAAGGATTATGTCAAAAATGGGATTCGTATCTAGGGCTCTGTCCAGTAGTAGCCCCATGTATCAAATTCAATGCCTCAAGACCTACTATAATTTTTTGAAAGAGGAAACCGCAAGAAGACCTTTCTTGGGATTAATAGAGTATCTGCATAAGATTAATCTTTTACAGGATAACAATGTAGGGCTGAAACTAAATAAGATAATCCACGGAGAGAATGGAGTGAACCTAATGACTGTGCACGGATCAAAAGGTCTTGAGTTTGATTATGTTTTTTTAATGGGCTGCACAGAGAGAAAATGGGAAAAAGACAGTAAGACACTACCGTATAGAATGAATTTACTCTTGCCTGGCGAACCACATTCTGCTTCTCAGGAAGAGGCAAGAAGATTGTTCTACGTGGCATTGACTCGAGCAAGAAAAAAAATAGAAGTCAGTTATTCTTTAAAAAATGTAAAAGAAAAGGATCAGCTTCAAAGTCTTTTTGTAATGGAATTGCTGGAAAGTGGAGTTGCAGATCTAGAAAAGAGAAAAGCCCAAGAATCTGAGATGCTTCATTTCTTTGACTTTATGCTAGCTCCTCAGAACAAAGAATATAAATCTCTTGTGAAACAAGATTTTGTGAAAAAGGAGGTTGAAAATTTCAGGCTTAGTGCGACTAATCTAAATAGTTACCTCAGATGTCCAGTCACTTTTTTCTATCAGAACATCTTGAGGGTACCTTCTGCAAAAAGCGAGAGTGCAGCATTTGGAACAGCCGTACATAGTGCATTAGATGGGCTTTTTAAAAATTTAGAGACATTCAGCAATGATGCAGAAGCTAAGGAATTCCTGCTGGATCAGTTTACTAGGGCAATAAACTACTCAAAAGAGGCATTTACGGCTGAAGGTTTGGAAAGAAGAACACATTACGGGAAGGAAATATTAGATGCTTACTACGATGAATATAAATCCTCTTGGGAAAATGATCACGAAATTAAAACAGAGGTGTACCTAAAAAATTGCGAAATAGACGGTGTTCCTATTCGTGGTCAGATAGACAAGGTAGTTGTTACTGACAATACAGCTCACGTTTCAGATTTCAAAACTGGACAAGTAGTGTATGGAATTAAAAAAGTATCACCACCGAAAAGTTTAGAAGATAACCCACTTGAAAAAAACTTTGAAAAACGATTTGGTGGAGATTATTGGAGGCAAATCTTATTTTATAAGGCACTAATAGAGAGTGATCAGACTCAAAGCCTGAAAGTAATATCTGGCGATATAGATTTTTTACAACCAGAAAAGGAGAAATTCACTAAGGTGAAAATAATGATTAAGCAGGAAGAGTATGAATTTGTAAGGAAGCAGATAAAAAACGTTTTTGATAGCATACAAAACCTCGAGTTTGAACAAGGCTGTGAGGAAGATGATTGTGAATGGTGTAATTTTAACAAGAATTATCAGAGACATAAGGTGTATCGCGGTATGAATCTTTTAAGTGATGGAATAGAAGAGTAAAGATGACTTACAGATTAAAAAAAAGGATAAAAACATTCACTATCTTTGAACCGTTATAAATAACGAATGGAACTAGCAGACGTAATAACCGTATATTCAGAGAAGACTCCAAACCCGGAGTCTATGAAGTTTGTGTCAAATAAAATGATACTTCCAAATGACAGCATAGATTTCAGGACAAATGAAGGATTGGACGAATGTCCAATGGCAAAAGAGTTGTTTCATTTTGACTATGTAAAAGGAGTATTCATTATGAACAACTTTGTATCTGTAACTAAGAAACCTGATTTTGAATGGTTTGATATTATTCCAGAGTTAAATAAGTTTGTACAAGAGTATCTTGAGTCTGAAAAACCTGTGGTTATAGTCAAAGAGGTACTTTCTGATGAAGAAGAATCTGAAGTTGTTACAAAGATTAAGCAATTGTTAGAAGACCACGTTCGTCCTGCTGTAGAAATGGATGGTGGAGCTATAGATTTTAAAAGTTTTGATGAAGGAGTAGTAACTGTAACAATGAAAGGTTCTTGTAGTGGCTGCCCTAGCAGTACACTAACGCTAAAAGCTGGAATAGAAAATTTACTTAAAAGAATGATACCTGAGGTTGAAGCTGTTGAAGCTGAAGCTGCCTAAACTTAAACTATATGATATGAAAAGACACATTACTTTATCGACATTAGCGTTATTACTTTTCTCTGCATCATTTGCTCAGATTAGTCTTGAAGACTCTGAGTTTTCAGTGAAAGCTAACCCTGACGATTTTGCAACGGATGCAAAGACATATCTTCATAATAACGCTACAGACGCTGAGGATACAGTCATAAAATGGCAAGTGTTAGAGTTATCCGCTGATAATTCAGAATGGGAAAGCTCTGTTTGCACTGGAGAACTATGCATAGGTAATCCTGATCTTTCTAAAGAGTACACATTTGATTTACCACTTGGTGAGAAGATGGAAATAAAATTAGGATTCACAAATGATTTCAACTCGGGATCTGGAGAAATGACTGTGATGTTTTGGTCAGTAAAAAACTCAACTTTTAGAGATACAGTTAGCTATAATATGAGTACGTGGAGTGCGACAGTGAAAGACACTGAGAAAAAGGGTTTTAATGCTTACCCTAACCCAGCTAAAGACTTTATTACTATTGTCTTGACAAAATCATCCAGAGAAACGATTAACATCTATAACATTCTTGGAAATAAGGTAAAGACTGCTGACGTTTACAATGGAGGTAGAATTAATATATCTAGCCTACCCAAAGGAGTATACATCCTTAGAGCGGCTGGCGACACTAGCTTCTCAAAAACTATTCAGAAGCTCTAAGCTAAAACACGATATAATAAAAAAGGGGAATGCTTTATCATTCCCCTTTTTTTATTTCTTGATGTAATATTTCTAACCGTTTATATTGAATGTATCCATGAACTTCGTTGTGAAATTACCAGCTTTAAAATCTGGATCCTTCATTAGTTTAAGATGCAATGGAATTGTAGTCTTTATTCCTTCAATCGTGAATTCAGATAAAGCTCGTTCCATCTTTTTGATACACTCTTCTCTAGTTTGAGCTGATACAATAAGTTTTGCTATCATAGAATCGTAGTGCGGTGGAATACTATAACCAGCATAGATATGTGAATCTACCCGAACTCCGTGTCCACCTGGTTTGTGCAATACTTCTATTTTTCCTGGACTTGGTCTATAATCATTGAATGGGTCTTCGGCATTAATCCTGCACTCTATTGAATGCTTTTGTGGGTAGTAATTTGCTCCACTCATTGGGATTCCTGCCGCCACTTTTATTTGTTCCTTGATCAGATCAAAGTTGATTATCTCCTCCGTTACAGGGTGCTCTACTTGAATACGAACATTCATTTCCATAAAGTAGAACTGCTTATGCTTATCTACTAGAAATTCAACTGTTCCTACACCTTCATAACCTATTGCTTCTCCTGCCTTTATAGCAGCTTCACCCATGCGTCCTCTTAAGTCTTCATCAGCAAAAGGAGATGGAGCTTCTTCTATTAGTTTTTGGTGTCTACGTTGTATCGAACAATCCCTTTCTGATAAGTGGCATACTTTACCATATTGGTCACCACATATTTGAATTTCAATATGGCGAGGTTCTTCAATAAACTTTTCTAGATACATTGCATCATTACCAAAAGCTGCTTTTGATTCTTGACGTGCACTAGACCAAGCCTCAGAAAACTCTTCTGCTTTCCATATAAGTCTCATACCTCGACCTCCGCCTCCAGCTGTAGCTTTTAGCATTACGGGATAACCTATTTCTTCAGCTACTTTGAGACCATCTTTTTCATCTTTGAGTAACCCTTCAGATCCAGGAACACATGGCACACCCGCGGCTATCATTGTAGCTTTGGCATTTGCTTTATCTCCCATAGAATCAATCATTTCTGAACTAGCCCCGATAAATTTAATTCCGTGATCGTGACACATACCAGAAAACGTAGCGTTTTCAGATAAGAAGCCATAACCTGGATGAATAGCATCTGCATTTGTGATTTCAGCTGCGGCTATAATGTTTGGCATGCTGAGATAGGATTGAGGACTAGGTGCTGGACCTATACAAACTGCTTCATCAGCAAATTTCACATGTAAGCTATCTGCATCTGCAGTTGAATATACCGCTACAGTTGAGATGCCCATTTCTTTGCATGTCCTGATTATACGAAGAGCTATTTCTCCCCGATTTGCAATTAAAATCTTTTTAAACATAGGAAGATTAGTTAGGTTCTACTAAGAAAAGTGGCTGGTCATATTCTACAGGTTGAGAATCGTCTACCAATACTTTTACAATCTTTCCACTTACTTCTGATTCGATTTCATTAAAGAGTTTCATCGCCTCTATAATGCAGATTACCTGACCCTTCTCTACCACATCACCTACTTCAACAAAAGAAGGTTTGTCTGGAGAAGACTTTCTGTAAAATGTACCAATCATTGGGGATTTGATCTCTTCGGTATTGCTAGTTTCTGGCTTTGCCTCTGGAGCCTTAGCCTCACTAGCAGTTGCTTCAACAGGAGCGGCGGGTATATTTACCACCTGTTGAGGAGGAGCTGCTGCCGGAGCTGCTATTGCTATAGCCTCAGGGGCGTTCCTTTTAATTTTTATTCTAAAATCTTTCTTCTCTATTGATACTTCATCAACTTTTGAAGATGAAATAAACTTAATTAGGGTTTGAATTTCTTTTAGTTCCATAATATTAATCTTTAACGAATGTACTTAAAAATGTGAAGTTAAGAATTATAGGCCCACTTTAGATAAACAGAGCCCCAAGTGAAACCACCGCCAAAAGCAGCGAGCACTATGTTATCTCCTTTTTTGAATTTCGATTCAAAATCTGAAAACAGTAGAGGAATGGTTCCTGCTGTAGTATTACCATATCTATCTATATTGATGAGAACTTTGTCATCATCCAGTTCCATTCTTCTAGCTGTAGCATCTATAATGCGGAGATTGGCTTGATGTGCTGCGAGGTAGTTCACATCTTCGCCTTTTAGCTTATTTCTATCCATGATATCTCTGCTAACTTGAGCCATATTAGTTACTGCAAATTTGAATACTGTTTTACCCTCTTGGTAAACATAATGTTCTCTTGCATCAATGGTTTCGTGAGTAGGTGGCTTCAAAGATCCTCCAGCTTTTTGATGTAGGTATTCTCTACCTGATCCATCTGATTTCAGGATACTATCTATGATTCCATTTTCTTCAGTAGGCTCTAGAAGTACAGCTCCTCCTCCATCACCAAATATGATACACGTATTTCGGTCTTCATAGTTTACGATAGCTGACATTTTATCTGCTCCGCAAACGATAACTTTTTTATGCTTGCCTGTTTCTATAAACTTAGAGCCAGTATCTAGGGCATAAAGGAAACCAGAGCAAGCAGCACCTAGGTCAAAGCCCCAAGCATTTTTAGCTCCTATTTTATCTGCAACAATATTTGCAGTAGCTGGAAAAACGTGATCGGGTGTTACAGTTGCAACAATAATTAGATCTATTTCTTCAGGAGCTAGATTTTTTTTAGCTAGGATCTTTTTTATTGCCTCTACACAGATGTCACTGGTCGCAGTGCCATCTTCCATTTTTCTTCGTTCAACAATTCCTGTTCGGCTTCGTATCCACTCATCTGAGGTGTCTACCAGTTTTTCTAAATCCTTATTGGTTACGACCTTTTCAGGCACATAACCTCCTACTGATGTGATAGCTGCTCTCATGATTTGAATGAAGTGTTTTTGGTTTAATTACTTGTTGTTTGAGAAAATGATAGTTCAATCTTAGAAATTAAATTTGAATCTACCACGTTTTTAGCAAGTTTTATCATATTACGGAAGGTTTTCATTTTAGAAATACCGTGTCCAATAATAACAGGTTTTTTGACTCCAAGAATAGGAGTACCACCATAATGTTCGAAGTTAAACTTATTCAAAAAGTCATCTTGAACTCCTCGCTTAAGTAAATTGTAGAAGAATCCTTCACACGTTTTTACGATGACATTCCCTGTAAATCCGTCACATACAGCAACGTCTACTCCTTCTAAAAACAAATGTCTTCCTTCTACATTACCAATAAAATTGATACCTTTTTGAGCTTTTAGGTGAGGGAAAGCACTTTTAGTAAATAGATTTCCTTTTTCTTCCTCTTCTCCAATATTGACTAGCCCAACTTTCGGATCCTCGATGTCATACACCGCTTTAGAGAATTCACTCCCTAAAACTGCAAATTTTGCTAAAGTCTCAGGTTTCAAATCGCTATTTGCACCGACATCCAGCAAAACTCCTGTTGTACCGTCTTCTTTTGGCAGTACAGAAGAAAGTGCAGGGCGTTCTATTCCGTCTATAGTTTTAACGTTGTATAAGGCCGAAACCATCATGGCTCCAGTGTTACCAGCTCCTAAGAAAGCATCTATTTTGTCATTAGACAAATAGTGCATTCCTACATTTATACTTGAGTCTTTTTTAGAGGCAACGGCTTTGGTACCGTGTTCGCCCATACCAATACTTTCCCCAGTATAAACTGGAGAGATGTTGGGGTGAGAAAATTCTTCACTGTACCCTGAAAGTTTGCCCTCTTCTCCAAAAATAAAGAAGTGAAACTCACAGTTTTCTTGATTAGCCTCAGCTAGTACAGCTTTGATACATTCTTCAGGGGCAAAATCGCCCCCCATGGCATCTATGCCAACTCTCATACGTCTTACTCGCCGTCTTTTGGTTCAAGAACCTGTACACCTCTGTACATTCCAGTTTCAAGATTCAATCTGTGGTAAAGGTGTACCTCGCCAGTAGAAGGATCTCTATGAAGCTGTCTGTTCCCTAACTTGTAATGAGTTCTTCTCTTGTCTCTTCTTGTTTTGGAGATTTTACGTTTAGGATGTGCCATTTTATTTGTCTATTAATTTATTAAGTTCTGCCCATCTTTCATCTACTTCATCAGGTTTTGACTCAGAAGCCGGATGGTTTATTTCACATTCTTTCTGTTTTACGGAGTGCTCACAAATCTTTCTTGTTGGCATATTAAGACATATTTCTTCATATAATGAATCGTAGATATTATAGATTTGATGATTAACAGAGATATAGTTTTCTTCCTCCAACAACTCTTCGTTAGAAGTTAGTCTAAGTACATCTTGCCTTTCAGCATCTATATAAATCTTAATGTCTCTAAGGCAACGTTCACAATTTGAGTCCACAGTACCGACTAGAATATAGTCTAGTGTAATGTTGCTCTCATTGCGAATGCAGTTAACCTCTACCTTTATATCACAAGTCTGATATAAGCTATTCTCTTTAAGACCAAAGAACGTATTATCTAATTGGAAGAAAAATGTATGGGATTCGTTTTTAAATTTTATAAAATCTATATCGAAATCAGACAATTTCATTCCAAAAAGTCTGCAAAGGTAAATAAATAAGTTATAAACCAAATATAAAGACTACCTTAAGTTAGGTACTCCAATGCTGAATTTTTCACGTCTATGTTCTCTAAAGTCGAGATGCTCAACGGTGTTATCATAGTATTCCATACGGTTCCTATATATCTTATTGATTAAATAAAGTGCATTTACAAAGGAAGCGTTGTCTACTATCCCTTTTCCAGCTATGTCATAGGCTGTTCCGTGATCAGGAGAAGTTCTAATGATGGGTAACCCTGCGGTATAATTAACACCATCAGAAAACGCGACTTGTTTGAATGGTATTAAAACTTGATCGTGGTACATCCCTACTACACCATCAAACTGGGAAGAGGATTTAGAACCAAAAAATCCATCTGGAGGGTATGGACCTACCGCTATAACTCCTTGCTCTTTTACTTCTTGAATTGCAGGCGAAATCAGACCCTGCTCTTCTGTACCCATAAGACCGCCATCACCAGCGTGAGGGTTTATTCCTAGCACAGCAATTTTTGGTTTTTTAATTCCAAAATCAGCCTGTAAATGTTTATTCAGTGAAATAATACTTTCTACTATGGCCTCTTTTGTGAGTTGTTCTGAAACGTCCTTGAGAGCTGTATGACCGGTAACCATTGCCACTCTTAGGTTATCGTTTAGCAGAATCATTTGAACATTGGACTCAAATTCTTCAGCAAAAAAGCCAGTATGACCATTATGCTTCAAACCAGCAGACACGATTGTGGCTTTATCTATTGGAGCGGTAACTACATTTTCTATAATTCCAGATTTGATGTCTGAAACAGCAAGTTGAAGGGCTTCTAACGCTACTTTCCCTGCTTGTTCACTAGGTTTTCCGGGAGTAATATCTAATCTATCTGTATTACAAATTCTGATATTCAGTTTTCCTTCTTTTACCTCTTCTTTTTTTCGTACGGTGTTAAATTCCGGTAAAGAAATTCCTAGAAGTTCGCTATAATATGTAAGAATATACTTGTTAGTGTATACTACCGGGGTGCAGTATTTAAAAACTAAATCATTACTAAATGTATTTAGAATAAGTTCTGGTCCTACACCGTTAAAATCACCTATTGTTAAACCTATGTTCGGCAGTTGGCTCATATCAGGCAAATGTACGGAAAGTACGGCACCTTTGACTAACGAGGCGATGTAATATCTACGTACTACTTATTCTCGCTAGAACATCATCTCTGCTCCATTTTTTGCGATCAGATTTAAGATTTTTAATGATTTGTAGCAATTCAGATTTGGTATATGGTTTTACAAAAAACCTGTAGACTCCAGCAAGCTGAATGGCATCTATAAGTACATTAATATCCTTATTACAAGTGATTAGAATCCTTCCTATTTCAGGATAATTTGATTTTAATTCTTGAATTAGTTGTACACCTGATTTTTTTGGCAGATTATTATCTGCAATTACCCATTAAATGTTTATTTTCAGATTTCAACTATCATGCTCAGTTCGATAAATTCTGTTTATCCATATTGGCAATACAATTACTCCTGCTAGCAAATAAGGATAAAAACTAATAAGTCTCCAGATTATTGAGGTTACATTAGCTAATGACACTGAGCTAAAATAGGTCCCTAGAAATCCAGTAAACATTAGCTCTGCTAATCCACTTGCTCCAGGCGTAATTGGTATTAATAGTGCCCCCCACATGACTAATTGCTTGACAAAAATTTCTAAGACCTCAGATCCACTACCTAGAGCTAAGACTAAGAAGTTGACTAGAGCAAAGCGTGCAACCCAAGCAATACTTGTTGAAAAGAAGGATTTCATCCAGAACATTATCTTTTGATGTTTTAGTTCGATAGCAGAACTAGTAATCTCATTATTCCATTTTACAGCGGAAGATTCCCATTTTCTTAAAATTGGGAGCTTGAAAACAGTTAACACCATACCACCTGCTAAATCCGGCTTCACAAACAAGCCTATATATACCAAGATAGTCCATAAGGCAAAAAGTGCGTAGGCGAAAATGAAATAGAAGTAAACCGTAGCGTGACTTATTACACCAATCTGTGACGGTATCTGATCTTCTATGCTAGTAAATATGGCTAAAATTGGAATAGCCAACACATAAAATAACACGTCTAGATAAGAGGTGGCCATCATCATAGCAGTTGATTTACCTGCCGAGATATTTTTCTCTTGAGAAATAATACCGATAGCGACTGCTGTTCCACCTACAATTCCAGGGGTGATAGCAGAGGCAAACTCCCATAAGCAAATGATTTGAAAGCTTGATTTCCAGCTAATTTCATTGTTGCTCAAGATTCTTAACCTATGAGCATAACCAAAGAATCTAAGAAAAACCATGAACAGCGTCATGATAAAATAGAAAAGGGTTGTTTGATTAAAACTAACCTCAGAAAAAGTTTCGGTTGAATAGCTGGTAAAAAAGACGTAACAAGCAAACCCTATACCTATAAGAATGGGTATAGCTAGCCTCTTCCCTGAGAACAGACTTATAATCTTTTGCCTGTTGCTCAATTTAGATTTAATACTTTTTGTCCTTGGGCTAGCGAGTATTTTCTTTCTCCATTTATTGTTAATAGCATTTCAATAGAACTAATGTTGAGATGGTCATACAAGTGTATAGCCTGCTTCATAAACATTTTCTTTTTGATTTCTTCTTTGGTGTTTTTTTCAATCCTCACTATATATGTGTCCACTAGATTGGTATAAACTGAACCTTCTGGCCATACCTGAGTTCCTCGATTTGTTATGGTGGTAAGCTCCATATTTTCATCTAGCTCAGATAATACTATTTTGGCTATGTCATCTGGTTGTTTCTCAGATTCAACAAACAAGTCGATACCAACAGTTTCAATAATTTCATCACTAGAAATCATCATGGTATTGCTTGATAATGATGTAGGCTTGTGATATTTCTCAGGATCAGTATCAGATATTTTAGAAAGGTCTAATTCGTTGATTATAGCTTTTGCAAACTCTTTAGTTCCAACAGAGTTTGATCTGTCTTCACCAAAATCACCTGTGTGTATACCCTTATCAATTGCTGATAACAGTGCATTTTTTATGGCTATGCTAAAATGCTCTAACCCTAACTGGTTTAGCATTAAAGTACCACTTAAAAGTAGAGATGTAGGGTTAGCAAGGTTCTTTCCAGCAATATCTGGAGCTGTTCCATGAACGGCTTCAAAGATTTTAATATGGTCACCCAAGTTAGCTGATGGAGCAAATCCTAATCCGCCTACTAATCCAGCACAAAGATCTGAAACAATATCACCTTGGAGATTAGTCAATACTATACATTCAAACTGTTGAGGAGCATAGACTAGCTTCATACACAAAGCGTCTACGATTACATCTTCCGCTTTTATTTGAGGATATTCTTCAGCAATTTCATAAAATGTATTTAGGAACATACCATCTGTAAGCTTCATTATGTTCGCTTTATGACCGCAGGTCACAGTAGAGTAACCTTCTTTGATTGCTACTTCAAAAGCAGATCTAATTACTTGTTCAGATCCTGGTCTAGATATGATTCTACGACTTACTGCGACATCTTTGGTCATGTAATGTTCTATGCCACCGTAAGTATCTTCTACATTTTCGCGTACTACTGTCATGTTGATAGGGATTCCTGCTTTACTAAAAACCGTATCAACACCCTTTATAGACTGAAATTTTCTGATATTGGAATGGGTATTCCAAGTTTTACGTGCCGTAACATTTATACTCTTTACTCCGCCTCCTTTAGGTGTCTCCATAGGTCCTTTAAAAAGGATACCTGTTGATTCTATACTCACCTTAGCTTCATCCGTCATACCGGTAGAAAAACCCTTATCGTAGACGCCTTTACCCATCTGAACAAAATCGTATTCAAGAGGCACTTTTGCTGCTTGAAAAACATCTAAAACAGCATCCATTATTTCCGGCCCTATTCCATCACCTTTAGCAACGGAAATCTTCACATTATTCATTATTAATTAGTATCACCACAAAAGTAGTTAAAAGAAAGGGGAGGACTGGATGGATTTGACCATGAAATTGACAATTATCTAATTCCAAAACCTGTTGCCTAGAAGGGTATCAAGCTCGGGTGAGAAAGGATGATAAAGGAAAGTAGGAAACGAAAAACTTTGCCACTTGTTAAAGAGGAACAGTAATCTCATAAGGCTAAAAGTTAGCATGCACAAGTGACAACGGCTTTTTAGGCACAGTTTTTGTAGCTAAAGTTAAGCGTTTTCACAAGCGATTTTAATAGTTTTTTAATCACATAAAGTTAACTTTGCAAGTTCATTTGAAGAGCGAATTAGGAATTAGTAAATGAGACAACTCAAGATATCAAAACAGTTTACCAATAGGGAAAACAAATCGTTGGATAAGTATCTCAACGAGATTAGTAAAGTGTCTATGATAGACGCACAAGAGGAAGTGGTTCTTGCAGGAAGAATCAGAGAAGGAGATCAAGCAGCATTGGAAAAGTTAGTGAATGCCAATCTTCGATTTGTGGTTTCTGTATCTAAACAGTATCAGAACCAAGGACTTACCTTAGGAGATTTAATCAACGAAGGAAATCTAGGACTAATAAAAGCAGCGAAGCGTTTCGATGAGACACGTGGATTTAAGTTTATATCTTATGCTGTATGGTGGATTCGTCAGTCTATCCTGCAAGCATTAGCTGATCAGTCACGTATTGTTAGACTTCCATTAAACAAAGTGGGAAGTATAGGCCGTATTAGTGCAGCTGCAGCAAGATTGGAACAATTGCAGGAGCGTGAACCAACTCCAGAAGAAATTGCAAAAGAATTAGAGATATCGGTAACTGAGGTTGAGAACGCTTTCAAATCAAGTGGCCGACACTTATCCATTGATGCTCCACTTATAGAAGGAGAAGATAACAGTTTATTAGGAGTGTTGGATAATAACGATGAACCAAATCCTGATCAACCTCTGATGGATGAGTCACTAAGAAAAGAGATTAATCGAGTAATTTCTACACTTTCTGAGAAAGAAAGAGACGTGCTGAAATATTACTACGGTCTAGACGGTGGTCCTGCACATACATTAGAAGATATTTCTGATAAAGTAGGTTTGACTCGAGAGCGAGTACGTCAAATAAAGGAAAAAGCACTTCGTAGACTAAGAAAGTCAAGCAAGAGCAAAATACTTAAGTCTTACTTAGGTTAACATTTAAGTATATCAATGAATTTAATAGGCTCCCAATTTGGGGGCCTTTTTTATTGCAATAAAAAAGAGCACTGCTCTCACAGTACTCTTTTAGTTTACAAGAAAGCCAATCTTGATTACTTCATAAGTAAAAACTTACGATAAAAGCGTTGATTTACCTTTCCTTTTTTATCTGATGAATGACTCATCTTTTTAGGTTTTTCAGGCATTTCAGCTCGAATTGCATCTAACTCTGTTTTATGGTTTTCTATTACTGGTTTTAATAAACTAGCAATCTCCTTTTTAGTAGCTTTTCTATTCGCTTTTTCTTCTTCGCTCAAGTTAGTTCTCGCATCTTTACTTAGCTTTTTTAGTACTAGAGACCTGGCTTGTTCAATAACCATTTTCTCATCACCAGATAATGTAGCATCAAAGCTGGCTCTCTTAAGGCCAAGAGCTTCTTTAGTTTCGGCTCGTTGAGCTTTAGCTTCTTTACGTTCTGCTTTCTTACCTACGTTTGCTTCTTTTAATGCAGTACGTTGCTCAATAGTTAGTTCTTCTTTAATCAGCTTTCTCTCTTCCTTTTTAACCAACATTGCTTCTTCTCTGTTGAATTCAGCTGATTCTCTAAGTGCAATCAGTTTATTAGAAGAAGTAGCTAAAATAGCTTCTATATTAGCTCTTTGTTCTGTTGTAAGCTCTATAGCACTTTCTATTTTTTCTAATCTCTTAGATGTGATTTCTTCCGCAGTTTTCTGTTGTGCTATCACTGCCTGGCAGATGATTAGTAGCACTAGTGTGATTTTAATTCCTTTCACAATATTCTTTACTTCTTTGACCATGCGAATTCAATATTTATTCCATTTTTTAATTGAATAGATTAGCGACGTGGGTGTGGAGGCCTATTTTTTTTTCTTCTTTTCTGCATTTTATCCAAAGCCAATTTTTGATCTTCAGTTAGATTTTTCTTTAGTTCCTGAAACATTGAATTTCGCTCACCTATCATTTCTTTTTTGTGTTTTTTTCTCAGCCTGTTCTGAATAGGTAACATGCTGTCTAGTAGAGGGATAATCACTTTTTGCTGCTCAGTAGTCAAGTTTAATTTTCGACTTAAAAACTGCTGTTCAGCATTAGGTTGTTCCATCCTATTTCTGACTTTATCCATCCTTGACTTTGCCAACCTCCCAGATAGAAAGAAGCCGAAGATAAAGCCAATTAGTAAGGTAGATATTAGAGCTATAATAGTATTCTTTTTATTCATAGTTATAGGTAAAGGCTGAGTTCATTAAGTGTATCATTCTGCAGACTACTGATGCCCAAAAAGGCGTCAATATTAAGTTGACCGTCTTGTAGGTATACTACAGCAGCACATATTAGAAGTGAGGCAGCTATACCTGATACAAACCAAGACAAATGCTTAACTATTGGAGCCGAAGTTTCGTGAATACTATACATCACGAGATCTGAAAAGTTGTCACCAAAAATGTATTGCTGCTTTAATAACAAGTCTTGTAATAGTTTATCTTTCATATTTATAATGTTTAGTTAATATATCTTTTAGATTATCCATTGCCCTTTTTAATCTAGACAAAACAGTTCCTTTAGGTATTCCCAACAACTCTGCCGTCTCTTGGGTGCTATAGCCTTGTATCATCCGTAAAACGATCACAATTCGTTGATTTTCAGAGAGATACTGTAAAGCCTGGTTTATTAATTCTTTTTCTTCAAAGTCTTTATCAAAATTGTCTGAACTAGCAGAATTTGTTGCAAGAACCAAGTCCAGCTTTCTGTTTCTGCAGTTTTGGTTTCGCTTCAAGTGATTGAGGCATAGATTAATAGTAATTCTTGTAAGATAGGTGCTTAGTTTAGCCTCGTTTCGAAAGTTATTCATAGACTTATAAAATCGAATAAACACTTGCTGTCCGATTTCTTGGGCCTGATCTAAATCCCCTAACATACCCATAGCTGTAGTAGCTATAAGCGGTTGATACCTGCGAACTATTTCGGAAAATGAGTACTGCTGGCCCTGTATTGCATTTTGAATGAGTTCAAAATCTGATATCTTAGATTGATTTACAGGCACCTTGTCATTTGACAATAGTAAGAGGGAGAAGATTCCGCAGGAATCTACAATTTTCTACATCCACCCCATCTCTACCTTGGTCTTTCCTTTCTTACTGCAACTTTTTCTTTGTGCAGAGCACGAGCTAAGTGATATGATAAAAAGAGAAATAAGAATAATTGAGACTATTTTAGACTTAGATAGGTTCATGGTATATACTAACGGTGTTTAATTAAGGTTTGTTATGCAAGTTTTTTAAGTGCGTCAAGATATAGTTGAGGTGTTTCCCCATTTGCAGCCATTTGATAATCGGCGTATGTACACGGAAAACTAAGCTTTTTAGTTTGATCTTCAGGTGTTGACGGATGCTCAATCTGCATCCACCAACGTTGTGTCCTTTTACTTTTAATAAATAATATAGGGTCTTCTTCATTGTTGAAGTCACATCGGTACTTAATAAACTCATTGTGCCTACCAGGTGAATCATTGGTTCTATTGGAATATCCGTCTAAGTAGTACCAAATAATATGAGCACATAATGTTGCTGTTAGATCTCGATGATCTAAAGTGTAATTGTAACCAGTTATTGCGAAAGCTCTGTTCTCTTCACCTAATCCAGCATATCTTGCTAGTTGACACGCTTCTTCACTACTTAATCCGCTTGGTTGGGTTGTTTTTTTGCCAGGGGCGTCACTGTGCTGTATAGCATTAATATCGAAAATAGTTATTCCTGCATTTCTTAAACAGACTTCAGCATTTTCAATGTTTTGCTTTAATTCTCCTAGTCGTAAGTGATTAAAATTGAGATTTTCTAATGTGTCAAGTGCTTTTTTGGGCAGGTATTGTGCTTGAAAACCTATTGCACTAATATTAGTTAAAAAGTTTGGAGGAGAAGTACATATTCTGTTCAGCAATTCTAGATCTAACATAGGGAGTTTATCAGATATCAAACTTACTTCTGCGGCAATTTTATTCTGCTGAAAAGCCTTGTAGAGGTTCTCAGCTTGATCCATATGGTCACCGATAAAAACTGGAATTATATTCTTGCTTTGTAATATACAGCACACTTCTACAATTGATTCGGAAGTGTCTTTTACTGATTCTCCTTGTTTTATATCACCTAGATCCGCAACTTTCACCTCTAAACGGGTGTTGGCTAATCTATAAAATGCACTCCTAACGGTGTTGCAATTACTAGAAAGACCATTGGGTTTACGTAGTCCAAATATGGCGACTTCTACATTATCTAAATTTGGAAAAGTGTCTTGAAATAATGCTAATGAGCAACCTATTTGTGATGGTGTGTAGTCCTCTTTGGTCGCTATTTTGGCAAAGTAATCTTCCAGCATTAGAATATATTCGTAGCACACAAATGTAGATTACCTTAAACGTGATTTTTACCATAACTGGAGCTAATGGATTTTTAGGTGTACATATTTTACATCACTTGCTTTCTTGTGGACACACTGTAAGGGCTGTCTGCAGGCCAAATGCCTCATTAACAGAATTTGAACAGGTTAAATCATTTTATGATTTTGATTCCAAGATTTATACTCAGCTTTCTTGGCATGCATGTGAGCTCTATGATAGGATTAAAGGCTGTAATTGAAGGATCAGATCACGTGATGCATTTGGCAGGGATGATATCTTATTTGCAAAAAGATTATATGCCTATGTTGGAAGTCAACCAGTCGTACACTGCCAATATTGTTAATGCTTGCTTATCAACTTCTGTAAAAAAATTACTCTATTGCAGCAGCATTGCAGCTATTACAAAAAACAGTAACGGAGAGCTAATTACTGAGGATGTAGTATGGAATAATGAGGTTCAACATAGCAATTATGGATATACAAAACATTTAGGTGAGTACGAACTATGGAGAGCCCAAGAAGAAGGGTTAGATGCTGTAGCTATTAATCCAGGAATAATATTAGGATATGGAGATTGGAACAAGGGTTCTAACACATTATTTAAAAATGCAGCTAAGAGTTTTCCGTTTTTTAGTGAGGGAATTACGGGTTGGGTAGGCGTGCAAGATGTGGCTCAAATAGCAGAGAAACTATGTATTTCTGACATCAGCAGAGAGCGTTTCATTTTGGTTAGTGAAAACTTATCGTTTAAGGAGGTTGCTGATACGATGTGTGACAAATTAGGTTCTAGAAAACCTTGGATAGAAATAAAGGGAATACTTTTCCAAATAGCATATGGAATTGTGTGGGTTAAAGAATTATTTGGAATAAGAGGTATGTTGAGTAAGGAGACTGTTCGTTCTAGTGTAGCAGTAAACTATTTCTCAAACAGAAAAATAAAGGAGAAGCTAAACTACGATTTCGAGTCAATAAAAACGGTCATCTCAAAAGCGGCTCAGTATTATAGATTATAAAAGACAAGTATAAAAAAGCCTCCCTGATTTAACAGAGAGGCTTTTTAATTTGAATTTTTGAGTTCTTATTCGGCAGGTGCTTCAGCTCCTTCTTCACCAGACTCTTCACCCTCTGTATCTTCATCTTCATCACCAGCTGCACTCTTAGCGGCACGGGTTACAATACAAGATACGATAGAGTTGTTGTCAGAGTCAAGTAGATTAAGCTTATTTACGGAGATATCTCCCACTTTCACACTCTTACCTATTTCTAATTCGTCTATGTTTACTTCAATAAATTCAGGAAGATCAGTTATTAAACCTGAAACACTTAGTTTCTTAATTTTCAACTGAAGCTTACCACCGGCTAAAACACCAGGAGCAGTACCTACTATTTTTACTGGAACAGGTATAGATACTGGAGTTTTATCATCTACTTCATAGAAGTCAGCGTGAATAATGTCTTCAGATACTGGGTGGTACTGGATTTCTTGAACTTTTGCCAATTTAGTTTTGTCTCCTACAGAAACTTGAACTAAATAGGTATTTGGGGTATAAACCAAATTTTGAAAATCAGCTTGAAACACAGTAAAATGCGTGTTGTCACCTTTTCCATAGATTACGCAAGGTACTTTACCTTCGTTTCTTACTTTTTTTGTAGCAGACTTTCCGAGTCCTGCCCTTTCTTCACCTTTAAGTGCGATTACTTTCATGTTCTTCTATTTATATTCTAAAAAATCGAATGTTTAAATTTATATAAGCTCAGTTTGATAAGAGTCAGAAATATTAAATAGTGAGCTAATTGACCCAAACTCACTAACAGTTCTAATTGCGTTAGAGAATAGTCTATCTACGCTTAAGACCTTGATCTTCTTATAATTCCCTGTTTTTAATGGAATAGTATCACAAAGCAGGATTTCTTCCAATACAGAGTTTTCTAAGTTATCATATGCTTTGCCGCTAAGTACTGGGTGAGTACATACAGCTCTTACCGAATTTGCTCCTTTTTCTTTTAGCAATGCGGCTGCTTTGCAAAGGGTATTGGCTGTATCACAGATATCATCTATGAGAACTACATCCTTTCCTTCTACATTTCCGATCACGGTCATTGAAGCTATTTCATTTGCTCTCTTACGGGCTTTGTCACAGATTACCATCTCTACTCCAAGATATTTTGCAAACTCCCTCACTCGTTTAGTGGCTCCTACATCTGGAGCAGCTAAAAGCAAATTATCTACTTTTAGACTCTTTATATAAGGAATAAAGATCACTGTTGAATCTAGATGATCTACTGGAATATCAAAAAATCCTTGAATCTGTGGAGCGTGTAGATCCATGGTCATAACTCTATCCGCACCGGCAGCGGTGAGTATGTTAGCGACCATTTTGGATGAAATAGGAACTCTAGGCTTATCTTTTCTATCCTGACGGGCTAGACCAAAATAAGGAATAACCGCTACTACTTTATGAGCAGAGGCACGTTTCGCTGCATCAATTAACATTAAAAGCTCCATCAAATGATCTGCTGGAGGCATAGTAGATTGCACTATAAATACATCACAACCTCTAACGGTTTCGTCTATGCTTGGCTGAAATTCACCGTCGCTAAACGTGTTAAGGGTAACTGTACCTAGAGATTGACCATAAGCTGTTGCTATTTTTTCAGCTAGGCGTGTGCTGCCGGAACCGGCAAAGATTTTTACTTTATTTATAAAGGATGGCATCGCTTGTTTTACTTTCACCCCGAAGGTAAATCGGGATTATCATAAACGACTACTTTTCAGTAGTAAATTTTTATTTTGTTGGCCGACCAGGGCTCGAACCTGGACTCTTCTGTACCAAAAACAGACGTGTTGCCAGTTACACCATCGGCCATTTTGGGCTGCAAATCTATACTAAATTAATTAATTAGCAACATCACTCATAAATTGTATTTGAAAAATCTTCATTTCTTCATGAGTGAATTCCCCGTCGTATTCATTGACTGCTGAATCTATACTGCCGGTATCATCAGACTTGTAGTAGTCGAAGATATCTTCCATACCTTCTTCATCTATAATTTCTTCTATGTAATAATGCAGATCCACTTGGGTACCAGAAAACACAATGGCTTCTAGCTCATCCAATAATTCTTCAAAATCCATGCTTTGACCTTTTGCAATATCTTCTAAAGGTACTTTTTTATCAATATTTTGAATGATGTGAATTTTTCTAGCACTTTTATTCACAACTGACTTTAGAACTAAATCATCAGGTCTTTCAATATTATTCTCCTCTACATATTGAGATATAAGTTCTATAAAAGGCCCTCCAAATTTCTTGGCTTTATTTTTCCCTACTCCTTGGATGTTTTCCATTTCATCCATGGTGATAGGGTACTTGAATGCCATATCTTCTAGAGCTGTTTGCTGGAAGATAACGTACGGGGGAAGCCCCATGTCTTTAGCTACTTCTTTCTGAAGTTCCTTCAGTTTTGTATACAGCTCTTTGTCAAAAACTGCTTCAAGTTGAATCTTGTCAAAATCTGCATCACTAACAGGGTCAAACTCCCGGTCTTGAGCTAATTCCACTTTACTAGGTTTTGATACAAACGCTCTTCCTTCATCACTAATTGAAAGTAATCCATAACGTTCAATATTCTTAATGATTAAGTTGTTTATCTGCCCGAAACGTATTAAGGTCTTCCAGTAATTTGGACCTTTTTCTTTCCCTATTCCAAAGAGTTCGTGAGTATTGTGCTTATATGCTTTTACTTCAGGTGAAGCTGTTCCTGTGAGTATATTCACAATGTGTTTTATCGCTACCTTACCATCTGCATAATCAATAACTTTTAATGCCTGGACTAACTCAGTTGTAGCATCTTTTGTTTCTCTGGGATTCCGGCAATTGTCGCACATTTTATTACAGTCTTCGGCTTGAAAATTCTCCCCGAAATAATGCAGCAAAGATTTCCTTCTGCAGGAAGAAGACTCCGCAAAATATGCCATTTCAGAAATGAGTTGAGTACCAATTTCTCTTTCTGCTACTGGCTTGTCTTTCAAAAACTTTTCAAGTTTTTCTGTGTCTTTAGGATTGTAGAATAAAACACAATCACCATCTAAACCATCTCTACCAGCTCTTCCAGTCTCCTGATAATACCCCTCTAGAGACTTAGGCACGTCGTAATGAATAACAAAACGCACATCTGGCTTGTCTATTCCCATTCCAAAGGCTATTGTGGCACAAATGACATCAACATCCTCCATCAAGAATTTATCTTGATTCGCAGCCCTAGTTTTAGCGTCTAAACCAGCGTGGTATGCCAAGGCATTCACTCCGTTTGCTCGAAGAATTTCAGCTACGTCTTCGGTTTTCTTTCTACTAAGACAGTAAATGATACCACTCATTCCAGCTCGTTTATTTACAAAAGAAATGAGGTCTTTCATAGTTTGGGCCTTACTTCCTTTTGGCATAACCTCATAATAGAGGTTTGTCCTGTTAAATGAGCTTTTATAGACCTTAGCATCTAGCATATTCAGACTTTTCTGTATATCCATTTGTACTTTAGGTGTAGCTGTCGCAGTAAGAGCGACCATAGGTACGTCGTCTATAGCTTTTACTATTTGCTTTATTCTACGATATTCTGGTCTAAAATCATGTCCCCACTCTGATATACAATGGGCTTCATCCACAGCAACAAAACTGACTTGGACAGATCTTAGGAAATCAATCGTCTCATCCTTTTTTAATGTCTCTGGAGCTACATACAACATTTTTGTACTTCCCTCTGCTACATCTTTTTTTACCTTTTCAGATTGTGTTTTAGTAAGTGATGAGTTTAGAAAGTGTGCGATACTATCACTTTCACCAAATCCTCTGATTGCGTCTACTTGATTTTTCATCAGAGCTATAAGTGGCGATATGATAATAGCAGTTCCTGGGCTGATGAGTGCTGGCAGCTGGTAACATAAAGATTTCCCGGCTCCTGTTGGCATAATTACAAAGCAATCATCTCCACTCATTATAGTAGATATTACCTCTTCCTGCATCCCCTTGAAAGAATCAAAGCCAAAAAACTCTTTCAAACTCTTCTTTAAATCTACAACTTCAGCAGACATTTTATTCTCTATATTATGATTGTATTTCGTTTTGCGAGACTAATATAACACAACTTGGGTTACTTGAAGAAATAATTTTTTAATTTGCAGCCATAAATGACCGTAGAATCCTCAGAGATTAGGCAGATAGGAATTGATACAATCTTGCTAGAAAGCGAAAGCCTAAAAACACTAAGCACTCTGATAGATGACCAGTTTTCAGAAGTCGTTAAAAAAATACTAAAGTCTGAGGGAAGGGTAGTTGTAACAGGAATAGGGAAAAGTGCAATCGTGGGTCAAAAAATGGTTGCCACTTTTAATAGTACAGGAACACCTTCCTTATTTATGCATGCTGCAGACGCAATCCACGGTGATTTAGGTATGATTCAGCGAGACGATGTTGTTATTTGTATATCAAAAAGTGGAAATAGCCCTGAGATAAAAGCCCTTGTCCCACTTATATTAAAGGGTGGAAATGCCTTGGTCGGGGTAGTTGGGAATGTTTCTTCATTTTTAGCTGAGCATTCAGATTTCACTTTAAATAGTACTATAGAACAAGAGGCGTGTCCAAATAACTTAGCTCCAACTACAAGCACAGTAGCTCAGATGGCAATGGGTGATGCACTAGCAGTAGCTCTTATAAAATGTAGAGACTTCAAATCTGATGATTTTGCAAAATATCATCCTGGAGGTGCTTTAGGTAAAAAGTTATATCTCACATTAGAGGATATAGTTTCGAATAATAATTTACCGATAGTCAATAAAGAAGACACCCTAGCTGATTGTATTATGGAAATCACTAGAGGTAGGTTAGGGGCTGTTGTAGTAGTAGATGCGAATAGGGTGTTAGGAATCATCACAGATGGTGACTTACGCAGGATGTTTGCAAAGATTTCAAGCATAGATTCGATAACAGCGATAGATATCATGACTGTTAACCCCAAAACCATTGCACATAATACATTGGCTATCGAAGGAGTGTCATTTATTAAAGAACATAATATTAACCACTTGATTCTAACCAATGAAAACAAGTTAGTTGGGTTGATAAACATTCAAGACTTAATTCAAGAAGGACTTATATGAAGAAGTTAAAAGATACTTACGCATTTATACTTGCAGGAGGCATAGGTAGCAGATTTTGGCCTATGAGTAGGGAGGATCATCCAAAACAGTTTTTGGATATTCTAGGTACAGGTAATACACTTATTCAAGATGCATACAACCGATATGCTAAAGTGGTGAACACCGAAAATATCTATGTGATTGCAAATTCAAGATATACCGATCTGATTAAAGAGCAACTTCCAGACATTTCCGACAATCAGATATTAAAGGAACCAATAGGTAAAAACACAGCTGCGTGTGTAGCTTATGCTGCAAATAAGGTACAAGACGTAAATGAAAATGCTATTATTATTATAGCTCCAAGTGATCATTTGATTATGGATCAGACTAGTTTTATTAATCAGATTCATACAGCGTACAGATACGCTAGTTCTACAGATGCTTTGGTAACTCTAGGCATTAAACCAAATCGTCCTGATACGGGATATGGCTATATTCAGTTTGATCCAAAAGAATCTTCAAAAGGGGTAAACAAGGTGATAACTTTTACTGAAAAACCTCCGTTAGAGATGGCCAAGAAGTTTTTAGATAGTGGAGATTTTCTCTGGAATAGTGGAATGTTTATTTGGAGTGTAAAAAGTATTTTAAAAGCATTAGAGGACTTTTTACCTGAAATGCATATCTCCTTCGCAGAGGGAAAAGGAGCATATAATACTAAAATTGAAAGCGAACATATCGAGCGTATCTATGCTGAAATAGCAAGTATTTCGGTGGACAATGGGATACTTGAAAAAGCACGCAATGTTTATGTTCTGCCATCAGATTTTGGATGGAGTGATTTAGGAACTTGGAAAAGTGTGCACGAGAGAATAACAACAGATTCGCCCAATGCTGCTTTAAATGTAGATATAGAAGCTCTAAATTCAACTGGAAATTTAGTGATAAGCGACAGTAATAAAGTGGTAGTCTTAAAAGATTTAGATAACTACTTTGTAATTGATACTCAAGATGCATTGCTTATTTGTCCTAGTGATCAGGAGCAAGAAGTGAAGAAAATTTCATCAGAGTTGCGAAAAAGATTTAAAGGTAAATATACGTAACAGCAATAACATCTCATGAGGTATGGATTGATAATATTGACACTGATAGTCAGTTCTTTCTGTCATCCAAATGAGGTAGTCCTAGGCGAAAATGATGTTTTCAATTCGTCCGCATTAGCTCCGTTTCTAAGAAAGCTTGCTAAGCTAGACTCTACCAAATCAGGTAAGGTTTCTGTAGTTCACATTGGTGATTCACATATACAAGCAGATTTTTTTAGTGGTCAAACTAGGAAAAGGTTACAAACCCGATTTGGCAACGCTGGAAGAGGGCTTGTATTCCCTTATTCATTGGCAGGCACATCAGGAGCAATCGATGTAAAGTTCAAGTCAGATGGGGTATGGAATCATTGTGATATAATGAAGGGATTTTTGAACTGTAACTTAGGCGTTTCTGGTTATAGTGTGTCTTGTAAATCTGAGACCCGGTTTGTCTTGGACGTTAAGTCAAAAGCGGATACAGATGCAAGCTTCAATAAATTAAGCCTATTTAGTGAAGATACATTCGTAATTGATAGTGAAACCATCGGGGCTTACAGAGACAGTTCTGATGGCAAAGAAGTGACTATTTTGTTTGATGAATTGCAAGATAGCCTAACACTTTTAGCTCTTACTTCTGATAATATAGGTCAGGTGGAACTTCAAGGTGTAGTGATGGAAAACCAACTGCCTGGCATTCTTTATAATGCCGTCGGAGTAAATGGTAGCAGTACTAGGCAATACTTAAGGTCTCAAGTTTTCAGCGAACAAATTGCAAGTCTAGATGCAAGCTTGGTGATTATAAGTTTTGGAACAAATGATTGCTATATGTCTTCAAGAAAGTTTTGCATTGATTGTGTAAAGGAAGGAATAAGGAATTTGATAGTAAGAATTAGAAAAGAAAACCCTTCTTCAGCGATACTTCTTACCTCTCCACCAGATTCTTATATCTATCGGAAATACGCCAATAGTAACATTCCTAAATTACAACAAGCTATGAAAGAATTGTGCTTCGAACAAAACGTAGCGTTATGGGATTTTTATGGACTAATGGGTGGAAAAAACTCCATCAAACAATGGCAGAATAACGGACTTGCTCGAAGAGATTATATTCATTTGACAAAAACGGGATACGAATTACAAGGAAACCTCCTTTACGAAGCACTTATAAAGGCGTATGATGATCTAGACGATGTTTAGTCTAGAAAACATATTGTCTTATTCAGCGGAAAGACCATTATTATTCAATCAATATGTTTTTCTTTTCCTTTTTTCACTAATGGTTGGAGGCTACTCCTTGGTTTACAAACACCTAAGGCTGCGAAATCTTTATCTCTTACTATTTAGTCTTTTTTTCTATTACAAGTGCAGTGGGCTGTATTTCTTTCTTTTAATTTTCAGTACCATAGTAGATTATGGTTGCGGGAAAGCTATTTACTATTTCACAACGAAATGGAAACGAAAGGCTTTTTTAATCATAAGTATTTTAGCAAATCTTGGTCTGTTGGCGTTCTTTAAATATTCCTATTTTTTCGTCGATAGTTTTAACTCCATTTTTGAGACTGATTTGGTTGCAGTTAATTTTTTATCTGTTTTAGCAAATGATTGGTTTTTAGGATCATTTGATATTCACCATATCATACTACCAGTTGGTATTTCATTTTATACTTTCCAAACTCTAAGCTATAGTATAGACATCTATAGAAAGAAATTAGAGCCTTGCGGTAATATCTTCGATTTTGCATTTTTCGTCTCATTTTTCCCTCAATTAGTTGCTGGACCTATAGTTCGAGCAACTGATTTTATTCCTCAGATTAAAAAACCATTTTTTTTAACCAGAATAGGGTTTGGAGCTGCTGTGTTCCTAATTTTAGGAGGTTTAGTAAAAAAGGTAGTCATCAGTGATTATATAAGCGTGAACTTTGTCGATCGTGTTTTTGACGCCCCGGCTATGTATAGTGGCTTTTTGAATCTAATGGCGGTTTACGGGTACTCGATTCAGATATATTGTGATTTTTCTGGATATTCAGACATGGCAATAGGTTTAGCTGCGTTACTTGGTTTTAGGCTTCCTATAAACTTTAATAGTCCTTACAAGGCAGCTAGCATTACAGATTTTTGGAGGAGATGGCACATATCATTGTCAAGTTGGCTGAGAGACTATCTATATATATCATTGGGTGGAAATAGGAAAGGCAAAGTCAGAACCTATTTGAATCTCATGATAACTATGCTTTTAGGCGGACTCTGGCATGGGGCAGCCCTTAAGTTTATTATATGGGGAGGACTTCACGGATTCGCTCTAGGGATTCATAGAATCTGGTCAAACTTGATAAAAATAAAACCAAGCAAATTTGGAAGGATTGTAAGTATTATTCTGACTTTCCACTTCGTTGCATTTTGTTGGATATATTTTAGAGCTGATAATTTAAACATAGTTGTATTAATGTTAGAGAGAATAATTACTTCTTTTCAGCCAGAGGGCGTGATAGAGAGAGTCATAGGTTATAGGAAGGTGTTTGGTATAATGGCTTTTGGCTTTATACTGCATCTGATGCCCAGTACTATAAAATTACAGATTAAAAGAGGATTTGTTTCTTTACCTCTAATTTTTCAGATACTGCTAATCGTGATTACCATTTTTATTACATATCAGGCTACAACTGCTGGAATTCAGCCTTTTATTTATTTTCAATTTTAATCTGAAAGCTTCTTGTTACTACTGAATTGTATTCTAAACCAAACTTTTTGAAAGACTCGGTCCCACAGAGCCTTGGATATAGATACATGATAAGGCAAGTCTGTACTAATCTTTTTGGTATTTACATCAACTCGGTATAGAAGGTTTTGGATATTGCTAGAGGAGTTTATGCCTTGAATAAATGTAGCTAGTTCTTGAACTAACACATCTGCTGAATGCCCTTTAAAAAGTAAATAACCCCCTGACATTTCTATTTCTTTTTCCATTTGTGTTCTGACCTTTTCTAGTAAGTCATTCTCACAACTATACAGAGTAGGTATTTCGCTGTTGGACATCTTCCAAAGATATTCTGAAATGTAATATTCTGGCTGGATGGTTGGTGGATAATTCTTCAACTTACATAATTCCTAAAAAAATGACAATCAGTTTTTATTGAAAATTTAAATTCTCAAATAGATTCGTAATTCATTAGATAAAAATTAAAAAGGTGAAAGTAAAAATCAAAGGCCTAGGGTTGAGCGTTCGATTTCAATCAATTTAATTTTTGAGTTTTGTCAAATTAATGTAATATTGCTTGCAATTTAAGTTTTACGACACCAATTAGAATTATGAATAAAAATATACTCACATTACTATTATCTCTTTTCATTTTTAGCTTTATGGCTGATGCTCAGTCTTATAATAAGAAATTCGGATTAGAGGTGAATGGTGGTATCAGAGAATATCATGGAGATCACGGATCGGCTATTTATCTACAAAGAAGCCCTGACTATCAGACTGTGGGAGGTTCTTTTGGTATTTATCTGAACCCGTCATTTGATTTACACTTATATGGTTCAGTAGGAGATTTAGGATTTTATAAAACTACAACAGACTATGACTGTGACAATTGTGGTACAGGCTATACTTACAGACAAGGTTTTACTGCAAGAATTACAGATGCGATGTTAGGTATTACCTACAAATTTGCGAATGGATATATTCTAGCAGAAGATGCTCGTGTTAGACCATTTTTGAAAGCTGGCTGGGGAGCGATGCAGTCTGTATCAAACATTAGCCACATACGTCATTTCACAGAAGAATGGCCAAAAAGTAGAACATGGATTGCATCACACTGGAACGCGGGGCTTGGATTTAAAATAGGCCTAACAGAAACTTTCGACCTTGTAATAAACGAGCAGGTGAATTACACTTTTGATGACAATTATGATGGTTCTCCTTACGCGATAGCTGGAGCTAAGCTTAACTCAGGAGAAGAAGGGAATAAGCCACTTCACGATATTTATTTGGCACACACGATAGGAATAGTTGCCAACTTTGGCGATAATGGGAATAGTGGCTATAAGGTTAAAGATAAAGATGGAGATGGTGTAGGCGACAAGTATGACTTGTGTCCTAAAACACCAGAAGGTTATGAAGTTGATAGCGTAGGTTGTCCATTTGATGATGATAAAGATGGAGTTTGGAATGAAGATGATAAATGTCCTAATACTCCAGGTACAGTTGAAAATCAAGGTTGTCCAGAAAATGGAGCAGATGTATTAAACGAGATTAATCTTGCAGCTAAGGGTATTTATTTTGAAACTGCTAAGTCAATCATTAAGAAAGAGTCTTACGGAAACTTAAATAGACTTGCACTTATCTTAAATGTATATCCAGATGCTAAAGTGTCTATTGAGGGTCATACGGATAATCAAGGTGATGATGATTCTAATATTAAGTTGTCTGAAGAAAGAGCAACTGCGGTTATGGAGTACTTAACTACAAAAGGAGTTGACAAATCAAGAATGACTGCTAAAGGTCTAGGTGAGGCTGATCCAGTTACAGATAACTCTACTGCAGAAGGCAGAGCACTTAATAGAAGAGTTGATTTCAAATTAACTTTTTAATAAAATACACAGCAAAAACTAAAAGCTAAGTTTAGAGAAGGGAGCGGAAACGCTCCCTTTTTTATTGTACATTTAGTTGTAATGGACTTCACGGTTATTCTAAGTGTTTTACTCGAACTTGGCTTAAGCTCAGCTGTAGGTTTTAGAATTTTTGTACCAGCTCTAGTTACCTCTGTAGCTAGTCACCTAGGTTACATCAATTTAGCAGAAGGAATGCAATGGATGGCTTCTTTTCCTGCCATGGTTACTTTTGGTGTAGCCACTTTATTAGAAATTTTCGGGTACTATATTCCATTTGTAGACAATATACTAGATACTGTAGCTGCACCTGCAGCGGCAATCTGTGGAACTCTATTAATGGGGTCTACAATATTGGAAATGGATCCATTGATTAAATGGCCGATTTCAGTAATAGCAGGTGGTGGATTAGCTACAACTATCCATGGAGGAACTAGTTTAATCAGAGCAAAAAGTAGTGGATTTACGGCAGGTTTAGGAAACACAATTATTAGCACGATAGAGGGAATAGTATCGGGAATAATTAGCATAACAAGTATCGTTTTACCGGTGTTGTCGGTTGTTATTATACTATGGATTCTTTACATCATTTTAAGACCATCACGATTAGAATAGAGGAGTAAGTCAACTGTTGGTCATGGCGTCTAAATTCTAGTTATTAAACAAAACTTACCTGCTTACAAAGCTGTTTCATTACAGTATATCATTCTCCTTATATTCTAGCTGATTTAGTGAGCTAGGTAGTAGAATTGAAAACACAAATTGTTTATTAGAATTGTTCTAAATAAAAATAGCTTTGCACTGAAATGAGATCTGTTTGGAATAAATGGAAGGAGAAATGGAGCATAGAGTCTGATAAAAGGATGCTGTGGATATTTGTTATTTTCGGAATAACTGGGACTTCGGTAACTTTTGTAAGAAAGCCTGCAACAGAATATTTGTTTCAAAAAAGCACCTACGGAGAACTGAATTGGTATGAGTGGATAATAACCCTAGTTATAGTTTACATCATATATCAGTTTATTCTTTTTGCAGTAGGTTCACTATTAGGCGAACACAAATTTGTAAAGTGGTTTCTATGGAAAATGAACAAAAGGATATTGCCATTTAAGTCAAAGTAATTTATGATTACAAACGAAAAAGTTCTTAAAGCACTTAGTTATGTAGATGACCCTGATTTGGGTAAAGACTTAGTTAGTCTCAATATGATAAGGAATCTTGATATTAAAGATCTAGAAGTATCGTTTGACCTTGTACTAACTACTCCTGCCTGTCCTATGAAAGATAGTATAGCTAATGCATGCAAAACTGCTATACAAACCATGGTATCTTCAGAGGCTCAGGTGAAAATGAACATTACATCCGATGTACAAAATAGTAGGGACACAAACAAAGTACTAGGATCGGTGAAGAATATCATAGCTGTGGCTTCTGGAAAAGGAGGTGTAGGGAAAAGCACAGTATCTATCAATTTAGCTAGAACACTTAATGCTGCTGGTGCTAAGGTAGGACTCCTTGACGCCGATATTCATGGACCTTCTATTCCTGTATTACTTGATAATGAAGGAGTAAAACCTGAAATGGAAGGTGATCTTATGCTTCCAATTGAGGTAGACGGAATTTTGACTATGAGTATTGGTTACTTAGTTGAAAACAAACAGGCCCTTGTTTGGCGTGGTCCAATGTTGAGTAAAGCGATCTCTCAGTTTTGCACTGATGTGAAATGGGGAGATTTAGATTATTTGATTGTTGATTTGCCGCCAGGGACAGGTGATGCTCATCTGAGCATTATTCAACATATACCTCTAAGTGGGGTTGTAATAGTTACTACTCCTGAAGAAGTAGCGGTAGCTGATACTAGAAAAGCGATAGATATGTTCACAAACCCACACCTAAAACAAGAAATACTTGGTGTAGTAGAAAACATGAGTTTTTTCCAACCCGAAGAAATGGGTAAGAAATATTACCTTTTTGGCCAACAAGGTGGAGCAAAACTATGCGAAGAGTGGGAATTAGATTTGCTAGGTCAAATTCCTATAAAAGAAGACAAGTCTTTTAAATCATTAAGTGAGAGTTATATTCCGGTTATAGGTAAGATTGTACAAAAACTATCCATACTAGCCGCCAATAGGTAATTTTAAATACATTTGAAACAAGCATGTCAGCTAACGAAACCATAATTGAGGAAGCTTTAGAGAGTATGAGACCATTTTTAAGAAAGGATGGAGGAGACGTAGAGTTGGTTTCGTATGAAGATCATATAGTAAAACTTAAGCTACTCGGTGCATGCAGTACCTGTAATATTAGTCACCTTACGATGAAAGCAGGTTTGGAAGAAAGTATTAAAAAACTCCTTCCAGAAGTAGAAAAGGTAGTAGCTGTGGAGTAAACACTTTGAAGATTTGCTATGCAGACTTCATCTTTATCTACTCGTATTTTACACTTTGTTAATACATACAGTATCTGGGTAGCCCTTGGTTCATTGATTACTTTCTCGTTTGTTTCTGTGCAATTTACCAAGACAATTGATTGGGTAGTTGCAGTTGGATTCGCTATTGGAATCTGGTTTATATATACTTTTGATCATTTACTAGATGGAGTAAAACAGGGAGATAAAGCTGTTAGTGTCAGACATAGAAAGCATTTTAGTCAAAAGAAAACAATTCTTACACTCTTAGTAATTGCTTTTACAATCGAACTTGCACTATGTTTTTACGTGGATTCAGAATACTATCGAGTTATTTTTCTATTGATAGTATTAACTGTAATACATTTTATTATTAATCACTGGTCCTCAAATAAGTTTAAAGAACGCTTCTTTTTAAAAGAAGTATTCATAGCTTTTGTAGTTACAGTTGGGTTTGTTGTTGTTCCAAGTATTAAAGGATTGCCCAGCTATGACAAGATAGTTGTATTTTTTGCTCCACTCTTCTTTATTAATTTAAGCAACTTACTACTCTTCACTCTATATGATAAGGAAATAGATCTGGCAACAAATACCCTTTCTGCAGCTAGCTTTTATACCGAAAAACAACTTAAGAATGTCATTACTTCAGCTCTAATTTTAGGGTTATTATTTGTCGCTATTGCTGTTTACACCAATTTTCTTGGGATACCAAGTATGCTACTTTTTTTAAGTATGATAATCAGCCTTTTCGTGATTAATAAAAATAAAGAATACTTTGGGTTGAATGATAGATATAGATTTTTTGGAGATCTAATTTATGTTTATCCTGCAGTTATACTTCCATTCCTTTAAGAAAACAAGCCCTGCATCTAGGTTCATATTGATCCTTTTCCCCTAATTGTACTTGCCCACCTTTTTTAGAATATCTAAATGAGTATTGAGCAACAGAACCGCACTGCATACAAATAGCATGAACTTTTGTAACGTATTCTGCCATAGCCAGTAGTGCAGGCATACTGCCAAAAGGATTACCGAGATAGTCCATATCTAGTCCAGCCAAAATCACTCTTTTGCCGTTATTCGCTAGTATATAACAAACCTCAGGTAATTTTTCATCAAAAAATTGTGCTTCATCTATACCCACAACCTCAATATTTTCTGCCCATTTCAATATTTCGTGCGAACTATCCATTGGAAAAGAGTCGATGAAATTGTCATCGTGCGATACTACTTTCACTTGATCGTACCTTGTCTCCATTTTAGGTTTAAATATTCTGACGTGCTGTTTTGCTATTTGAGCTCGTTTTATTCTGCGGATCAGCTCTTCAGTTTTACCTGAAAACATAGAACCACACACTACTTCTATCCAACCTTTACTATTTTTTGGTTCTATAAACATGCCCTGTTAATATCGGTTGTCGAAAGTAATATTATTTGATTTTATTCGTAGCAATAATATGAGCAGAGAACAGATTCACGAGAATATAGATGAGCTTTTGGGATTAATGGGTGTACAAAATGACCGATTAAGCTTGCGTACAGAAAAAATATCACAGCTTGATATAGATGTATTGAGAAAGCAGTGTATCGAACTTTATGACGAAGTGAATAAGCTTGCTTTGATGGGTAAACTTAAGACCACCCTGAGCCCTCCAGTGTCTGAAAAACCTCAACGCAAAAGTGCAGAACCCATTCCCAAGTTTACTCCTGAAATAGAGACTCAAATCGAAGATGTAGATGCTGAGAGTTTAACTACCACGAACCAAACTGAAGATAGAAGCACTAAAAAAAGCAAAGTCAACAACCCGGTTAAAACTAAACCTTCAAATGACACTCCAGAGGACGAGATGCTCTCATTATTTGAAAAGTTTAATAGCAAACCTATCACAAGTATTCCTAGAGCAATATCTGTAGCTAAACGCTTTGAGTTTCAATCTGAGTTTTTTGATGGAGACGCTTCTAGTTATAAAGACTTTATGTCACAATTGGATAATGCTGAAGGTAGAGAAGCAGCATTTGCAATTTACCACGAAGCCAAAGATCGCTTGTCTTGGGAAAATGAAGACCTAAAAGACGAACTAAAGGTTTTGATGTATAGAAAACATAAAGAATAGAAGGTGTATGCTTGGCGGCATATCCCAATAGTCAGGATTCTTATACCTTTCATTGCTGGAATAATTAGTTCTGGATATTTACAAGTCTCGATTCTATATATCACCCAAGGGCTTGTCTTCGCTCTTCTTATTCTCATATCTGTTCATTACTATTTAAAGTTTAATATCAACCCGAAGGTACAAAGAGGGTTATCTGTACTTGTTTTATTTACATACTTTTTGTTAGGGTTAATTATTACTAGTTTTCATAATGAAGAGAACTATGCCTCACATTATTCCAATTTTCAAGATAAAGAAGGAGAATTGGTGGTCAGAGTAATTAACCAACCAGAGCAAAAACAGAAATCTGTCTGTTGTGCAGTAGAGCTTTGCCAATTACAAGGAGTATCTGAGGTGCTTTCAGTAAAGGGGAAAGCACAATTGTATTTTGCTAAGAGTAGTTTGAGCAATAGAATCAAGTATGGTGACTATTTGGTGCTTGGGAAATCCATATCATCCATCAGTGAGCCAAAAAACCCATATCAGTTTGATTTTAAGCAGTACTATGCGAATCAAAATATTTATCATCAGGAGTTTGTAGATTCTACATCTTGGGCATTTCTAGGTTCTAACAAGATATCTCTCATCTTGCAATTTAGCTATGAGATTCGCGACTATTTGAAACAACGATTTATTACTCTTTTCCCAAACCAAGATATACGTGGTGTTGCCGAAGCACTAGTGTTTGGATACAAGGACGATCTAAATAAGGAATGGTTAAAAGCATTTTCACGTACTGGCACTATTCACGTCCTGGCAGTTTCAGGACTGCATGTGGGTATTATCTTTTTACTTTTAAACCTAATTCTTGGGGTAAGCAAAAGTGCGGGTCGGGTACGGATTTTTAAATCTATAATTATCATTCTATGCCTATTTTTCTATTGTTTGCTAACTGGCTTTGCTCCTTCGGTTAGCAGAGCTACTATTATGTTCAGCACGGTTGTCGTGGCAAAAGCCTTTAACAGGCAGTCAAATATTTATAACACATTAGCTTTATCAGCATTTTTGTTGTTGGTCATTGACCCTTGTAATTTGTTCCAGGTAGGGTTTCAGTTTTCTTACTTAGCTGTTTTAGGTATTGTTTACTACAAAGACATCTTTCGTTCTTGGATACCCGCCAAATCTTGGTTACAAGACAAAGTAGCTTCTCTGTTTGCAGTTAGTGTTGCAGCACAGATTACTACTTTTCCTTTAGGGTTATATTACTTTCATCAGTATCCAAATCTATTTTTCATTTCTAATCTTATCGTTATTCCCTGCATTACGGTAATTCTTTACTGCTCACTTTTAGCTATCGGTGTAAGTATTTTTTCAGATATTTTGTCAGAAGCATTTTCGAATCTAGCAAGTGTTTATATCGAGTTTGTTTCTCGGGTAGTGCACGTTATCCAAGATATACCTTATGCTTTTTTTGATGAGGTTCATATATCATTTGCTCAGATGATTTTGCTTTATTGTTTTGTCATAATCATCACGATTACACTCAAGTTTAAGGTGGTCCGAGGTTGGTGGTTTGTGATTGGAAGCGTGATTCTATTCTTGATTTATGACTTGAGGTATGAAAATAACCTGAATAAAGACGAGGTCGTTGTTTTTCATGTCAGGAACCAAACCTTAGTTGGGTTAAAAAGTCAGGAAAAGTTGACAGTTTTGGCAAGCTCTTCAAGCTACAAGCAATCCAATACGTATGATTTTATATTGGAATCATATGCTATAAATGCCAGAATAGATAAAGAGTTTAAGATGATTCCTTTGGGGTTATCTAAAAGCAAGCAGGGAATAGGAGACGTTCAATTTGAAGGAAACGGGATCTTATGGCACAGATCTAAGAGTTATTTATTCCTAGACTATGTTCAAGAGTATATTTCTGATACACTTTCGGTGGATGTGCTTCTAGTTGGAGGTAGGAAGAGTAAAAATTACTTAGAAAAAGTACTGCCATTAATTAAAAGTGAGAAAACTATCTTTCTGGATCATTGGAAAAATGATGATTTCAACAGCAAAACGGATAGCACAGAAGTTTTGCAAAGTCGATATATTGTTATTACAAGTAATATTTAGCAATTATTTAACATTGAGGCATTGCTGTTTCGGTTTTTTATATAATTTTGATGCACTTAAATTTAAGAACGTAAAACAATCTTTAGCGTATGAAAAAAAATTACAAACGAAATTGGCTTTTCAAATTAAAAATGCTGGCTGTATTGGGCTCCCTGTTTTTTGCAGGATCTGCGATGGCACAGCTCAGTGGTACGTATACCATTGATTCT
>CBFHGJ010000017.1:0-55673 GCA_965655315.1 Bacteroidia bacterium
GCATGCGTTCACTCCTCCGTTATATAGATATCTTGGAGGAGTGAACGCATGCACACTTCCTATTCCTATGATGAATATCATTAACGGAGGAAGTCACGCGGATAACTCTATTGATTTTCAGGAATTTATGATTATGCCTGTTGGGGCAGATACATTTAGTGAAGCCTTGAAAATGGGTGTTGAGACTTTTCATCATTTGAAAAAAGTGCTCAGTAAAAAAGGCTACAGCACCAATGTAGGAGATGAGGGAGGTTTTGCTCCGAACATTAAAAGTAATGAGGAAGCTATTGAAACTGTTTTACAAGCAATAGAAGCAGCAGGATACAAGCCAGGCGAAGAAATATATATTGCTATGGATGCTGCTACATCCGAATTTTACAACAAAGAAACTGGATTATATACCTTCAGTAAGTCTGATGGTCGAGAACTGAGTAGTCAGGAGATGGCAGACTATTGGAAAAGCTGGACTGAGAAATATCCTATTTTGAGTATCGAAGACGGTCTAGATGAAGATGATTGGAAAGGCTGGAAGTATTTAACCGAACAAATTGGAGACAAGGTACAGTTGGTAGGAGATGATTTATTCGTAACTAATGTTGATAGATTACAGCGAGGCATAGATGAGAATATTGCAAATTCAATTTTAATTAAGGTTAATCAAATAGGAACATTAACTGAAACTATTGATGCTATAAATCTAGCAACACAACACAGCTACACAAACATCATTTCACATAGAAGTGGGGAGACTGAAGATGCTACGATTGCTGATTTAGCTGTTGCTATGAATAGTGGTTTGATTAAGACTGGTTCAGCTTCTCGTAGTGATCGAATGGCTAAGTATAATCAATTACTTAGAATAGAGGAAGAACTAGATCATACAGCTAAATACGTGGGCAGAAACTTCAAGTTTCTGTAATAAGTCTAGATCTACTACATAATCAAAACTGATTTAGTTATTTTCGAAAAGCTGATAACTAGATTACTCATATGTATTGTTTTTCTGACAACTAATCATTTGGTTTTCAGTCAATCTGCGAATATTTCTTCGGATGATGAAGTATGTCTAAATGAACTTATATCGTTTGAAGCAGTGGTGATAGGAACAGCTACTTCATATACCTGGGATTTAGGTGATAATACTTCGAGCACCCAAAAAAATCCATCACACATATTTAGCTCAGTTGGCACAAAAATAATAAGTTTAACTGTTACATTCTCTGGTGGAGGATCACAGTCTTCTACTAAGACAATTACTGTCCATGACTTGCCTAGTGCAGACTTTTCATTAGATACTAATGAATTTTGTTTGTACAGCCAGGATGTTTGCTTGGAGGACAAGAGCACTATGGGGAGCACCACCACTGGTTATTCTTCTAGATTAATATTATGGGGAGATGGAGCTCAAACTAGCTCAAGTTTTCCAGGTAGTAATCCAATAACTTGCTACTCAAGCTATCCAAAATCTAGTACTTCTCCATATACCATCATTGTAGAAGTTCAGAATGATAAGGGTTGCGAAGACAAGTGGCAAGAGGATATCTATATTTTAGACGATTACAAGCCTAGATTTACATATCGAAGACAACCTGCTGCTTGTGACAGTCAAGTAGTTTGTTTTACAAATGATTCAACTTTACAAAGAGCAGATATAGAAAGTTTCAATTGGGATTTTGGAGATGGGAATACTCAAGACAATGAATGGGGTAGAGTATGCCATACTTATGGTGCCTCCGGTACTTATAGAGCAGTGCTTTCCGTGAAATTAAAGAATGGGTGTGTGTCTACGTTTTCACGGGTCCTAGCCGTAAATCTCTATGATTTTAAAGTTGAACCCGAAGTTTCAGATACAGTAGTATGTTACCCAAACACCTTTAACGTTCGTCATACTCTGTTATCAGGAGCTAAGTATACTTGGCAGATATATGATGAGGACACAGCTTTTATTGCTAATGCCGGATTTGGCATCGTTGACAACCTATCTGTACCATGCCCAGGGTATTATTTTATGCGTTTAGAAATGAAGGTGGGCAATTGCACAAGATATAGTAGATTTTTTAAATTAGATTCTAGAGGTGTTGCACCACAATTCCTAATTTTAAATAAGAATCAATGTGTTCCACAAGACACGGTATATACGTTTAATACTTCAAAAGTTCATCCTGAAGCAAACCCTGTTTACACTTGGGAGTTCAATGATTCAAACGTAATAGCCAATTGCAATGGTTGGCGAAATAACTGTAATACGGATAGTGATACTCATTCAAGGCACTTTTATGAAATTCCAGGCTGCTACGAAATCAGACTTTTAGCTACAGATCTTGTTTCGGGTTGTAGTGATGAGTACATAGATTCAGCTTCAATAATAGATCCATCTGAATTAGTTTATACCCATCAATTGAATCGTCCTTGCTTGGGATTTAAAGGAGAATACGCTGTCAATTTTTCTGTGAATGCTTGTTATGGTGATTTCGAAATTTGTGTCGATAGTCTATCTGATGACACTCTATTTACTCCATTGAGAAGTCAAACATATTATAGTGTTGCAGATTCCCTAGGATGGGTAACGGTGGGGTTTGCTCATACAATTGGATCGAGCAAGGTTTATCATTCCCCAGATACTTCTGACTATAGTTTTGAGCCATATAATGTATGTCGAGATACTACCTGGTTTCATAATTGGTTCCAGTTGTTTCCAGAACCAGAACCAGAATTAGTATTTAATAAAGATTCGATCTGTCTTCCTGTTAAGCTCGCTATAAGCTACGATGGAGAACAAGAAAGTAAATTACGTTATTTCAAATACAGATGGACGGATGGGAGTGTTTTCGAAATAGATACGCTTAACGGTATATTAAATCCTGTAAGCCACATTTTTACGGAAGAGGTAAATGGGAAAGTGACTGGAATTTTAGAGGATAGCAACGGCTGTTATGTGAAACAAGAGTATAGGAATACATATGGGTACCATAATTCAATAGATCACGAACCAATAATTTGTATAAACCAGAAAGTAATATTCAGAGATTCAGTTAGATACTATGGCGATTTAAATGATCATTGGAATAATCCATTAACACCAGAGACTGTTACATGGGATTTTGACTATGGCAATGGTTTTCAGAGCCTTGGGAAGTGGCCGATTGTAAGTTATGATAGTATAGGTGTGTTTGATGTAAGACTTGCGTCAGTCGATAAAAACGGATGCAGGGATACCGCGTATAGTCAGGTTTTAGTCGGAAACATAATTGCCGCAATGCAAGATAATAGTGATCAATACCTGTGTGATCAGATTATTCAGTTTTTTGATTCATCATACTTCAGTTTTCCCAATTCAGTAGATACGACTATTGAATATTTCTGGGACTTTGGAGATAACACCACTCCGAGTTTTTTAGAAGATCCATTTCATTATTATTCGAGTAATGGAGCTTTTATTGTTACGCTAGCTGTTGAGACGGAAGCAGGATGTAAGGATACAGCTGAAATTCCTATTTACTTAAAAGGACCTGAACCCTTTTTTGAATTAATCTCCGATTCAGTTGGCTGTGTACCATTTACCGCTTCTTTTCAGAGTAATAGCAAACTAGTATCTGCATATAATTGGTATTTGGGAGATCAGAATAATACCCTGATATCAACCCAAACAGACACAATAATCCACTTTACCTACAACCAACCAGGTACATATTACATTAGGTTGGAAGGGAGTGACAGTTTTGTGAATGCAAGTGCCGGGAATACGTATACTTGCTCGGCTACTTTTCCGGATACAGCATCAGGAGATGCTCTAATCAAAGTGGTAGTGCTACCTGTTCCTCAGGCAAGTTTCAATGTGAAAGAACCAATTTGTGTAGGTCAGAAAGTTATTCTTGAGCATACCTCAGATTCTATATACATTTCGCACAGATGGCGTATAGATGATCATTATAATATAACGGATGGTGATTATGAATTCACCTTTGAAAAAGCCGGACAATATGAAATTGAGTATACGCCAACGTATATAGCAGAAGGTGCATACGAACGAGAATGTTTTGATTCGGCAGAGAATACTGTTACGGTCAATGAAGTCTTAGCCTTATTTGGGGTTGAAGAGAATGGCCAATGCAATGAGTACTTATTTATTGATTCTTCAGTAAATGCGGTAAACTATTCTTGGAATTTTGGCCAACCATCAAGTGGCAAACGAAATACTTCTGAGGACAGTAGTCCATCTCATTCATATGGCAGAGATAGTGGGACTTTTGTTGTTACTCTTATAGTGGTAGATGTGAATGGATGTATAGATACAACAGAAATGGATGTAGAATCCAGCTATTTTAGAGATTTAATCCCTTATAACGTCTTTACCCCAGACGATGATAGTAGGAATGACGAATTTATTTTTGATATTGTTAATCACTCATCTTACGATTTATCTATTTTCAATAGGTATGGAGAAAGGGTTTTTAGGACTTCTGACCCTTTGATTGGCTGGAACGGAAAAGAAGATAATTTAGGAGATGATCTGCCGGCTTCTACCTACTTCTACGTTCTAAAGTATAAGTTTAATTGTGACAATACTCCTAGAATCAAGGAAGGGATAGTGGAACTATTGAGATAAACACTGGCTATACTATATGCTACACATCTTTGTAAGTGTTAAAAAAGTAGAAAATCTTTTGTAGTAGTGAGGGGTAATTTCGAATGATTATTCGAATGTCAATATTCAAAAGAAAACCATCAAAAAAGACCAAAACCAAAAAGTCGAAAGAAAAAAGAGATAATGTTCTGATATTTAAGGTATTGGGAGGTGTATTTATGCTTTTCTCTGTTTTCGTTCTATTGGCATCAGTGAGTTATCTATTTTCTTGGAGGACAGATCAAAGCATATTGAGTGCAGGGGTTTCGGACTTATTGTTCAATTTTAGAAATAATCTTCCTCAAAACTTCATGGGAAAACTAGGAGCTTTTTTTGCTCATTTGTTCATATATAATGGTTTTGGGTTAGGGTCATTTTTCTTGTATCCCATTTTTTTTATACTTGGTTATGGATTGTACTTCAAGGGAGCATTTATTATAAGACCGAAAACGGTAAGTAAATTATTAGTTTCTGCATTATGGGTCTCACTTGTTTGTGCATTGATATTTCCAGCCTCAGTTTCTCTATTCAGTGGATTATTGGGTTATGGTGTTTTCCTTTTTTCAAAGTCTTTGATCGGGACTATAGGAATGGTTCTCGTTTTAGCGTTGGTTACTGTCTTATTCCTTTACGTTGCATTTAGTATTGATGTATTGGAGAGCATTCGAAATAAAAAAATGCTCAAGACAAGCAAAGGGAATAGCGATTCAGAGATTGAGTCCAAACCAGCTTTTGGGACTGAAGATTCACTATTTGAAAAGGATCAGATTGAACTTCCAACTCAAGTTGATTTAAATAAAGATGAAATAAGTGAGCCTGAGCTAGAGCAAGAACCTGATTCAGGTCTAGAATTATCTGTGGAATCAACATTGATCGATGAATCAGAAACAGAACATGTAGGGGATAATCCTGAAGAAGATTTACAACTTGAAGTGGTTGAGGAGGTTGAAGAAGAAAAGGTAGATAAGAAAATAGTAAAAGAACACTACAGCATAGATGAGCCATTTGACCCAAGGCTAGAGCTAAGAGACTACAAGTTTCCTAAAGTAGATTTTCTGAATAACTATGAAGCTGGCAATAAGACTGAAGTTTCCAAAGAAGACTTAGAAAAAAGTAAGAACTTAATTGTTCAAACACTTAGTAACTATAAGATTGGAATCGCAAGTATAAAAGCGACGATTGGTCCGACAGTTACTTTATTTGAAATAGTCCCTGAGAAAGGAGTACGAATTTCCAAAATTAAAAACCTTGAAGATGATATAGCTCTTAGTTTAGCGGCTCTTGGAATTAGAATCATAGCTCCCATACCGGGCAAGGGTACCATAGGGATTGAGGTGCCAAATAAAAAACCTGAAATTGTTAGTATGTACTCTGTTATAAATAGTGCAAAGTACAAGAACTCAAAGGCCGCACTTCCGGTATGTTTAGGTAAAACAATTGCAAATGAGGTTTTTGTTGCTGATCTGGCAAAAATGCCACACCTGCTTATGGCTGGTGCTACTGGACAAGGTAAATCAGTAGGACTGAATGCAATAATTGTCAGTCTATTGTATAGAAAACATCCTTCTGAGCTTAAGTTCGTTATGGTAGACCCTAAGAAAGTAGAACTAACGCTATTTCAAACTATCGAGAGACATTACTTGGCAAAATTACCTGGTGAAGGGGATGCTATAATAACTGACAATAAACAAGTAATAACCACACTCAACTCTCTATGTGTTGAGATGGATGATAGGTATAAGTTACTTCAAAGTGCTTTAGTAAGGAACATTAAGGAGTATAATGCTAAGTTTATTTCGAGAAAACTAAATCCAAATGATGGGCATAAGTATCTACCATATATCGTAGTGGTTATTGACGAGGTCGCAGATCTAATAATGACTTCTGGTAAAGAAGTAGAACATCCTATTGGAAGGCTGGCACAGCTCGCTAGAGCTATCGGAATTCACCTTATTTTAGCCACTCAGAGACCTTCAGTAAATATCATCACAGGTACTATCAAGGCTAATTTTCCTGCAAGGATTGCTTTTAGAGTAAGTAGTAAAATTGATTCAAGGACTATTTTAGATGGGAACGGAGCGGATCAATTAATTGGGAAAGGAGATATGCTGTACTCTACAGGGAGTGAATTGGTACGTCTCCAGTGTCCATTTGTTGATACACCTGAAGTAGACGAAATTACTGCATTTATTGGAAACCAGAGAGGCTTCCCTGATGCACATATATTGCCTGAAGTGCGAGAAGAAAATGATAGTGAAGCTGGCGAATTTGACCCAAATGATCGTGATGCTTTGTTTGAAGATGCAGCAAGAGTCGTAGTCATGCATCAATCTGGCAGTACTAGTTTGATTCAACGAAAACTAAAAGTAGGGTACAATCGAGCAGGACGCTTGATAGATCAATTGGAAGCAGCTAATATTGTGGGCCCTTTTGAAGGAAGTAAGGCCAGATCTGTTTTGTTACCAGATGAGTATGCTTTGGAACAGTATTTGAATAACCTTCATTAGAACAAACACAATAGAATGAAGAAAGCATTAACTGCATTAACACTTTTTTGTCTAATCACTGCATTGCCACTTGCTTCCTTTTCAGGATCGCAAGATAACAGGAGCACTAAGATTCTAAATGAACTTAGTAAGACTTATAAAGCCTACAAATCGATCAAAGCGGATTTTACTGTAAATATTACGAATAAGCAGTCAAACGCCACTGTAAAACAATCCGGAGTACTTTATCAGAAAGGAAAAAAGTTCCGTATAAATATGTCAGGTCAAGAAATATTTTGCGATGGCAAGACTATTTGGACTTATTTAGAGGATGCGAATGAAGTTCAAATATCAAAGTTTGATGCAAAGGCTATGGATATTAATCCTTCAGAGCTATTTACGATCTATGAAAAGGGATTCCAACATAAATATGCTGGTCAAGTAACCAATGGGGTTACTACGCTTGATGTAGTGGAATTGACACCAAATGATAAGAATAAGGGATACTTTAAAGTAAAACTAGGAATAGATAACAAAGCCAATAAGATTAAAGAGATGTCAGTATTTAGTAAGAATGGAATTATTACGACTTACGTTATCCAAAAGTTCAATCCAAACTTGCCAATAAACGATGGATATTTTAAGTTCAACTCTAAAGATAAACCTGGAGTAATCGAGATAGATCTCAGATAAAACAGCATAAGTGAAATAAATTAAGAGAGACTCAATTACTATTGGGTCTTTTTTTATGCTTGGTTATTTAATGATTTTCGAATCCAACTCTTCGTATATCGAGTTATTACTTATATACTCAGGAACAATTCTCTTCAAAGTCTTCACCAAATATTTATTTTTGAGATTATCTTTTTTGCCACATAGTTCATCAATTAAGCCATTGATTTCTAAATAGTTGTATTCCGGAACTTGAGCAACCATTATTTTAGGATTATGTGTTCTTATCGTATTTTCTTTATTCCCTAAAAGTTCCTCCTTAAGTTTCTTACCTGGTCTAAGCCTAGTGAATTCGATGTCAATATCTTTCCCAACTTCAAGTCCAGATAATCGTATCATTTTTCTAGCTAAGTCCACTATTTTAACTGCTTCACCCATATCAAATATGTAGATTTCACCTCCTCGTCCCATAACTCCAGCTTCCAATACAAGTTGGCACGCTTCGGGAATCGTCATAAAATACCTAGTGATATCTCTATGAGTTACTGTTACTGGTCCTCCATTTTCTATTTGTCTAGAAAACAATGGGATTACAGAGCCATTGCTGCTTAATACATTTCCAAATCGAGTGGTTACAAACTTGGTATGGTTCTCTGATACGAGTGAAAGTTTTGCATTTAGTGATTGGACATATATTTCCGCTACACGTTTAGATGCACCCATAATGTTTGTAGGATTTACAGCTTTATCAGTACTTACAAAAACAAATTTCTTAAAATTATAATTTGAGGCTAAATTAGCTATTGTTTGAGTCCCAAATACATTCGTGTTTATAGCTTCATATGGATTATCTGCCATTAAAGGTACGTGTTTGTATGCAGCAGCACGGAAAACATAGCTGGGTCTATAAAAATCAAATATTTTTTCCCTTCTTTGAGCGTTACAAACGCTGGCAATGGCTATTTCAATAGTTTTATAAGTAGCTAATTCATTGCCAATTTCGTAAAGAGGAGTTTCTCCTTGATCTTATAGAATAATTTTTTTAGGATCAAACCTCAAGCATTGACGTACTATTTAACTCCCAATAGAACCTGCAGCCCCGGTGATAAGAATTGTCTGATTTTTGAGCTCACTTTGAATTTTATTTTTGTTCAGAACAATTGGTTCTCTTTCTAAAAGATCTTCAATCCGGACTGATTTTATACTTTTTGGATTGAATTCTCCAGTAATCCAAGCACTTACTGGCGGTATAGTTTTTATAGCTATGTTATAGTTTAAACAGGTCTCAATTATTCTTTTCTTCCGAATAGGAGAGCTATTCTTAATAGCTAGAACTAATTCAGTATTGTGCCGGTTTTTCACAATTTTGTTTAAATCATCTTGAGGATTGAAAATCTTAACTCCCTCCACTGATTTACTATGTAGTTTCTTATTATCGTCTAAGAATGCGATAATTCGCTTAGGGTCATTAGTATTTTGTTCTAAAGAGCGTTTTACTATAACACCGGCTTCTCCAGCACCATAGATGATAACTTCTTTTCCTAAAGTATTTGTAAATGTACCAGCATATTGTTTGTAGAGTAGTTTAAATACTATACTAAATGCGGATAAAAAAACACCAGCATAAAAGCATCGATAATTATTACTACTGGCTTAATTAAGTGTTGTGAAGTAGAAGTATGAACCCTCAAAGACAAGAAGTAAAAAGGTACTAATTGCTACTGCAAAAAATATACGAACTGCATCTTGTGTACTGGTATATCTTATAATATCAGTGTAAGACTGAGTTGCTAAGAATCCAACCAAACGCAAGCTTGCAACAAATACAATCGCTACTACTGTATCAGTAAAAATAATATCCTGTAAGGTGATTGCCTCTGCGACCAAGTTTGCAAATCCAAAAGAGAATAATGCAATTAGTAAGTCAATTGCTAAAATGAAAGAACGAGGTGTGTTTTGATTTATTATTTTCTTTAAACTAGCCACAGTTTCTTACTGTTATCTTAACAAATTTAGTAAAATTAAATGAGGACTAGCAGCGTAATACTAATACTCATTCTCAAAAAGAAGACTAAACTTTTCTCAGCTTAGCAAATTTCAATACCAATGTTTTTTCACCAAAGTCTTCGAATTTTATGGTAGCCTTTCTTGATTCGGTATCATCATCTAATTTAGTGACTATGCCTTTTCCAAATCGTTGGTGTTCAATTGTCATATCAATAGCTATATCAGACATGTCTGAAGGTTCGAAATTTGAGATTACAGGAGGTCTCACTATTTTAGGTTTTACTTGCTTAGCAATAGTTCTTTTGAGTCCTGAAGATTTTTGACCAAAAGGCAAATTCACTGATTGTTCCCTTCCAATAGTCCGTTTCTCTCTAGAAAGTGTTCTCCTATCTAGTTCTAAGTACTGGTTGTCAATTTCGTCAATAAATCTACTTGGCTCACAAGGAAGTAGTGTCCCGAAACGAAATCTAGAAGTAGCAAACGAAAGCACCAGTTCTTCTTCTGCTCTTGTTATTGCTACATAAAACAATCTTCTTTCTTCTTCTAAATCAGATCTAGATCCTAGACTCATTTGAGAAGGGAAAAGGTTTTCTTCTAATCCAGCTACAAAAACCTTTTTGAACTCTAAACCTTTTGACTGATGAATAGTCATTAGAGACACCTTATCCGTATCATCGTTGTCTCTGTCAGCATCCGTGAGAAGAGCAATATCTTGCAGGTAACTACCTAAATCTTTTTCTGCTTCGTTTGTGTCATCTTCTACAAACTCTTTTATACCGTTTAAAAGTTCTACTAGGTTCTCATATTTGCTTATACCTTCAATTGTCTTATCTTCATTTAGAACTTTGAGGATCTTTGTAGATCTTGCCACGTTCATAGCTATATCATATGCGTTTTGAGTTTCACCAAGTATTTGAAAACTCTTAATCATATTCACAAAATCTCTAAACTTTGGTATACTTGTCTTCAGCTGCGGATAATGATTTGCATTAGAAATCACCTCCCACAAGCTTTTATCTTCTTCAGAAGCCGCTACAATAACTCTCTCTAAAGAAGTTTTACCAATTCCACGAGCTGGGTAGTTAATGACCCGTTTTAGTGCTTGTTCATCTAACGGATTTATGACCAATCTGAGATAAGCAATTAGATCTTTTATTTCTTTGCGTTGATAAAAGCTCATCCCTCCGTATATTTTGTAAGGAATGTTAAGCTTTCTTAAAGCCTCTTCTAAACTTCTAGACTGAGAATTTGTCCTGTATAAAACAGCGTAATCGCTGTTTAGACGTTGCTCAGTCATTTTGCTTTCAAAAATGTCTTGAGCGATTAATTTACCCTCTTCATTGTCAGTTACAGCTCTAAAAACTTTGATTTTATTACCTTCTTGATTGTCAGTCCATACCTTTTTTTCAAGCTGGTCCTTATTCTTTGATATAACGCTATTGGCAGCATTTACTATGGTATCACTTGATCTATAATTTTGCTCTAGTTTATACACTTTAAGGTCTGGGTAGTCCTTTTCAAAGTTTAGTATGTTTTTGATCGTGGCACCTCTGAACGAATAGATACTTTGAGCATCATCCCCAACTACGCAAATATTTTCAAATACACTAGCTAGTTTTTTTACAATCATATACTGACAGTGATTTGTATCTTGATACTCGTCTACCATAACGTATTTAAACTTATGCTGATATTTGTTTAATACATCTGGAAAGTTATTGAGGAGTTTAAAGGTATTGAGTAGTAGGTCGTCAAAGTCCATTGCCCCAGCTTTAAAACATCTCTTAGAATATTCAAGGTAGATTTCAATTATTTTCCCCCTTCCTGATGTTTCATCATAGGATATTAATTCAGATGAGCGTTGGTATACGTGAGCTTGAATCAGGTTGTTTTTTGCATGACTGATTCTGGATAACACATAGTTTGGTTTATACACCTTGTCATCCAAATTCATCTCTTTTACAATCGACTTAATCAAGCTTTTACTATCATCACTGTCGTAGATTGTGAAATTACTGGGATAACCAATTCGAGAAGCTTCTATTCTCAGAATCTTAGCAAAAATAGAGTGAAAAGTACCCATCCAGATATTCCTAGCTTCTGAACCAACTAAAGACTCTATCCTATGACGCATTTCCTTAGCAGCTTTGTTTGTAAATGTTAAGCTTAGTATATTGAATGAGTCTATACCAGATGCTATGAGGTGTGCTATTCTATAAGTCAATACCCGAGTCTTACCAGATCCTGCTCCTGCAATTATCATCACAGGGCCTTCAGTTTGTAAAACTGCAGTTTTTTGTTCTGGATTTAGAGAATTTAGGTAAGTTGGTTCGGACATTATTAAAGTAAATATTTAAGAAATCAAATTTCGGGGTTTTAGTGCCAATTGATAGAAGTAATATCGAAACAATTTTAAACAATTGGTAAGTTTTTTTACCATTGTAACAGCGAATGAAGATTAATAAGACGCATCTAGAAGGAGTTATCATTATTGAGCCTACCGTATTTGGTGATGGACGTGGACATTTTTTTGAAAGTTACAGATTAGATAAATTGAGTGAATTTGGTGTGAATGATGATTTTGTACAAGATAATCAGTCACTAAGTGCTAAGGGAATTTTGAGAGGACTTCATTTTCAAACTGGAGAGTATGCTCAAGGAAAATTGGTTCGAGTTATAAAAGGTGCAGTAGTTGATGTTGCAGTAGATATTCGTAAATCATCAGTTACATATGGACAACATATAGCAGTGGAGTTAAATGAGAATAACAAAACCATAATGTATGTGCCTCCTGGATTTGCACACGGATTTGTTACATTGGACGATGATACAATCTTCACATATAAGTGCACCAATTACTATAATAAAGAGTCTGAAGGAGCAATTTTATGGAACTCTTCTGCTTTAGGTATTGATTGGGGAATAACTAAGCCTATTTTGTCAGAAAAGGATAAAGATGCAATTGACTTTGCAAAATTTGACTCCCCATTTTAGACTATCTAAGTAGGAAGGAGGTGCTATATAAACGTTCAAAAAAAAGTCTTGAAGCATTACTCCAAGACTTTTCTAATTCTATTAAACTGTTAGATTATCTAATTTTCAATAAACTTCTAGTTTGATTTGTCATACCGCTTTGATATTGACAATAGTAAGTGCCTGAAGGCAATCCAGTAGCATCTAACATGACCTCGTGTGTACCTCTTGGTATTTCTGAGTTTACAACCGATCGAACTATTTGTCCTTGTGTATTGACTATGGATATGTTAACCAAACTTCCATCAGAGAAATACTTGATAGTGGTATGGTCTCCAAATGGATTAGGGTAATTAGTTACATACGCATCTCCAGCTCTTTGATTCTTTAAATGCTGAGCACTAGTTGTTTGACAAGTGTCTTGGAGTAAATCAAGTTTGTCAAAATTGTGAAGCAATACATTATCCGTAGTTGCTTCATCTAGACAGAACCAATCCCTTAGAATAGTACTATAGATTGATCTAAAGTCTGTTTGCATCGCAAGATTATCTTTTGCAGTAGCATTATCTGGAATAGTTGGATTTACACCTGTTATTCCTGACTTTACCTTATTGCCAAACATAAAGAGTGGTGCAGAGCTACCGTGATCAGTACCCGTACTCGCATTACTTATTATTCTTCGTCCAAACTCACTAAAAGTCATTCCAAGAACCCTTTCGTCAATACCAAGTTTTTCTATATCATCTTGGAATGCGTTTATAGCTTCAGAAACTGTTTCCAATAAAAATGCGTGGTTTCCTGTCTCATTGCTATCTACTGGATCTACTTGGTTTGCATGGGTATCAAATCCGCCCAATGAAACAACAAAAACTCTTGTTTTAAGTCCCCCTGCGATTAGCTGAGCAACTATTTTCAATTGGTCGGCTAGTCTATTACCCTCCGGGTAAAGAGTTGAAAGATTTGTAGCCTTTTCTGCCGCAGCCTTTATTTTTACAGAGTATTCATTGGTCTGACGAGCAACAGTACGAACGTAGTCCAACTCTTTCCCAGCCCATGTGTCTGGAGCTTCAGGATATTTACCTGAAAGTAATTGATAGTAATTAGTTGGATTAGATACAGCAAATCCCATATTAACTGCAACTCCTTGACAAACTTGAGAGACTACAGAGCCTATTTGGATAGCTAAAGGATCTTCCATATCTTCATTAGGGAATCCATTAGGAAAATTTGGCCATTCCTCAGATAGGTATCTTCCAATCCAACCACTTTCTAATACTTCATCAGAATCCGCTCCAGTCATCCAAATATCGGTACTTCTGAAGTGAGAATAGTTTTGGTTAGGGTAACCTACTGATTGAAGTATGTGAAGTTTACCTTCATCGTACATGTTTTTCATCTTTGACATAGATGGGTGTATACCAGTTCCCTCAATTCCGTTCAATTCAAGTACTTTATTCTCTGGTAGTATTACATCAGGTCTTGCCTTAGTTAAGTTTGAATATTGATCAAGTGGAATAAGCGTGTTTAATCCGTCATTTCCACCATTTAATTGTATTAGTACCAAGACGTTGTCAGTATTGGTAAAATCTTCAGCATCAGAGCCTAATAGTTTACCATAAGCACGTATTGGTTGTCCATTCATCGCAAATGGTAAAAGCGACATTGGAGCTACTCGTTTTAAAAAATCTCTTCTTTTCATCGTTGTGTCGTAGTTAAGTGTTTATGATAATTGGAATTCAGCTAAATTCATTAAATATTTAATTAAGAAAGCAAGTCTACTAGAAACAACAGTAGCTTTGGTTTCACTGTTAGGATAATTTATGTGATTTTGCCAAGCATTGGTCCAATAACTATCATTTATTTGACCACCTAATAGAATAGATTTCATATAGTCTTTTTGTGCTTGGTCAACCTCAAGTGTATGAAGGTGTAATAACATGTCGTCGATTACGTCATTTGGATTTCCTGGGTTAGACAGTTTCTTATTATACTTTATGGGATCAATCTTATAGCGAGTCCCACTTATATTTATACCATAACTAATCATTGCGTCAGTAATCTTATTCCTACTAGGTAAAGTGTCACTATTTATCCAAAGTTCGTGGTACTGAGGTATTTGGTAATATGCAGGCCATCCAGCTACACTTGGTGGATCTCCTAATTGCATTTGTTGACCTCTAGCCGTGTTGTAAAGTGTAGCCCAGCTTTGGTACTGGCCAATGTACTCGTTAGCTCCAGGTAATTCTACATCAAAGTTCCTTATTATTCCTGCTGTGAAATCTACAGGATTTTTGATTAAAGCGTCTCTATTAGCTACATCATAAAAATGCTCACTCCTTAATAATGCTTCAAGTACAGGTTTTATTTCGTAATTACCATTTCTGAAAATATTTGCTAATGGAGTGATAACATTATTTTCGGTAGTCTCATCTATGTCATAATAGATGAACCATCTATATAGTTTTCTTACAATGTGTTTTGCAACTTCTTGCTGAGCGAAAATCATATCTAGTAAATCATCTAGTTCCTCTGGTCCTTGAGTACCACTTTTTCCGGCGATTACTGTGTTATTGTAAAACGCTGAAAATTGCTTGTCAGTTTCATCATGTCTATTTGCTTCGAAATAAACATTTCCATTAGACTTATTTACTCTCCAACCAGTCAATACTTTTGCTCCAGCAATCACATCAGATTCTGTATATTGGGATTCAGGACCTTTACCTAAAGTAAAAAGCTCCTGTAACTCTCTTGAATAATTTTCATCCGGAGCTACTTTCGTATTTCTCTCGCCATTCAGAAAAACTAGCATAGCAGGATCAAGGGTAACATCTTTCACCATAGTCTTGAAGTTTTTCAAGCAATCATTTCTTAGCAATTGAACATAATTGTATCCAAAATTTGCCCAGTTATAAACTTGAGTTTGAGTAGAAAAGTGATTGTGCCAAAAGAGGACCATCTTTTCTCTTATCGTATCATCATGGTTTAATATTTCTCCAAACCACCAAGACCTAAGAGAACCCATTCGAGCATTATTAAATGTCCCATTGTAATCGTTAATCCAAGTTTGCCCTGCTGGAACATTCGGATCTGGATTTCTCTCACTATAGTTGTTGATTGGAGGAGATGGAATAGAGTAATCTATATCCAAGACTCTATTTATAGCCTCGTTCATAGACATCTTACTAAATCGGTCAATGTCTTCCCATTTTACGCCGCAATGCACTCGTCTCAGTAAATGCAAAGCTGTTTTTTTGTCCCACGTACCAGAATATTGAGCTATTCCAGAATGAGTTCTTGCTTGTTGTTGTGTAGCCATGAGTTAAATTTAATGTTACCTAAATTAAGTAGTAGTTATTATAAGGAGTCAGTGAAATGCCAAAGCGTTGCCTGACTAGTTTTATTATTTTCTAAATAGTCTTTCTAATAGTCCATGAGCAAAACTAACCCTGCAACCTTTTTGATTACCTGACAGACTTCTAACCACGTTCATGATACTATATCTTCACAAGTTTAAGCTTTTTTTTTCACTTATGGAATAACAGTTTGCATCAATAATGTGCAGGCAATTGCTCCAACCGTTCCAACAGCATATCCAAATACTGCCAGAAGTACACCAACAGTAGCTAGAGAAGGATGAAATGCTGATGCTACAATAGGGGCAGAAGCTGCTCCTCCCACATTAGCCTGACTGCCTACGGCTAAGAAGAAATAAGGAGCCTTTATTAGTTTGGCAACCATAATAAGAAGCAGAGCATGTACTGTCATCCAAATAAGACCTATGACAACCAGACCTAGGTTGTCAAAAATCATGGTAAGGTCCATTTTCATACCTATGGTGGCAACAAGAATATAGATGAATACTCCTCCTATTTTGCTAGCACCAACTCCTTCTAAATTTCTCGCTTTGGTAAATGAAAGAATGATAGCTATGACTGTAGCTATGCTTATCATCCAGAAAAAACTAGAACCAAGAAATGTGAAAGTATTTCTCAAAGTTGCACTTGCTATGGAAGATGTATAATTGCTGAAATATGGGCCGAGTATGTCTGCAGCCCAATGTGCTAAGCCAACTGCTCCAAAACCAATTGCGGCTAATTTTATGTAATCAATTACTGTTGGATTTCTCTCTACTTGTTTACTAAATTTTGTCACTTTAGCCTTGAGTTCTTCAATAGCACTCGTATCAGATTTTAACCATTTGTCTATTCTTTCTGTCTTGCCAATACCTATCAATAGAAGAGCCATCCACATATTAGCAACGACTATATCTACGAAGACCATTCCTCCATACAACTTCTGATTATACCCATAAATTTCAAGCATTGCAGTTTGATTTGCACCGCCACCAATCCAACTACCAGCTAGCGTAGATAATCCTCTCCATACAGCATCAGGTCCAACACCACCTACAGCGTCAGGATAGATAATAGAGACTATGAAAACCGCTAGAGGACCGCCAATGATAATTCCAATTGTACCGGTAATAAACATAATCAATGCCTTTGGGCCAAGATTAAAGACTGCTTTCAAATCAAGACTCAAAGTCATTAAAACCAAAGCAGCGGGAAGTAAATATCTACTTGCAACGTAGTAAAGGTTTGATTTATGACTTATTATTTCTCCACTCTCGCTTAGCGTTTCCCATTCTGGAGCAATCCAACCGAATGTGGTGAAAATTGCTGGTACTAGATAAGCCATAAACAAGGCCGGTACATATTTATAAAAGGTTTTGAAATAAGTTTTCTCACTATGACTAGTAACAAATACAAGCCCCAAGGCTATAACTAATAAACCAAATACTACTGTGTCTTTGGTAAATAAGGGCTCCTTTATAACTCTAGTTATTTCTAAAATCATGATGTGTTAAATTCTTGATGGGCAAGGATAAACAATATTTTGAAATTGATATAAAATTGATTCTTGAATGTCCAAATATTATGCTACTAAAAGCTTGGTTTTATTCGCGTCATTTTTTTTAACTAATGGTACACATTTGGACTATTGAGATAAGATAAAAATCTACCTTTGTGGTTCCTTAATAAACACTCAGATGTACAAAGAAAATTTTTCTGACCGCCACAATAGTATATCACCTCAAGAGGAGGCTGAAATGCTACAATTGATGGGCTACAAAAATATGGAAGAGCTCATCTCACAGACCATTCCTGCAGAGATTAGACTCGAAAAGGAGCTCGATTTAGATAAGCCACTTACTGAAGTAGAATTATTGTCTAAACTTAAGAAGATTGCAGACAAGAATATAGTTGCTAAAAGCTATATTGGTATGGGCTACTATGGAACCCATACTCCTAAAGTTATTCTTAGGAATATCTTAGAAAACCCGGGGTGGTACACACAATACACTCCGTATCAAGCAGAAATTGCACAAGGTAGATTAGAGGCATTACTTAATTTCCAAACAATGGTGTCAGATCTCACTGGAATGGAACTTGCAAATGCCAGTTTACTTGATGAGGCTACTGCTGCAGCTGAGGGTATGGCGATGTTGTTCTCAGCAAAAAAGAAGAATATTGGAAATAAGTTTTTTGTTTCGGACAAAGCATTTCCACAAAGTATTGAGGTCATAGAAACACGAGCAGAGCCCTTAGGTATAGAAGTGGTAAAAGGGAACCCTTTTGAAGCCAGTTTTTCAGAAGATTATTTCGGACTCTTTGTTCAGTACCCAAATGGTGCAGGAAGTGTAGAGGACTATTCTGAGTTGTGTGCTAATGCTTTGGAGCATGGCATTAAAACTGTGGTAGCCGCAGATATACTATCCTTGACATTATTAAAAGCTCCTGGAGAATGGGGTGCTGAAGTAGTAGTCGGAAGTACACAAAGATTTGGTATCCCTATGGGGAATGGTGGACCCCACGCTGCTTACTATGCTACAAAAGTGGAACACAAGCGAAGGTTGCCAGGAAGAATTATTGGTGTCTCAAAAGACTCTAATGGCGATTATGCATTAAGAATGGCATTGCAAACCAGAGAGCAACATATCAAAAGGGATAAGGCCACTAGTAATATATGTACAGCTCAAGCATTACTAGCTATAATGGCTGGTATGTATGCAGTTTATCATGGTCCAGCTAGACTTAAAAGTATTGCGACTAAGGTTAATCAACTAACTAGCATTTTAAAAAATAACCTTACAAGGATTGGTTATGAAATTAAGTATTCATCAGCTTTTGATACAATAGCAATACAGCTTGATTCCAAAGAGCAAGAAAGCCTTAAGTCAGTTTTAGAAAGCGAAAATATTAATGTTAGGTACACGAATGGTTTCGTAGGATTAAGCATTGATGAAACTACAGAATTAAGAGATATTGAGCATTTAGTATCACTATTTGCCAAGGCAAATGGTTCAGAAGTGTCGTTTACGAAGGAAATATCTTCCATGTGGGATAGTGGTTTAACTAGAACCTCTAGCTTTCTTGATCATCCTGTCTTCAATAGTTACCATACTGAGCACGAGATGTTAAGATATTTGAAGCATCTTGAGAATAAAGACTTATCTTTAGCTCACTCAATGATAGCATTGGGTAGCTGCACGATGAAACTGAATGCAACTACTGAGATGATTCCAGTCACTTGGGAGTCTTATGGTAACATTCATCCGTTTGCACCTAAACATCAGGTCGAAGGATATGCACAGATGTTGAACGAACTAGAGCGTGATTTGTCGGAGATTACTGGTTTTCATAGAACTAGTTTACAACCTAATGCTGGTGCTCAAGGGGAATATGCTGGATTGATGACTATACGTCAATACTTTTTGGATAATGGTCAAGCAAATCGACATATCGTTCTTATACCTGAATCGGCCCACGGAACTAATCCTGCAAGTGCCGTTATGGCTGGAATGAAGGTAGTTGTGATTAAGTGCCATCCAAATGGATACATTGATTTAAATGACTTAAGAGAAAAAGCACAGCTCCATAAAGATATACTAGCTGCTGCCATGATTACTTATCCAAGTACTAATGGTGTTTATGAAGAAACGATAAAGGAAGTTACGGGTATTATACATGAAAATGGGGGCCAGGTTTATATGGACGGAGCCAATATGAATGCACAAGTTGGGTACACCAACCCAGCTAATATTGGAGCTGATGTTTGTCACCTAAACCTCCACAAAACTTTCTGTATTCCTCACGGTGGGGGTGGTCCAGGTATGGGTCCTATTGGTGTCGCTGAGCACCTAGCTCCGTATTTGCCTAGTCACAGTGTCGTTGAAGGTGTAAGTGCCGACAAAGGCATGAGTGCCGTAAGTGCTACTCCTTTTGGAAGTGCAAGTATTTTACTTATCAGCTATGCATATATAAAAATGATGGGAAAAGATGGATTAAAGAAAGCTACTTCATTGGCTATTCTGAACGCAAATTATATGAAGCATAGATTGGCTGAGGGGTACGATGTTATGTACACTGGTCAGAATGGAACCGTGGCTCACGAAATGATTGTAGATCCTCGTCCTTTGAAACAAACAACAGGTATTCAAGTGGAAGATATAGCAAAAAGATTAATTGATTATGGATTTCATGCACCAACTGTTAGCTTTCCTATCCCAGGGACTCTTATGATTGAGCCAACAGAAAGTGAAAGTAAAGCAGAGATTGACAGATTTTGTGATGCTTTATTGAGTATACGTCAGGAAATAGCTGAAATAGAGAATGGTGAAGCGGACAAAGAAAATAATGTTTTGAAGAACGCTCCTCATACTGCTAGATTAGTTATGTCTGATTCTTGGGATAGACCTTATTCAAGAGAGAAAGCAGTTTATCCAACCACTCATACTAAGTCCTATAAATTTTGGCCATCTGTCGGAAGAGTAGACAATACTTACGGTGATAGAAATTTAGTTTGCAGTTGTTTGCCATTGTCAGCCTATACGGAATAGTAAGAATTTCGTCTTAAATACTATTTGTATGGACTGCTATCTTATTTTTTAGGCTAATTTAGCGGTGACTAAATAAAAATGACATTGTCTCTTATAATTGGTTTACTGCTTTTTGGAATAGGGCTAGTCCTAATAGAGATATTTATAACGCCTGGTTTTATAGTTGGACTTATTGGAGTGTCCTTCTTGTTAGCTGGATTGGTATTCACATACAGAGAGTATGGAAGTTATTATGGAAATATAACTTTACTCGCTTCCGCTCTTTTCTTGGGAATTACAATCATCCTAGCGTTTAGAAATGATGCTTGGAAGCGTTTCACGATTAAAGATGTAATTGATGGTAAGGCAACCAAAGCTCATACTTGGCAAGTAGAAATAGGTGACACCGGAAAAACGATTAGTGCTCTTAGGCCAGCAGGTCACGCACTGATAAATGGCCAGAAAATAGAAGTGCATTCAGAAGGAGATTTCATATTAGCAAATGAAAATGTGGAGGTTGTGAAAAAAGTACAGAATAGAATAATTATCAAGAAACTAAATACATAATTAAATATGGGAATTTTACCTTTTATCATTGGTGGAGTAGTCTTACTCTTTGTCTTTTTATACTTTGTTCCTTTAGGCTTATGGGTTACTGCTCAAGTCTCTATATCTGGGAAAAGTGTAAGCGTAATGCAGCTAATATTCATGCGAATAAGAAAGGTTCCACCATCACTTATTGTTAACGCGTTAATCAATGGAAATAAAGCAGGTATTCCAGTTTCGTCCAATGAACTAGAAACTCACTACATGGCTGGAGGTAATGTAAATAATGTGGTGAAAGCTCTTATTTCTGCTGATAAGGCAAATATTCCTTTGGACTTTAATATGGCAGCTGCAATTGACTTGGCTGGAAGAGATGTTGCTGATGCGGTTCAGCTATCTGTAAATCCTCGTGTGATTAATACTCCACCTGTCGCAGCAGTTGCAAAGGATGGCATCCAGCTCATAGCCAAGGCGAGAGTAACTGTAAGGGCAAACATAGCTCAGTTAGTGGGTGGTGCAGGAGAAGACACTATTCTCGCTAGGGTAGGTGAAGGTATAGTAACGACTATTGGTAGTGCCACTAATCACAAAGCCGTTTTAGAAAATCCAGATACTATCTCTAAAACCGTATTGAGTAAAGGGCTAGATGCAGGTACTGCATTTGAAATTTTATCTATTGATATTGCAGATATAGACATAGGTAAAAATATTGGTGCAGAATTACAAACTGATCAAGCAGAGGCGGATCTAAAAGTAGCAAATGCAAAAGCTGAGGAACGTAGAGCAATGGCGGTAGCACAAGAGCAAGAAATGAAGGCTAAAGCTCAAGAAGCCAAGGCGGAGGTAATTTTGGCAGAAGCTGAGATTCCAAAAGCTATGGCAGAAGCATTTCGAAGTGGTAATCTCGGAATAATGGATTACTATAAAATGAAGAACATTGAGGCTGATACGGACATGCGTGAGAGCATTGCAAAGCCAGATAGCAATACTGGTAAGAAGAAGTAGTACTTCTAATCTAGTCTAATTAAAATTGAGCAGAGGTTTGAGAAAGTATGTGGCGTTTTGCTGTATTGCTTCAATATTGCTGCTATCATCCGTATTCTTTTCAGATTCAGTTTTACAAATTGTTTTTAAAGACAAAGTATGGCTTCACAAAGTCAATTCGTTAGAAAAACTAAGTGAGGTTACAGGTAAATATCCTGGAGTGGAGCTAGATGTTGTGTATGATAGTCAAAGACAATATTTTGACATTCATCATCCACCGGAACAAAGATCTGGCTTATCTCTACAAGAATATTTCGAAAGCGTTTCTAGTGGTCCGGAAATAAAAATATGGATTGATTTTAAAAATTTAAATGAAACTAATGTAAACAAATCTCTATCACGCCTAATAAAGCTTTGTGAAGTGACTGAAATTAATCCTAATACTGTTCTTGTGGAAGCAAAAGATATCTGTCTTTTGACTTCATTTCAAAATGCCGGTTTTAATACCAGTTATTATTTGCCTTCAGGATTAAATGGTTTAGATCCCAGCGAATTAGACATATTTATTACTAATATCCAGACTTCCTTGAAATCTTGTTCTACCACTTACATATCGTCAGAGTTTAAGGATTACAAACTTTTAAATGAGTACTTTCCCAACCAAAAGAAACTATTTTGGTTTACAGCATATGGAGGTATGAATAAACTAAAAGCAAGACTCTTGATTTTTAAATTGCTAAGAGATGAAAAGGTAGAAATACTATTGATGAGAGACTAGATTTCTGCTCTTATGGATAGAATAAAGTTCCTTCCTGGTGCGGTTATTCCGGAGCTATAAGGGCGGTAGCGTTTATCTAAGATGTTCTCTATTGCAGCAGTGCCTCTAATTTTATCCGTTATAGGGAAAGCTCCTCTTAAGTTGATTGTAAACCAAGCAGGGGAGTACGGCAAACCTCGCTCGTCTTTAGTATATAGAAATTCATCCTCACGTTCATTAATTGTAAAATCTTCAAAATCAAACCTTTCATTGTACTGGGTGTAAAGTACTAAGGTTGTGTTTCGTGATTTATAGGTAAGGCTTGATCCTCCAAAATTTGGAGTTATGTGTCTTACAGGTTCTCCATCACTGCCATCACTTCTCAGAAAAGTATAAGAGCTTTTAAAAGATAGTTTTGAAGTAATTGAAAGAACAACAGAGGCTTGACTACCGTAGACTGTTGCAACATCTTGGTTCTGCAACGTCTGCACTCTACTCATTTCGCCATCGTATAAAAAACTGTCTTGACCATTTAATGTAGTTAATCCAGGGGTAAATGCATTAGTAAGGTGAGTGTAGAATATAGACCCTGAGAATCTAAGTCTTTTGAAGAACAAATAATTTCCATTTATCTCACCATTATAAGCGTATTCTGGTTTCAAATTTGGATTTGGAATAATCACAAAACCTGGATTACTATCAAATACTTTTGATATGTCGTCTATGTTTGGAGACTTGAAGGCTGTTGAAGCTACGAATGCAAAACCACCATTTTTAACACTTATAGAGTGAGAAACAGAGCCCGTAATTGCTTGATTATTGTTCTCAAAAGAATTTACAGGTAAGGGGAAAGATGAGGTGTCAAATTCTCCGCTGGCAGTCACGGCATTAAATCTTAATCCACCCTCAGTGGTGTGTTGTTCGTCCCACTTATTTAAAACATTAAAATATACCCCAGCTGAATTCCATTCTGATCCGTCAGGATATCTAGAGCTAGTAGGTGTAAATGTACCATCTACTATGTTCATTCTCTCTCCAGTACTACTGATCCCATTCCTTATAATTTCAGCTCCATAGCTAACTTTTGCCGTTTGTGTCAGGGCCTTTCTTAAATCTAAATTGGCACTTAGGGCATTGACATTTTCTGTTCTAACTCTCAAGCTATTACTGAATAGTCTTCGGTCATTTCTACTTTCTTCGAAAAACTGATGAGCAACTGTGAATTGCAGTACATCACTTAGCTTACTTTCTTTTTTAGAGAGAAAGCTTAGTCTATTCATTAACCATTTCTGAGGACCATAATTCCAATCAGCGTTTACCAATTGGCTATTTTCATTAAGAATTAACCTATCGTATCTTGGTGTATTTGAAGTGGTACTCCAATATATCCCGTATGTGATTTCTGATACATCTGTAAGCTTAAATCGCATTTTTTGTAAAGCATTGAGCTGGGAATAACCACTATAGAGTTGGTTGTTAGGGTTTGGGTTGCTAATTACAGTATCTCCTCGATCAGGTCTATATATCACATATTCAGGTCGAGTATAGTCTTCTGGACCATTGCTCCCCATTCTAAGATCACCAAAATTTGAAAAACTTAGACTAGTAAAAGAAGCAAACCTGGGTTTAGAAACTGCATAGTCTAGGTGCCAAGTTCCTTCTCTAGATGCTGAACCAAAACGTATACTAATATTTCCATTATGAGTCAGACTATCTGCATAAGGGGCTTGTTTTGTTGCAAAACTCAGTACACCACCAATAGCGTCACTGCCATAAAACTGGCTTGCTGGACCAAATAGCACTTTGCTACTTTGTACGCTTTGAGGGTCTATGCTCAATACATTTTGTACATTACCGCCACGGAAAATAGCTGTATTCATACGTACTCCGTCTACAACCAAAAGTATTCTGCTTGTGGCAAATCCACGAATCATAGGGCTTCCTCCTCCTTGTTGACTTTTTTGCACGTATACTTTGTTTCCAATATTGAGTAAATCTGCAGAAGTCTGAGGTGTGAAGAGCTCTATTTGTTTCTTCGTAACTACATTTATTGCAGAGGCTAGATCAGGCTTTAAACGATTGGTTCTAGGCGGTGTTATCACTATTTCTCCAATACTATTGGTTCTAGCCCTAAGGATAATGGCTTGTTGATTAAGAATAGTTTTGGCACATACGTGACCAGCGTAGTATTGCTGATGATAAAAATGAATTGTGTCTAAAGAGTTCGATTCTATGTCTAATTTTATGAAGCCATTTTCATCAGTGACTCCAATAAATTCAGGACCATTAAATATTTGCACATCAGCAATAGGCTCTAATTCGTTTGTGACCACGTTGAGTTGTGCATATGCTGACAAGGAAAGTAGCAATCCCAACAATAAATTAATGCTTTTTGAAATCATTTCTATTTCGACTGCAAGTTTAGTTGAGTAAGAACAAAAAATATTCCACTTTCTAAAAACTATTTTTAACATTCCATGTTGCTACATGTAATTTTAAACAAATCAATAAAAACCTTACAATGAAAAAATTATTAATTGTAGCAGGAGCTTTCGTATTTTTAGTAGCCTGTTCAAGTCCAAAAGCAAACACAGAGGCAGAAGAAGCTGTAGAAGTAGAAGAGGTAGCAGACGCAGCTTCTGAGTATGTAGTTAACGGTGCAGAAAGTACATTAGCTTGGAAGGGCTCAAAAGTAACAGGAGACTTCCACACAGGTACCGCTAATATTTCTATGGGAAAATTATCTATAGAAAACAATGCAGTAGTTGGGGGTGAGTTTGTGATAGACATGGCGAGTATTTCAGTTTCTGACGAAGGAATGGACGATGAGTCTAAAGGAAAACTTGCTGGTCACTTGACTAGCCCAGATTTCTTTGATGTAGAAACAAACAAAACTGCTTCTTTTGAAGTAGGAAGCGGAACTGGAGATAGCTTAACTGGTAACCTAACAATGAAAGGAGTTACTAAAGCTATAACTATTCCTTACACTATGACCGCAGAGGAAAACAATGCATCTTTCAGTTCTTTTTTCTCTATTGATCGTACTCAGTGGGGTGTAGAATATAGAAGCAGCTCTTTAATCAAAGGATTAGGAGACAAAGCAATCAATGACGTAATCGAATTTGATGTAACGCTTGCATCGTCTAAATAAGATATTTTTCTAATAGAGCAATAATTTGAAAAATGAGGAACTGCGGGACTATGTCTCGCAGTTTTTTTTATGCTCAAAATTGAAGTTGTTTGATGTTATTATATTTGAAGGAGTGAAGAAATTCTTGTTGTATATCGCTCTTGGTTTATTTATTTCAACCACCGTTACCGCCTGCAAAGCAAAACATTGTGCCGCATTGGAAGATGGGATGGAAGGCTATGATGCAAAAAAGGTAAAAAAAAGACGTGGACGGCAGGAAGGACTTGGAAACAATATGAGAATTAGGTAGCCCTACTTCTTAGGATTCCTTTTTGCTTTTTTCAAAGTTAAGCTCATCACGTTAAACAAAAGTTGGTAAAGTGTAAATACACTTTCACAAAGTTTAACCTTTACTCATTTTAGTTGTTCTGTTTATATGTTTGGATTATTTAAAAAGAAGACTGAAAAAGAGAAACTCGAAGATCAATACGAAAAATTGCTAAAAGAGACTCATAGACTAAGTACTATCAATAGAACAGACTCTGATGCGAAAGCAGCTGAGGCTGATGCAATCTTGAAAAAAATAGAGGCTATGGAGTAGGGTAAACCTTCACTTCAAAAGTCTTGTGTGAGATTTTAGTCATACTTGTCATAGTAAAACCCCATTATGAAACTAATTAAAATCAAACCACTGTATTTATTTTTTATTGTAGTAGCCACTTTGACGGCTCTTTATGGATGTCCTAGGCAGGAAGAAACAGAGCCTGATTCTACTGAGGATACAGTTGAGGAATCGGAGGCGTTTATTGATGAACCTGCAGTCAAAATCGAACATACGAAATTTGTAAGTCCATGTCCTCAGCGAACAGAAGAAGGTATAGAGGTTGACTGTTCGAGGGATGAAAATTCATCTGCTTGCGATGCTGATCGAGCAGTTATCACTTGTGATCATCCTTCGGTTGATTGTGAATTTGGTAATCTCTCAGATGAGACTGAACTCCTTGAACTAGGGCCAGCTCTAATCTTTGTTGAATTTAATTGTCAGCTTCCAGAGTCATTTACAACTGAAGCAAAATGTGATTTTTACAATGGAGATGATTTGGTAGGGTCAGAGACTATCGATATAGAAATCGCGGTGATGCAATAATCTGTTTATCTTATCACTTCTCAGCTATAACTTCTATTAAAGTTGGACAAAATAAGTGAGCTGCTTTGTTGGATTCTAAAAGATCAAATTCTACTAGAGCATTCTTTACTTCATCCTCTGATAGATACTCCATCTCTGTAAGTTTAGGGAAGTAGAGTTTATAGAAAGACTTTGGCCATTGCCATAGCTGATTATCTGGCTTGGCCAGTTTGGCCATTAATCTCGTATTTATTTTCATTCCTTTTTTGCTCAGCATATCTGGAATATCTCTTCCTACATCTATATCTCCGGGTTGCTCTTTAAAACTTCTGAGACAAGCTGCTATAGCTTTGTCTAGATTTGGAAAGTTTGGAAGGGTTTGATGAGTAGACCAATCAAAATATTCTTGGATTACCATTTTGCCTCCAGGTTTTAGAGCTTTGTATACTTTTTCTAAAATTTTCTCCGGATTTGAAACCCAAGCTAATGCCCACCTGCAGTACATTCCATCAATTGAATTATCTGGCAATTCAATGTGGTCAAAATCTTTACATATTGCTTCGATATTAATAGCGTGAAGTTTGGCTGTCTGTTCTATGAAGTCAATATAATTCTGAGATTTATCCACGGCAATTACTTTGCCTTGATTTCCGAGTAAGTAAGCGAGTTCCTTGGAGCAAAATCCAGGTCCACTGCCTAAGTCTAGTATAGTATCTCCAACCTTAAAGCCAGCGTTTTCCCAACCAGTATGAGCTTCAGAAGCCCAAATCTGATGTTGAAGACCTAGTCTATGTAGCTCATCTTTTTCGGTACCTAGAATGTACTGATTTGCTTCCTTACCCATTGGCGAAAGGTATGCAAACTCAAGAATTAGTTTGAATTAAAATGGATAAAATTTTAAACTAGTCTTGTCCACCAAAGTTGACCATGCTACCGAAAAGATCTTTAAACTCGAGCCCTTCGTCTAGTTGGTTTTTACTCAAACGACTATACTCGGCTAATCCGTGAAGAACAAATTCCATCCAAAGCATCTTTTCATTTGGATGAATATCTGGTTTATATTCATCAATAAATAGGGCTAAACCATCTACTGAGTTTAGCACCCTTCCATACTCCTTATCACTTGCATCATTGTTCAGTTCAAGCGTTTTTCCTCTTTCGAAGTAATTGGTAATTCTGTTAAACGCATTTTCTTTTTCAGGTTCTGTATCGCCTTCTTTTCTATTTTTCTTCTGCTTAAGCTTTTCTGGATTCGGAAAGTGTTCTAAAAACTCGGAACGTATAGCCTTGCCTATTAATACGTTAGCTACGTTTAGTGGTCCTTCTTGTTCTCCTTCATAGACCATTTCAATCTTTCCAGTAATAGCAGGTATGATACTTGCCAAATCACTGATTCTTACCAAAGACTTCTTGTCTTGGTTAATGATTACTCTTCGTTCTACACCACTATACAGATTTTCCAGAGCGGAGATAGCTAATCGAGCCGACACTCCGCTTTTTTCATCAACGAACTCGCTTGATCTGGCCTCTATTACCAGTCTCTCAATTAGTGTTGGAATCAAGTCGTTCATAATCACTACTTTTTCCTTTACTTTATCTCGCTTAGCTTCTTGAGCAGTAATACTCTTACTAATATTCAAGGTCTTAGGATAGTGAGTTAAGATTTGACTACCGATTCGGTCTTTTAGAGGTGTCACTATACTGCCTCTATTGGTATAATCTTCTGGATTTGCAGTAAATATAAATTGCATATCTAATGCTAGTCTTACTTTAAAACCTCTAATCTGGATATCTCCTTCTTGTAGTATATTAAATAAAGCTACTTGTATACGTGGTTGAAGGTCTGGAAGCTCATTAATTACGAATATGCATCTATTTGCTCTTGGAATAATACCAAAATGTATAACACGCTCATCATTGTAATTGAGTTTCTCATTGATTGCTTTGATAGGATCTATATCGCCTATAAGATCTGCTACCGATACATCAGGAGTTGCAAGTTTTTCTACATAACGTTCATCCCGGTGTAACCAAGCTATTGGAGTGTCATCTCCTTGAGTCTTGATTAGATCTTTTGCGAAATAAGACAGAGGATTTAAGGGGTCGTCATTTATCTCACTTCCAGCAACATATGGAATATACTCATCTAGAAGTGAAGTGAGCTGTCTTGCCATTTTTGTTTTTGCTTGTCCTCGTAGTCCAAGCATATTGATACTGTGCCCACTGAGTATTGCACGCTCCATATCTGGAATAACCGTATTTTCATATCCTAGTATACCCGTAAAAACAGGTTCTTTATTTACTAGCTTATCTCTCAAGTTAGCTTTTAGTTCTTCTTGTATTGTTTTCGAGGAATACCCACTAGCTTTTAATTCACCTAAGGTTTTTGGATGTTTCATATTTTTGTTTTTAGCGACTAGAATCGCTTTCTCTTGTTCTTTTCGTAATCTGAAAAAACTATTTCACCTAACCCTTGAAGCCCTGTATAAAATGCTCTACCATTATTTGTTTCAGTAAATTCTTCTACAAACTGCTGTAAATAAGGGTCTTGTGCTATCATAAATGTAGTAATAGGAATACCTAACCTTCTGCACGCTGCAGCTTCGTTATAGCACTTGTTTACTATTTTTCGGTCAAGGCCAAAGCTGTTTTTGTAATAGTGAATTCCTTCTTTTAGGCAACTTGGCTTCCCGTCAGTGATCATAAATATTTGCTTATTCGGGTTACGTTTTCTTCTTAAAATTTCGCGTGCCAGTTGTAATCCTGCAACGGTGTTTGTGTGATAAGGGCCTACTTTAAGATAGGGTAATTCCTTTATTGAAATTTGCCATGCGTCATTACCAAATACGATGATATCTAATGTGTCTTTTGGGAACTGTGATTTTATATATTCTGCTAAAGCCATAGCAACCTGCTTAGCAGGAGTGATTCTATCTTCTCCATATAGAATCATACTGTGGCTTATATCTATCATAAGCACTGTGCTTGTTTGAGTCTTGAATGACTTTTCATTGATTATGAGATCATTATGAGTCATCATATCATTTCCACCGTGATTTAGCTGTGCATTTCGTATGCTTTCTGTTAGTGCTATTTGGTCAAGACTATCACCAAATTGGTAGGAACGTCTATCAGCAGTTGATTCATCTCCGATACCAGTATATCTAGTGTTATGATTTCCTTTCCCGCCTTTTTTTAATTTGCCGAACACCTCTTTCAAAGCATCTTTTCGGATGGCTTGCTCCATTTTTGAAGTTATTTCAAAAGCTCCATTGTGATCATTTTCATCCTTGTATCCTTTATTTTTTAAGTCTTGAATAAAATCACCCATGCCATAATCATCTGTTGTAAAACCGTGTTGGTTGTCGAGTTGATTCATCCAGTCTAGGGCCTCTGTCAGATCACCACTAGTATAGAGCAAGAGCTGCTTCAATAAATCTAAAAGATTTTCAAAGTTTGAAGGCTTGTTTTTGTCTGGTAAGTATTTTGAAAATTGGTATCCTAACACGTAGTGTAAAAATAACAAATAGAGCTGAATTGGGTTTGCAGAAATCCGTTCTTTCTAAGGGGGGACTAATTCTCAATCACCACCTATAACTGTTAGCAAATAGAAGGAATTATGAACCGCTTTTACGCTATGTTCTATATCTGATGTGATACCTAGTATTTGGCCTTTTTTCAGGGTTATAGTTTTATCTCCCACATAAATTTCAATTTTGCCACGAAGTACTTGTACAGTGGCATCGCTGCTAACCTTACCAGATTTACGTGTGCTGTTTTTTCGCATACCACGCAGGACAATGGTAGAGCTGTCGGACTTATAGATTGTAATTGTATTATGACCTTCCTTTCCCTATGCATCCTCTTGTTTGAGTTGTTTGATAAACTTGTTAATGTTCATCTGTACTAAAGGGGCATATAATAATCGCTTACGATTAGGATTTTGGGTTGTGGCTTTTATTCTTTTATCCATAGCAGTACTGTATAGCTTCTTTACAAAGCTATTAAACTATTAGGATAATAGTAAGCTTGACACTTGGTTCGGTTAGCAGAGACTAGAATTGCTTTGTTGTGTTGATGCCTACCCACCACGCCCAGAATATAAAGAGTGGTTGTATCACAATTAGCCTGAACCAAGCGAACCATTCAGAGATACATAGACCTTCAGGCACACAACTTCCTATTTGGATGAAGTAAACGTGAGACGGTATTAATGCTATGAGCAGTAAAATGATTCCCCAGCAAGCCATTTTTTTCATCTTAGGTATAAAGACCAATATGCCTAAGAATAATTCAATCAAGCCTACAAGGTAATTTAGGAGTATTGGAGCGGGAAGATAATCCGGTATAAGTGGGAGGTAAAACTCTGGAGAGATGAAATGATTTGCTCCAGCGAAAATGTAAAATATTCCAAGGCCACGATGCAGCCAGCGGTTTATGAAAGCTTCCATTTATACTCAGTATGTACTTTTTTAAGAATTAGAAAAAAAGGTATCCACCAAATAAAATCATTGGTAATCAAAGTATAAATGAACTCAAATGGAACATTTCCTTGTGCATAATTCATTATGAATCCAAGTGGTCCAAATATTTTGCCTAAGAATCCTACTGCTACTATTGGCCAGTGCCTCATAGGGTCGTAAGATGCCCACCAGTAGCCGAGCCCGTATACACCTATTACCATTCCCATACCTTGCCAAACCATCGGATGATTAAGTGGTTCCATACCCACGAGTTCAAAAAAATGATTAGGGAATAAGACTACCCAGGCACCCCAAAGTACATTGTAGACTGCAGCAAGTTTGAGAGTAATAGACATTTAGTTGTGTAACAACATAAGCCGTTAAATGTTGGATTAATCCAGAGCTTTTAAGAGTACTTTACAAACCTCTTTGATTTGTTTTTTAGAAATAATAAGTGGTGGCGAAATTCGAAGACATTCAAGATTGTACAAAAACCAATCTATTATAACCCCGCGATCAATACAGCGTTTCATTGTGCGTTCTACTTCTTCAAACGATTCCAATTGCACTGCTAGCATTAGTCCTTTTCCGCTTATTCCTTTGATCTTAGGATGCACTAGTAACTCTCTGAATAGAGCCTCCTTTTCATCGACTTCGTCCATAAGCTTACTTTTTGTTAGATACTTAATAGCAGCATTCCCAGCAGCACAACTAACTGGGTGCCCTCCAAAAGTTGTGATATGACCAAGTATTGGATTATCGCTCAAACTATCCATTATTTTTTTTGAGGAGATAAAAACTCCTATTGGCATTCCACCCCCCAAGGCTTTAGCACTTAGTAGTATATCTGGATAAATCTCGTAATGCTCGAAAGCATAGAGTTTCCCAGTTCTACCTATACCACTTTGAATTTCGTCAAATACCAATAATGTTCCTGTTTCATTACATTTTTCTCGCAATGCAGATAGAAACTCTTTTGTAGCAGGGACATATCCTTTTTCAGCTTGAATGGGTTCTATAAATACAGCGGCAGTCTCTTTATCTATGAGTGAAAGGGAAGAGATATCATTAAAATCTGCAAAATAGATATTAGGTAATAGAGGTTTAAAAGGAGAGGAGTAGTACTCATCACTCATCATACTCAACGCTCCACTTGTGCTACCGTGATAAGCATTTCGCATAGCCACAATTTTATGACGATTTGTATACTTCTTAGCCAATTTCATGGCTCCCTCTGCAGCTTCGCTGCCACTATTCAGAAAATAGAAGCTTTGTAAGTTTTTAGGTAGTAGTTTGGCTAACCTTTCAGCCAACTTTACTTGTGGTCCTACTACGTATTCACCGTAGACCATCTGATGGCTATATTTACTTACCTGTTTCTTTATAGCCTTCGTTATTTTAGGATTTCTATGACCTAAATTATTAACGGCTATACCACTAATCAGATCTACATAGGCTTTATCATCTTGGTCATAAAGATAAATCCCTTCGCCTCTTACAAACCTGTACATGGGCGGAGTAGGAGAAGTCTGAGCTATATGTTTAAGGAAGGATTTTTTGATTGGACAAATTTAGTGAATAGTCAGTTGTGACAAGAGAATAACTTGAATTAGAAAGCATAAAAAAACCTTCACGGTTGCCCGAGAAGGTTTTAAGTCATTGCTAATGGTTACTTAGTTTACCTTTTCAGATAGACCAGATCCTGCTTTGAATTTCACTACATTTTTTGCAGCAATTTGAATTTCTTTACCAGTTCTTGGGTTTCTTCCAGTTCTAGCGGCTCTGTTGCTTACAGAAAATGTTCCAAATCCTACTAGGATTAGTTTCTCACCTTTTTTAAGTGCATCTGTAGTTGCGTCCATAAAACCATTAAGAGCTTCACCTGCTTGAGCCTTAGAAATACCTGCCTTATCAGCCATAGCTGAAATTAAATCTGATTTGTTCATAAGATTAAAATTTTATTGAATTTAAGAATGTTTATTACATCAATGATATGCACGGAAACCCAATGATTACAAGGGTTGTTACCTATTTGTTAATAATTTGAGCAAATTGACTACTTTTTTGGGCGAAAACCCAGTGTTTATGGGCACTGTGAGCTGAGAGTAAGCATAAAAACGACGTCTTTGATAGTACAAAGCCTCAAGTTCAGTTTCATTGTATTTTTTAATTAGTGGACGATTGGATAGATCGTTTAATCCATTTTTGATGTCTTCCCAGTCCTTATCTAAGAAGGTTACCAACCCAGTCGTGGTCAGATTCAGATGCAGATTATTATAACACATAGTGCCTCCTCCTAAAGCTATCACTTCTTGTTTTGGTGTTTTACTCAGTTGGAGTAGGTATTTTTTTTCTAATTGTCTAAAGTGTTCTTCTCCTTTAGTTTCAAAAATATTTGATATCGTGTCGTTTTCTGATTGTTCTATATGGCTATCTAAATCTACAAAAGGTAATTGAAGCTGGTCAGATACTTCTCTTCCAATGGTAGTTTTTCCAACACCCATGAATCCTGTCAAATAGAACTTCATGTTAAGTAAGTTTTATTCTTGGATCTAACTTCACGTAGAGCAAATCAACTAGAATATTAACGAGTATAAAAATAAGTGCAATAAAGAGTATAACACCCATCACTACGGGTAAATCATTTTGCTCTAAAGCATCGATAGTTAATTTTCCCAACCCTCTCCAATTGAATACGTATTCGACAAAAAATGCTCCTGCTAATAAAGAGGCGAACCACCCAGATACTGCGGTAATCACAGGGTTTAGTGCATTCGGCAATGCATGTCTAGTTAATATCTGCTTAGAAGTTAATCCTTTAGATCTAGCGGTTTTTATGAAGTCTTTATTGAGCGTTTCAAGCATAGAACTTCTTGTTAGTAACGTAAAAATAGATAAAGGTCTTACCCCAAGAGCAATGGCTGGTAATATCAAGTTTTTCCATTGATAGAATTCACCATTAAACGGATCAATATCTTTCCAACTGCCGGTCATATTTAGACCGGTAATATCGTGTAGCAGATATCCGAAAAACCACGCTAAAAGAATAGCAGAAAAGAATGATGGAACAGATATACCAAGCGTAGTTACAAATACGACTAGCTGATCAATCCAAGATCCTGCTTTTACACCGGAAATGACGCCGAGGAAAATACCAACTATTGAAGCTATAATAATTGAAACCATAGCAAGAATAAATGTACCCTTAAAGGATTGAGCAATAAGAGTGGTTGTCTTTTCTCTACTTTGGAAGCTACGTCGCAAAAAAGGGGTTTTAAACAAAACCGTAGTAGAACCTACCGTTAAAGCAGCACCACCATATTTGGTTTTTAAATCACTTTTAGTTTGATTCTTGTGAAATGAAAGTGGAGATAAATCATTTAAAAAAAGTAGGTATTGCATATACCTAGGTTTATCAAGTCCAAATTCCTTTTTTATAGCCTCTTGGGTTGTAGCATCTGTCCGTTGTCCCACAGCCATATTCTCGGGATTTGGAAAAGAAAAGCTAAAGAGAAAAAAAACGACAGTAACTACACTAAATAAAATTAGGATTCCATTGAATAGTCGTTTTACTACAAATGCTATCATTTAGAGACCACTTTGCTAAATCTCTTAACAGAAGGAAGTCGAGTCGATGGCCAATTCTTTTTCACCACGTTACCCTCCATAAGTACAAGTCCTGGATTTGAGCGAATAATTGACTTTAAGTTCGTTTTATCTCCGTAGTAAAATGGAAAATCAAGCTGGTGTTCGTGTCTAAAGGCATCTACAACTTCACTATTACTAGCAGTCAATGGATAAAGGTCAATACCACTTGTCTTGCAGAATTCAATGATTTCTTTAAGCTTATCTATGGAAGCTACATTTGCTTTGCTCACATCATTCATCACTATCATTATTTTATGGGTGGAATCATTTCCAAAGAAGTCATCTACATAGTCATTGTTTCGACTTTCATCCATAATTTTAAAATCGTGAATTTCCGGTTCATACCCTTCTGATATTAGTATATCTTTTCTATCTACAAACGTATATCCTTCTTCACTTAAGTTCCTATTACTTAAATCTCCGATAGTAAATTCTTCCTCAATACCATTTTTTGAATAAATGAATACATTCTCATAGACATCGGAGGGAGCATCTTCAGGTACTACAGCTAGTTCTTTGATATTATTCCCTTTTTTGAATTTCAAGAAATTTTTAACTGGCAAGTAGTGCCAACAGTAGATTGCAAAACCGGTAGCAAATAAGGTCGTCACAGTGAGCAATCTTACCGCAAAGGGCTTGCTGAAAATAGGCTTAATGTAACGTATACCTAAAACAATGAAGAATATAGAGACACTGAGTATAACGTCTTTATAAAAGCTTTCCCAAGGTGTAAGTTTGATTGCATCACCAAAGCAACCACAATCGGTTACTTTATTGTACGTAGCACTATACCACGTTAAGAAGGTGAATAATACAATCATAGTGACTAGTGATATGACGGTAAATTTTGGTGCCCATCCGATAAGCAGGGCAACTCCTAAAACAACTTCCACGACACACAGAAAAATCGCTAGTTCCAGAGCATAATCTTTTAGATTAAGTAAAAAACCTACAATCCAACTATTGGGTTTGACATATTCCTGGGTATCAACTAAGATACTCTCTGCCGTATTTTTATCAGCGACATAGGACAAAGTGTTTTCACCTAACAAATCATTATTTAGAGACCAAGATATCTTAGTCTCTAGTAACACTGAGTCATCGGATTGATTGTTTAGGGTTGTTGTATAAGCTTGTTTATTTCCAATAGTTATTACTGCCTTACTAACTTTTATGGAATCTACTCCTTCTGAAGATATGAGTTGCCAAGGCGAATTACTCGCTTGTATTTTGATGTCTGTAGAATTTTGATTTATGGGAATAGAAAAATCTTCTTTCCCGTCTACTGTGACTAAGCTGAATACAACACTATCCTGAGCCGTCTCTAAATCTGAAGCAAATACGGAGAAATACTCATCTAGCTTGTAACTGAAACCTGTTGGGTCGTTTAGTTTTATAAATACTGAAAAAATGAAAAGTAGCCCTACTAAAACACGCAGAATATTTAAAATGTATTTCATGCTTGAAAGAAGCTGTTTAATCGGATTAAGGCAAAAATAGCGTAGTTTAACATATCACTGTAGTTTGCATCTATTCCTTCTGAGATTAGGGTTTCTCCTCCTTTATCCTCTATCTGTTTAGTTCTTAGGATTTTCATAAGAATAAGATCGGTATATGTGCTTACTCTCATATCTCGCCATGCTTCCCCGTAGTCGTGATTTTTTGTGATCATCAATTGTTTGCAATTTTCAGCTTTTTGCTCAAACAGTTTGACAATTTCAGCAGGATCCATTTCCATCTGCTCATTTTCATTCAACTCCAATTGAATCAAAGCGATTATACAGTAGTTTACAATTCCCACGAATTCATTTTCTATACTTTCACCTACTTTGTTTTCTTTTTTTTCTTCTATACTTCTTATACGTTGTGCTTTAATAAAAATCTGATCCGTGATAGATTTAGATCTTAATATCCTCCAAGCAGTGCCGTAATCGTATGTTTTCTTTTCGAAGATTTCTTTACACTGAGAAATGGCTTTGTCAAAAAGTATTGGTGTATCAGATTGCAAAATGAATTTAATTTGCCACAAAAATATACAATGCGTCTCATCAGATGAAACGAAGCATTAACATAAAAGGCACAGCCCTAGATTTATCTATCCCTAAAGTCATGGGAATACTCAATGTAACACCTGATTCATTTTCAGATGGAGGGCAGTTCTCAAGTGTAGAAGCTGCATTGAATCAAGCTGTAAGAATGCAGGAAGAAGGGGCTAGCATCATAGATGTGGGCGGATATAGTTCTAGACCAGGTGCAGATGATGTGACTGTACAGGAGGAAATAGATCGTGTTTCTCCAGTAATTGAAAAAATCGCAAAAGAATCTGAAATTTATATATCAATTGACACGTTTAGAGCTGAGGTAGCGAGGCAAGCTATTAGAGCAGGAGCTCATATAGTAAATGATATAAGTGCTGGAGAAGATGATAATACTATGTTATCTACAGTTTCAGCATTAGGTGTTCCATATATAGCTATGCACAAACAGGGCGTGCCTCTTACCATGCAGGTGAATCCTAACTATGATGATGTAGTAAACGTAGTATATGGTTACTTAAAGAGCAAGGTATTGGAATGTAGATCAGCGGGTATAGGAGATATTATCATTGATCCTGGTTTTGGTTTTGGGAAAACTATAGAGCATAATTTTCAACTGTTGAGTTCCTTATCTAAATTCCAAGAAATAGATGTTCCATTACAAGCAGGAATCTCTCGTAAGAGTACCATCTATAAAACACTTGATGTTTTACCAAATGAAGCCGTAAACGGAACTTCATTTTTACATGCGTTTGCTTTACAAGGAGGAGCAAACATACTTAGAGTGCACGATGTAAAAGAAGCCATGGAATGCACTAAGCTTTGGAATAGGATGAAAGGGTGAATCTCTATCTGCGACCTTGATACAATTTAAGTTTTCAGAGTCTTTCTTATCTGAATATCTACTCAATTTAGGCCCTTTCCACAGGATTTCCACTTCTTTCAATAATAAAGTACGGGTAACATACAGATAACATTACACCCACATTCTTGCAGTACAAAATCAAAGCAAATAATTTATTTCAAATTCAAAATGAAAAACATTTCAAAATTCTTATTTTTATTCTTGTTCGCTCTAGGAGCTTTAACTTTCGTAGGTTGTGATGATGATCCAGATGGTGGAGGCGACGGTGAAACTCCGGCTCCACTGACAGTTGAGCATAGTAGTTTTATCAATGCTGATGAAACTTGGGGTGCTGATCAAATTCACATTCTCAAAGACAGAGTAATCGTTACAGATGGTGCTACATTGACTATCGAGCCAGGTACTATCGTGAAAGCTGAAGCTGGGACAGGTGTTAACGCTGCTCTTTTAGTTATTGCTCAAGGTGCTAAAATCAATGCTGCAGGTACAGCTGACGCTCCCATTATCTTTACTTCTATTGCTGATGAAATTGCAATAGGCGAGAAAGTAGGTCAATTAGATGCTGCACGTACAAGTGGTTTCTGGGGTGGACTTATCGTTTTAGGTAATGCCCCTACTTCTCCTAAAACTGGAGCAACAGAGCAGATAGAAGGAATTCCTGCTGACGTCGCTGAAGGTGAGTACGGTGGAAACGATCCTGCTGACAACAGTGGTGTTATCACTTATGTATCTATCCGTTACGGAGGTGCTCTTATCGGTGAAGGAAACGAAATCAATGGTCTTACACTAGGTGGTGTTGGTAACGGTACAGTTATCAATCACGTAGAGGTAGTAGGAAACGTTGACGACGGTATCGAGTGTTTCGGTGGAACTGTAAACATCGATGATGCTATCGTTTGGTTTCAAGGAGATGATGCTTATGACATAGATCAAGCATACAGTGGAACTATTGACAACTTTATCTACATCGGAGGTTCTAACTCAGATCACGGTTTAGAAATTGATGGTCCTGAAGGTTCTGAGAATTCTGATGGTAAATTTACTCTAGTAAATGGTTCTCTTAAAGGAAATGCAGTTCAAGGTGAATTTGCTGACTTCAGAAGTAACGCTAAAGGAAACGTAGATAAACTATACTTCTTCCAATTCAATCAAAATGCTGATATGGAAATTGATGACGATAACTCTTCTGCAAATTATACTGCTGGAGATCTTAATTTGACAAATATCAAGTTTAACTCTACTGCTTGGACTTTAGACGAAGACGGTGAGCCAGACGGTGGTACTACTACTTGGTCAATGGTAGAAGATATCTTCGCAGACAAGTCTGATGCTGGAGATGCTGCAGCTGCTGATGCAAAATTCGCAGGTGACGGAAATGCATTAGTTACTACTAAAGATGGTGGTGCTGACGTTTCTGAATTCACTGGATGGTCTCTTGCAGATATCGAAGGAAGATTAGGAGACTTTTAATTAAGAGTAACCTTATATATTGATTATTGAAGATTATGAAAACCAAAACAGCTGAGGATTTTCCTCAGCTGTTTTTTTTCTGTTTACGATAATCTATACATCTAAACAATTACAACAAACAACAATAATTATTAAATCAAATGAATTGCTTAAAGGGAATTACTTTAACATTTATTATTTCATTTTTTACTCTTTCATCTATGGCACAGCGTGGTACTGTGACTGGAAAGGTATTAGATGATGCAACTGGTCAAGCACTTACAAGTGCCATTATTACTTGTCCTACTTCCAGTGGAGGTGGATACTCAGATTTCGAAGGCAAATTCACTGCCTCGTTTGACGCAGGTACTCGAACTATCAGTATCAAGCTAGTTAGTTATGAAGAGGAGATTATCAAAAATGTGATAATTCCAGCGGATGGTACAAAAGGCATTGGCACAATTAGACTAAAAACAAAGGCAGAAGATGCCGTAAAAGGTGGTGTTACAGTTCGTGTTAAAAAGAAAACAAACACCGAGTCTGCATTAATTACAGCTCAAAAAAAATCAGTTAATATCATGGAGGGGACTTCGTCTCAAGCTATGGAAAAAGCTGGAGATGGGGATGCTGCTGCTGCTGCGAGTAGAGTTACTGGAGTCAGCATAGAAGGTGGCAAGTATGTTTTTGTTAGAGGACTTGGAGATAGGTATACCAAGACGGTATTAAATGGGATGGAACTACCTGGATTAGATCCAGATAAGAACACTGTTCAGATGGATATTTTCCCAACAAGTCTTATTGACAATATCGTGGTACTAAAGAGTTTTACGCCAAATTTATCAGGTGATTTTACTGGTGGATGGGTTGATGTAAAAACAAAAGATTTTCAAGCCAAAGAAGTGTTTGATGTATCATTATCAATAGGTGTCAATCCGTGGATGAATTTGAATTCCGATTATATAACTCATACAGATGGCATAGCTGAACTGGCAGGATTAGGAGCTACTAGCAGAAAAATCCCATTTGATGAGTTTAAAACAATACCTAGGTCAGAATTTACTCAGTCAAATGGTGGAGCTCAACGGGCCGAGGACAACGCCAATGCATTTGGCAAGAACATGGGAGTAGATCAAAGAACTAGTCTCTTCAACTCCTCCTTTGGATTGAGCTACGGAAATCAAAAAAATGTAGATAAGAAGACTTATGGATACAATCTAGCTTTTGGTTATAGCAATTCGTTCACCTACTACGACAATGCGAGATATGAGACTTATCTTTTGGACCAAAATAAAGATAACTATGAATTAATAGAAGCTGAGAACAATAACGGTCAGGTTGGCGAGAATGAAGTACTATGGAGTGCTCTAGTTAACGGATCGATGAAAAAAGAAAACAATAGTTTCAGTGCCACACTATTCCATACACAAAATGGAGCTAAGGCAAGTTCTTTCTTATTATATGAGAATATTGCAAATCCTTTTGGTGATGCTGGAGCAACTTTGGAGAGGAATATATTATATTATAACCAAAGAAGTTTATCTAGTATTCTTCTTTCACACACTTTTGCTGATCCAGAATCTAAGTGGACCGTAAATACTAAGCTTTCTCCAAGTTTTTCAGCAAATCTAGAACCAGATATGCGAATCACTGAATTATCTTTAGAGGATAATGGAAGATATGCATTTAATGTGGGAGCTGGATCTACGGTTGACAGATTATACAGAAGACTATTTGAAGGTAGTGGAAACCTAAAAATAGACGCTGAAAAGTTGATAGATCTAGATAAAAAAGTAAAAAAGCAGACCAAGCTTAAATTTGGCCTAGGAAGTACCGCCAAAGGAAGAGACTTCGGTGTTGTACAGTACATTTATAGACCTATACCTGGTACCAATCCCAATTTGAATGGAGATCCAAATCAAATTTTTGACGAATATTTATTTGATGCTGAATCTGGACTTGGTTTTACTGTTGCCGGTGAGCCAATTCCTTCAAATGAGTTCTTTTCTACACTGTTTGTACAAAGTGCCTATGTTATGAATGAAATGCCCGTTAAACGCAGACTTAATTTCATTTATGGTTTACGAGTAGAGCAAGCAAATATGATATACACGGGTGAGGATATAACGGGTACTGTTTTTGAAAATGAAATGGTGTTGGAAGAGTTTAATCTACTTCCTTCGGTAAACGTTCTCTATAAAGCCAGCTCAGACCTAAATATTCGTTTAGCTGCAACTAGAACCTTAGCCAGACCTTCATTTAAGGAGAAGTCAAACGCACAGATCATAGACCCGATTTCTGGACGTACGTTTATAGGTAATCTTGCTTTAGAACAAACCGAGGTAACAAACTTAGATTTCCGTACAGAGTACTTTATGAAGCCAGGTGAAATTATTTCATTTGGTGCATTTTATAAATACTTCGTAGATCCAATAGAACTTCAAGTATTCCAAGCAAATACTCCGACTAATTTTACTCCGAGAAACGCGGAAGATGGAAGTATACTAGGAGCTGAGTTCGAAGTTAAGAAATCTTTGAAAGCTCTAAGTCCGAGTCTAGATGGTTTCTTTTTTGCTACAAACGTATCTTATTTCATTTCTTCTGTATCACGTACGCAGTTTGAAATCGATGGTAGAACGAATGAAGTGAGAACAGGTGAAGAAATCTCAGAAAGGAGACAAATGCAAGGTCAAGCTCCATATATTATAAATACTATTCTTAACTATGAGAATAAGGAAAATGGCTTTAATGCGAATATTAGCTACAATGTGCAGGGACCAACTCTAGCCATTGTAGGTATTGGTAGATTAACAGATGTGTATACTATGCCTTTTCACGGCATAAACTTCAAGACCAGTTATGGTTTTGGAGAGGATGATAGATCAAAGTTGAGTTTTGCGGTAACCAATATACTAGGAGACGACAGACTTCAAGTATACCGAAGTTTCGAAGCTCAAGACCAAGTCTTTACCCAGTTACTACCACAGCGTACTTTCAAAGTAGGCTATAGCTATAAGATCAAATAATTGTTGTTTCTCTCCCACCAAGAGAGTAATTGTTTAGAAGCCCTGTCATCTCTGATGATGGGGTTTTTCTTTTTTGTAAGAGTTTTCAGTACTTAGCTAGACACTAATACTTTAACTTCAATAAGCTTAAGTTAGCGTTACGTAGTTCTTAGAATTATATTAGAGCTGCGTTAATTTTTAGTTAATCTGATTACACGTAGTTGATAATAAGTCAAACTAAAGATAACGGTACCCTAAAAAGCTAGACATAGCTAGTCTATTCATTCGCTGATACTTTAACATACGTAAGAATAGCAAAATGAAAAAACTTTACACCTTATTATCCTTGATGTTTTTTGCCTTTATGGCAAATGCTCAAATTACAGAACTCTTTATCAGTGAATATGCTGAAGGTTCTAGTAATAACAAGTACATCGAAATTTACAATGGAACAGGATCCACAATTGATTTAACAGACTACGAACTATGGAGAATCTCTAACGGAGGTAGCTGGCCAGAGGGAACAGTTTCTCTGACAGGGACTCTTGCCCCAGGTGAAGTGTTAGTAGCAGCTAATTCTAGTGCAGATGCTTCTATTTTAGCTTTATCCAATGCTAGTACGGCATTCAACACTGCAACTTTTTTCAATGGTGATGACGCTATAGGACTCGCTAAAGATGATGGTTTAGGCACATTTGTTTTAATAGATGCAGTTGGTGAAGATGGTCCTGATCCAGGATCTGGTTGGGATGTAGCAGGTACAACAGACGCTACAGGAGAACACACCCTAGTAAGAAAATCTACCGTTTGTGGTCCAAATACAAACTGGGCCAGCTCCGCGGGGACGACAATAGCTAACTCAGAGTGGATTGTAGAACCTCAAAATACTTGGACTTTTGCAGGTTCACATACTTCAAACTGCCAATCTTCAGGATCTAATACGTTCACGCTACAATTACTGCATTACGCAGATGTAGACGGAAACGAAGAACTAGCTCTTGATGCAGTTGATGAGTTTTCTGGTTTGGTAGATGGTCTTAAAAAAGACGCTACTTATGGAAGCAATACACTTTTTGTTTCTTCTGGAGATATAATAATTCCTGGTCCTAGGTTCTATGCCGCTGAGAATAATAAAGTAAGAAGTTTAACTGGAAGTAATGAGCCAGGTCACTTAGACATCTTTTTCGCAAACAAGATGGGTGTTCAAGCAAGTGCCTTCGGAAATCACGAATTTGATGCTGGTCCTGGAGAACTTTTTGATGCTGCCTTTAGTAGCGAGTCTAGAAATGGAATTAACTTTCCAGGATCTGAATTTCCTTGGTTAGGATCAAACATCGATTTTACAGGAGATTTTGAATTTAATGGAGCACAAGGCACAGATGGCGATAATGTTACTTCCTTGCATTCTAAAGTGGCAAAATATGCCATTACGGTTGTAAATGGAGATACTATTGGTTTAGTAGGTGCTTCTGCACCAAGTTTTCCAAGTATTACGTCGCCAGGAGGCTTAACTTTCTCTCCTAATGGTAATTGGACTAATCAAGATTTAGCTGACGTAATTCAAGTATCAGTTGACTCATTAAAAAATATGGGAATAGACAAAATTGTTCTTCTTTCTCATATGCAACAAATTTCTGTAGAAAAGAGCTTAGCAGGTTTATTGGATGGTGTAGATATCATTGTTGCAGGTGGTTCAAATACAAGAATGGGAGATGCTAATGATGGTCTTTATTCTGGAACATTAGGAACGGATGCTTCTTTTAATGAAACATATCCATACCTCACTACTGGTGCTTCGGGAGATCCAGTTGCGGTTGTAAACGTAGATGGAGATTATAAATACTTAGGACGTTTAGTAGTTGAATTTGATGCGGATGGAAAGATGATTCCATCTTCTGTAGATGCAAATGTAAGTGGAGCTTATGCTTCTACTGTGGCAAATGTTACTGCTGTTGGTGGAATTATAAACGCAGATGTAGAAGAAGTAAGAGATAGCGTTCTTTCCGTAATCAATGCACAGTATGATAATGTTGTTGGTTATTCTAGCGTATACTTAGACGGTAGAAGAAGCCAAGTAAGAACACAAGAGACTAACTTAGGAAATCTAACTGCAGAAGCAAACCTTTGGTATGCAAATCAATTAAATCCTACTTCTGATAATCCGGTATTGGTTTCTATCAAAAATGGTGGAGGAATAAGAACAGAAATAGGAACATCGAAGCTTCCAGCTGGCTCTAATGACCCAGATGACCTGGAGTTTTTTGCTCCAGAAAACAATGAGGTGACTGAAGGACATTTAAGAGCTACGTTAAGATTTAACAATGGTCTTGTTCGTTTAACACTAACAGCACAAGAACTTAAAGATGTCATAGAACATTCTTTATCATCAGTTGCTCCAGGAGCTACAGCTGGTTCATTCCCACAAATAGCCGGAATGATGATAGAGTATAATCCTACAAATAAACCAAGTCAAATAAGTGTGTTAGAGGCGGCAAATGGAGATGATTCTATTGTAGTTGCAGAATCTGGAGAACGAGTGCGTACTATTATTATTGAGCAAGCAGATGGTTCCATGATGACTTTAGTTCAAGATGGAGAGTTGGTGGTAAGTCCCACAATGGAAATCAACGTGGTAACACTTAATTTCCTTGCAAATGGTGGTGACGCATATCCATTTACTATTGCAAATCTTACCGACAGAAGAATAAACTATTACGATGGCACAGGCTTTGGTGAATCGACCGATTTTCCAGATGGTGTTTTAACCAATGATCCTGGACTTAGCTCAGATATTAGTAGCACAGGTGGTGAGCAAGATGCACTTGCAGAATATATGTCTGCAAACTATACTCAATCGAGTCCTTATGATGCGGAAGAAGAAGATGGTGAGGATGATAAACGAATAGTGAGAACATTAAGAGTTCTAGACGCTGATTTAGCAGTACAAACTAATGTATTGAAAGTTGAGGAATTAGGAAGCTTCCAGGTGCCAGGAACTGTATTTGATGAGTCAGCTGCAGAAATACCAGCATTTGATGCAGAAAGAAATCAAGTTTTCTTCACTGATGCAAATAGTGATGTTGTTCACGTATTAGATATTTCAAATCCAGAAAGCCCATCACTTGAGTCAACTATAACTTTAGGAGGTTCTCCAAATAGTGTGGCTGTATATGGAGACATCGTTGCAGTAGCAGTAGAAGTTGATCCAAAACAAAACCCAGGTAAAGTAGAATTCTACTCAGCTGTAGACTTTAGTAAAACAGGAGAAGTGACAGTTGGAGCGTTACCTGATATGGTTGTGTTTAATGAAGATGGTACTAAGGTACTCACAGCAAATGAAGGAGAGCCAAGTGGAGACTATCTAACAGATCCAGAAGGTAGTGTAAGTGTAGTTACGTTAAATACTAACGACCTATCTAGTAGTACGGTAGAAACTGCAGACTTTACATCTTTCAATGGAAATATTCCTGCGGGAGTACGTGTATTTGGTAGAAGTGCGGCTGGAGAAGGCGATGCTGCTGATGGATTTGCGACTACACTAGCACAAGATATCGAGCCTGAGTACATTACTGTTAGCGGAAACTTTGCTTACGTAACTTGTCAAGAGAATAATGCATTAGCTATAGTAAACATAGAAGATGCGACAGTTGAAAGTCTATTGCCTTTGGGAACGGTAGATCACTCGGTTGCAGGAAACGGTTTAGATGCTAGTAACAGAGACGATTCTATTTATATTTCACAATGGCCTATAAAAGGAATGTATTTACCAGATGCAATTACTTCTTTTGAAAGCAATGGTTCTACTTACCTAATAACTGCTAATGAAGGAGATGCAAGAGAGTATTTATATGATGATGCAAATGGAGAAGAACAACTATCATTTATAGATGAGACTAGAGTTAAAGACTTAGATCTAGATCCTACAGTGTTCCCATATGCAGACTTACTTCAACAAGATGATCAGTTAGGAAGACTAAAAACATCATTAGTAGACGGAGATATAGACGGAGATGGAGACCATGATGAAATCTATACTTACGGTACACGTTCTTTCACCATATGGGATGCGAGCAATGGTTCTGTAGTTTGGGATAGTAAAAATGCTCTTGAGCAAATTACAAAGCAACGAAATCCTAACAACTTCAATGCTACAAATGATGAGAACAACTTTGACAACAGAAGTGATGATAAAGGTCCTGAGCCAGAAGGTGTAACTGTTGGTATGGTTAACGGTAGAATGTATTCTTTTGTTGGTCTTGAGCGTGTAGGAGGTGTTGTAATGTATGATATAACAAACCCTACTGCTCCTGTGTTTGCTCACTATATTACTACAAGAGACTTTAGCGGTGATCCGGAAACAGGGACATCTGGAAATCTTGCTCCAGAGGGAATGGTATTCATACCAGCAGAGCAAAGTCCAAATCGTACTGCTTTATTAGTCGTAACTTATGAAGTAAGTGGATCTGTTGTAGTATTTGAACTAGGAGATATGGTTCCAAGTTCGGTAAATGATAATAAGATCACATCATCTGTCAGAACTTACCCAAATCCATCTAATGGAACGGTAAGGTTTAAGCTTAATAATAGTTCTGATGCTGAATTAGAAATCTATAATAGCTTGGGTGAAATGATTTATACCGAATCCTTCAACTCTGAAACAGTGGTTTCAGAGGATATATTGAATATATCTGGTGTGTATTACTACTCTGTTCAAAACAATGGAGTAAGAACTTCCGGAAAAGTAATAGTTTTAGATTAAAGTAAAGTAATCGTTTTTTTTAAGCATTAAAAGGGGGGCTCAGCTCCCCTTTTTTTGTTTATATAGTTACACTTAAATCATCTAGAATTAACAATTTACTTGCATTTATATCACCTAATCATAAGGTCAAACTCTTAGAAAGTTAACATTACAAATGGTTCTTCGTAGAAAATGATTAAGTTTATTATTGAATTCTTTTTTCATAGCTATCTATCCATATTTAGAAGATGAAAAAGAGAGTTTTAGACGTGGTTGTCCTTTCAGATATTCATCTTGGAACTTTTGGGAGTAGAGCACAAGAGGTGGTCAAATATCTTAGAAGTGTGGAAATGAAGGTGTTAGTACTCAATGGAGATATCATTGACGGATGGCAATTCAAAAAGAAATATTGGCCCGCATCTCATACCAAAGTGATTAAGGAGATTTTGAATCTCGCTGCCAAAGGTGTTCAGGTGCACTATCTACCTGGCAATCACGATGAGTGTTTTAGACGTTTCATAGATTATGAAATGGGTAATCTCAAAGTGGATAATAAACTAATCTTAGAACTTGATGGGAAAACAGCTTGGTTTTTTCATGGAGATGTTTTTGATGTCACTATGCAGCACAGTAAATGGCTTACGCGTTTAGGGTCAAGTAGTTATGATTTTCTTATTTGGCTTAACTATCAAGTTAATAAATTGCAGACGCTATTAGGAAAAGAGAAAAAGTCTTTTTCTAAAACTATAAAGAACAGCGTAAAAAGTGCGGTTAAGTTCATTAATCGATTTGAGGAAATATGTGCGGATATAGCCATACATAAAGGTTACGATTATGTAGTCTGCGGACATATACATCAACCAGAAATTCGTCAAATTTCAAATGAAAATGGTACTGTCACTTATTTAAACAGCGGTGATTGGATAGAGAATCTAACAGCTTTAGAGTATCAACTAGGAGAGTGGAGTATTTATACTTACAAACCAACTAATTTTGAAAACCAAAAGCCTGAGAAGATAAAAGATACCAAGGAATTATTTGAAGAAATGCTAATTGAGTTTCAAATAGGTTCTGCGTTAAAATGAAAGTACTTTATGGGGTACAGTGTACAGGAAACGGTCACATCACTAGATCCATTGCCTTAATAGAGGAACTAAGAAAATATGTACACGTAGATGTACTTACAAGCGGATCTCATTCTGAAGTAGAGTTTCCTTTTGAGGTGAAATATAAGAAGAAGGGACTTACGTACTTCTTTGGGAAAAGTGGAGGATTTGACCTTTGGAAGACCTTATACAAGAACAATTTATTCAATTTTTACAGAGAATTAAGAAGTGTTCCCACACATCTATATGATGTTGTGATAACTGATTTTGAGCCACTTACAGCTTGGAGTGCAAAACAAAACTGGGTATATTCAGCAGAGGTAAGTAATCAGGCTAGTTTACTGAATCCAAAATTGTCCTTACCGGAGGTTAACAGTCCGGTCTCAAAACTATTTCTAAAATACTTTTGTCCTTCTAAGAAAAAGTATAGTCTTGCTTACAAAAAAATAGCAGAAGAGTTATACTATCCACCGATTCGAGAATCGATAAAACGACTAGACCCTATTAACGAAGGCCATTACTTAGTATATCTTCCATCATTTAGTGACGAAAAAATAATAAACAGAATTAGTTCTTTTAAAAACGAACAGTGGATTGTGTTTTCAAAACATACAACAAGAAGCTATGCTAAAAAGAATGTCATTGTAAAACCGATTAAGGAAGAGGATTTTCTCGTCGCATTGGAGAGTTGTAAGGGGGTTCTTTGTAACGCAGGATTTGGGACCACTAGTGAAGCACTATTTTTAAAAAAGAAACTACTAGTTGTTCCTATGAAGAATCAATATGAGCAGCTTTGTAATGCTCATATGCTTGAGGAAATGGGCTTTTCGGTCATGAAGTCTCTAAAAAAGAAGCATCACAATAAATTGAAAAAGTGGATTCTAAGTTCAAAATATCCCTCCATTAATTTGATTGATGAAACTGAGCGACTTGCGAGAATAATTCTTGAGGATTATGTGCATCATCATAACTCTATCCAATTATTGCAGACTTGAGTTTAATAGAACCTTTAAAGAATATACCAAATGACTTCCTATGGGGAGCAGGTATATCTGCATATCAAACAGAAGGTGCTGCATTTACAGATGGTCGAGGAAGAAGTATATGGGACAAGGTAGACCGAATTAAGAAAATACGAGATAGATCAAATGCTTCAAGAGCTTGTAATTTTTATGAGAGTTTCCCTAGTGATCTAAGTCTTATGAACTGGCTAGGCTTAGATCAGTTTAAAACAAGTATAAGTTGGCCTAGAATTCTTCCTGATGGTAAAGGTGCTATAAATAAAAAAAGGACTAGACTTCTATGATCGCCTTACAGATGAAATGCTTGATAAAGGCCTAAATCCTTGGTATGTGATGTACCATTGGGATTTACCTCAAGGATTGCACGAGCGTGGTGGTTGGGAAAATAGAGATACCGTAGGTTACTTTTTAGACTATCTTGAGATTTGCTACAAGCTTCTTGGAGATAGAGTTGAGAAGTGGATTGTAATGAATGAACCTTTGGTTTTTGTAGGAGCCGGATACTTCCTTGGAATGCATGCTCCTTGGAAGTACGGTCTCCGTCACTTTATTCCTGCCTTACACTATGTCAATCTAGCAAACGCACAAGGTATTAAGTGCTTGCAACAACTAGGAGCTGAAAGTGTAGGCACGGCAATGTCTTTTGCAAGCATACACCCTGCAGATGATAAGGAATCTAATATTGAAGCTGCTAAACGAGTAGATACGATTGTAAATAAAAGCTTTATAGACCCTATGTTAGGAAATGGATACCCGAAGGAGGTCTTAAACTTATACCGTAAAATTGATAAAATTTGGAAGCCAGAAGATGAGACGAACATTATTGCGAATCCAGATTTTTGGGGTGTTCAAGTCTATACTAGAGAGGTAGTCAAGCAAAACTGGATGGTACCTTATTTAAGTGCCAGTATAATCAGTGCTAAAAAGAGAGGAAAAAAGTATACTAGTTTAGGCCAAGAAGTCTATTATCCAGCGTTGAGTGAAACTCTAAAATGGTTTTTGCCAAAAATAGCAAATAATGAAGTGCCAGTTTATATAACTGAATGCGGCATTAGTATGTCTGAAACTTCTACAGAGCATCCAATTTTAGATCAGTATCGGATAGAGTATTACGAGGAAGTAATCAAGTCTTTAATCCCGTATATAGGTGATAATAAGATTAAAGGATTATTCTTTTGGAGTTTGATGGATAATTTTGAATGGGCTGAGGGATATACTGCTCCTTTTGGGTTATTTCACGTAGATTTTGACACTCTTGAACGTAATGCCAAGGAAAGCGCATATTGGGTCAAACAGTTAATGAATAAACTAGAAAACAATCTATCTCGATAGTAGAAAAACTTTATTCTAATCAGGGAGTTTTCTATATGTGGGCAATCTTTCAGAAGTAGAAATAGATAGAATTATAGAAATGGCGTGGGAAGATCGTACGAGCTTCGATACCATCAAACTTCAATTTGGTCTCGTCGAGAAAGAGGTGATTGAGCTAATGAGAAGAGAGATGAAGCCTAGTAGCTTTAGAATGTGGAGAGCCAGAGTACAAGGACGTTCGACCAAGCACAACAAACTCAGAGGCTACGTAGAAGGTAGACATAAGTGCAGTAGACAGCGACAGATAAGCAACAATAAAATCAGTAAACGGTAGGAGGTGATTATCTTCTTTCGTTACTTCAGATAGATTTTATCTAACAGTAGTTCAAACTCCTCATTTTCTTTATTTCCAATAAGGAATCCGATTTCAACGATCTTATCGGAAGAAAAATTTTCCATTTGAAGTCTTCTCCCTCTGAAAGATGGATACATACTGTTCAATGGTACGGCTATGTCTTCCCATTCTCCTGTAGTTTCAAAATTCAGAATGTAAGAATGATAGCTCCTTTTATTGTCCTTTACTCTGAGTTGATATTTTTTTCCATCACCTTTGAGTCGCACGACAATAGTCGTTGCTTCTCCAACCTTCACATTAACGTCTGAACATCTGAGGGAAGAGAATCCTCCATTATTTTCTGTAGAAACTTCTCCTTTATATACTCCGTGTCCATCATCATTCAGACTGAACCCGCCTGATGAGCGGCCTCCCATGACTACATCATTTACGACAAGCCAGTTCTTAAGGCTAACTTCTTTATCAAAATCAAAAATTATTGCAGCGTCTGCGGATACCATAGTTATAAAAATTAAAAGTGTCTTGAACATACTTCTACGTATGTCAACACAGTATTTTGTATTTAGTTAGATTCAACATAAATCATCTAACGTGTAGTGATCGCGAACAAAAGGAAATCGTTCTTGTTTTTGCAAGCTATAGTAGGTGTTCAGCCCGCTGATTCCAGCAACTTCTAAAGCTCCTAAATCTAGATGACCACCATCTTTCATTGTACCCTCTGGAAGCAGTATATGCTCCACTTGACCTACGATAAGACTTGTTCCATTTGATTTTATTGGAATTTCCTCTACAAAGCTCATCCCCAGTTTAATTGAACTTTCTTTTACAAATGGAGCATTAAAGCTAGCCTTATACTCAGCCGTCAAACCACTCAAGCTAAATTCACTGCTAGTCGGGTCGGCTTTGATGGAGGTGTAATGTGCTTGTTTGGTGAATGAGGTATGGACAAAATTGATCGTATAAATTCCAGTATCCAATATATTTTCGTGTGTGTGACGTCTTACCTCACCCCGTGGTCTGAGTACAAAGCCAAACAAAGCTGGATTACTACCTAGATGAACTATTGAACTGAAAATCGCCAGGTTTTCGTTGCCTTTGGCGTCTACTGTCCCGATTAGATTTGCGGGTTTTATACCAGAAAGTGAGTTGATAAGATTGAGTCGATCAATCTTATTCATGTTCTTTACATCCTCTTTGGTGATATGCATATGAGGATAACCAAGAAGAACTAAAAATGTTAGTTCGTGACTAGCCTAAAATCATCAACATACTGAAAGGAAGGAAACCTTTTTGCTAGGAATAACTCAACTTCAGCGTGGTCTAGTTTTGAGTAAGTTTCCGCCGAAACTTGAAAGTGTATTTTTTGATGCCAAACAATAATGGTCTGCTCGCTATGCAGTATTCTACAATCGAATTTTCAGCAATTGCAGCACTCATATTATCTACCTCATTGGAAATATGCGTACAGGCTTCGATATAGTAAAGTGAGTACACTACTATCAAAGTGATAAAAAAAGCAACAAGCATAGCCTTCTTAAAATTCATTTACTTCAGACCCTTCTCAGCCATTTTTTCTGCAAACTTTTGCCCAATTTGCATTCCCCAGGTCTGTCCTATTTGCATTGACTCTTGGGTTATTAGCGGAGTTTTTTCAGCGTACTTTTTTCCGGCAGACGTATTGTAAAATGCGATTACTCCATTCACATCTTCAAGTGTGAGGTGCTTCTGATAGATAGGAACCAATAATTCTACCAAATCGTCCATAGACGTTGCGTCAAATTCCTTTTTCAAGTCTCCCCAAGTAGATTCTTTTACCGAAGGATATTGTGCCTTGAACATTGTAAACATCTGATCTAAAGCTGAGGTGAAAGCACCTTCCGATCCAGAAATCTTGAACATGGTTCTCACCGCTTGTTTATATTCATCATTGGATTGTCCAAAAGATGAAATAGAAAATAGTAAAGCTAAAGTTAAGAGTGAAACGATTTTTTTCATTGGATTTATTTTTGTTTGTGCAAGATAGGAATTCATGCTGGAGATGAAGTAGGATTAAAAATTTTATGCCTTGAAGGGTATAAATAATCCTGGTTGTTGAATTAAAACTTAAATGTCCAAAAATGCGAAGGCTAGTTTTATCGTACCGTAATCCACTTTTTTACCAAGTTCATTGAAGACATAGACTGATTTAAGTCTTCCGTCTTCACTGTGTTTTTCCTCATCTCCAGTATCATGCTTTTTGTAGGCATTTTCTATTCGATTCATGAGTACGTCTTCAGGTTTGTACATTGAGATGTCTGTATCAGGATAATCATCAGAGATGCGAAGTACGTGTCCTTGTATAGTACTCATAGACATTCCTCGTTCTTCGCTAATTTGTTTTAGGGTTTTACCCTGCTTCATTAACTCTATGGTTTGCTGAAAAGTATTAATTTTTTTCTCTTTGGCTTTAGACTTATTTCGATGTTTTTTGAGTTCTTTTTCATCAGTTGTGCCTCCACTAGCAATGATATGACTTTCCCAATCTGGTTTGAAATGCTCTTCTTCCAACACATCTACTTCTGAGCTCAATTCTTGAAATCTTTGGTCAGCTTTATAAGCCAGTCCATCTACTTCAATAGCCATACGATTGATCCCGAGCAGTCTTAGTCCGTCTAGCTCCTTCAATCTAGATAAAGCTACGTAGCCTTGACCTGGTTCAAAAGCTCTTCCTAAATCAATCTCGGCAGCCTCTAGCGTCATTCCTTGGCTTTTGTGAACAGTTATGGCCCAAGCCAATCGCAAAGGCACTTGCTCAAAGCTTACCAATGGACTACCTTTCTCATTGTTGATAGACCAAATTTCAGGTTTAGCAAGTATTTTTCTTTTGTCCATCAGCTGAACTAGTGGGAAAGGCCCATTTCCTTCCGCATCTTTTCCAAAGTCTGTGACTAGACCAATGGTACCATTCATAATACCACGGTCGTGATCGTTTTTTAAGAACATGACTTTAGCACCTTTTTTTAACACTAGTTTTTCTTGGACGATGAGAGATTTCACAAAACTCTCAAGCATCTTTTGATTTCCTTTTTTCGTCGCAAAAAAAGTGAAGCTCTCTTGTTCTAATGCATCGAGCTCCTTTTGGTTCATACTGTCTACATCAGCATTGTGAGAGTATAATTTCGTTGGCTCAATGCTGTGTTGATTTTCTATAGTTTCCTGAAGTAACCTTACTGCATCTTCTTCTATTTCATTTGCTCTAATCTGATTGAGTATCAGGTTAAGTTCGTTATTTTTTTGTCTAAACTGCTCAGTAAGATAGCAAATGGTAGGTGCAGTTTCCACCCAAGCTTGACTCATAAAGGCAAACTTTTCTCTGCTTGGAACAGGTTCTTTGCTCACCGGTGGGAGCTGAAAAAAGTCTCCAGCAAAAACAACCTGCATACCTCCAAATGGTTTAGCCGAATTCCTAATGTATTTCATCACACGATTGACCATGTCCAGCTGATTGCGGTGCAACATACTTATTTCATCTATGATGAGTATATGCGTATTCCTTATGTTTTTAGTTAGGTATTGCTTTGTGGTAAGCGATTTAAGATGATCTGGAGTTAATTGATCTTTGATCCCTATTCCACTCCATGAGTGTATAGTGGTCCCATTCATATGGGTAGCAGCTATACCAGTACTTGCAGTAATTGCTACCGGCACTTTATGATCTTTGAGATATTTAATATACTGGTTTAGGGTATAGGTCTTTCCAGTACCAGCACTCCCTGTAAGAAATACATTTTTACCTGATTTTAATATGGCTAGAGCTTTTTCTTGAAACATCCTATAGTAAATAGTTTCTAGTTAATAGTGATGAGTTTTTTAAAAATAGCAAGTACAATATATCCAATACATAATCCGAAAATCATCCCGACCAGTACGTCTCCAAAATAATGCTTACCTACATATATCTGAGCGTATGAAATAAGAGCAGCCCAGATATAGAATATGTAGTGTTGTACGCCAGTTTTCTTAGTAGCAATTGATTTAAAAAACCAAGTAAACATAACTGCCAATCCGAAATGGTTCGTAGCGTGAGAAGATATAAACCCATATTGTCCTCCACAATCAATAAGCGGACGAATAATATCAGCTAGCAAAGGCTCCTTACAAGGACGAAGTCGTTCGAAATAAGGTTTCATAAAACCAGCAGAAAATCGATCACAAATAGCGACAATGGCAACTGCAGATATAATAATATACACGCCTTTGACTCCGTAATTTTTTAGGGCTAGATAAATGAATAAACCATAAAGAGGAGTCCAAATCAATGCTTTTCTAACATAGGGCAATACAACATCAAAAAGTGAGTTTGACCACTCTACGTGAATGAGTTTAAATAGCTCAAGATCCATATGAATGAGCTGATCAATCACTTTTGGAGAATCATAATTAATCTAGTAGACGCTTTTTTATCAAATGGAGTAAGGTCATAGCTACCAAAAACCTCTTTTAATTGAAAACCAC
>CBFHGJ010000018.1:0-55476 GCA_965655315.1 Bacteroidia bacterium
AAAAATCTACTCCATTTGAAGTAGGAAAAAATATAGATGCTATATCCGGAGCTACTATCTCCGTGAACAGCATCACCAAAGGGATAAATCAACAAGTTCAGATAGTCGCAAATAGATTCTAATTTGTTTAACTTTAGAGCATGTCAATTACTCCATTTGATATCACCTGCTACGAACATCTTCATAAACGATTTACTGGTATTTTTACTGATGACCTAATCAATGAAATTTGTCATAATGGGCAATTGAAAACCTTCAAAGCTGACGAATCCATTATGGATATAGGTGATGATGTAAAATTCTTCCCATTGATTGTCTCCGGTTGTTTAAAAATACTTACCGAAGACAATGAAGGCAAGGAACTACTCCTTTACTATCTAGAGATAGGTGACACCTGTGCTGCTACTCTTACTCTTGATGCACAAGGCCAAAAAAGCAAAATTAGAGCTATCGCTGAAGAATCATCTGAGGTACTCTTTGTCCCAGCAAGTAAGGTAGATGAGTGGATGGTCAAATACAAAGAATGGAGACACTTCATTATGGAAACCTATAACTATAGAATGAGTGAAATGCTTGAAGCTATTGATAATCTAGCTTTTCATAATTTGGAGGAACGCTTGTTAAAGTACTTGCGTGACAAAGCAATGGTCACTAGCGATAAAGCTATCCATTCTACTCAATCTGAAATAGCCAATGATCTGCACTCCAGTCGAGTAGTGATCAGCCGAATTTTGGCAAAACTCGAAAAGGACGGTATAATAAAACACGGAAGAAACAGAGTAGAACTTATAAGACTTTAGCCCAAAACTCAATTGCATAATTGACAGGTATCATCTAGATACATTTTTAGTCATCTTACCTTCGATGAGTTAATAAAAATGAAAAATGCCTAGACCTAAAAGCAAAAGTGATCTTCTAGAACAAAGCCAACAAAATTTCAAAAAATTATTTGACTACATAGGAAATCTAAGTCAAGAAGAACAGGAACAAGAATTTCCCGCACAATGTATTGATGAACATAAATGGATATGAAAGTCTAGATGAAGTGCTAGAGGACGGTCTAAAACCACTGTCAGAATCAGAATTTGAGACTATAGCAGAGGAGACAAATGCAGTTATTGTAGACACAAGAAGTGAGGTAGATTTTGTAAAAGGTTTTATCCCAAATTCCATTTTCATAGGAGTAGACGGAAGCTTTGCTACTTGGGTAGGGACTATTCTCAAAGATGTAACCACTCCTATTGTATTTGTTGCCGACGAAGGAAGAGAAGAAGAAGTTGCAGTCCGAATGGCTAGAATTGGGTTTGATAACACACTGGGATATCTCAAAGGTAGAATATCGTCTTGGAGGAACGCAGGCAAACGACTTGAAACAATAATGACTTTTGACGCTAAAGATTTAGCATTTGAATTTCAAAATCAAAGAACAAATATTCTAGACGTGCGTAAAGAAAGCGAGTACAATAGTCAGCACCTAGAAGAAGCTATGAATGCTCCATTGGACTACTATGAAGATGAGTTGGCTAAGCTAGATAAAGAAAAAACGTATCACGTGCATTGTGCTGGTGGGTATCGTTCTGTTATTTTCATATCTCTACTACAAAGTAAGGGGTACGCTAATCTGATAAATGTAGCTGGAGGGTTTGAAGCAATCCAAGAGGATGGAACAATCAAAACTACGGAGTACGTTTGTCCTACAACACTTTTATAAATTTCATATACATTAACTTAAGGGCCCATTAGTTTAAACTAGTGGGCCTTTTTTATATACCACATTCACTAGAAGTAACCTTTGTAACTAAGGCTACAGAACTTGGCGTTATTTTTGTTGTTAGGAAGATACAGATGAACATAGAACAGATATATACCGGATGTCTAGCTCAAGGAGCATATTATATAGAGAGTAAAGGCGAAGTAGCTATTATAGACCCGCTTAGAGAAGTGAGTGATTATATAGCAAAAGCTGATGCTGCAGGAGCTAAAGTGAAATATATTTTTGAAACCCACTTTCACGCAGATTTTGTCAGTGGTCATATTACACTTGCAAAGAAAACCGGTGCTACCATAGTCTATGGTCCTACAGCTAAAACTAGTTTTGAATCTCACATAGCTTCTGATGGTGAAGAATTTATGGTCGGAGATTTAACCATCGTTGCTTTACATACACCAGGTCATACGGTGGAAAGTACTACTTATCTTCTTAGAGATGCAGATGGCAAAGACCATTGTATCTTCTCAGGTGACACTTTATTCTTGGGAGATGTGGGTCGCCCGGATTTAGCTCAGAAAGCAGCTACCATGACCCAAGAGGAACTGGCTGGAATTCTTTTTGACAGCCTTAGAAATAAAATTATGCCTCTTGCAGATGAGGTGATTGTATATCCTGCTCACGGTGCTGGAAGTGCTTGCGGTAAAAACATGATGAAGGAAACCGTGGATACACTCGGCAATCAAAAACGAATGAACTATGCCTTAAGAGCGGATATGACACGAGATGAATTTATAGCTGAAGTAACCGATGGGCTAGCCCCACCTCCTGCCTATTTTCCTATGAACGTAGCCATGAATAAAGATGGATATTCTAACTTAGACGAAATAATCAAACAAGGTTCAAGAGCTTTATCCACTGCAGAATTTGAAGCTGCGGCAAATGAAAATGAAGCAGTAATTCTTGACACTAGAAGTGAGAAAGACTTCGTCAAAGGGTTTATTCCTAAGAGTATATTTATTGGTATCGACGGAGGGTTTGCTCCTTGGGTTGGTTCACTTATTAAAGATGTGAAACAACCTCTTCTATTAGTAGCAGATGAAGGACGTGTAGAAGAAGTAATTATGCGTTTAGGGCGAGTAGGCTTTGACAACACTATTGGTTACCTAGACGGTGGATTTGAGACTTGGGAAGCCTCTGGAAAAGAAATAGATAGTATAAGGTCTATAGATGCAAACTCATTTGTAAAGGAGTGGGGAGAAAATGATTTGCCGTTATTTGATGTGCGTAAAAAAGGAGAATACGGTACAGGACATATAAAGGGTGCAAATCATGTTTGTTTGAGTAATGTGAACGAACAACTGGCAGCATTTCCAAAAGAACAAAACTTCTATGCACATTGTGCAGGAGGATACCGCTCCGTAATAGCTTCATCTATTTTAAAAATGAGAGGATATCATAACCTGACTGATATAGCAGGAGGATATGATTCTTTAGAAAAAACAAGTCTCCCAAAGACAACAGGAATTACAGCTTAATTTATTATTTACTAATCCAATTTTTAAAATACCATTTTCAATTTAAAACCCGTTAATTCTTAACCCATATGAAACGTAATACACTCGTACAGATAGGCCGAATAATTCTAAGTTTTCTTTTTGTATTTGGAGCCGTGAGCAAGCTCGTCTCTATGCCTTTTTTTGACGGAATGGTAGCAGAGCTACTCCTTGGTAAAGATTATTTCAATAATCCCAGTGGTATGATCTGGATACAGTGGCTGACGAGGATATTAGTAGCTGCCGAACTCGTACTAGGGGCTGCACTATTGCAAAATAAGTGGTTTAAAAAACTGGTACTCCCAGCTACCATGGCTATGCTTGTTTTATTTACTATTCATTTATTTTATGAAGGAATCCGACAGGAGAATGGTTTCACAGAAGGAAATTGTGGGTGTTTCGGTGACGTTCTACCTATGACAAACCTAGAATCTATCATCAAGAATGTAATCGGAATGTTGGCAGGGATATTTCTTTGGATTAAGTTTAGATCAGAGGATGTTTTTGGTTCGTGGGTTGGTCCAGCTTTCTTAGGTTTAATTACACTGTTTACATTGAGTTTTGGGATCAAAAGCTACGAAGTAATCACTCCTACAGTAACAGAATCTTTGGGTCTAGCAACAGAAGAACCTACCACCATTATTGCAATTGATACGGCAGAAGTTACAGATGCTGAGAAGACGCTAATAAAAACTGAAAAAGATGAAAATCAATTCATGCCACCTGCCCCTGTTGTTGAAGAGAAAAAACCAGTGATGATGGATGATGGTCCACCAGAAATTATAGAAGAAATCGCACCTATAGCAAAAAAGACTCCCGGAGATTTCACCATTGGACTATTAGAAACTTTTGCCCCTGAGTCTAAATCTCAGAACCTTACTTCCTCCACCAAACTCGTCTGCCTCTTCAGCATGACCTGCAGTCACTGCCAGGAAGTATACAGGGAACTCATTGGTATGAAAGCTAGCGGTAAACTCCCCAATCTATATCTTATAAACTACGGGACGGCCTATGAGCAAAACTACTTTTTCAAGCAAGGAGGAGATGTGAAATCACCTCATACACGAACTGAAGAATTTCCAGACTTCAAACGTATGCTTGAAGGTAAGACATATCCAAGATTACTCTATATCAAAGACGGTAAACTCACGAAAGAATGGGACGTTGATTCCTATGAAACGTCTAGTTTCATGAATTACTTTGGGATCGAAAAACTAGAAGAGAAGAAAGAAGGCGGTTTGCAGCTAGAACTCGAGGGAGGTGATAGCCCTTGGTAAAGGCCTAACTTTAAGAAATTACTCTTAAAGTTTCACTTTTACTCCTAATCGAGCTGGGGAAACTCTGGCATTTTGATCATATGCTTTTAGTGTAGACTGCATCGTTTGACGCACGCCTATACTAGACCAAACAGACACTCTACTCATCAACTTATAGTTTATGCCCATTGCTAATGATCCAGAGAAGACATTTTGATTTAAATCGGTATTATGAATTTCTCTAACCTCTATAGCTTCATTGCCATTTACCAAAGCATAATCCCCTTGGAAACTATTCAATCTAGAGTACAAACCCTCTAATTCTCCAAAGTAGGTTAGCTTCCCTTTGCCAAAACTATAATTCAGTCCAATAGGAATAGTGATATAACTCACTTGTGTATTACAGTCTGTACATAGAGGAACTGACTGAGTAACTAACGTACTATCTACTTTTTCCTCCTGGACAAGTACTACTCTCGTACCTCGAGGTGTGGTAGTATAGCTGCCGTTTATCATTCTCAACTTTGTTTCAAAATCGTAGTATGATTCTGAGCCTAAATAATTTGTTTCCTCTTCTAATCTATTACTTAATAGTCCGGAGTAAATCCCCCAGTTCCCTTTTTTAAAGCTCACCTTAAAACCATAGTTATAGCTGAGAAGCTCTTTACTATTAGAAACATTATTCAGTTCATCAAGGATACTGTTTGCCAGTGATATATTATTCCTATATGTAGCAAATTCTGCAAATGGCGAAACACTTAATTCCCACGTCGGGATATAACGTGGTCTTAGCCGTTTTATCTTTTTTATTGAAATTGAACTATTAAGATCTATAGGCTCTGAAACTTTAATAATCCGTTTACTCCTTATACCCTCATTAGTGTAATCTGATTCATTAAGAACCACTGATGTATTGATTTTATCTTCAATATTGGAAGTAAAGTCTTCCAGTGCAGAGTTTCTATTGATTATTTCTGAGACATCATCTTCATTCACGATACTTAAGAATTGAGGATTGGAACCTATTGTACTATTATCACTAAGAATGGTATTATTCGAAGTTAGTCTCTGATTTGTATGACTCGAGCTCTTAGTACTTGATTGAGTTGAGCTATTCTTTGGTCCATCATTTAGCTGTTCACGAATTCCCTCAAAGTTATCTAAGGCTACACTCTTATCAGAAACTACTTTTTCATTGGCATTCTCATTTGGTATTGAATTATTCCGTTCTAGAACAGTTTCATTTCGGCTAGTTTCAATTTCACTAACACCTGCATCAGTAGAACTTAAACCGAAATACAACAGTGTAGCTAGTGCTACTACTCCTACTCCACTTGCAGCAATCTTCCACCAAGGCAAAGCGGCTTTAACTGGTAGTTGCTTTTCCATAGCACTCCAATGGGAATCGGCATAAGGCATTCCTGCATTCTCTAGACCTTTCTTAAATATATCGTCTATGTTACTCATTATCTCTTCGTTGTCATTAGTTCCACCTTTTCTATTCCATACTCAGCAAGTCTTACTTTTAGTTTTTTCCTCGCATCTGAGACGTGCCATTTACTTGTTCCTTCAGATATACCAAGCATCTCACTTATCTCTTTGTGTTTATACCCATCAATAGCATATAGATTAAACACTTTCTTACTTACTTCTGGCAAAGTATCTAGTATAGTAAGTAACTCCTTTGATTCTAACTTTGTCTCACCTAAGTTATAATCTACTAAAGCATCTTCTTCATAGTACTCCGCTAGATGTATACTAGCTATGTACTTTTTTTCTTTCCTGTACTCGTCTATGATATGATTTACTAATACATTTCTCATCCAAGTAGCTAGAGCGTGTTTTTTGTTGTAACTCTTAAGATTCTGTAGCACTTTCAGAAAACCTCCATTTATTTTTTGGACAGCGTCTTCGTGAGAACTAGTATACCTGATTGCTATGCTACTCATCAAGGGAAAATATTTCTTATACAGGTGATTCTGCGATCTTCGATCGTTTTTCAAACACCCTTTTATAAGTCTACTATCTTCCAATTAATTTTTACAAAGATAGAGGGCCCCAGTTGGAACCCTCTTCTCAATTTAGAGTATCAATATTTTCAGTTACTTTTTAAGAACTACACGAACAACTTTAGACTCTTCTCTTGTACTCATTTTTATAAAATGTAGTCCATTTACAGAATTCTGTAAATCAAGCTCTATTGTATTGCTCCCAGTAAATACTTGAGTAGTGTAATTAAGTACTTCTTGTCCCATTATATTAATCACTTGAATATCCATATCAGCTGTTTTCATAGCATTCAAAGAAACATTCACTTTTCCTTTTGTTGGGTTCGGGTAAATCTTAAGATCAGTTAGCTCTTCAATTTTACTAGTACTCAATAAATCTGACTCATCAATAACGGAAATCCCAAATGCTCCGTTTTTCAGTAACATACCGCTTGAATCCATTCCTATACTATCGCAGTGTGTACTTGTACATACTCCGGTTGCGGTTCTAGTAGATATAGTCAGACAAAGCTCATAAAGTCCAAAACTTGCGTATTGGTGGGAAGGATTTTTAAGGGTGGAAGAATCACCATCACCAAATGTCCACAGATAAGAAGTTGTTGAGTTAGTACCTGTACTATTACTCATAATATACAAGTGATACTTACTTGTGGTGTCTATCGCTAGATAAAATGATGCTTTACACTGCACTGGAGAAGGTGAAACTACAACAGATCGACAGATAGAATCACAAATCACTGGTAGTCCTAAACTGTCATATTGAGTAACTATGTATAAACAAGCTTGATATGTGCCAGCACTATCATATACGTGAGATGGACTTTTTGTAGTATCTGTTTTCCCATCACCAAATTTCCATAGATATCTAGATCCTATAGAACTGTTATTGAAGTACACCTTTTTAAAGTTCAATGAATCTAAGTTATAAGAAAAACTAGCTGCACAGTTGTTTCCTCCAGAACTACCTATAGTTATAATTTGACAGCTAGAATCACAAACCGACAAACCACTTGCCGTAGAATCATATACGTATAAACATACGGTATACGTGCCTAGTGAGTCATAGATGTGAATAGGAGTTGGTCGCATAGAAGTGTCTCCATCTCCAAAATCCCAAACTAGTGTTTTACCCGCAGCATTTGAAAAGAAGGTATTTAATAAGCCTCTAGAGCTATAGGTAAAAGAAGCGTTGCACGAATTTCCTCCAGCACCACCTATAGTTATAGTCTGACAACTTGAATCGCATAGAACTACTGCTCCATTGGCAGTCGAATCATAGACGTATAAGCAAACTGTGTAAGTTCCTAACGTATCATATATATGAATAGGAGATGTGCGATCTGAAGTATCCCCATCTCCAAATTCCCAGCGAACCTGTCGACCTTGGGTATATGATGTAAATGAGTTTACTAAACCTTGTGAAACAAATGTGAAACGTGCACTACAACTATTCCCAGATGAATTGGTAATTGTAACATTTCTACAAATAGTATCACAGGCATTACCTCCTGTATCAAGTCCTACGAGGCACACTTCAAATACTCCTAAAGTGTCAAAGTCATAAATTGGTCTTGCAGCTGTGGATGTATCCCCATTTGGGAATAACCATAAATACGAATCTGCTCCATTACTTATATTGACAAAAGTGTATTTATAAGGATCTGCAGACGTAGGTGAAAAGAGCATGCCAAGATTACAGCCAGAAGTATTCCCACCTCCACTTGTAATATTTGACACAAACTTGCAAATGGTATCTAAACAATTTGCAACTGTATCTTCTACAACCAAACAAACTTCAAAAGTGTCTTGAGTTCTATAGCTGTGTGTCACGATATCTCCGACAGCTGAAGTTCCATCACCAAAACTCCAATGCGACTTACTCCCATTTACGGTATAAGAAGAATCATAGAAAGTGAATGTTGACCCGTTTTGCGTATAACTAAAATCAGCATTGCATCTAGCTGAAGCCTGTAAGCCTATTGAAGCAAAAAGTGTAATAAGTATTAATCTAAAATATTTCATATGTACTATGATATACGTAGAGTAATATAAAAAGGTTGGGTTCCCCTCAAATATTTTTAAAAATTCAATTTTTGGAATAAAAAAAAAGGAATGTTTTCTAGGCCCCTCTTGATACTATGTATTTAGCTCGAACAGTTAATGTTTCACTTGGCATAGTTTCAGTTTTATATTATTATTCAACGTCTACAGGGTTTAGAAGTTTTATTTTTCAAATGTATATGTATAAGAATGAATATGGCTCCAGGCTCACTTATTTGCAGATAAGCTCTTTTGCCACTGCCACGAATGTCTCATCATATCACGAATATCATATTGTGCTTCCCAGCCTAGTTCTGAATTGACCTTAGTAGTATCTGCCCAAATCTGCTCCACATCGCCTTCCCTCCTCGGTCCTATGGTATACGGAAGTTTCAGATTGTTGACAGACTCAAAGGCTTGAATAACCTCTAACACCGTATTCCCATTTCCCGTACCGACATTGAATACCTCTAACCTCTTATTCATTTTTACACTGTATTTTAATGCTTTCACATGTGCCTTTGCTAGGTCAACCACGTGGATATAATCCCTAATACAAGTCCCATCATCTGTGGCATAATCATTCCCATAAACAGTTAGTTGTTCTCGAATACCTGCGGCAGTTTGAGTGATATATGGAATTAGATTGTTTGGCACCCCAAGAGGCAGTTCTCCAATAAGTGCAGACGGGTGAGCTCCCGCCGGATTGAAATAACGAAGCAGTATTGATTTTAATTCTTTGTGCCGTATGTAATCTCTTATTAAGTCTTCGCACAGAATTTTTGTAGTGCCGTATGGGCTTTCTGCAGACTGAATTACCGTCGACTCTGTTACAGGTAACTCTTTTGCTACGCCATATACGGTGCAGCTTGAAGAAAAAATTAAATTACTAATTGCATGGTTTTCTATACATCCAAGCAGAGAAATAAGTCCGGTAATATTATTGTGATAATACATCACAGGATAATCGACAGATTCCCCTACCGATTTATGTGCGGCAAAATGTATAACCCCATCAAAATGATGTTTTTCGAAAATTTGATTTAGAAGTGTTGTGTCATTTACATCCATAATATGAGCTGTTAAGGGCATTCCAGATATACTTTCAATTCTGTCCTTTACTTCTTCTGAGCTATTGTTAAGGTTATCAATAACTACGACCTCGAAACCTTCACTCTGTAGCTCTACAACAGTATGGCTACCTATGTAACCCAACCCACCGGTAACTAGTATTTTCATTTAGGGATTATTTGAATTGTCTCAACCTTCAATTATACAGCTAATAGCTAAAACTATAAATTTATTATCATGGGAGTAAATGATTTATGTATGGTAGAACGTACACGTCAGGTGATTTATTTACAATATATCATTTTATAATGCTGGATATTGGCTTCTTCGAAGATATTACCTACAACTTCGAATCCATATTTTTGGTAAAAGTCTACAACCTGGACTTGAGCGTGCAGATAAATGTGTTGATTCAAGTCTACAACGCTCAATACCCTCCGGACTAAAGCTTCTCCGACTTTATATTTTCGATAGTCTTTTAAAACTGCAAAACGTTCAAGCTTAATCCCTTTTTGCGTATTTCTATATCTGCAAGTACCTACTGGTATTTTATCCAAGTAAGCTAATAGGTGACTACTTAAAAATTCAAATTCGTCATACTCTTCATTCTCATCAACCATCTGTTCCTTCACAAACACCTCACGTCTAATGTCAAAAACTTGATTCAACTGTGTTTTGGAATGTACATTTTGAACCTCTATCATCGCATGCCGAATATATGGAAAAAGGTACAAACTGTTTATTCAAGCTTAATCAAAAGAATTGTTAGCGGATGAATGCACTTGACCTAAATATAACTTATTCAGACCAAAAAAATGTACTTTTGTCGACTAAATTTAAAAACTGAATTGATTATCAAGCTTTTAAAGCATTAACAAGTAAATTCAGCAAGGAATAGATGAGTTGGTTTAAAAGAGTAAAAGAAGGAATTCTTACAAAGACCCAAGATAAGAAACCTACCCCTGATGGTCTTTGGCACAAATGTGGTGAATGTAAAGAACCTACGAGTACAAAGGAATTTGCCTTGAATCTTTGGGTCTGTCCAAATTGCAACAAACACGATAGAATAGGATCACGGGAATACTTTGAGATTTTGTTTGATAATGGTAAGTTCAAAGAAATGGATGGAAATCTGATTTCTGGAGATCCGCTAAAATTCTCAGATACAAAAACATACCTTGATAGAGTAGAGTCATCGATGAAAAAAAGTGGACTGCAAGACGCTGTAAGAACTGCCACTGGCAGGATACACGGAATACAAGTATCTATGGCAGTGATGGATTTTGCCTTTATAGGTGGTTCTATGGGTTCGGTAGTTGGAGAAAAAATTGCACGAGCAATAGATGCTGCGTTGGAACTTAAAATTCCAATGATTATTATTTCAAAGAGCGGAGGTGCTAGAATGATGGAGGCTGCTTTCTCGCTTATGCAAATGGCTAAAACCTCTGCAAAGTTGGCTCTATTGGACGAGGCAAAATTGCCTTATATTAGTATTCTTACTGACCCTACAACGGGTGGTATCACAGCATCTTTTGCTATGTTAGGAGATGTAAATATAGCAGAACCAAAGGCACTAATCGGTTTTGCAGGACCTAGAGTAATAAAAGAAACCATTGGTAAAGATCTACCAGAAGGCTTCCAACGTTCAGAATTTTTACAAGAGAAGGGCTTTGTAGACTTCATTGTAGAGCGAAAAGATATGAAGCAAAAACTGCATGATGTCCTTTCAACATTTGCGGTACGTAAACGTGCTACGGCAGTTAAAAAACAAACACCAAAAACATCAAAAGAAAAACATTAGAATATGAACTTTCCAGAAAATTTAAAATATACCAAAGAACACGAATGGGTAGCAATAGAAGATGATGTTGCTACAGTAGGAGTTACAGAATTTGCTCAAAGCGAACTAGGAGATATTGTTTTTGTAGAAATAGAAACTGAAGGTGAAACTTTGGATAAAGATGAAGTATTTGGAACAATAGAGGCTGTTAAAACGGTTTCTGATTTGTTTATGCCTTTAAGCGGTGAGATTATTGAAATTAACGAAGGCCTTGAGGATGCACCAGAAAGTGTAAATGAGTCTCCATACGAAGAAGGATGGATGATTAAGGTCAGACTATCAGACACTTCTGAGTTAGAAGGTCTTATGGATGCATCAGGTTACAAAGACATAACTGGTCAGTAATTTATTATGAGACTTTATCGGTCTCACATTCCTGCAATTCTTTGGACACTGGCAATTAGCTCTAGTTGTCTTGTCCCGGCTTCTAGTTTTAAAAGATTTTCATTTGACAGTATTTTAGAGCTAGATAAGATCATACACTTTATTATGTATGCAGGCTTTTTTATTCTATGGAGATTATCTGCCGATAAGTGGAAATCCAAGTACAGTGTTATACTACTATTTACAGCTATACTGTTGGGTATTGGAATTGAAGTAATACAAGGAGAAATGAAGTATGGTCGAACATATGATGAGGCTGATATGGTGGCGAATACAATAGGTGCTTTTCTTGGTCTACTCATCTCTCCATTCATCATAAGCAGACTACCGTTAATAAAAAAGTATTTACCTTTTATGGTTAAACCGTATAGATGAATAAATATTTAGTTTAATTTTGAAATCAGCATCATGGAAGTAAAAAAGTATTCAAAGCCAGAAGTCAAGAACAAAAGAATTGACTTCTTCTTGGTAGGTCTTTTGCTTGCTATGTTAGTGGTTTTTGGAGCATTCTCATATACGGTATATGAAGAGAAAGTTCAAAAACTAGAGAATGTAGTAATAGACGAAGATTTAGTTGTGATGGAAAACACCGTACAAGAAAAAAAACCACCTCCACCTCCACCACCACCAGAACTTGAAGTGGTAGAAGATGATGAAGAAATCGAAGAAGAGCAACCCGAATTTGAAGAAACTGAAATAGATCAGGATACTGAAATGGAGGAATATGAAGCTGAAGAGGAGGAAGAACCGGAAGAGACCAATGAGGTCTTTGAAATATTCGACGTTTCTGAAAAAGCTTCCTTTCCTGGAGGAGAAGAAGGTTTACAGCGGTATCTAGCTGAAAATACAAGTTTCCCTCAAATGGCATTAGAAAATGACCAACAAGGAACTGTAAACGTTATGTTCGTTGTGGACAAGCAAGGAAGAGTAAAGAACATCCAAATTTTGGGTTCTAAAAAAGGCTTTGGCTTAGAAGAAGAAGCTATTAGAGTGATAAAATCTACTTCTGGTATGTGGAGTCCGGCAAAACAAAGGGATAAACCAGTTAATATGAGATTCAGAATACCGGTTAAGTTCCAGATATTCTAATTGAAATCAAAACAATGTTAAAAGGCTCAACAAATATTTTGTTGAGCCTTTTTTGTATTTCACATTTTTGACCCCAAGTCAGCTCCGCACCTTATAAATAAAATGAATTTACTACCTTTACTTGCAGAGGTTTATTAGTAAAACCCAATTAAAACAAAACACACATAGATACACACCAACATGTCAAAATTCGATGAAAAAGTAAGTTCACTTCAAGGTGAAATGAAAAAACTAGGATTATCTAGCAACGATGAATTATTCACTAAAGTAGCAAAAGGGTTAGGACCTGCTTTTTACAATCAAGATGCAAGTACAGTTTCTTGCTCAGACCAGTCTGAACTTGATACCGTAAAAAGAATTTCTTAATTAAGAAGCACGGACTTGCTGACGGAGATAAACTTGATGCAGCTATTTCTGCAGTATGCTAGAAAATGGGCAAGTCAAATAGAAACAAATACAGAGCTATTTTCTATTATCTATTGGTAGAGGATTTAGGTCTTTCTGGAAACTACTAGGTATTTAGCCACATAATTTTAAAAAGGGTTAATCGTTTGACGATTGACCCTTTTTCATTTAATCTAGCTTGCTCACGGTATAGTTTTCATCCTTAAATAATACTGTTCCTTTATTCGGAAACGGGCTGTATTTCTTATCCCAAATTAAATAGCTAGCTCCGATTTCGTTTAACGAATCAATATACCCCTCTTGAAGTAGTGTTTCAGAATCTTCAGACCAACCATTTCTGTTAGCAAAGTAAATTTGTTGAGGAGACGCAGTAGCATTTAGTACAACCAAACTATCTGTAGGAATATATTCCTTTGCAATTTCTGTAAGTCTAAGCTTGTACATTTCACTTTCCTTTAAAAACAAGTCGTCCTGTTGATTTGCTATGGCCTCTATGCTTATTAGTACTGATAATCCAATAGCATATTTGCTTTTAATATTACCTAAAAAATAACCCGTCACTATTGCCATAACTGGAACAAAGGGTATGATGTAATAGCTATGCGAAGGGAATACACTACCAGTTTTTAAAACAAATACTCCAAAAATTAGCGTCACTGAACCAAGTCCAAGGATCAATAACCTCTCTTTCTCAACGCTCCTTCCTAAATAAACTATACCCAAAATGAAACAGATAAAGCCAAAGAATGAACTTAAGGCTACGAAATAGAATTTTTCAAATAACTCTGGTAAAACTGTCCTAATTTCCTGCCAACCTGCTATGAGATTCTTGGGAAAGAACAGCTGATAGTAGTAGGTTTCAACCAAGTATGGGACCCAGTAAAAGTACCATAGCCATACCAAAAACATAATACCAATAAAAGTAGCATACAATAACAATTTATATTTCCAAGAAAATTGATTTGAGAATACAGATACAGCTAAAACTGCGAATAGACTAAGCGTTGGAATCTTGCAAAGCATACCTAAGGTAGACCATAAAAAAAACCAAAGTAGACTACCTAGTCGTTTCTCCTGAAGATAGACTAAACCAAAGTATAGACCTATTATCCCAAGGGATACACTAAACGTATCAGGCATTATTTTTCTACTGAAACCAAACCATACCGAGACTGCAAGGATTATTGTAGCATAGAAAGCCATATCTTTCTTTACTAGTCGAATTAAGCCTTTGTAAAAGTAAAATACCCCAACAGTAGAAACTGTTAGATTAATTAATCTACCGTACCAGTGCTTATACCCGAAGGCTTCTGAAACTAAATAAATGAGATAATTGAATAATGGAAACTCGGAACCTATAATTCCTTCCCTAATTCCCCCAATATCAATCCGTGGATATAATAGATTTGGACCTAGATCATAAAAATTTAGAGCAATCATAGCAGTAAGACTCTGCCTCCAATTATGACTCATTTCTAAAGGTGGGTTTGTTATTCCCACCAATCTGATTAGAAAGAAAAACACCAACCATAAACGGATATCCCATCGGTAAGTGTGCCAAAAGTCTTTTAGATTATTTTGCATCTCCGTAGTCTATTCTGTCTCGGATCGTGCCGTCTTGTCTGTGAATAACCACGGCTGATTTGTAATTTTTAGTAATTCGCTTAGCTCTTCTTATGGCCGTAGACTGTTTCCTGAAAGTATCGGTAAGCCTCGTATTTCCTTCACCTCTTATGACCCAACCCTTTTCGTGAGGAACTACATGTTGAATATTTGTTTTTGGTGAAACGCGGATCCCCTGATCCTTGGCCCAATTCTTCAGCAGCTTTTCCAATAAATCAATCCAAAACTTTGCTTCTGTAATTTTTGCCATTCGTAACACGAAAATAATCCATTCTAGAAATGAGCCAGAGCTAGTTCCACCCTTCATCCTAAGATTAAGCTTTTTAAAACAAACCAATTCTCATTTAATATTGCTTTATATAGAGCTATGAGCAACTTATTGCAGTTTACAGATCGAGGCATTTACTGTAAAGCTGCGGATATTTATATAGATCCTTGGAAACCAGTAAAATACGCCTTAATCACACACGGACATGCAGATCATGCTAGATTTGGACATCAGCACTACTTGTGCCATCCACTTACCGCTGCTATTATTAAAAGAAGAATCTCACCAGACCTAAATGTACAATCTATTGAATATGGAGAATCTATCCAGATCAATGGGGTACAATTTTCATTTCACCCAGCAGCACATATCATTGGATCAGCACAAATACGAGTGGAATACCAGGGGGAAGTTTGGGTAGCAAGCGGTGATTATAAAACAGAGGATGATGGAGTCTCTGGATCACTAGAAATTGTAAAATGCCATACGTTTATTACTGAATGTACTTTTGGTCTACCTGTCTATAAATGGCAACCTCAATCCAATGTAATGAGTGAAATTAATCAGTGGTGGGAGCAAAATGCGGCACTGCAAGTGCCATCTATCATTTATGCCTATTCATTAGGTAAGGCACAACGCGTTATACAGCATTTAGACCAAAACATTGGACCTATTCTCACCCACGGAGCTGTTGAAAATATGAATGAGCTGTTTAGAGATGAGAGAAAAACTATTCCTACAACTGAACAAATCATTCAAAACCAACACAATGAGAAAGCAAAAGGTGCAATGATAGTTGCTCCTCCTGGTGCTTTTAATTCTACTTGGACTAAGAAATTTAAAGGAGCAAAACATGCTGCCGCTAGCGGTTGGATGACCCTAAGAGGTGCAAGAAGGAGACGATCTGTTGATAGAGGTTTTATACTCAGCGATCACGCGGACTGGGAAGGCTTAAATCAAGTGATTAAAGAAACAGAAGCTGAAAACGTGATAGCAACTCACGGTTATACTGAAACTTTTGTAAAATGGTTGAACGAAAACGGATTAAACGCAATAACTGAAAAAACATCTTTCGTTGGAGAAGCACAAGAAGAAGAAAAGGAAACAGCATGATACACTTTTCCCCGTTATTTAAATCGTTAGATGAGACTGCAAAAACCTCTTTGAAAGTGAAAGCTCTCGAACAGTTCTTCAATGAGGCTTCTGATATAGATAAGCTTTGGGCTATTGCATTACTAGCAAGAAAGCGGCCGAAGCGAGTTATTACCACCTCTTTTTTAAGAGAATGGGCCTCCGAGCAAGCAGATATGCCACTTTGGCTTTTCGAGGAGAGTTACCACGTCGTTGGCGATCTTGCAGAGACTATTGCATTACTAGTGCCACAGAACACTACTTCTGAACGTACTTTATCTGACTGGATATTCTACTTAGAAGAATTGAGAGGGAAAGACCAAACTGAAATCAAAGCCGGTATATTAGACGCATGGTCAAGTTTAAACTCGAGTGGTCGATTTATTTTTAATAAGCTGATTACTGGCGGATTTAGAATTGGTGTATCACAAAAACTTATGATCAAGGGTCTTGTAAAAAGTACAGGATTGGATGAAAAGGAACTAACCCATAAGCTGATGGGAAACTGGAATCCATTTGAAACAACCTTTGAGAAGCTGGTCTTTTCAGATGATAAGGATTTTGATAATGCCAAACCTTATCCATTCTTCTTAGCTTATCCTGTTACCAAATTCAAAAATGAAATCGGGAATCTATCTGACTGGATAGCAGAATACAAGTGGGACGGTATCCGCGGTCAAGTAATTCAACGGAATAATGAGATCTCTGTTTGGTCTAGAGGTGAAGAACTAGTGACCCAAAAATTTCCAGAACTAATAGAGATGGCAAATCAACTACCTAGTGGAACAGTATTGGATGGCGAAATTGTACCTTGGAAAGAAAATAAAGTGCTAGATTTTCAAGTAATCCAAACACGAATTGGTAGGAAGAATGTCACTAAAAAACATCTAACTGAAGCACCGGCAAGCTTGATAGCCTATGATATTCTAGAATATAACCACAAGGACATAAGACATCTCCCACAAGTAGAAAGAAGAGCATTATTGGATAAGCTCATCGATAAGGTAAATGATTCTCGACTTATGCTCTCAGAAACAGTATCATTCAAAAGCTACGAAGAACTTGAAAAATACAAAAATCATGCTCGATCACTTGGAGCAGAGGGTTTAATGCTAAAACGAAAAAATGGATCTTATGAAATAGGAAGAAAGAAAGGGAATTGGTACAAGTGGAAAGTAGATCCATATACCATTGATGCTGTTCTCACCTATGCGATGAGAGGGCACGGTAGACGTGCAAATCTTTACACAGACTATACTTTTGGGTTATGGCAGAATGGAGAATTGGTCACTTTTGCTAAGGCATACTCAGGATTAACGGACGAAGAATTTAGAAAAGTAGATGCGTTTGTAAAAAAGAACTCATTGGAAAAATTTGGACCTGTAAGACGAGTAAAGCCAGAACTAGTGTTTGAACTTGCATTTGAAGGAATAGCGTTATCAAAAAGGCACAAGTCAGGGATAGCAGTACGTTTCCCTAGGATGCATCATTGGAGACACGATAAAAAGCCAGAAGATGCTAATACACTTGAAGATTTGAAGTCACTTTTAACCATAAGCAAAGATGCTCAGAAAACAACTTGAAGAGTATTATACAGCAAAGGATTGGAAATCTGCACCTTTTCAGAAAAGAGTTTTCAAAGCAATTAATGAAGGTAAAAATGGTCTACTCAATGTCCCCACTGGTTTTGGTAAAACCAATGCACTTTTAGTTCCTATTGTCTTAGATGGATTAAAAAAGTACGACAAGAAAACAAAAACCTTTGCTATCTGGATTTCACCGCTTCGGGCTCTTTCAAAAGAAATAGAATCATCTGCTCAAGAAGTAAGCGAATATTACAACTTACACTGGCAGGTGGCTTCAAGAAATGGTGACACCTCCCCTTCTGAAAGACAAAAACAAAACCGTAAACCTCCTCAGATATTAGTTACAACTCCCGAAAGTCTCCATCTTATGATGGCACAAAAAAAGTATAAAGAGGTCTTTGCAAATCTTGCCTATTTTGTTGTGGACGAATGGCATGAGTTGGTAGGTTCTAAGAGAGGTGTACTAGTAGAACTTGCCTTATCTAGATTAAAAAACATCTCCCCAAAAATAAAGATTTGGGGTATTTCTGCTACAATAGGAAATCTTGAACAGGCAGAAGAGGTACTTTTTGGGTATACTTCGCATGCAGACGACTATGTTCGAATCAATTCTAACAAGACCAAGAAAATAAAAATACGTTCTATTCTTCCTAAAAAGACTGAAGAATATCCATGGGCTGGTCATCTTGGTATTAAAATGGCTCACAGGGTCGTTCCCGTAATTGAAAAATATGGCTCTACGCTTCTCTTTACAAATACTAGAAATCAAGCTGAGTTTTGGTATCAAACCCTAATGGATATTGCTCCTCAGTTTGCTGGTCAGATGGCACTGCATCACAGCTCCATAAATCGAGAGACACGAGATTGGGTAGAAAATGCCTTGCACGAAGGAAGACTTAAAGTTGTGGTATGCACTGCAAGCCTTGACTTAGGGGTCGACTTTAGGCCTGTAGACTGCGTCATACAAGTAGGAGGACCGAAAGGTGTTGCTCGGTTCCTACAGCGAGCAGGAAGAAGTGGTCATAGGCCTGATGAAGTAAGTGAAATTTATTTTATGCCCACCCACAGCATTGAGCTACTAGAAGCATCTGCTCTAAGAGAAGCTGTGAAACAAGGGAATATAGAGAGTAGACAACCGTATGTTAGAAGCTTTGATGTGCTGGCTCAATATATGGTGACTCTAGCAGTATCTCAAGGATTTCGACCAGATATCCTGCTTAGTGAAATAAGAGCCACTCACTGTTTTGCGTCTATTTCTGATGAAGAATTTAATTGGCTATTGACTTATATCACAAAAGGAGGAGAAGCCTTGAAAGCATATGATGAATTTCAACGGGTTGAAATTGAAGATGGGACATATAAAGTAACTAGTAGGCGTATAGCTATACGACATCGACTTTCGATAGGTACTATAGTAGGAAACTCAGCACTGAGAGTGAAACTAATGCGAGGTGGGTTTGTAGGTACAATAGAAGAATACTTCATAACTAAACTGAAGGAAGGTGATAACTTCTGGTTTGCAGGTAGAAACTTAGAATTCCTACAAGTGAAAGGCAACACAGCACTCGTGAAACCATCAAAGAAAAAGAATGGAAAAGTCCCAGCTTGGGGTGGCGGCAGAATGCCATTGTCTTCTATGCTGGGTGCTGGTCTGAGAGAACAACTGACCTACGTAGAAAAAGAAGATTATTATTCCCCTGAATTAAAAAGTCTCCGCCCTACTCTAGACAGACAGAGGGAACTAAGTGCTATCCCGACCAAAGACCAACTGCTGATAGAATCCTTTGAAACAAAAGAAGGATACCATATGGTGGTTTATCCTTTTGAGGGAAGATTTGTACACGAAGCCCTTGGGTCACTACTTGCCTACCGTATGTCATTATCACTACCCATCTCTTTTTCCATAGCTATCAACGACTATGGATTTGAGTTACTAAGTGACCAACCGATTCCAGTACAAGAAGCTCTAGACAATGATTTTTTCAGTACTACAGACCTAAGCTCAGACTTGTCTAAAAGCATAAACGCAACTGAGATAGCCAGAAAGCAATTTAGAGATATTGCTACTATCTGCGGGCTGGTTTTTACTGGCTATCCAGGTAAGTATAAAGAAGAAAGACATCTCAAAGCTAATTCTCAACTCTTCTTCAATGTATTTAGAGAATATGACCCTAATAATCTTTTTTTGAAGCAAGCATACGAAGAAGCCTACTATCATCAACTAGAGGCAACAAGACTACGTGAGGTACTAAATAGAATACAGCAAATGAATATCCTACTCACTCACCCTGAAAAAGCAACACCCTTTGCTTTCCCAATTATGATAGACCGTTTGCGTACTAAACTGACTTCTGAAAAACTAGAAGACCGAATTAAAAAACTGCAAATTCAATTTAGTAAGTGAAGATAACTGTAGCACATCAAGACTTCATATTGGACCACAGAAAGGTGATGTATCATGTGGCTAGAGAAGAAATCATAGTGGCAGATTTGCACGTCGGTAAAAGTGCTCATTTCAGAAAAGCAGGTATCCCTTTACCAGGATACAGTTTTGTAAGCGATATCCTACGATTCCAGCAGATACTGCAAGAATATCAGCCTAAAAGTGTTCTTATTCTAGGAGATTTATTCCATAGCTATGAAAATGAAGAATTTGAAGAATGGAATGCACTAATGGAGTCTTTCCCTGATATTATTTTCCGGCTCATCATAGGGAATCACGATATCTGGTCAATAAAGGAGATTGGTTCTCTTCAACTTGAAGCAAAAACATCTTTGTTGGAAAACAAGATATTCTATAGTCACGAACCCTCAGAACAAGCTGACGACACAATCAATTTTTGCGGACATATTCATCCAGGCATAAGACTTCGAGGATCAGCCAAACAAGGACTGAGTTTAGGCTGTTTTTGGCTTTCAAAAAAACAATTTGTTCTTCCTGCCTTTAGCGAATTGACTGGCTTAGGAATTGTCAAGCCAAAACGAGGAGATAGGATATTTGTACCTGTAGAAGAAAAAGTAATAGAACTCTAGCTATGTCTAGAGTTATTTGTTACCCTACTTGTCTTCCTCTTTCACCTTGCAGGTGCTTAAACCAAAAGGAGCATAGATGGGCAAAAACTGACAAAACTTGTCAATAGAAAAATTACTCCGACTACCAAAAGTACTACCCCAAGTGTTCCTGAGATGACACCCGTAAAGTACAACACACTAACTAAAACGGCTACTAATATTCTAACGATTCTGTCTGCGGTACCCATGTTCTTTTTCATAACTTGTCTTTTTATTTTAATCAAATTTTAAAAAATAAAACTAGAATCCAGTACTAGATCAAGAATGTCAGTGCTTATATTGACCAAACTCAATAATCGCAACTAAGTCTAAAGTGATATTATGTACTGTTCTTCTGCACCACATAAACCCGATTGTCTGGATTATCAGGATCCTTTATATTGGTGTCTAGCGAAAAGCCATTTCTTGTAAGTAAGCTTATGGATGGGTCATTTTGCCATTGTGTATAGGCTTCTACTCGTTGCACGTGTAACTCGTTAAATACGAACTTAAGTATATGAATCATAGCCTCATTCATCATACCTTTCCTCTGATATTCTGGATGTAAATCATATCCTACTTCCACTTTTTGCTTATCCTCAGAGAAGTTCCATAGACTTATACTTCCTATCATTTTGGTTTGATTTTTCAGGGAAATCTTCCAATAGTAAAACTCCCCACGCAGCACTCCTGTATTTATCTTCTCTATAAATGCTAAGGCTTCATTCTTTGACGGAGCACTAGATCTTTTTACAAACTGATTCACGCTATTATCCGTTCTCAAAAAAGAAACTTCTTTCCAGTCATCGGTAGTCAATTGGCTTAATGAAAGTCGTTCAGTTTTTAGATCCGGCAATGAATCTTTCTGACTATGAACCTTAACTAACTTTCTAAATACTGATTTAGTCAATCTTACATATCTCACATTCACTAAATCATATCCCACAAACTTAAATAGATTACCCGCTGGACAAAGAGGTGCACCTGCGGTAGTTCCTTTCCTTAATTCAAAGCTTTCAGGTCTTTGATTGAACTCTTCTGCCGTCAATAAAGGAAGATTATATTTACTTTTTTCGTCCATAATCAGTTCCAACCCAACCTCTTCCTTTCCTCCCAATAATCATTTGGTGAAACGACCAAACGCTTCAAAAGCTCCACATCTTCTTTCTCGAGTTCAAATCTTTCGACTTGTAGATTACTGGTCAGCTGATCAATCGTACTAGCCCCACTAAGTACTTTGTATATAGGTATGCTATCTATGCAAAACCTAAGTGCAATAGCATCTATACCTACATTATACTTCTTAGCCAACTGCTCAAGGGTGTCGTACGCTTTCGAATAATGCGAGTATCGGGTATTTGGGAATACCCTACCATTTGCCATTACTTCTTTTATGATTAGCTTAGCATCTAAGTCCTCAGCCACAGCTGCTAGACTTTGTTCAAAGACATTGGAAGTCACTTGAAACAATCCAAATAATCTACTGTCGTTTTTTTCAATTTCTATAACTTTTTGCAACACCTCCATCAAAATCAATAAAATCAGAAGTTGAAATATCTCCTTCAAAGTTAATTGGCAGACTTTGGGAAAACCCTAGATGCACTAAAATGAGTAATAATACAGAGAATAAATATTTCATTGTGAGGCGGTAATTTAATTTATGCCAAATGTACTTAAGATTTATTTATCTGAAAGAAATAAAACAAACAGGCAATAGTTCTATACCTAGAGATGTTATATAGATCCGAATGGTGTTAAAATCTACTTCTCTACCATTTCTAATTTTTCATTGTACGATTCTATTCTAGCATGGGCAGTGCCGTCAATAAGTAAAATAACAATGAGCATAGCTATCGTAGTAATCAAACTAGCACGCCAATTAGGTGAGTGAAGAAAAACTAATCCTAAAGCACAGGCAGCTATGATCAATGGGATAGCAGTGAAAACAACATTTTTGTATTCTTTCAGTGTGGCTTCTGCACGAGCTAACTCCGAATCTACAAAAGCTGAAGCATCTGCATTGCGATCTATCTCAAATTGCTTTACTCTAGTCATATTGGTATAGACTAATCCAACTCCTATAGTCATTAGTAAAATACCCGCTACTAAAGTGGGAATAATATATGCTCTGGCTAAGTCTGTTTTTCCTAGTTGCCAAAAACCTGCACTAGCAATTAGAAACAGGATGGCGAAAACAATAAAAAATCGGGTGGAAAAGACCTCGGCCTTAGCCCAGTCTGTGGCAGTTTGTAGTATATCCATTGGTATGTGTTCTAGTTTAGTTTATATGCTTCTCTATACTCCGTTGGACTGATTCCTTCTTTCTTTTTAAATAGTCGCGAGAAGTATTGAGGATACTCAAATCCAAGTTCATAAGCTACCTCCGAGATACTTTTATTCGGTTTCAAGAGAATATTTTTGGCTTCATCTATTAAGTAAAGTTGTAGATGCTCTGTAGTGGTTTTACCAGTTTCTTTTTTTAGTGTATCACTTAAATATCGTTGTGACACGTTCATTCTATTGGCTACCTGCTCTATACTAGGGATGCCTCTTTCTTGCAACTGCCCGGTCTCAAAATACCTGCACAGTTGCTCGTTGAACTGACTCAATAAATCATTTGATAGTTCTTTTCTATTCAGAAATTGGCGTTCGTAAAACCTATTCGCATATTTCAAAAGAGTGGTCAGCTGAGAAATGATAATTTCCTTGCTAAATTCATCTTGATTGTTGTGATATTCCAGCTCGATGTTTTCAACGATAGACTCTAATTGCTTCTCCTCTTTGGGAGAAAGATGCAGAGCCTCATTTGCTGAGTAAGAGAAAAAACCATATTTCTTTATTTGATGAGCAAGCTCAGTTCCATTTAGGAAGTCTTCATGGAAATTAATGGTAAATCCTTTTTGCTCAAAAACTAAGCTTTTGTCCCATTGTATTATCTGCCGAGGTGCCATAAAAATGAGTGCACCATTGGTAAAATCGTACTTAGTTCGACCATAGTTTATATCTCCTTTCAAGATTTTTTTAAGGCTAATAGTGTAGCAATCGGTAGAAATGGGTGGAGAACTTTGCACGGGGCAAGGAAGAAATCTGTCACCAGAAGCAGCTAATACACTTAACATAGGGTGTTCAGGCCTAGGCAATTGCATGTACTCAAAGTAAGCTGACAGTTTTTTAAAATGTGCCATTCTGATTTATCAAATTTAAATATTCCACTTTAATCCTACCGCCTTTTCTGATACATTCCAAAGCTGTTCCATCACAGCTTTATCTTTGGCATGTGCTTCAAGTTTACATTCACCCACTGGTCCTTTAAAATAACCTCGTCCTGTTGGGCCATAAAAACCAGCTTGATCTAGATTAGGTTCTGTAGCACACATTAGTTCAGGATAAGCACCTTTTTCAGCTGATTGAACCATAGGAGTCAACTTCATTATTTGCCATATGAATCTCGTCATTAAACTTCCACTGGTTTTAATCAACGAAGTTCTGGAAGCTCCAGGATGACAAGCATAGGTTTTTACATTTGTTTTTCCGGCTGCAGCCAATCGGTCTTGTAATTCATAAGCAGTCATGATTTGTGCCAATTTACTTTGGCTATACACACCATTTGGGCTGTAATTCTTATCCCAGTTCATGTCATCAAACTGTATGGTTTTGATACCCAGATTATAACCCATACTGCCTACGGTCACTATACGTCCGTTAGACTCGTCTATTCTAGGAAATAACAATGCTTGGAGTAAGAAATTACTGTAGTGATTTACACCCAACTGGCTTTCGAAACCATCAACCGTTAACGTTTGACTGGGCACCTGAGCTATCGCTGCGTTTAGCATTAGTGCGTCTATTCGAGGTACAGTATTGAGTACTTCTTCCGCCGCTTTCTTTACAGAAGCTTGTACTGCCAAGTCCATTTTAATGTTTAATACATCTATACCGTTACCCAACTCTTGTTTCAGTGTTGCTATAATGTCGGTAGCTTTTTGAAGATTACGATTGAGCATTACCACTTTTGCTCTTTTACTGAGCAATATTTTTGCTGCTTCGTATCCAGTGCCGCTAGTAGTACCTGTAATTATATATGTTTTACCGCTTAGGTCTCCAATTCTTTCTGGAGTCCATCCATGTTTACCAAATTGATTTGTGCTCATCTATTTCTCTTGTTAATTGTAGTACAAAAGTAGGAGTCGAAATGAGGTGGTCACGTACACCAAATTTCATATATTGTATAAATTTTGGTCTCAATCGGTAGACAGCTTCACGAACTTTATTCTTTAATGGAATTAGAAATCTTCAAGAGGCTAGTAATGAATCGTCAAATCTAAAAATACGTTTCTATAGATCTTTTGCTGTTTCCTAAAATCGAACTCCAAAGTGAGACTTGATTTAACATCTTCGTAAAACTCAACCATTTGCTCACCCTTAAATGCTGAAGTGAATTCTGAACTTAAGTTCTTTTGATTTGTCCCAAATTTTACTTTAGTCAGTTGACTTAATTTCATTAAATGGTTCTTGGGTTCATTCGTTTCTGGTTTATCACTTTGATAAGGCAATCTAAATGTCCAAGGTAATCCAAAGTATTCTGAGTTAGAGATTACATCAATTGACATTCCTGATGAGAAATAGGCGGGCTGATAGTTTTGTGCTCCTTTGAAAAGAGTGTTTGTAGCCTTATCATTTACCAGACATAATCCGAATCGTGAAGAATTGTTATTTTTAAAATTGGCTCGTTGACTTAATCCAATTCTTTTTGTACCTACCTTATCTCTTTCCGACTGATCCTACACCCATAAAATCTGTAAAAAAAAGTTTTCAAAATAGAATTTTCGATTCATTGTGCCCTGCCTTTTATGGATTCGGTTGCTCCCTTCAGCTAGACCTGAACTCACTAAATCGTCTGCTTTCCTCCCATTAGTATTTGAGAAAATAAAAATATGATCTATTTCTATCATTTATAATTAGGGAATAACATAATATCTGAAATTTACTTAGGCCCTCCTTCTGTGAAATTACTAAAATATTTTCCCTTAAGCCAAAAGGAAACTCTGACTAGTAAGATTAAAGCTGGCACCTCAACCAACGGACCTATAACCCCAGCAAATGCTTGACCAGAATTCAATCCAAAAACAGCAATTGCAACGGCAATAGCTAGCTCAAAATTATTCCCAGCTGCCGTAAATGCAACCGAAGCAGTCTTATCATACTCGGCACCTGATGCTTTGGTAACGAAAAAGCCTATGATGAACATCAACGTAAAGTAGATTAGAAGAGGTACGGCTATGATTAAAACATCCATTGGAATTTCAACTATCAATTCTCCTTTAAGAGAAAACATAACGACAATCGTAAATAACAACGCAATTAAGGTCATAGGTGAGATAGTCGGAATAAACTTATTTGTATACCATTCCTCCCCTTTTAACTTCACTAAAGTTAACCTGCTCAGAATTCCCATTAGAAATGGTATTCCCAAGTAAATGGCAACACTTTCTGTTATTGTGCCTATAGATATATCTACTGTAGCTCCTTCAAATCCAAAGTACGGTGGAAGAATGGTTATAAAAATCCAGGCATAAAAACTGTATGCAAATACTTGAAAAATACTATTCAAGGCTACCAGTCCCGCTCCGTACTCACTGCTCCCTTCAGCCAAATCATTCCAAACCAATACCATAGCAATACATCGGGCTAGTCCTATCAATATAAGCCCCACCATATATTCAGGATAGTCATGTAAAAAGGTGATTGCCAATACAAACATCAGTACAGGGCCTATGACCCAATTTAGAACTAGTGAAACCGAAAGTATTTTCACATTTTTGAACACCTTGGGCAGGAGTGAATAGTTCACTTTCGCTAATGGAGGATACATCATTAATATCAAACCTATGGCTATGGGTATGTTGGTTGATCCCGTGCTAAATGAGTTTATTATATCAGGGAACGATGGTATAAAATATCCAAGTCCAACCCCAAACGCCATTGCTATGAAAATCCACAGCGTCAGATTCTTGTCTAGAAAACCTAATTTTTTTTGTCCCATTTTACAGTCCTATTTGAGAGAAAACATAAAACATTTCGGTCGCTATTTGAAGACTTCTTTCCATATACATTTCTACTTGTTTTGGCGAATCATCAAACGCCTTGGGATCTTCATAGGTGATTGGAATTCGCTTTTCAGCACCTATCACTAAGGGGCAAGCCTCATTTGCCGAATCACACGTCATAATCGCAGCAAAGTCTGTTTTTGGATTGAAATCATCATCCAACTTTTTCGAAAAACCAAGTATCGGATGCTCATTTTGAGCATATTTTATGCTGTAAACAGGATTTGTGTTTTCAGAAAGTTGCTCAATTTCAAAACCTGACTTTTTAAGCGTGTCTGCTACAACCGGAAACAAGGCCGTGCTTTCTGTTCCCCCGGAATAACATAGTACATTCTTGATACCGAAATAGTATGCCATTGTTTGTGCCCACACTTGAGAAAGATGGCTCCTTCTTGAATTGTGTGTGCAGATAAAATTAATCCTCACCGTCTGATTTTGATTAACCTTTGGTTGGATAAACTCAACCAATTGGTGCAGTGTATCTCGACGATCTTTAGTAATTGAATCGATATCTAGTCTTTTAATAAGACTTCCTATTTCTGAGAATAGTGCTGACTCCGCAGTTGTCATTTTCTTGAGATTCTAATCTAGTTTTAACAGCAGTTTCCTCCAGGTGTGCAACTAGCAGCAGTTGTTAGATTCTCCAGTTTTACTTTTGGTTTTCTGACTGGGATACCACAATTTTCTTTTGCTAAACAGTCCGTTTTTTTTGTAGTTAATAGGAAGTTATTCCCATCAAAGTCAAGCCCAAATTTTCCAATGGTTTCAGCTTGATACTCTACTTCAATTTCTAAATCAGATATATCTAGAATCTTCTCTGAAAGTTCAATTATACTCAATAGCTTTTCAGGATGAAGTCTGTGATCATAGTCATTAGCATTCCACAGTTGAAAGTTCACTACTTCTTCGTTTCTAACCGTTCCACCGCAGTCGATAAAATGTTTGGTGATTTTTCCTACTTCAGTAACGTGAAAGTGGCTGGGAACTAATTCCCCGTTTGGCAATTGGAAACTAAATGTTTCCAAACCCTCTAATTTTGATTTTGCTTCTGATAATTTCATTTGTTTTTAGTTTTTGTTTTAGCAGCAGTCGAATGCTTGGTTTAAGTCTTGATTGAGAAAATCAGAAATCAGGACTTTCATCTCTGTCCAATTCTCTTTATCGATACAATAGCATACACTGGTGCCTTCTACACTACCTTTTATCAAGCCTAACTGCTTTAATTCTTTTAAATGTTGCGAAATGGTAGGTTGAGCTAGTCCTATTTCACTGACCAAATCTCCGCAGACACAGGTATTGATTTTGAACAAATGCTGTAGAATGGCTACACGAGCCGGATGCCCAAATACTTTGGCAATAAGAGAAATCTTATTTTGCTCTTCTGTAAACATTTCTGTTCTAGATACTCCCATACTTTCCTTTAATTTGTTAATTGCAATATTACGATTAATATTGGAATCACAAATGGTTTTCACTTTAGTAATCACTTTCGATGATGTTTAAATGCTTGGCTAATTTAACCAACTGTATTGACCTTGATTGACAGATTATCTCAATTATGCCGCTGAATTTCTCTAAACTACGTTTTGATATCGTTTAAGTTGCTTAAGCATTTGTCTTCTTCCAATTAATAATAACATTCCCAGTTTTCTCTCCTCTCATCACATAGTCATAAGCCTTCGATATATCATTCAGTGGATATTCTCTGTCTATTAATGGGCTAAATACTCCGCTCTCTAGCTGACGTATGATACAGGGCATCGTTTCTTTTTTATCATATGGTATAGGAAAGATGCTGTCGCTAAGATCAAAGATTCGATTTTCCAATCCCACACTTAAAATCGCTTTGAAACAGAATCTTTTGAAAAATTATAAATCAAGATATATATGTATAAAATACTAATAATCAGCCATATTTATCAATTGCAATTACTTACAAGCACTTTTAAACGACTATAAGTGTTTAAAGTTCTCTTCCTATTTGCATCCTCCATTCTATTTGCATTGTTGTTTTGAACGAATCAATTCAACGTAATAATTATAACGCTACATAAAACACACAAACATTTAAAAACAGAATTATTATGAACGCATTAAAAAACAAAGTACAGCTGATTGGAAACCTAGGAATGAACCCAGAAGTACGTGAACTAGAAAACGGAAACGCACTTGCCAAATTTACCATGGCAACCAATGAGTCTTATGTAAACAAAGAAGGGGAACGTATCACAGACACCCAATGGCACAATATCGTAGCTTGGGGTAAAACAGCAGAACTAATGGGCCAACTTCTAGCTAAAGGTAAAGAAGTAATGGTAGAGGGAAAACTCACAAGTAGAAGCTATGAGGACAAAGAAGGAAATAAACGCTACATCACAGAAGTAGTCGCAAATGAATTCTTAGTTCTCACTCCAAAAGGTGAAACTGAAAAAGAAGGAGCTCTACCTTTTTAGTAAGCTCGCCGTTGGCGAGCTATGATACCTCTTGCAGTTATCAATCGGCACGAATCATTGGTAAATGGAAGGTTACATTATGCTCCGCTTTTACTTAATTTAGTGGAGTATAAAACAGTTTAATTGTATTTAAATAAGTCTAGAAAAAAGTTCGCTGCAGGCACAGCGAACTTTTTTTTTATAGCTTCTTTAGTCTAAATTCATTTAACCCTAAGTAGCTTACATCTCTAATACAAAATCCTTTCTCACCATTTCTACACCATTTACTACAATTACTAACTGATGTAACCCTTCGTGAAATTTACGAGTAGATATTGGTTTGAATGATTGTACTTTCTGTATCCCTTGAGAAGAATTCCCTTCGTATTCCTTTTCACTGATTTTATACACTTTGGGAGACAGGCTTCCGTTTGCCTTCTGATAATAGACAGCATATTCTAATCTCAACAGAATTGGCTCTGATTGTAATATACCTAACTCAAATCCAAAGCTGAGTTCTTTCCCAAATATCACCATAGGCGTATGAATCTGCAAATTAGAGAGCTGTACAGCTTTCACATCTCCAAAACCAAATAAACGCATGGCTCTGATATTTCCTGCTTTCAGCAAGGTGCGACACCCGTGTTTTATGATCCAGTCAGTTTCTAGTGAAGTACCCTGCCATCCTTCTGCTAAGTCCAAAACCAACGAAGGATGATCTTTAGCGATATCATTCAGATTATTCGCCACACTTTTCCTTACGTACAATGAAGAGTCCGCTTTTAGGCTTTCTAGAATAGGAAGTAACGGTGCGGGATCTTTTTTCAAAGCAGGTAATGCCATAGCCCAAGGAAGTCTGGGTCTGCAGCCTTCTGAAGCTTGTCGTCTTACGGCGTGATGTTCGTGTGTGGACCACTCAAGCATTTGTTTCATTGTTAGATCCTGCTGTTTAATGATAAATGGTCTTATGGCAAATTCACAACTGGTATATTGGGTGATTCGCCCCAAACATTGCATAGCGACTTTCCAATTTTCTTGTCCATATACTTCCACATAATCTGGTAAAAACAGGTATTCCAATGCTTTGCATGGATGATGCTCCTCTATCTCAGATACCAACTCTTCTAATTGGTTCGCAGCAGTTTCAAAATCAGACGAAAGATAGTGAGACATCACCTTGGTGGTATGCCTCATCCGTTGTTTCAACTCTAACCCATCCCAAGTATCTGAGAAGATTTGACCTAGAAATTTTTCAGCATCTACATCAACTACTTTCCTAAGTAGGATGAGAAAAGTTTCGTAAAACTCGCGATTATAAAGGTACTTTAGACGAGTTGCCATTTTAAAAACAGACCACTAAAGTACCTCCTTTTTTCAGCTTCTCAAAGCTAGAAACGTATTGTCGTTTTCTATTTAGATTTGAACAAGTTCTCTAACGATCTCCTTGTTTTTGGAGCGTGTTGATAGCTATCTTCTTCGTGTCTTTTACCAAGAGCTAGCAGCACGCAAGTACTATATCCCTGCTCTTTGAGTCCTAGAGCTTCATTGTATTGATCCGCTTCAAAACCTTCCATAGGAGTGGCATCTACGCCAAGTTCGGCAGCTGTCGCAAGAGCATTTCCCAAGGCAATGTATGTCTGTTTTGCAGTCCAATTGAACATTTCACTTTCAGGCTTTTCCTTCATTTTACCTTTCACAAAGTCAGAGTAGCCTCCAAGTGCACTCACCTCTGTACCTGTGGTCTTAGCCCGTAATGCAGTAAAAGTATCTACGTCCTCATCTGTTACCACATCTTTATTACAAAACGCCCAGAACTCAGATGCATCCGTCACTTGACTCTGTCCCCAAGTGAGCGGTTTGAGTTGTTCCTTTAGCTGAGCATCTTTTATCTCTATTATCTTGTAAGGCTGAAGTCCATAAGACGAAGCAGAAAGCTGAGTAGCCTCCTTGATTTGAGCTACTTCCTCCGCCGATAGCTAATGACTCGTATTGTATTTTTTAGTGGCGTATCTCCACTTTAAACTTTCTATTAATTTCATATCTACTGTTTTTTAATTCTATTTTAACTACCCTAGTTGCATTGGTACTTCCATCAATAGAACTCTTGCATTTTTACTCGCTTTCACTTCTATCTCATTTGTGTCCCATATACCCATTCCATCTCTTAACTCTAGTGTGTTCTCTCCTATCTCTACTTCTCCCTCCAGCACAAAAGCATAGATTCCATTACTTTCTTTTTTCAAGGTATAGGTGTCTGATTTACCCGCCTCGAACTTGCCAATGTGAAACCACGCATCTTGATGAACCCATACTCCTTGATCGTCTGGATTAGGAGATAGCACTTGATAAAAAGCATTGTCTTTTTCTATATCTCTAATAGAGACTTGATCATATCGTGGTTGTACACCTCTAGTCTTTGGGAAAACCCAAATCTGTAGAAATTTCACCTCTTGATCCTTATTCATATTATACTCGGAGTGGTTGATACCCGTACCTGCACTCAATACCTGCACATCACCACTTCTAATCACTGCAGTATTCCCCATACTATCCTTATGCTCCAGATCTCCATCTAAAGGAATAGAGACAATCTCCATATTATCGTGCGGATGCGTGCCAAAACCCGTTCCTGCGGCTACTCGGTCATCATTAAGTACACGCAGTACCCCAAAATTCATACGCTCCGGATTGTGATAGTTTGCAAAACTGAAGGTGTGGTGAGAATCTAACCAACCGTGATTAGCATGTCCTCTTGTGTTTGATTTGTGAATTACAGTGTTCATCGTTCTTGTTTCTTTGTTTGGTAAATGATTGAAACCTACTTGCTTCATTAATTTATCGTAGGTAGACACTCCTTGGTTGTTTGGTACACTTAGAGCTTTGTGCGTAACTGCTCCAGCCAGACTTGCCAATATTCCTTTTTTGATAAATTCTTTTCGTTTCATGTAAGTTCCTTTTAATTTATGGTACAAAGTTGCAGCGGTATTGACTGCGATAAAATATGAGAAAACGTGTAAGACTTATGAAAATCCGACATTTATGGTCAGGCTATGCTTTTCTTAAATTCCTGCGGAGACTTTCTAGTACATTTTTTAAAGAATGCACTAAAATTGGCTGGTTCATTGAAGCCAAGTTTGTACCCCACTTCTTTGATAGATAAATCTGTAAAATAGAGTAACCTCTTTGCTTCTACGGTAATCCTTGCTTGTATGTATTCTTTGACGGTTTTTCCCAAGAGAGATTTTACTGTACGGTTCAAGTGGTCAGAAGTGATATGCAAACTATCTGCATAGAAACCAGTGGTGTGTTCTTGAGCATAAGAAGCTTCTACCTTTTCTTTGAAGCTTCTGAGGACCGAATTGCTTTTTGACTGCTTTGCACGCTCGTCAGGCTTTAGGTCACAATACGCATAGCTTTCTATCAATAGTAGTTTCAGGTATGCCCCTATCGATTGAATTTTTAGAGGATGATCTCCTTGATGCAGCTCAAAAATTTTTTCTGCGTAGTCCGAACAAACCTCAAACTGCTCCTCGGGCAATACCAAAGGTGGACTATATCCATAATTTTCAAAAAGATGCAACTCCTCAATAAACTGGAGAGGAATACCATTTTGCACTAAAAATGCAGTAGAAAAAGTCAGAGCATAACCTTTGGGTTTCCCTTTTTCGTACACTTGATGCACCTGCCCTGGAGCAACAAAAAAGAGCTGTCTAGCTTCAAACGGGAAAGAGGAGAAATCAATAATATGTTCACCTTCAGCTTTATCTACCACTAATACAGTGTAGTAATTATGTCGGTGTGGTGCGTGTACCTTTCCTTGGTGTTTTTCATAAATGGCCTCCATTTTAGAAATCCCAAAGTTGGCAACTGACTGATCACTCGCTCTTAGTTCGTATGTCTCTACTTCATTATTCAAAGCAGTTTTCTTTAGTAAGTACTTGGCAATAGAGTATTACCAAATGGCTAATTAAGTTCCCAGAATTTGGTTGCTATGATCTTTCGTCTTTACTTTTTCGAAGACTTCTTGGATTATCCCTTCTTCATCTATGATGAAAGTAGTACGAGCTACTCCCATATACTTTCTTCCGTACATGCTTTTCTCTACCCATAGACCATAAGCTTGGATTGTTTCTTTTTCGGTATCCGCAAGTAGGTCAAATTTTAGATCATACTTCTCGATGAATTTCCCGTGTTTTTTCTCGTCATCAGGACTTACTCCAAGAATTTCATATCCTTGGCTTTGAAACCTCTCGTAGTTTTCACTGAGATTACAAGATTCTGCTGTACAGCCTGGAGTCATATCTTTTGGATAGAAATAAAGTACTAATTTCTTCCCTTTAAAATCAGATAAAGAAACGGTTTCTCCGTGTTGATTCACTCCTGAAAATGCTGGAGCCTTATCTCCTATTTGTGGTATTGACATACAATTGAAACAAATTTATATTGAATTTGATTAATGAAATAACCGTCTCTATTCAGGGTAAGAAAGCAATTTCAATGTTTTATACGATATACTACGATTTGAACTGTACAATATTATTTTTGTTCAACTTTTAACAGAAATGGCAAGACAACTGCAAATACGTGAGGCTCTTCGTGAAGCAATGAACGAAGAAATGAGAAAAGATGATAGTATACTCCTAATGGGTGAAGAAGTAGCTGAATACAATGGTGCCTATAAAGTAAGTCAAGGTATGCTAGATGAGTTCGGTGAAAAACGAGTAATAGATACTCCAATTGCTGAGCTTGGTTTTGCTGGAATAGCCACTGGAGCTGCAGCCAATGGTCTGAAGCCTATTGTTGAGTTTATGACTTTCAATTTTAGTCTAGTAGCCATTGATCAGGTAATCAATGCTGCTGCGAAAATGAATAGTATGAGTGGTGGGCAATTTACTTGCCCTATGGTATTTAGAGGCCCTACAGGAAGTGCAGGTCAATTAGGAGCACAACACTCGCAAGCGTTTGAAAACTGGTATGCTAATACTCCGGGTCTTAAAGTAGTTGTCCTTTCTAATTCATACAATGCTAAAGGATTACTTAAGTCGGCTATCATTGATCCAGATCCAGTAATCTTCATGGAAAGCGAGCAGATGTACGGTCTTAAGCACGAAGTGCCAGAGGAGGAATATTATATTCCAATCGGACAGGCAAATATTCAGAAAGATGGAACAGATGTTACCTTAGTTTCTTTTGGAAAAATGATGCGTGTAGCTGAACAATCAGTCGAAGCATTGGCAAAAGAAGGAATTGACGTTGAGCTTATCGACTTGCAAACCGTTAGACCTATAGATTACGATACAGTTGCTGAAAGTATCAAGAAAACAAACCGATGTGTAGTACTTGAAGAAGCTTGGCCACTAGCCTCTATTTCCTCAGAGATCAGCTACATGATGAGTCAGATGGTATTTGATCATTTAGATGCTCCTATAAAACGTGTGACTACTAGAGACACACCACTTCCTTATGCTCCTACTTTAGTGGACGCTTGGTTACCAAACGTTCAACGAGTTGTAGAAGCAGTAAAGGCTGTATCTTACAAAGGATAGTTTTCCCGCTTGGGATTGATTAATACATTCCCTTCCAAAAAAAACATACATTCGCAAAAGAACCATGCGAAAAATCCTAGGACTAGTAACACTGCTGGTAGGTCTTGCACTTTTGCACTACCTTAATAATCCAGTCAAAATTGGGAAAACACCTATTCCTCCTCTTGGGAAACTACTAAATCCCTATGGCGGTGTTTGGCAAAATGCTGAAGATCCTGAAGATTATTCAGACATTGATCTTACTTCCAATCTAGTTAAAGATGAAATCAAAATTGTTTTTGATGATCGAATGGTTCCTCACATCTATGCTCAAAATCTTGAAGATGCCATTTTTGCTCAAGGATATGTAGAAGCATATCATAGGTTATTTCAAATGGACCTTTCTACCAGATCACCTGACGGTCGACTTTCTGAGATTTTAGGAGAAAGACTGCTTGCTTACGATAAGAAACAACGAAGACTGGGATTAGGCTTCGGTGCTGATAATGCGGTAGAAGGTTGGCAAGCCTTTCCTGAAAAGTTAAAAATAGTAGACCAATATACTGCTGGGGTGAATCACTTCATAAGTAATCTAGACCCCAGTGAGTATCCAATGGAATATAAACTTCTTGATTTCAAACCTTCCGCTTGGACCAATAGACACTCTGCATTGCTACTTAAAGCCATGTCTCAAACACTAGTAGGTTATGAAGAAGATGTAGAAATGAGTAATGCACTGCGGTTACTGGGTTCAGAAGATTTTGATTTAGTTTATCCAGACAGAAATCCTAAAGACACACCTGTAACTAAAGGTCCATATGTAAATACCATTAAATTCAAATCACAGGATAAACTACAAGATATTGTAGGTATTAATATTCCATCTATTTCAAGACCCCGTTCTCCTGATGGTGTAGGAAGTAACAATTGGGCCATCTCTGGAAGTAAGAGTGAAACAGGTCTCCCTATATTGGCAAATGATCCTCATTTAGGTCTAAGTCTTCCATCAGTTTGGTACGAAATTGCAATCACCACACCAGAGTTTTCGGCTCAAGGAGTAACGCTTCTAGGTATGCCAGGTATTATGATTGGATTTAATGAAAATATCGCCTGGGGAGAAACTAATGTAGGCCATGATATGATGGACTACTACAAAATCAACTGGGTAGACTCTACAAAAATGTCATATCTTGTAGATGGCAAAGCAGTCCCAGCAGATCTTAAAGTAGAAGAGTACTATGTTAGCGGACTTGGCAAAGTAACGGATACCGTTCGCTATACCATTTGGGGACCAATAGTGGATGACAGTACAGATTTAGCTCTAAGATGGGTTGCACATGACAAACCTGATAAGTCAGAATTTATGGCTTTTGTGGACGGTATGCGATCTGAGAATTACGATGAGTATCTAAAAGCCACAGCACAATTCTATGCCCCTGCTCAAAATTTTATTTATGCCGATAATAACAACGACATTGGTCTCAGAATAAATGGGAATATCCCAATTAAAAAATATCGTCAAGGTGTAACTGTATCAGATGGTTCTAATATGGTAAATGGATGGCAAGGATACATTCCAAGAGAATTGAATCCTCAAGAACGTAATCCGGAAAAAGGATTTGTAACTAGCTGCAATCAGTACAGTGCTGCTCCAGACTATCCTTATTATTACAACGGAAATTTTGAACCGTACAGAGGACGAATGGCAAATCGATTACTTTATGCCAAAGATACTTTTAGCATTGCTGATTTTAAAGCTATGCAAAACAGCAACTACAGCATATTAGCTGAGGAAGCACTTCAAGTACTTATGCCTTTGCTCGATAGTAATTTTCATAAACTGTCTTCTGTTAAAAAACTTGCTAGATGGGACTATCAGTATGCAGCAAATTCAAAAAATGCTGTCCTTTTTGACCTTTGGTTTGAGTCGTTTCATAGATTACTTTGGGATGAGGTATACAATAAGTCAGATGAGCTAAATCTTCCAAATCCAGATGTTTGGGTAACTGTAAATCTCATTGAAGCAGACAAAACCAGTAAGTTTTATGATATCGTAAGAACTACGAAAGTTGAGACACTAAAAGAGTTAGTTAATTTATCTTTTGAACAAATAAAAGATTCAGCCATAGTAACACTAGCTGAAGAAAAAAATGCCCAAATTCTACATCTCACAAGACTCCCTGCTTTTTCAGAAATGAACCTAGCTCTTGGAGGTACCAAACATAGTCTAAATGCTATGCAACAGACTTTTGGCCCAAGTTGGCGAATGGTCGTGGCTTTGGGTGAAGATGAACCAGAGGCATATGGAATATATCCAGGGGGCCAGAGCGGAAATCCCGCTAGTCCCTTCTACAAAGACCGAATCAAAACTTGGGCAAATGGTGAATACGACAGAATTATTCTAGCTCCAAGAGAAGAAAAAATAGAATCTCCACTCTTTAATATTGTGATAAGAAATGAAGAATAGTATTGCGTTTATAGTTATCCTAGCAGGGACTCTTATCCTATCTGTGTTTCTCCCTTGGTGGATTATTGCCCCAATAGCATTATGTCTTGCTTATTTTGCTAAGCTCTCTCCTCTATCAGGCTTTCTTGTCTCATTCGCTGGAGTATTTGTAGCTTGGTTGATTAGCATCTACATAATAGATAGCGATGGTACTGTTCAGGATATTCTTAGTAAACTATTCAATGTAAATCCAATGGCACTGCCTTACATCTCTAGTTTGTTAGGGGCACTTCTTGCTGGCATTTTCGGACTAGCTGGGTCACTCCTATCTCCAAAAAATGGAGCTTAGTTCTTTATAAATATTTCTTTGCCTCCCTAAGGCTCAAAGGTTGTAATGCTACTCGACCAATAAAATCTCTCACCCAATCTGGATTAAATCTGGAGTACTGTCTAAGTGCCCAACCTATTGCTTTTCGAATAAAAAATTCCTTGTCTTGCGTATGGGGAAGAATACACATTTCTAGCAACTCTTCATTTACCTCATTTTTATATTTCAGTTGAAAGATAATTGAACTTCGAATCAGCCACATATTCTCACTCCTATTCCAATTTAAAATTACTTCCTTCTTAGCTTCCGGCCACTTATTGAAAAAAGCACCTGCTACATTGCTAGCTAAATGGTCTACGGTATCCCACCAACTGTTTGTAGTTATAAACCATTCAATATCTTCAATATGATGAAATTCCCACTGTTTTTTCACCTTCATCAGTAATTCTTGAGCAGTGTAATGGAATTCACGTTGAGGTAATAAAAACATAGTCTTGGCAAGTTCAATTCCATTTTCCGGAACTCCGTATTCGTCGTAGTAAGCTTTTACCAATCGTTTTCTTTCTGGCATCGAAATACCATAAAACTCAAACTGATTTTTTAAATAAGCTTTTTGTTGTGCTGCCTTCTCAGAGTTACTGGCTGCTTCAAATTCCTGCCTCAATACATTAATCATGGAAGAAGTCCAGATTAATTATTACTGCTAGGATTAATTGCTGTACTGATGCTAAAAACGTGAGAGTACTGAGCAGCGGCATTGTCTCCAATGTCAGTGAGAGCGTAGTCTATAATGAGGTTCTTTAATCTTAGCCCCAGACCTATATTTGGTTGAAATGTCCATTGTTGTGCTAATTCTAAGTCTAGCACCTCTTGAAATCCCCCTATTCCCCCTCTAAGGTAGATGATGTCACTATAGTTTGCTTCTAAACCAAAGTTTGGAGCTACGCTTATCATATCTGTTTGAAGGACTGTATTTCTTCTTCCATCTGTTGTCAAATCTGCATTTAACTCTGTAAGCAAGCTAAACTCATCATTGAAGGTGAAACGCTTAGCTGCACCTAGAATAAAACTTGGTAAAGTAATTTCCAACGAGTTTACGGGAATATCATTTCCAGTTTGAACAAATGTCTGCTCTTCAGCTTTAGTAAGCTGTACCTGCCAAGCAGTGAATGTTGTAGTTATGTCTCTAGCATTTGCAGCAAAAAACCAATCACTGTCAGTTCGGTATTTAACTCCAGCATCAATACCAAAACCATTCGCTTTAGCAAACTCGCCTCCCAGTCTTCTGATAATCTTTGCAGTACCTCCTATACTCAGTTTGTCGTTCAATAGACGTTGAGCATAACTCACCATAAGTGCATAATCTACTGCACTAAACGATGTAACTCTATCGTAATTAATCTGTCCATTTCGAATAAGATCAGTAGTATTTGGTATACCATCTACACCAAGTCTAATCATTGAGAAGGCTAATGCTGCATCATTCTTGGTCCTTGTACTAAGAGCCAAGTAATCATAGTTAGCTACACTTCCATAGAGATTGGAGTGCATAAAAGACAATTGAATTTTATCCTTTTGGTCTACAAGTCCTGCAGGATTCCAATATCCAGTTGTGACACCCTCGCTTGATGCCGCTACAGCATTTGACATGCCAAAAGCTCGAGCTCCTACTCCTATTGCTAAATACTCGTTACTGTACTTTCTAATGTTTTGACCTTCCGCATTGAATAATATGCAAAGAACCAATGAAGAAATAATGGTAAGACGCAACGAGAAAAGTTTCATGGGTGTTTCTATAAAAGCTGTATTTCTAAAGCATCTATAGAACGTTCTAAATCTGGTTCTATTGTCTCGCAGATGTTAATTAATAATTGTCTTTGATCATCATTGAGTTCTATCATATCCAGACTTCTGCAAACACCTTCTACTGCCCCTACAACATTTTCTAAACTTGTATATTTTCTAAGAAACCCGGCCTTCATAAATCTACGGTGTTGTCCTTTCCATAGTTCATCGTCTTGAAGACCTGCGTACCTCATGAACTTGAGGATCCAAGATTGTTCAACCTCATCAACCATGTTATAAAAATCATCAGCTAATGTCGGGTTTTTATCAAGCAAGATTTTATCCAGCAAAATCTCAGTCATTATATGAGTGATGAAGTAATCCCTATTGATGTCCTTATCTCCACTCTCACGTATCATGTCAGTAGCTCGATTTGTAATATCCACAAAAACCATCCAATTGTGAAATTTACGATCACTTGCGAAATGTTTATTGGTACCATCGTTCATAGAAGCTATCTCCTTCGTGGTGAAGGTGATATTCTTGTATGGATTAATGCGAAGTTTTGGAATATAGTGACGAGCTAAATCTGGGAGAATAAGACCAATGTTGTAATACTTATTGTCTTCATCTCTATCAAAATAATAATGACTTAAATAATTCACTACTGCAAAGAAAATAAATTGTAGTCAAAAATTAACATTTAGATAATCTTAGTGCGTTTATTTATGCGGCTTTAGAAATGTTATATCTAGTTTTATCATTCGGTTATTGTATTTCGTGATGCCATTTAGCCTGCTCTCACCTCTACCTTTGCGGTATGAATAGCATAGGACTACCACAAGAAGAAACAACACAAATCACTAAGAAGTTAAATGAATTATTAGCTTCATATTCTGTACTTTATATAAATACAAGAGGATTCCACTGGAATATTCAAGGGAAAGAGTTTTTTGAACTTCACCAGAAGTTTGAAGACATATACAATACTTTGGTAGTACAGATAGACGAAATAGCCGAACGTATTCTAACCTTAGAAGGCACTCCTGAGCATTCATTCACTAGCTATTTGAAGCTAGCTAAAATTAATCCAGAAACTGATATAACGGATGGGAATAAAGCCTTAAGCTATATTCTCGAGGGTTATAAAACGGTAATCGGCATCCAAAGAGAAATTCTTACAGCTGCGTCTGATATTAACGATGAAGGTACTGTTACTCTTATGAGTGACTACATCACAGCTCAAGAAAAAGAGATTTGGATGTATCGTTCATACTTAGCATAAGAAATATACATTCGCGACTCTGAACGGCACCAATAAAACATCTGATAAACTAGGCTCAGAAAGTATAGGGAAATTATTGCTACAGCAATCCCTTCCAGCATCAGTTGGTTTCTTAGTAATGTCCGTCTACCAAATGGTAGATGTTTGGTTTGTAAGTAGATATGCCGAGGGAGAAATCGCCATAGCTGCTATAACAGTCGTACTGCCTATCACCTTCCTTATTTCATCATTTGGGATGGCTGTTGGTGTTGGTGGGGCATCAGTTCTAGCCCGTGCTTTGGGAGAGGGTAACGAAGAAAAAGCACAAAAAACTTTTGGCAATCAAATAACGCTTACGCTTGGATTCGTTCTTTCGTTTGTAGTACTCGGTTTCTTATTTCAAGATCCTATATTAAGGTTATTTGGTGCAAATGATGAGATACTTCCCTACGCTAAGAAGTATTTCAATATCCTGATTCTCGGTCTACCTTTTTTAGGCTGGGCGATGATGAGCAATAATTCTATACGTGCAGAAGGAAAACCAAAAGTGGCAATGTACACCATGATCATTCCTGCAGTATCCAATATTTTGCTCGACTATATTCTCATCTATCAGTTTGACATGGGAATAAAAGGAGCAGCTTGGGCCACGACTACTGGATACGTTCTTAGTGGTAGCTACACGCTTTGGTTTTTCTTGTCTGGGAAAAGTGAATTAAGTGCGACTAGAAAATCTGTAAGACTTGCCAAGCCTATCGTAAAAGAAATATCTTCTATAGGCTCTATAACATTAGTGCGTCAAAGCATGTTCAGTTTATTGGCGATTATCCTCTATTCCCAATTGGATAAATGGGGCCAGATTGAGTATGCGGAAACCTTAGGCGAAAGTGGAGGCTCACACGCGATTGCTATCTATGGTTTGATTCGCGGATTTACCTTATTTGTTGCCTTTCCTATTATAGGAATTATGCAAGGTCTAATGCCTATAGTAAGTTTTAACTATGGTGCAAAAAACTGGGATCGAGTAAAAGATGCTATATGGCTGGCTGTAAAAGCAACCACAGTCATTTCATTAATGCTACTTAGTATTATTGTCTTTTTTCCTCAAGAACTCATTGGTATTTTCACTTCAGATCACGACTTGATGGCTCATACTCCTAGAGTACTGCAGCTCATCTTTATCTCGCTACCTGTGATGGGTATCGGATTTATTGGTGGAGCGTATTTTCAAGCCATTGGAAAACCAATGCCAGCACTAGTTCTTACACTTGCTAGACAAGGTATGTTTATGATACCACTGATGTATATATTGTCTAATTTTATAGGGCTAGACGGCGTATGGGCTGCTCTTCCTAGTGGTGAAATATTGGCAGGGATATGGTCTGGAATATTGCTATATCTTGAGGTCAATAAAAAGCCAGTTGTCCAAGAAGAAATGGTCTAGCTAAATCTCAACTAAACATTAAAAGCTTCATTTACAATTGCCGCTTGTTCTCGTTTATGAACGGCTGCATATCCAGTTGCAGGACTAGCACTACTTCTTCTAGTGATTTCTTTGAATCCACGAGCCCAATCGTATCGAAGAATATGCATCCAAGCACCCATATTTTTCGGCTCTTCTTGTACCCAGCAGAATTCAGCGTTACTATACTTTTCTATAAGTGCTTTCATCTGTGTTTCAGGCATAGGGTAGAGTTGCTCTAGTCTTACCACAGCTACATCTTTTCTTTTATCTTCTTGTTGCTTTGCAAGCAAATCATAGTAGATTTTACCAGTACATATGTTCACACGCTTAACCTTCTTGGCATCTACGTAATTGTCGTCCATTAACTCTTTAAATCCACCTTTGGTAAACTCTTCTGTGGTACTAACGCACAGTGGATGACGCAATAGACTCTTCGGACTCATAATCACTAAAGGTTTTCTAAAATTAGTCTTCAGTTGACGTCTGAAGGCGTGGAATAAGTTCGCAGGAGTAGTGATATTCATTACTTGCATATTACCCATAGCACAAAGCTGCAGATATCGCTCTAGTCTAGCACTACTATGCTCAGGACCTTGACCCTCATAACCGTGAGGAAGCAGCATTACTAGTCCACTGTGTCTTCCCCATTTTGTTTCTCCGCTCGCTATGAACTGATCAATCATCACTTGACACCCATTTGAAAAATCTCCAAATTGGGCTTCCCAGATAGTCAATCCATTTGGGTTTGACATTGAGTATCCATACTCGAAACCTAATACAGCATACTCTGAAAGTAATGAATTGTATATATCAAATTGCTCTTGTTTATCGGATATATCATTGAGCGGTACAAACTCTCCTTTGCCATCTTCCGTATTGATAACAGCATGTCTATGTGAAAAAGTTCCTCGTTCTACATCCTGTCCACTGATTCTTACTTTATGACCTTCAGTAAGTAAGGTACCATAAGCCATAAGTTCACCCATGGCCCAGTCATAAGTGCCATTCTCTACCATTTGCTTGCGGTCATTGTATAGCTTAGTGACCTTTCGTATAGGGGTATAATTATCAGGAATATCTGTGATGGCTTTTGCTACCTTAGCCAGAGCTGCTTTACTTACAGGTGTACTTACAGAATTCTCAAAATCAGCTTTAGTGCCCGTTTTAAATGAACTCCACGTATTCTTAGGCAAGTTGTTGTCTTCAGGCTTTTGGTCTGCTCTTACTGCTTCTAAATCCTCTTGAAGCATAGCCTTAAATTCTTTCTCCAATCGTTTTGCTAGGTTCGCCTCAATCGTTCCTTGCTCACTTAACTTTTTAGCGTAAATCTCACGGGGATTTGGATGCTTAGCTATAGCTTTATACAATACTGGCTGAGTAAACTTAGGCTCGTCTCCTTCATTGTGACCATATTTTCTATATCCTAGAATATCTATGAAAACATCAGAATTAAAAGTTTGTCTGTATGCCAAGGCCATTTTTATGGTGTAAACTACTGCCTCTACATCATCACCATTTACATGAAAAACAGGACACTTCGTAGCTTTTGCTATATCCGTACAATAAATGGAAGTACGAGCATCAATATAGTTAGTAGTAAACCCAATTTGATTATTTGTAATCAGGTGCAAAATTCCCCCCACATTATAACCCTCTAATCCTGCCATTTGGAGGACCTCATAAACTATTCCTTGACCAGCTACGGCTGCATCACCATGTATGAGTATAGGAGTTATTTTACTTATGTCATTATCGTATTGTAAGTCTAGCTTTGCCCTTGTAATACCCTGAACAACTGGATCTACTGCTTCAAGGTGACTTGGGTTTGGAGTTAAGTTAAGCTTAACCTTCTTACCTAAACTTGTTTTTACCAAACTGGTGTAGCCTAAGTGGTACTTAACATCTCCTTCAAATACAGAATCTTCATACGCCTTTCCCTCAAATTCTTCGAAGATTTCAGCATAACTCTTCTTCATGATGTTAGCTAAAACATTCAGCCTTCCTCTATGAGCCATACCTATAACGAATTCCTCTACGCCTGTACTTGAGCCCAATTCTATGGCGGCATCTAAAGCAGGGATCAAAGATTCTAATCCTTCTAGCGAAAATCGTTTCTGACCTACGTATTTGGTATGTAAAAAGTTTTCAAAAGCAACCGCTTGATTCAACTTTTCAAGTGTCAATTTCTTTTGTTCAAGCGTAAAATCTGGTTGATTTTTACGCTTCTCCATCCTAGTCTGCAACCACTCTATACGCTTGGGATCCGTCATGTGCAAATACTCTACTCCTATACTCTGGCAGTAAGTAGCTTCACAGTGAGCAATAATATCTTTTAGTTTGGCTGGCCCAATTCCTAGTGCAACACCCGCATTAAACTTTTTATCTAAGTCAGCTTTTGATAGTCCAAAATTTTCGATAGATAAGTCTGGAGTATATGTTCTTCTTGCTCTTACAGGATTTGTTTTAGTAAATAAGTGACCTCTAGACCGGTATCCATCGTTGATAAGATTTAGGACATTTATCTCCTTCATCATATCCTCAGATACAGCTCCTCCATCATCGTTCAGCCCTAAGTCGCCATATGCTAAATCGAAACCTTCAAAAAACCTCTGCCAACTTTCGTCTACTGAGTTTTTGTCTTCTTTATATTGTTGGTAGAGATGCTCCGTTGCATCTACATCTGCGTTGCTGAGATAAGAGTGACTTAACATTGTGATAACGGTATAACAAAAATAAAAAAGGGCTTTACATTGACCTTGTTATTTTAAGGAAATTACTGCTGCTTTATTATCTTTAGGCACAACCAATTAAAAACTTATGGAAGAAATTACCACGACAAATAAAAGACCGACATTTTTAACTGTACTCTGCATCCTTACTTTTATCGGAAGTGGATGGGGTATTGTAGATGCAATTATTGATTACTCAAATGCAGATAATGCGGCAGCCGCATCAGAACTAGTAGAAGATGCTATGGACGATGCCATGGATGACATCGAGGATAGTGAGATGAGCGACTCTCAAAAAGAACTTATGGAAGGAATGATGGAAGGATTAAGCTCGAGTATGACTGAGACTAACATCAAAAAGTCCAGTTTGGTAGCCATCATATCTTGCTTACTGACGCTAGGAGGTGCTTTTCTTATGTGGAATTTGAAAAAAAATGGGTTCTATTTATACATCTTAGGTACAATCATATCTGTAGTTGGGATGATAGTGATTTTTGACGGTATCGTAGGAGCTGCAGCAGCTGGCTTTACAGGATTTGTGGGAGTACTTTTTATCGTTCTCTACGGAGTCAATACAAAGCATATGGCTTAAAATACCTCAGTAATTTAATGATTTTGAAAAGTGTGTGAACTTATATTCGCACACTTTTTTTATGTCTAGTGGTTACCTATGAGAAGAGTTTTAAATGAATAGTAGAGAATTCGTACAGTTGTTTAATGAATACCCAACGCTTCAAGAGTTGGAACGTGAGATTCTATCTGGGAAAACAAGGTTAGGCGTTCAACAAGCTATAGGTTCATTTAAACCTCTGCTCTTTTCTCATTTACAAAAACACACAGACCGAAGCCTTCTTATCATTTGCAAAAATCAAGAAGAGGCTGAATATCTACACACTGACTTAGAAGTATTTACGGACCACAACTATGTGTTTTTATGGAAAGATTCTTTCCGTCGCAGTTTTGATATGACGGTTCCTGAAAGCACTAAGATACAAGCCAAAGCAAGTGTGTTAGATGCTATTTCTGGATCAGACAAAAATAAAATCGTTTTATCCTATCCGGAAGCAATCGTAGAAAAAATAATCAAACAAGACGCATTTGAAAAGAGTAAGCTCACCTTCAAAATAGGAGAAGAAGTAGATCTTGATTTCCTAATTGAAGTACTCAATGAATACGCCTTTTTCAGAGAAGACTTTGTGTATGAACCTGGCCAGTTTTCCATACGCGGCGGCATCATTGACCTATTCTCTTATGCAAGCGAGTTACCTTTTAGACTGGAGCTAGACGGCCGTACGATAGAAAGTATTAGAGAATTTGACCCAATCAGTCAACTTAGTACACGGAAATTGGTACGAGCTACGGTAGTCCCTAATCTACAAGAAACAGCAAAAAATGAGGAGAGCACGGACATCTTCGAGTACCTTGGCAAAAAGCCAATTGTCTGCTCTACAGATCTTCCTTATGTATTTGAACAGTTAGAAAAAGGGTGGAAAAAAGCCACTGAAAAATCTACAGCGGAACACACTCCCGAAGAGCTATACTTCGATATAGAAGTACTGGCCAATCAGCTGAACAAAAAAACTATCGTTGAATTTAGCAGCCAAACGTTTTATCGACCTTCAGTCAAAATTAAATTCAACCAAGTACCTCAGCCGCCAGTAAATAAAAATTTTAATCTACTGATTGACACGCTAAAGACCTTAGATCAAAAGGGATATAAAACCTTGATTTTTTCTGAAAGTGCCAAACAGATAGAGCGACTGGAAAGCATCTTTGATGACCTCGAGGCCGGATATAACATACAGCCCGTTTATAAAAGCCTAAGTGCTGGATTTATAGACAACGACCTTAAAGTAGCAGCCTATACAGAACATCAGATATTCAACCGATTTTATCTAGCTAAATCTGGCAAAAGGAAGTCAACATCTGGGAGTATTTCCCTCAAAGAACTGCAAGGACTTAACCCTGGAGATTATGTAGTTCATATAGACCACGGAGTAGGTCAATTTAAAGGACTACAACGCATAGAGATGGCAGGGAAAATGCAGGATGCCATTCGTCTGGAATACAAGAATGGAGATCTGCTCTATGTCAACATAGGTTCGCTATACAAAATCAGTAAATACAAGGGTAAAGAAGGCACTGAGCCAAAAGTGAACAAGCTCGGCAGTGATGCTTGGAGTAATCTAAAACGAAAGACTAAAGCTCAAGTAAAAGATATAGCTCGAGACCTCATCAAGCTCTACGCAAAACGTAAAGCCGAAAAAGGATTCCAGTTTTCTCCAGATTCCTACCTCCAAACAGAGCTAGAAGCTAGTTTCTTGTTTGAAGACACACCTGATCAAGCAAAAGCCACCGAAGATTTCAAACAAGATATGGAAGGACCTAACCCTATGGACCGTCTGGTATGTGGGGATGTAGGTTTTGGGAAAACAGAAGTAGCTGTGCGAGCAGCATTCAAAGCCGTATGTGATAGCAAGCAAGTAGCAATCTTAGTTCCCACCACTATCTTGGCACAGCAGCACTACCACACGTTTAGAGATAGGTTGAGAGACTTTCCTGTCTCGGTAGACTATGTGAATCGTTTTCGTAGTCAAAAACAACAGACCCAAACCCTAAAAAACCTGGCAGATGGCAAACTAGATATCATCATCGGTACACATAAACTCCTTAGTAAAAAGACTAAGTTCAGTGACTTAGGATTATTGATCATAGACGAGGAACAAAAGTTTGGGGTAAGTGCTAAAGAACGTTTGAAAGAATTCAGAGCAAACGTGGATACACTTACTCTCACGGCTACGCCTATACCTCGAACCCTTCATTTCTCCCTGATGGGAGCTAGAGACCTCAGCATCATGCAGACTCCCCCACCAAACAGACGACCTGTACAGACTGAAGTACAAGTGTGGAACGATGAGGTGATACAAGAAGCCATAGGCAATGAGTTGGCTCGAGGTGGGCAGTCTTTTATGATACACAATAGAGTAAAAGACATTCAAGAAGTAGCTCAGCGTATTCGCAACCTAGTGCCAGATGCTCGAGTAATCGTGGGACACGGCCAGATGAAAGGTGACGAACTAGAGCAAGTGATGGTGCAATTCATAGAAGGAGAGTATGACGTACTCGTAGCTACCACTATCATAGAAAGTGGATTAGATATCCCTAACGCAAACACGATTATCATAAACAACGCTCATATGTTTGGCCTGAGTGACTTACATCAAATGAGAGGTCGTGTAGGACGAAGCAATCTAAAAGCGTACTGCTACTTGCTGGCCCCACCAGTCTATTCTTTGCCAGAAGATGGTAGAAGAAGACTGCAAGCCATAGAAGAATATTCCGACTTAGGAAGCGGATTTAATGTAGCGATGCGTGACCTTGACATCCGTGGAGCTGGAAATCTCCTAGGTGCAGAGCAAAGTGGTTTTATCTCCGAAATAGGATTTCATATGTATCACAAGATCCTAGATGAAGCTACCCGAGAATTGAGAGAAGATGAGTTTAAAGAAGTACTTGAAGACGAATCTAATGATCGGCCGGACCTGCCCACAGTGGAGACCACCATTGAGCCAGATTTTGATGCACGGCTATCGGAAACTTACGTGAGCAATGTGAGTGAACGCTTGAGCTTATACGGATCTTTATCTAGCATCGCCAATGAAGAGAAATTAGAACTATTTGTAGATGAATTGATTGACCGATTTGGAGAAATGCCAAAGGCGGTTCAAAACCTTATTTTTAGTATCCGGCTAAAACTAGCGGCACAACAACTCTATGCAGAAAAGGTGAAAACCAATGAGCACGAGTTGTATTTGTTCTTTAATAATGATTTGGGAGAAGAATTTTACCAAGCTCCTATTTTCAACATGATACTTGAAAAAATAAAAACGCAGCCGCAGCATTTTGAGTTCAAGCAAAGCAAAAATCACCTTATCGTAGCTATCAAAGGGTTTGGAAATCTGAGAGATGCTCTGGAAGAGATTCGAGGATGGGCAGCAATATAGTTGTCTGTAGTACACTTTCTAAACTAGAATCGAAAATCCTTTATTTATATTCATCCACACCTTGCAACCTTTCAAATAGGAAATTGTTGCAGCGGGATTACCCAAAATTAAGGTTCTCCTCCTACAACTTTACCAGCCTTACACTACCAAAATCAGTCTTCAGAAAATATATTCCTGACTCAAAATCAGTCAAGTCTATTTCCTTATCCGTCGTAGAAATCGTTTTTATCACCTGTCCAGTAGGTGTTAATACATACCCAGTGGATTCTAGAAGCATTCCTTCCAGTTTAAAAATTCCATTTGATGGGTTGGGATATATGTTAAACAGGTCGTTGCTCCTCACTACAGGTACACTTGCAAACTTGCTACTTTGAGAACCTAATCTGCAAGTCACGCTTTTCCAACCGTGCGAATTATCATCGTAAGTCGCTTGTATCGCATCTGTTTTTTCTTTGAGTATATCTAAAGAGCCTAGTGCTCCTCCAAATAGTGCTCTAGCCCAGGTATAAGCAATATCAAAGCATACGGGTTTATTCGGTTCTAGTGTCATTGCCTCGGCAGAGGCTAAAATTCGTCTATCCCCAGGAAACGTATTTACACCCTCCATATTAGGTGGACCAACTAAGGGATTATCATCAAAGGCGAAGTTTGAATTTGGTGTAGCCTCTGACCCATCTTTTAGCTTTCCTTGTAAATAGTCAAAATAATCTGAAGCCTTATTGGGATTCCCATTTATTGAATCTAAATTATTCTCATAGTAAGTAGAATATCCCATTCTACGATTTAAAAACATCATACTTTGAGAAGGCGGATTTAATCCATAACCAAGAATACCCTCATCGTTATCATCTCCATTGTACCCATACACCATGTTCCTTCTGCTGTCTGACCCTATAAAATCATCAGCATAATTCCCTATATCAAAGTCAGTAAATACTCCGAAGATGAAATTCTTAATATCTTCTTCTCCCCGATTGACGACAGTAAAACTTGCAAGATTTACATCACCATAATTCTCATTATTAAATCTATATATATCTTGATAAAACAATTGATGAACTTCGATATTTAGCGGCTCTCCACCAGACTCGGTATGAACACCTACATCGTTGTAAACACAATAAGCAGCTTGCTCACCTTTAATGCTTGGGTACTCTCCATCTGCAGGTTCGTAGACTCCATTATCATTCAGATCCACAAATGGTGCTAACTGAAGAGGTTCTCCTTTAGTAGTATCGCCATTCCCAGGCCAACTAAGAATAGCATCAACTGGGTTACTTGAATTTTCAATATGATCTCTAATCTCATCAGCAGATACTACCCATATTTTATCATACTTTTCTCGCAGCTCATCATTCTTAGGTAAAACAGCTGGGCCGGGCCAAAAATCTTGTCCCCGTTGTCTATACGTCATGGCGGCTAACCTTATATTGTCATCAGAATCGGTACCTCCTAACCATAAAGCTCCAGAAAAAATAGTATGTTTTTTAACTGCGTTGACATCATCAATTTTTGGCACCTCGTACCCAGCATTAGCTAGATTCCAGAAAAAATCCCCTCCGTTCAGTATTTTTACTCGAGTGTTGTAATAGTCTAAATCTGCCGATTGGGTTTGTGCACTCAAGTTATAACGGGCAACTACGGACAAACAAAAAAGCGGAATAGTGAACTAAAATTCAACTATTCCGCTCTAGTAGAATCTATGAGACTGTTATCGAATCTATAAACTTACTGCTTAATTATTTCGAAGGACTGTTGAATATTATCCCCCAATTGGATAAAGTAAATTCCTTCTTGTAAATCTTGAACATCTAAAGTAGTAATCTCACTTGTTATACTTCCATTACGTATCAAAGCACCGCTACTTGAATATACGTTGTAGCTAGTACCTATAAATGATGCTTTAGTACTTATAAAAACAACGCCCTTAGTTGGATTTGGAATCCACAAAATTTTAGCCAAGTTTTGTTCTGGTTCAATAGGTGAATTTAAGTAACAGATGAAAAAGATTTTAATTGTATTAATACTATTAGTTAATGTACAAAGTGTACAAGCTCAAAATGACTATTGCAGATGGGGAGTGTGTAAATGGGGAAATGACTGTATGGAAGGGCCAAGTTATATTTATGGAGATCATCACCCTGGCTGTAAAACCGAATGGATAAAAAACAATCCTGAAGAGTGGGCTAAAATACAAAGACAAGAAGCTGCATTACTCGGAGCTGTGTTTGGTCTTTTTCTTGATCGTGTAGCTGCTGATAACAAAAAGCGAGATGACGAAATCAAAAGACTACAAAGACTCCAATATGAGGAAGACAATAAATATGTACAAGAAGTTATAAAAGACCATATTTCGTATTCTGCAAGTTTGAATGAGATCTATAATGATCCCATCAAGAAACGAAATTTCGTAATAAAACTCCTGCAAACAACCAATGTCACATTTAATTATGCCAATTACCTTAAGTTTTGTGATAAGAATAATCTGGTAGCATATTATGAAAATAAAAACAATAAACCGTTTTATAGTGGCAGAGGTACTGAGTATAGAAGTGCTTCAAAATTGCCTTCACAATATCAATTTATGCCACAAGGAGGATTGCCGTATATTTATAACTTAAATGATTATAATCAACTAGTTGCCAAGCATCACTCCAATCTGGATGTTATCAAAAAAGTGTTTAATGACACCAGAGCTTCGGACCAAAATATTTTGAAAAAATTTCAAATATTTAAAACTTTGGGTTTAAAACTCGATCGATTCCATAAAACAAATTCATTCGAAGATTTCATTAAAACCTTTAGTCTTCAGCAAAAGAAGAGCATTGTTGATTTTAGGAAACAAGATTCGCGAGTAAATCAATCGATAGAAATTGCTTTTTTCTTGAATGATTTTAAACTAAACTTCACTCAGAACAATGATCTCTGGAATTACTTTCTCGGTAAAACAAAAAATCATTCGGCTTTGAGTGCCTCTCAAAAGAATAAAATTGTGTCAGAGAATATTATCAATTACACATCCACTTTTGGGCAGGATATGAAAGCCATTCCACAACATATGAGAAACATACTGCGGTATGAGGATATGCTATTAAATCAGGTTGCAAATAGATATCAATATAGTGGATTACGTAATAAAGCACCAAAATACTGGAGTTACCGAAACTCACTTTTGACGCCTAGAAATAGGTATATGTTATTTAAAGATTTTGCTATGATTTATGATCATATAATCGGCGATAGAGAAGTAGCATTAAAAACACGGAGACCTGTCAAATATGGAGAGAACCATCAACTTGAACTGAGTTTAAGTGACTACTTAAAAAACGAACCGCTGTATTTAGCCAAATTAATAGAAAATGATAACAATATAAAACTCGATGTTAAAAAGGGTTGCTTAGTTTTTTCTATTCGAGGAGAGAAATATGAAACCATAAAAGAAGGGGTGCCAGTATATGAAGCTATAGAAACATATAATAGTGGCTCGCGATATAAGCTTTTGGATAAATATGACTTACTAAAAGGACTAAAAGAGCTAGAAAAACAAGAAGAGCTAGTCAAAAAAATAGATCGTGCTTTTAATCCGATTCGATTTAGATCGATTATTACCGGAAAGACAACAGTGTATACCGATTTGATGGAATCGATGATTGGTTATAGTATTGAATTAAACACAATGACCACTTATTGGGATTACAGCTTACTTTCTAAGAAGGAATATTGGAGTGACAACCCTTATGCCGATAAGCTAGAATTTGTAGAACGTTTTCATAGGACATTTTTTGGGGATTATTATAGTACTGACAATAGACGTGAAGAAATCAAGGTATACAATACGGACTATTTGGTCATCACAACCTATGCAGTTGAAGAAAAGTCTCTAGAGCAAAGAAAGAAGGAACATAGTAAAAAAACAGCAGGTGAAACAGATTCGAAATACTACGATCGAACTGAGTCTTATACGCCTAATGTGTCTGATATACACTGGTATCTAGGCGATACCAAAGACGATCAATTTCAAGCGAATGGTGAGGCGATTGATTATTTTATATCCAAAACGAAAAATATTCATAATTTTCCTACTTATTTTGAAAGTGGCGTGCTCTTACCCGAACTCTTGGCGGATATAAAAGTAAGCACGCCAGAAAACCAAAACAGGTATATCAAAGGTTTAAATTTATATATTAAAACTTTGCCATTGAACAAGGCAAACTCACATCTTAAAAAGAATTATACATTAGTCAAAATAGAACGATCTAAAAAAGAGATAAAACAGATAAAAAAAACAAAAGGAACTATACGAACAGTAAAATACAAGTTGATTTAGTCAACTAATTATGGTCAAGAATCAGATGGTGATGTAGGTGTAACAGATAAGGTCTCCAAAACGTATGAAACAGCTAAAGAATCTAAAAAAAATTATACATTGACTTTTGATCCGAAACGAATAAAGCAGGTAAAGATTAATGCTAATAAAACTCAAGTGATTTATGTCTCAAAAGAAGATATTACTGATATAATGAGTGACATAGAAATACAGCTAGAGCAAGAATATGGTGGTGATTGGTATCTAGAAAAGGCGAAGTATAAGTTTATGTCGTCATATATCACAAATAAATTTAGAAAAAAACCATAGAAATCTTCTTGAACTTATTACTGAAAACGGTGTAAAGCCGTGCACGTAACAAGACTCTATTTTGCTGTCTTTTACCTCAGTGCTCTGATAAAGATACAATCTTATTTTTGCAAACTAATAATGAGTGATATAAATCAAAAACAATTTAGATCTGGCTGCCCTGTAAGTTCCTCATTAGATTTAATTGGTGACAAATGGTCTTTACTCATTATTCGAGATATGTTTTGTTTTCATAAAAGAACATTTAAAGAGTTTTCATCTTCCCCAGAAAAAATTTCAACCAATATTCTATCTAATCGTTTGAATCAATTGGAGAACATTAAAATAATTCAAAAAAATCAATTAAAGGGTAATAAAAAGTCTTTTGTCTACACTCTTACTAAAAGCGGACTTGACCTTCTACCTACTATTATTGAAATCTTAATTTGGGGAGACCATAATTTACAAGATCTTAACCCAGGTCTTTTTGATATGGGGATATCTGATTTGAAGAATAATCAAGTTGCTAAAGAAAATTACATTTCTAGAATCAGGGAAAGTTACCTTAAAAAACTACCCCATTCGCTTGCTCCATTAACAAATTGAGTACTATTGCTTCTTATTAAATATTGAGTAACAAAAATCTCTACCCCTCGAAAGAGATAGAGATTTAAAATTGAAAAATATACTATTATCCTTATGGACTATTCCATACTTTCATTACTGAACGTAGGATAGTTGATGTGTTTTCTGTATTGCCAAATGATTTAAATAAGTTAGCAAAATTAGGGTTTGTGGACATGTCCTTCATGGTTTTCATATAATCAGCATAATCTTTATGACTTGCTAAAATCCAGTAGTTAGTTCCCCTATCATCTCCAGCTAAATGTTGGTGTAAGCCTAATTCCATTTTATTTTCATCAAAGTATGGTTGCATTGTTTTTACGAAAGTGGCAAAACCATTTATCAATTCAGCCTGAGCATTATTCGGTACATTTAATGACCATATAACTTGAACACCATTCTGTGCCTCTGGAAAAGCAGTTGATTCTACAACAGGAGAACCAGAAAATGCTCGTTTAAACATAATACCAAGACTGCCCAGCGTTGCTCCTAATTTTTGAGCATCTGGGTTAGCCCAAAATACCATTGGATTTAAAAAGTCGCTCATGATTTTTGCATCGTTCGTTAAAAATGACAAATGGTGAGTACATTCTGATTGATTTCCCAATGAATTTTCAGTTAAAAGTGCCATAGGCATATTTTTTGCCCCTTCTGATTGATAAAATTCATCAAATGCTTGCACAAATTTTTCAGTATTCTCAGGTGTGAAAACTAACTCATAGTTTACCCAGGACCCTGATTGTGCATTGGCATTAAAAATAGTAAATACAGTAATTAGTAATAAGATTGTTTTTTTCATTGTGTAAAGTTTTATTTTCAAATGTATTAATTACTTTCAAATTGCAAGTTAAAAAAACATTAAAAAATTGATAATTTTAAAAATGTACGGATATGTAGCTTAATAATACATCCGAGATATAACGGGCAACTACGGACAAACAAAAAAGCGGAATAGTGAACTAAAATTCAACTATTCCGCTCTGGTAGAATCTATGAGACTGTTATCGAATCTATAAACTTACTGCTTAATTATTTTGAAGGACTGTTGAATATTATCCCCCAATTGGATAAAGTAAATTCCTTCTTGTAAATCTTGAACATCTAAAGTAGTAATCTCACTTGTTATACTTCCATT
>CBFHGJ010000019.1:0-53841 GCA_965655315.1 Bacteroidia bacterium
ATACTCCTTAGCAGCCTGAAGCAGATTGGTTGTTCCAATTACGTTGGTCTTTACAAATGCCAATGGATCGGTGATACTTCTATCTACATGACTTTCAGCAGCTAAATGCACTACGTGAGTAATATTATTGCTCTCAAATATTTCTCGAAGCTTATCGAGCTCTTGTATGTCAGCGTGAATAAATGTATAGTTTGACTGATCTTCAATGTCTTTTAGATTTTCTAGATTACCAGCATAGGTCAAAGCATCTAAATTGTAAATGTGGTCATTGGGATAATTGTTGACAAACAATCTCACTGCGTGAGACCCTATAAAACCGGCTCCTCCTGTTATTAATATATTTCTCATTTTATGTAAGCATTCCTGCAGCTACTGTATTATTGGTTGCCTCGTCCACCATTATCAAAGATCCTGTAGATCTATTGTTGTTATACGTATCAACAAGTAACGGTTTCGTAGTTCTAATTCTTACTCTTGCGATATCATTCATTCCAATACTCTTGTCATCTTCTATTCGATGTAAGGTGTTGATATCTACCTTATAGAGTACTTCTTTTACTATACATCTCACCTTATTTGTAGTATGTAAAACAGTATATTTCTTATTAGGCTGAAAAGGTTCATTTCCCATCCAGCACATCATAAAGTCAATGTCTTGTGATGCTTCAGGCTGATTATTTGGCCGAGCAATCATATCCCCCCTACTTAAATCAATATCATCTTCTAGTGTCACGGTGACCGACATTGGAGGATAAGCTTGATCTACTTCAGTCTCATTTTGTATAAGGCTTTTCACCTTACTAGTAAACCCAGAAGGCAAGAGTACTACATCGTCTCCTGTTTTAAACACTCCACTTTCAATCCTACCGGCATACCCTCTAAAATCATGATATTCATCTTTATGAGGACGTATTACCGTTTGTATAGGGAACCTGCAGTCTTTCATATTTCGGTCTCCAGAAATATGAATATTCTCGAGTGTGTGAAGCAAGGTAGATCCTTGATACCAGTCCATATTTTTACTTCGATCTACTACATTATCGCCGTGCAGTGCGGAAATAGGTACAAAGCGAATGTCTTCTACTTCAAGTTTGGTAGCAAAATCCTCATAGTCATTGACTATCTTATCAAAAGTATCTTCCCCATAATCAGCAAGATCCATCTTATTGATACAAACTACCAGATGTTTGATTTGAAGCAATGATGCGATGAAAGAATGTCTCTTGGTTTGCTCTATTACACCCTTTCTTGCATCAATCAAAATAAGAGCAAGGTTGGCAGTAGAAGCTCCGGTTATCATATTTCTAGTATACTGCACGTGACCAGGAGTGTCAGCAATAATGAACTTACGCTTGAGAGTTGAGAAGTAACGATAGGCTACATCTATAGTTATGCCCTGTTCACGCTCATCTTTTAACCCATCGGTAAGTAGGGAAAAGTCAATATGTTCTAATCCTTTTTTCTTACTCGTATTCTCGACTGACGTTAATTGATCCTCGAAAATGCTTTTTGAATCATACAGTAGTCTTCCAATTAATGTGCTCTTCCCGTCATCTACGCTTCCTGCAGTGGTGAAACGCAGTAAGTCTCCGTCTAAATAGTTGTTAACTTCCATTATTTTCTACTAAAAGTATCCTTCTTTTTTTCTGTCTTCCATTGCTGTTTCAGAGCGTTGATCATCGGCTCTCCCGCCTCTCTCTGTATTCCTAGCAGCTGCAACTTCCCCTATAATTTTTTCTAGCGAATCTGCATCACTTTCCACTGCACCAGTGATGGTAATATCACCCATCGTTCTGAAGCGTATTTGCATCTCCTTGACCTTCTCATCAGGTCTAAGCTCCTGGTAATCATTCTGTGATAATATGGTTCCGTTTCTAACGAAACATTTTCTCTTGTGTGAAAAATACAATTGAGGCAATTCAATATTTTCAATTAGTGTGTACTGCCAGATGTCCATTTCCGTCCAATTGCTAATAGGGAAAACTCTAAAATTCTCTCCAAAGTGTTTTAACCCATTAAAAAGATTCCATAACTCAGGTCGTTGGTTCTTAGGATCCCACTGTCCGAATTCATCTCTGTGACTAAAAAATCGTTCTTTGGCACGTGCTTTTTCTTCATCTCGCCGAGCACCACCCATACAGGCGTCAAATTGATTAGCTTCTATGGTATCAAGCAAAGTTGTGATCTGCAGTCTATTTCTAGTCGCATTTAAACCGACTTCTTCGGCAACCTTGCCTTCGTCGATAGATTGCTGAACAGAACCAACAATCAAATCTACACCAAAGTCTTCAACCAGTTTATCTCTAAATTCAATGGTTTCAGGAAAGTTGTGACCAGTATCTACATGTACTAGTGGAAAGGGAATTTTAGCAGGCCAAAACGCCTTCTTTGCTAAATGGGTCAAGACTATAGAGTCCTTTCCTCCAGAAAATAAAATGGCTGGTTTATTGAATTGTGCGAAAGTTTCTCTTATCACGAAGATACTTTCAGCTTCCAGTTCTTTCAGGTGTGTTAATTTGTATTTACTCATCTATACTACTAGATAATTTAAAATTTGATTTACGCCTTCTTCTACAGAAAGCTCGCTTGTGTTAATTTCGATGTTAGGCTTTAAAGGAGCCTCATACGGGGAGTTGATACCTGTAAATTTCTTAATCTCTCCTTTCCTAGCTTTTTCATAGAGTCCTTTTACATCTCTATCTTCACATACTTTTAGAGAAGCATTCACATATACTTCTATAAAGTTTTCTGGACCCACAATATTCTTCGCTTTCTCTCTTTCGGATCTGAATGGTGAAATAAAAGAGCATAATGTGATCACTCCAGCATCTAGAAAAAGCTTGGCGACTTCGGCAATTCGTCTGATGTTTTCAACTCGGTCCTCATCAGAAAAACTCAAATCTTTATTTAAACCCATTCGGATATTATCACCATCAAGCATATATGTGAGTTTTCTTTGGTTAAACAACTCTTGCTGAAGTGCATCTGCCAAGGTAGATTTACCAGATCCCGATAACCCAGTAAACCATAAAACCTTAGGAGATTGGCCTAATAGTCTTATGCGATCAAATTGAGAAACTTCAGTTAGTTGTTTGAAGAGGTTATTCATCAATCTCTCGTTTTGTTATTCCAAACTTGGTTTTATACCACAGTCGTTCGTGAGCATAATATAAAAACATCTTAAGAAAAAACTCAGTTCCAGCCACGCCACTCGCTTTTTGAATAGCTTGTGCATCGTCTCTAAAAAAAAGATAAGACAATATAAATGTAGTCGTAGTGGCAATGAGTCTTCAAGTAAATGTTTTAGCAATATGTCTTTTATTTGAACTCGTTATTTTCATTTTTTTCTAGTGGTAAATAGATACAGCTTCGCCACTTAAGTCACAAGAACTGATTTTTCATCAGTAGTAAAATACAACCTATCTATTCCAAAGAAGTAAATGATTGGTATAATTTCCTTGCAACACTGCAAGATTAAAATCCAAAGGATTTAACACCTCTTTGATTATCTTTTATTTAGTTTTTTTTTAAGTTTCTTAGTCAATTTCTTCAAGTAAACTTGATCTATATTTCCCAAAAACACAATCTCTATAGTCTCAGAATATAATCCCGTAGCCAAATCACCTATGAGATAAACAGCCTTTAAATCACCTAAGCTTTCTACCACCTTATCAATTATACTAGTCAATCCGGTATACTTAAACAGCATGCTTTTGATATCTAAAAAAAAAGATGTTGTTTGTTTGCTTTGAATATTTTTTTTATTACTCTCAAAATCGGAAGTTAAAAGTCCTGCTTTTTCTAGTCTATTGAGCTCCAGTCTAATTGCATTTGATGATTCTCCAAATTGAGTTTCTAAGCCACGAAAATATCCCGTATTCTGATCATTGAAGAAAAACTTTAGTAGTAGTTTAATCCTTGTTTTAGACGATATTAGTGTGTCAATCATCTGAGTTGAGTAGCAAATTTACTCAAATAACTTTTACAGTCTAGAGGTTACATTTTCTTTTGGTAAAATTGATTTGACATCAAATAACACACCATTAGATTCTAGTAAACTTTTAACATCTATTTCCAAAAATTCATTATGTCCAACAGCTAGAATCACTGCTGAATATTGACCATTGGGTTTGTCGATAACACTTATTCCATATTCGGATTTTACTTCAATCGGATCTACCCAAGGATCATAAACTGAAACATTCGTTCCAAACTGCTCAAACTCTTCAATTATATCCACAACTCCAGAGTTTCTTATATCTGGACAGTTTTCCTTAAATGTAATTCCTAGTATCAATACTCTTGAACTTTTTACAACCTTGTCATTCTTGATTAATAACTTTACAACCTTATTGGCAACGAAGGCTCCCATGTTCTCATTAATTCTTCTTCCAGAGAGAATTACTTCGGGAAAATAACCCAATTGCTCTGCTTTATAAGTTAAATAATAAGGGTCAACTGAAATACAATGCCCACCAACTAGACCTGGTCTGAATGGTAGGAAGTTCCATTTGGTTCCTGCAGCTTCTAAAACTTCAACGGTATCAATTCCCATACGTTCAAATATTAAAGCCAACTCATTGACGAAAGATACATTAAGATCGCGTTGACAGTTCTCTATGACTTTTGATGCCTCAGCAACCTTAATGGAAGAAGCTATATATGTTCCAGCCGTGATGATAGATCTATAAAGTTCGTCTACCCTTCGAGCAATAGCAGGAGTACTTCCACTTGTTACTTTTATAATTTTAGTAACGGTATGCACTTTATCTCCTGGGTTGATTCGCTCCGGAGAATAGCCACAGAAAAAATCCTGATTGAAAACTAAACCGCTTTGTTTTGCTAAAATAGGAACACACACTTCTTCTGTGCAGCCAGGAAATACAGTAGATTCATAAATTACTACATCTCCTTTCTTTAATATAGAGCCAATCGCAGCACTCGATTTCTCTAAGGGAGTCAGGTCTGGTCTTTTATTTTCATCTATTGGTGTAGGTACGGTGACTATATACGTGGTACAATTAGCAATATCTTGAAGTGAAGTAGTATACGATAACTTCAAAGATGTTTTGAGCTCTTGGGCTTTAACTTCAAGAGTGGAGTCTTTTCCTTGTTTAAGTTCTGATACTCGACTCTCACTTATATCAAAACCAATAGTGTCATACAATTTACCGAATTCTACGGCTAGTGGCAGGCCTACGTATCCTAGACCAATGATGCCAATTTTTTGTTCTGGAAGCTTCAATTTATTTGCTATTTAATTGGTAGCAAATATCCACATATTCAATCAACTGTACTAATAATTTGCTGAATCTGCAGGTCTGAACGTTAAGCAACTTAAGTTTTGGTAAAAACAGAATAAGGCAACTCCACTTTTATCGATTGACCTAGCGTATTAAAGCTCACTAAAAAGTGTTCCTCATCATTTTTTCTTAAAATATCGACAACCTGTCCACGCAGAGGTCCTTCTAATACTTTTACTGATTCTCCAACCTCAAAATCATCCGCTTGTTCTAAAGTTTGTAATGAATATCCAGATTGTAGGATATTTTGAATTATATCAATTTCAGCTTGCTTCACAATAGCATCTCCCCCGTTATACATAACATATGCAATGGCACCCTGATCTTGAAGCACTTTATCTCGTTGTAATGCTGTTGGTTTTACAAATAAGTAACCATTAAATAATGGAAACTCTACCCATTTTTTACGATCACTCCATTGACTCAATTTCTTATATAACGGCAAAAAGCATTCAACACCTTCACGTTTAAGTCTTTCTGCTACTTTTTTTTCTTGCCTACTAGCTATGTAGACTACTTTCCATTTCAGTTCTTCTTCCATATCTGGCTATATAAAAATAGTCCGATCTTCAAAAGAACGGACTATTACAAATCTTTTTATCTATTCTACCTAACTCCGTGCATTAGTTTCTTGAGTACAGGATTCAAGGCAAATACTAAAAGCCCTGCAACTATTGGCACTACAGTAAAAATCAAAAAGAAAGTAGACAGACTATACTGTTCAGTTATATTTTCTATTTGACCACCCAAAATTGCTGCAAGTTTATTTCCTATAGCAATAGCCAAGTACCACATACCGAACATTAAAGCAATCATTCTAGCAGGCACTAATTTGGAAACATAAGATAAACCCACTGGAGATAAGCATAATTCACCAAGCGTATGGAACAAGTAGGCTAAAATCAGCCAAATCATACTAACTCTTACTCCATCTGCTATACCGTAAGAACCAAACGCTAAAAATCCGAAACCTAATGCCATAATAATTAGACCTAATGCATATTTTCCTGCAGCAGAAGGGTTATACTTACTATCAAACCACTTTGAAAAGAATGACGCAAAAGCAATTATAAAAAATGAGTTTAGTATACTAAACCACGAAGCTGTTATTTCTATTTCATTGCTCTTTATTTCTGTAACTTTTGCCTCCACAATTCCATTGTCAAGTCCTCTTTCTGCTGCTATTTTATTTAAATTCAACTTCTTCTCATCGGTCAAATAACCATAGTTTGTACCTGCATTATTCTTACTCACTATACTTATATTACTACCTATAGAAAAATCCATAGGCTCTGCTATGGAAGTAGTTTTGGTCACTACCTTATCTCCTGCTCCTATGGTAGTATTTTCAGTGACGGCTTGAAAAGAAGTAATAGATTCACCACCGGGACCTATTGAAGTACTCTCTATAGCAGAGTAACTAACCTCGTAAGCTTTAGTGTTGTAATCTCTGTTTAGCATCCAGCATACTATAGCCCAGACACCTGCAAAACATATAGCTAGAACAATATTGGATCCAGGTATTTTTTTGAAAGTTTGTTGCCATAGTTTGAAAAGTACATAAGTGATAATCAAAAGTGGACCAACAGTAAGAAATGTATTTACGATATTGAATATCGTAGCGGCATTACCTGTCATTATACGCTGTACGCTATCTCTTGCAAAGAGCACCAATGACGAAGCTCCTTGCTCAAATGACATCCAGAAGAACACAGTAAAGAAGGCGAAAATGATAAATGCAATCATTCTATCTCTAACTACTTTTGTGTATCGAGAAATCCTGGATATTGCCATAAATAAGAAAGCTGCAAGGGCAGCAAAAATCATAACATACTGACCAGCTAGTCCATTGATTTCAAAAGGGAATAAACTAAATCCTCCTATCTTCGACATTGGATCATTGATGAGGTATCCAAAACCAACGATAGCTGAAAATGCAATTAGAACCTTGTCCAACATCGTAAATACGTTTGTTGGCTCTTCATCGTTTACTTGAGGCTCAATGCTTTTTTCATTTATGTTTTGTGGGAGCTCTACCTCCAAAACCTTAGTTGTTTTATCCCCTATAGTTCCAAATAAAGGTTTAGATAACCAAAATTGCAGTGTACCCAGTAGCATGAAAATACCTGCAAGTCCAAATCCATAACTCCAACCCACTTTTTCCGCTAGATAACCACATAGTAACATTCCTAAAAAAGCTCCAGCATTTACCCCCATATAAAAAATAGTGTAAGCACCGTCCTTCTTCTCAGGAAGGTCTTTGTACATCTCAGAAATTATGGACGTAATATTTGGTTTGAAGAACCCTGTACCAATGACTATGAGGGCAAGACCAGCATATAGTGAAAACTCAGTTTCTATTGCCATACTGGCGTGACCAAGAGTCATCAGAATACATCCTACTACTACCGCCCAACGATATCCTAGATACTTATCTGCGAGTATACCACCTAAAATTGGCGTGAGATACAGTAGTCCAGCATACGTTCCAAAAAGTGCTCCTGCATTTTCTGCCGTCCAAGACCAACCTGGATTGTAACTTATAGCGGCCATAGTTAAGAAATTTACAAGAAGAACTCTCATACCATAAAATGAGAATCTTTCCCACATTTCAGTAAAAAACAGCACCATCAATCCAGCAGGATGTCCTAGTACTTTAGATTCGAAAAAGTCTGGTTTTGCTTGAGCCATTTTATTAACTATTATCTGCTAGTTCGAAACCTTCTGCTTCATCAAAATTTGTACCTTCTATATCCTCAATCCCATGGGTTAAGCGTTTTAATGGTTTAAGTAATGCAATAACCAATAAACCAAATACTACAGTAAAAATAGTAATACCAGTGAAGATCGTCATTTCGCCAAATTCTGAAGATTTCTCTCCAAGGATCCCTGCTACTTTGCCCCCAAGACCGGTCGCAGCGAAATACAATCCCATCATTAAAGAAGCATATTTTGCTGGAGCAAGTTTTGTTACAAATGAGAGAGAAACAGGTGATGAACATAACTCGCCTATCGTATGAAATAAATAAGCCAACACTAACCACTGCATGCCAGAACTTCCATTTGCTTCATATTCCCTAACCGCAAAAATCATAAATACAAATCCAAGACCCATTATTATTGTTCCCGAAGCCATTTTGAACAAAGATGAAGCTTCCTTATTCTTCAATTTTCGTTTTGCCCAAATATTAGCTATCCAAACGGCTAATAGAATTATAAAGCCTGCGTTTAGTCCTTGAAACATTGGTGTTGGGATTAATTGTCCAAATAACATTCGATCTGTCTTTTGCTCAGTGTATACGCTCATTAGCCCACCTGCCTGCTCAAAAGCACCCCAAAAAACAATCACAAGTAGAAAAGAAAGAAGTAAAACGATAAAACGGTCCTTCAAGACTTTAGTATCTAAAGTCTTATATATCATCATCATTAAACCTACCACAAACGAAAGGAATATAAATAAAGCCCCATAACCCCAATGATCAACTCCTTCGAAGGTAAAACCTGCATAAAGAGATAAGGTGATTAGAACTATAAAAATTACTAAATGCAACGGAGAACTAAATATATTAGAAAATAGCTTGACTATTGACACATCACTCTGTTTCTGCTCTTCGGTTGGCTTATTTCCAACGTGAGAAATATATTTTTGGCCCCAGATATATACAACAAGTCCAAGAAGCATCGCTACACCTGCCATTCCAAATCCTGCGTGCCATCCCCACTTTGCTACAACTAGCCCTACCAGCGAAGTAGCCAGGAGTGAGCCAAGATTTATTCCAATGTAGAAAATACTAAATCCTTTATCCCTCCTAATATCTCCTTTTTTATAAAGTCCTCCTACCATGGTTGAGATATTTGGCTTTAAACATCCAACTCCTATAATTATTAGACCTAAACCCACGAAAAATGCCCAGGATGCTTCAATAGCTAAAGTGCCATGACCAAGTACTAAAATTAAAGCTCCTAACATTACCGCTTTTCGCTGTCCAAGTACCTTATCCGCAAGAATCCCTCCTGGAATTGAAACTACATATACTAACATTACATACCATCCATAAAGCTGATATGCTTCTAATTCTGACCAACCTAAACCAGGTCCGTTGATATTTCCAGCTTCTGCAATCATGTAGATTACAAGTAAAGCTCTCATTCCATAGTAGGAAAATCTCTCCCACATTTCAGTGAAAAACAATACAAAAAGTCCTATTGGATGACCGAATAGTTCTTTTTGGTTAGATAATGTATTTGACATATTAGTTAAATTAATTCGGGTAAAAATATATTTTAAAATCGGATTACAAATTCTCTAGGATAAAATTGGTCATCTTCTTATAAAGATGAAGTCTTGTTTTACCTCCATAAATGCTATGATTTTTATTTGGATAAAACTCTGAATCAAAAGGAACGTCGTTTTTGATCATTTCATTTACCATCATCACGCTGTTTTGAAAATGAACGTTGTCATCTCCTGTGCCATGTACAATCAGGTATTTACCTTTTATATCCTTAACGAAATTAATCGGTGAATTTTGGTCGTAGCCTGCAGCATTATCTTTTGGCAGTGCCATATAACGTTCAGTATATATGTTATCGTAATACCTCCAATTGGTAACTGGTGCCACCGCAATTGCCATTTTGAAAACATCATTTCCTTTTGCCAAACCAAGACTACTCATATAACCACCATAGCTCCATCCCCAGATTCCTATTCTGTTTTCATCAATAAAACTTTGTTGGCTAAAATACTTTCCAGCTGCTATTTGATCTTCAGTTTCATGTTTTCCCAACTGCTTGTATGTCATTTTCTTAAAATCAGCACCTCTTGCTCCTGTACCTCTGTTATCTACCGAGGCGATTACGATTCCGTGGTTGTTGGCTAACATTTGATACCAATAGTAGTTGCTATATCCAAAGCTATTCTTAACAGTCTGAGATCCCGGACCACCATAGACATACATCAGCAATGGATATTTTTTACTTTCATCAAAGTTTACTGGTTTTATCATCCAGTAATTTAGCGTTTCGCCATTTACCTCTAATTGATCAAAACTCATCTTGCTCTGAACAAACGAGTCATTCCTAGCTATAAATTCTTGATTATTCTCAACTAGTCTCACCGATTCCCAAGCATTATTTCTAATAACGAAGGTATGTGGTTTACCCGCTGCTGTATAGCTGTGCAAGGAAAGTGAAAAGTCATCACTAAACTGAGCTTTATGCCAACCGGTCTCCGTGGTTAGCTTTGTTTTTGTTTTACCTAGAAAATCAGTTTTGTAAATATGTCTTTCGGTAGGAGAAACTTCAGAAGAAGTAAAATAAATCATTTTATTAATCTCGTCGATACCCAAGACTTGATCTACGTCCCAGCTTCCTTTCGTTATTTGATGTGTCTGCGGACCATCAACTTTATGAAAGTATAGATGCTTAAAACCATCCCTTTCGCTACTAAGAATCATATGTTCTTTATCCTTTAAAAAGAATACATCATCTGTTACCTCTAGATACGTATTTGACTCTTCTTCTACGGCAAGCTCAACATCGGTGCCTTTTACCATTAGCAATTCCCATTTATTCTGAAGTCTATTTAATCTTTGAACTGAAAGGATGTTTGGATCCTGCGTCCACTTTAGTCTAGGTAGATATTGGTCGTTTTCAGCTCCAAGCTCCACCTCTTTGCACTTTCCTTTAGTATCTGAGATAAAAACTCTTACAATACTGTTATCTTCTCCTGCTTTAGGATACTTAAACTTATACTGTTCTGGATATAAATCTCCATAACTGGTCATTTGCCATTGCTTTACGTTTGACTCATCAAATTTGTAAAATGCCAGTTTAGTCCCATCTGAATTCCATTCAAAACCACGACTCATTGCAAACTCTTCCTCATACACCCAATCTACTGCACCATTTATGATCTCGTTGTACTTGCCATCCTTTGTGAACTGTTTTTCTTTTCCTTTTTCTATATCGAGTAAGAATAAATCATTGTCCCGAACGAAGGCTACTTTGTCTCCTTGTGGATTCATAGTAGGATATCTGACAGCTTCTCCAGAAGATTTATGAAGAACAGATTTTGTTTTCAAGTTATAAACGATGAACTGCCCGGCTGACGAGTTTCTATATATTTGATTAGTGAGAAAATAGAGTAGAACAATATCTTGACTATTGTTAAAAGAATAACTCGAAAATCTACCTCCTGACTTACTAATTTGCTCAGCGTTAAATAGTTGATTAACTAGATTTCCTGAAGAATAATCATAGATATTAAGAACAGAGTTGCCACCTTCTGTTTCTTGAACACAATAGGATTTCCCATCATTCATATTAACAAATCCACTTATCGTTTTTGGATAGAAAGTCCCACTCGACCAAATATCAGTTAATTCAATATTCCTCTTCTGACTGTAAGTAAAAAGTGTACAGCCAGTTAATAGAATAAAAAGTATATTTCTCATAGTTAAGATAAATTTGTTTCAATAATAAAGGATTTCTAAAATGGAATGGATAGATAAAATGAAAAAAACAGTATCTGATGATATTTGGCATTCTGATGAGGCCATTCTAGCATCCCATGGCAGTGATCAAACGGAGGATCTTGTTCACTTACCACATCTAGTAGCTAAACCCAAGAACATAGAGCAAATAGCTTCTATTCTTAAATTTTGCACAGATCATAAAATACCAGTCACGCCTAGAGGGGCTGGCACTGGTCTTAGTGGAGGTAGCTTGCCAGTAAATGGAGGTATTTCCTTGTCCTTAGATAACTTTAATAGTATTCTAGAAATTGATGAAGAAAATCTCCAAGCAACCGCAGAGGCAGGAGTTATAAATGAAACTTTTCAGCAAGCGGTGAAAGAAAAAGGGCTATTCTACCCACCTGATCCAGCAAGCAAGGGAAGCTGTATGCTTGGAGGAAATATTGCTCACAGTAGCGGCGGGCCAAAAGCACTGAAATATGGCACTACTAGAGACTATGTTTTAAACTTAGAAGTGGTGTTACCTACAGGTGAAATCATATGGACGGGGGCAGATACCTTAAAGTATAGCACTGGATATAATCTAACACATCTTATGATTGGTAGTGAAGGTACACTTGGCATTGTAACTAAAATTGTATTTAAACTTCTACCTCATCCAAACCATGACTTGTTGCTTCTAGCAAAGTTTGACAGATTAGAAGATGCCTGTCAGTCTGTGCCTCAGATTTTTACAAAAGGCATAAGTCCCAGTGCCATAGAATTAATGGAGCGAAACGCCATTGAATTTGTAAATAAGCACGGTTTAGAAAACAATAAAGCAGTTGCAACTACAATGTTGGAAAATCAAGATACTAAAGCCTATTTACTGATAGAAGTAGATGGAAATGACTTGGAAGCCATGATGGATGATTGTGGAACTATAAATGAAGTTCTTGAAAACAACAACTGCTCTGAAGTACAATTTGCGGATACCGCAGATCAAAAAGAAAGATTGTGGAGCATCAGAAGGAGTATCGGAGAAATGGTAAAAGTACATAGCATTTACAAAGAGGAAGATACCGTTGTAAAAAGGGCAAATCTCCCTGAACTACTCAATGGAGTCAAAAGTATCGGTTCTTTATTTGGATTCGAATCGGTATGTTATGGACACGCAGGAGATGGCAATTTGCACATCAATATCATCAAGGGCGATATGTCAGATGACAAATGGAATGGAACACATTTAGAAAATGGTATTCGAGAGATCTTCCGACTGTGTAAAAAGCTCGGTGGTACCATAAGCGGTGAACACGGAATAGGGCTGGTACAAAAAAAGTATATGAATGAAGTACTCGACCCCATTCACTTTACTTTGATGAAAGGAATTAAAAATACTTTTGACCCAGCGGGGATAATGAACCCGGGCAAAATATGGGAATAGACTGTTATCGTGGATCTGTTATGCGTCCCATAAACAACATTTCTCCATAAGTTTTTTCCATAATGACAAACATGAAAGGAGAATCAAAATCTACTTGAGGTGGTAAAGATGTGTTGACAACTCCAGCAGCCGTCACAGCCGCTCCTTCAGTCCCTTTTTCGTCTACAGTAATATATGTCTTATGCACTACACGAGAAATAGCGAGGTTATTTCTAGTTGCCATTTTACTCAAGTCCGCTTGACCGGTGAACATTTGGTTTATTCCCAGAAGATTGAGGTTTTTCCGCACTTCAGTATTTTCATACTTCACCTCAAATCTTGGCATTGTAAACATTAATCGTTCTGGCATAGAATTATTGAGAATATCACTCATTTTATCCTCATCAAAACGAGATATTAATTCATTAACATCACCGCTTAAAGGTTTAATCAGATACATAGATAGACCTTCATCTTTGTAAGGTAATTCAACTGCAATCATATCATCATCTGAATAAGTGTTAAATCCTCTGTCTGCATACATTGTAGGTGTTTGAATTACCTGCCCATTGAGCAATGTAAAAACTCTATCTCCTGTACTTTCTTCCACAAAACCTTTTTCCCAATCTACCTTTATATACAACGTATTTACCAAAAACATAACTTCATCAGGATCGATGCTATTTAGAAGAGTTGGAATACGATTATTCGTTTTTTCACTCACCCAACCATTAATACTACTCATAGCTTCCTTTTCATTTGAAAAGTCTTCAGCAATTAATCCTGGTTGAAAATCGTCAAGATGAAGACAATGTGACGGTAGCTGTGGAAATGGCTAGAAAGTTTGGAAAAGATTTACCCTTGAATAAAATCATTAAATAACTTCGCCGCAACATGAATCCATTCTTCGAAAAATACGAAACACCTTTCGGAACTATCCCATTTAATAGGATATCCAATAAACACTACGTCCCAGCAATTGAAAAAGGCATAAAAGAAGCTAAAGCTGAGATAGATGCTGTCGTAAATAATACTGAAAAACCTTCATTCCAAAATACAATTGTAGCCTTGGAAAACAGCGGAGAATTACTAACTAAAGTGACTTCTGCATTTTTCAATCTGAATTCTGCAGAGACTAGTGAAGAAATGCAAGCCATAGCTCAAGAGGTTTCTCCACTACTAACGGCACATGGTAATGAATTAGCCATGAATGCAGGTCTTTTTGAAAAGGTAAAAGAGGTATTCAATAATGGTTTTGACGGATTGACAGAAGAGCAACAGACATTACTTAAAAATAGCTACAAAGGGTTCACCAGAAATGGAGCAAATTTGAGTGAAACCGATAAGCAGAAGCTTAAAAAAATTGATACAAAAAAGGCTCAACTCTCACTAACCTTCGGTGAAAACGTATTAAAAGAGAGTAACGCTTTTCAAATGCACCTTACCGAAGAATCAGACCTGGATGGATTGCCTGATGGCATTCGCGAAGCTGCAGCGGGTGTGGCAAAGGCTAAAGAGCTAGAAGGATGGATTTTCACATTAGACTATCCAAGTTATATCCCTTTTATGACTTATAGTACTCGTAGAGACTTACGTGAACGTATGCATAAAGCTTTTGGGAGTAAAGGCTTCCAAGATAACGAGAACAATAACGAAGAGATTTTAAAAGAGCTGGCATTACTCAGAGCAAAGAGAGCTGAGTTATTGTACTACAAGAGTCACGCTCACTATGTATTGGAAGAGCGAATGGCAAAGTCACCAAGTAATGTGATTAATTTTCTAGCCAATATCGAAGAAAAAGCTCTTCCGTTTGCCAAAAATGAGTTTGAAGAACTAGAGGCCTATGCTAAAAAACTGGACGGAATAGATAAACTTGAAAAATGGGACTCAAGCTACTATGCTGAGAAACTGAAAAAAGAAAAATATGCTATAGATGACGAATTACTTCGCCCTTATTTCCAGCTCGAAAAAGTAGAACAAGGTGTATTTAGAACGGCTAAAAAACTGTTTGGCATCACCTTTCACAAAAGAACAGATATAGACACCTACCACAAAGATGTAATTACCTACGAGGTGAAAGATGAAAACGATAACCACTTGGCTGTTTTCTATGCAGATTACTTTCCAAGAGCTGGTAAACGACAAGGAGCCTGGATGACTAGTTTCCGTAGTCAGAAAATTGAGAATGATTTGGATCGACGGCCACATGTGAGTATCGTATGCAATTTCACAAAGCCCACAGAAAGCAAACCTTCATTATTGACATTCAATGAAATGACTACTCTATTTCATGAATTTGGACATGCTTTACACGGTATGCTAGCCAGTGGCACCTATGCTAGTTTGAGCGGCACTAGCGTTTACTGGGATTTTGTAGAATTGCCAAGTCAGCTAATGGAAAACTGGTGTTACGAAAAGGAGTGTCTTGATTTATTTGCCAAACACTACAAGACCAATGAATCAATTCCTGTTGAGTATATTGAAAAGATTAAAAAGTCAGTTAATTTCATGGCCGGGATGGGAATCATCCGACAGATCGGACTTGGAAGAATAGATATGACTTACCACGCGGTAAGTGCCAATGACGAACTATTGAAATCCAAGATCAAGGATATTGAAACAAAAGCATTAACAGGATTAGACTTTTATCCTCCGGTGAAGCAAACTATTACCAGTGCATCTTTCTCACATATATTCCAAGGTGGTTATAGCAGCGGATATTACAGTTATAAATGGGCAGAAGTGTTAGATGCAGATGCCTTTGAAGCTTTTGTCGAAAACGGAGTATTTGATCAAGAAACAGCGAATAGCTTTAAAGAAAACATATTGTCAGCAGGTGGTAGTGAACATCCATCTATCTTGTATAAGAGATTTAGAGGTCGAGATGCAAATCCAGATGCACTATTAAAACGAGCTGGGCTAGTTAAATAGCCGCTATGAGAATACAGGTCAGATAGCATTAAAGAACATTTACTTAAACTTGGGTAGTATTAAGTAACCAACTCTAATAAAATGGCTTTCTATAAACTATGGAAAACAGTCAGTTTTTCAGTCCTGGGTTCTATACTTGCTTATTTTGGCGGTGTTTGGGTCTATTGGATTATCTGGAGTGTGGCAAGATTTTAAATACTACAGAGGTTTAGAAAAGAGTAAAATGTATTGGCTCAGAACCCATATCAGCAGAATGGTAGGAGGTTTTATAGCGGCTACAACAGCCTTTATTATTAATAACACGGGGCATCTTCGAAGAATGATTCCTGGATATGTTTACTGGTTATGGCCAACTATTCTTCAAGTGCCTCTCCTCGTGAAATGGCAAAGAAAGTATGTCGCTAAAACATAGTCCTCAGCTCAAGAATATTCCTTAAACTAAAAACGCCATCCGTTTAAGAAGACCTCTTTTGGCACTTTCAGCAAGACTTTCTATTTTCAATGCTCTCTTTACCTCTGAGATATCTCGCAACCCAGCATGATACCTCAACCAATAGACTCGAGATAGGGTAAAATCCTCTTGAACTCTAGTTTTCAGAATAATATGATCCCCAGCTTTTACTCTACCAGATTGTAGCACTCGCACGTAAACTCCACAGTGTGGTTGATTGATAAAATCTTTAAGCACTTTCTGCGTATCAAACCGTATTCCTAGCTTATAACAAGGTTCTCTAAACTCAGAAACTTCAATAATCGCCTCTCCTACTTCATAAATATCTCCTATGTATATATTCCGTTCATCCAATCCTTCTACGGTTAGGTTTTCACCAAACATTCCCATACTCCAGTCAGAATCTGGATACTTCTCCTTCCACTCATTGTAGATATCATGCGTAAATAAGTAGCAGGCTTTATCTACCCCACCGTGATACTTTCTATCGACAACAACATCTCCTACGACATCTTCGGACTCCAACGTAATATCTTCCACAGGTTTTTTGAATATCCCAGTCTTTTCTTTTTTCCCCTTCCAGAGAACTTCTTTAGCTTCGGATATATTGGTAGAGATAACTTTCACAGAAATATCACAAATTTATATTTAAAAAAGTTTTTCGTCTCTTCAGGTATATTTGCCTGACATACAGATATGATGAACAAAAAAATGTGGGTAACCTTAGGAGGTTTTGCCCTAATCACTTTACTATTATTCCAAGGTTGTAAAGAAGAAACTCCCTTATCTCCTTCTCCAAACGGACAATCAAATACCGACACTACCAATAACACATTTCCTTCTTCTTATGTTTCTGCAGATTTTAATGATGATGGTGAAATCAACATCTTATTTATCGGCAGTTCTCAATCAATAGGCTCGCAGTCATTTGATGTGACCCCAGTAATGCAAGAATTACAAAATATTTTTAAGGATGACAGCTTAGCCGTAGAAAATATATCCCTCGAGGTTTTAGATATTTTCAAGCAAAAGAATGTGACCTTAGGATTGGGTCAAGCAGGTACCGAGTATACTTGGCCACATTTCTGCCATTCTCTAGCACAATTCTATTACTGGCCCGAAAACCAAACTGAAATCAGAGCCGGTATAAAAGGTGAAACTAAGCAATGGGACTACGTTGTTATAGCTCCAGATCCATATATCTTGTCAACTACACCCGGCTTTACTGCTTTGGGCATTAGCAAAATAGCTTCAATAGTTAATATTGAGAAGACAGAGTTGATGCTAATCAATGTTTGGGATAAGGAATCTACAGATAGTGAATTGGAACTAGTTGAAGAAATAGCAAACAGAATCACTCAAAATAGTGAAGTAGGTATTACTAATATTCCAGCTGCAGATGGATGGAATTCTTTGCCACAAGAATTAATAGACCAATCCTCAACTCATCCCAGTGAAAATGGGGCTTACCTCATTGCCTCTCAGATCTACTCTGCTCTTACAGAAGTCTCATCTAGTACTAGTAAATATGTGAACAACGATGAAATTGCTGAAGTTGCTTATCAATCGGTAAAGGAGCAGAAAACTAAACCTGAAATAGTTGATCCATTTTCACAGGTCTCTCCATTTAGTTTATGTGGTATTAATAATAATGAAGTCAATTACAAACACACAGGAACAAGTTCTGAAAGAGGAATACAAAGAGGTTTGAGCTGGGTATTTGGAAAATCTAGTCGATCATTAGTAAGTGATGGAGCTAAAAACTATGATTTTAATTATGGAAGAGCCAACACCAATTTTGAACCCAATAAACGATATGAAATAAATCCTAGCCTATATCCATACTCTATGGGATTCCCTATGCAAGACCATTCCAATCACGGAGACAATTCTATGCTGTATGGAATTGATAAAAGACTAAGTAATCAAGAAAACGGAACCGACTTAGGAGTAGCTTTTTATATGGTAAACAATAACGAATTACCACAAGGGAAAGCCATACCCATAAGATTACTAAGTGCACAATTAAAGGAAGCAATTGAGGGATATTCAGCCTATGGTGACAGTTGGCATATGAATAGTGATTTAGACAAAGCAAGTGCAGCATTTATGTATACACTGCTTACTGGAGAATGTGTTTTAGATGATGAACCAACTGATAAATCTTCATCTGATTGGAAGAGTTGGAAAGCACGGGAAATAGGTCATCAAACAGCTTATACCTTAAGTACCTTAAAAGGAACTTCAATTTCTTGTAAGTAATTACCTCGATTCTTATCAAGAAATTGGAGAATATCGAATGACCTGGACGACTCGCTTTTTTCCATCATTGTTATTTTTAGTTGGTTCATTTGTGCTAACCTACGGCCAAAAACCAGTACCTTCTCTATCCATCCACCCAGCTAGCGAGAAAATTACGATAGATGGTGAACTGAATGAACATAGCTGGGATAAATGTGAAATCGCGACTAATTTTTATCAAAGTGTCCCTTTTGATACTGGTTATGCTCAGACCAAAACAGATGTGAGAGTCTTATACGACGAAAAGTTTTTATACGTCTCTGCGATCTGTCACGATGACCTTAATAAACCTTATGTCATACAATCGTTGAGAAGGGATTTTGAGTATGAGGTAAGTGATGCTTTTGGTATATATATAGACCCTTATGATGATCTTATGAATGGATTTCATTTTGCGGTCAATCCTAAAGGAGTACAGCGTGAAGGCCTTGTACAAGTAGGAGGAAGAGGTGGTGTAACCACGGAATGGGATATTCTTTGGTACTCAGAGGTAAAGAACTACGAAGACAAATGGGTTGCTGAAATAGCCATTCCATTTACATCTTTACGATTTAATAATGGGAAAAAAAAATGGCGAATAAACTTTTCAAGAAACGATCTCAAACGAAATGAAGGGTCATCTTGGTCTCCAGTTCCAAGAAATTTTGATATCGCTTCTTTACCTTTTACTGGCCATTTAATTTGGGACAAGCCATTTACAAGTAAAAAAAAGAGTATAGCTCTCATTCCTTACCTAACCGGGGGAGTACAGAAAGCATATCAACCAGTGGAAACTAAAAATGAATATACTTATGGAATTGGAGGTGATGCAAGAATAGGCATTACCAACTCACTGCAATTGGATCTTACCATAAATCCTGATTTCTCTCAAGTAGAAGTAGATAGACAAGTTACTAACCTATCTAGATTTAGTCTCTTTTTCCCTGAAAGAAGGAATTTCTTCATTGAAAATAGCGACTTATTTTCTGACTTTGGTTTTCGTCAGATTCGTCCATTTTTCTCGAGAAAAATAGGCTTAAACCGAGGGCAAATAGTTCCCATACTCGCTGGTGCTCGACTAAGTGGTAAAGTGGGAAAAGACTGGCGAATAGGTGCTATGAATATGCACACACGAGAAACAGAAAACGCCCCACAACAAAACTATTCGGTAGCAGCCGTACAACGTAACATCCTCAAAAACAGTACTATTGGAGTCATCGCAGTGAACCGGCAAGGTTTTGATAGCAGCGGTTTGATTTCCAAGGACCACAACCGTGTGATTGGTTCAGATTTCAACTTTAATACCATTGACAGAAAATGGTCCGGTAAAGCTCTCTATCATTATGCCATCACACCAGAAGTATCAGACGACAACTTTGCTCACGCTACCTTCTTGGCTTACAGTACTCCAAACTACTTCATCATGTGGAATCACGAGTATGTGGGCAGGAACCATTTGGCAGACGTAGGTTTTGTGCCTCGAATTGAAAGGTTTAACCCAGAGAATAATACCATAAGGAAACAAGCCTATTGGAGACTGGAGCCGATGTTTGCCTACACTCACTTTCCCGAAAAAACAGACGCCAAGTATATCTCACAACGTTTTGAAGTTTATGTAGACAGGTATACCGATGCGGAATACAACTTGACGGACAATCAAAACAGGCTGAGATACAGACTTACGCTGGCAAACACTAATCGGTTGACGCTAGATTATAATAACTGGTTTACCAAAACCTATTATGATCGAGACCTTACCTTTTCCAATGATACCAGTGCCATAACTCCAGCAGAAGAATATGAATACAACAACATTCGACTATCCTATGAGTCTGATGCTCGAAGGGCTTTATCCTTTGAAGGCTCGGTATTTCACGGAGAGTATTACAACGGAAGCAGAACAAACGCAGACGGTGGTATTTACTATAGATGGCAACCCTATGGAAGATTTGGCGTATATATCAATCAAAATTCATTTAACATGCCGGGTCTAGCACAAAATAAATCGCTCACATTGATAGGTTCCGAAATTGAGCTATCGTTCACCAAAAGCATCTTCTTTTCTAGCTTTATGCAGTACAACACACAAATCGATAATTTCAATATAAATAGTAGACTTCAATGGAGATTTAAGCCAATGAGCGACCTTTTTATAGTCTACTCTAATAATTACAATACAACAGAATTAAGTCCAGTAAATAGAGGTTTAGTTATAAAACTAAATTATTGGTTTCAGTGATTCTGTAGTTCTCTGATTGTCGTAAAATCAACTCTTCTACGTTATTATTGTTAGAAATAGGAACTATGGCAGAAGATAATAAACGCAGAGAATTCATCAAAAATGCCCTACTCACCGTTGCCGGTGGATCATTACTAGGAAAATCAGTTTTGCTCAAAGGTAAGGAAAGTGAAGATCTAGATGACAATATTATTCTAAAAACTAAACCCCTTGGTTTTCAGTGGACTACGCAAGACCCTTTTCTTTTCTGTGTTCACCACGAAGATGCATATCCTAGAGGAAACGCGGAAATGGGGCCAGACAAATCCTTGCTTTCAGGCAGGAACATGGGGAATGATTTCCATATGAAGGATGGTTTTAGAATGTATCATGGTCAGACAGTTCCAGGTTTTCCTGGACATCCACACAGAGGTTTTGAGACTGTCACAGTAGTTAGAAAAGGGATGGTAGATCATTCGGATTCTATGGGGGCTGCGGGCAGATACGGTGATGGAGATGTGCAGTGGATGACAAGTGGGAAGGGAGTACAGCATGCTGAAATGTTCCCTCTCATAAAACAAGATGAAGATAACCCAATGGAGCTTTTTCAAATTTGGCTTAATCTTCCAAGAAAAAGTAAAATGGTGGATCCACATTTTAAAATGCTATGGAATGAGAAAATTCCAAAAGTGGATATAACTGATAAAAATGGACGTGTAAGTAAAATGGAGGTAATCGCAGGAGAGTTCGAAAAAAACAAAGCTCCTACTCCACCGCCTAACTCTTGGGCAACTCCAAAAGAAAATGATGTAGCAATTTGGAACATTCATATGGATGCTGAGGCTATTCTTACTATTCCAGCAGCTCAACAAGGAGTAAATCGAAGTATATACTTTTATGCTGGTGATAGTTTGGAAATAAATGGTAAAGCATTGAAGTTTTACCACTCTGCTGATGTGAAAGGAGATAAATACATAGAGTTAAAATCAGGTAAAAAAGAGTGTAAAGTATTGATTCTTCAAGGGCGACCAATAAACGAGCCTGTAGTCCAACACGGTCCTTTTGTGATGAATACAATTGAAGAAATTCAAGAAACATATCGTGAGTTTCAAAGAACAAGGTTTGGTGGTTGGCCATGGCCAAAATACGATAACGTGCATGCAGCAAACAAAGGAAGGTTTGCCCAACATGCTGATGGAAGTGTCGAAGATATGGGCTAGCTTGCTGTGCTAGTTACTCGGCTATAGAAACGCTCAAAGAGATATCTTCCAGTGGTGTGTCAGTGGAGTCGGTAGCCACTTTTTCAATTGTTTCTAGTACATCAAACCCCTCTACTAGCTCGCCAAATATCATATACTCGCCATCCAATCGCGGCAATCCGTTTTCATTAGTCACTACATAAAACTGGCAGCCATTAGATAGTTTTTCTGGATTGTTGTCTCTACCCATCCCTAATGCCCCGTATTTGTGTTTAATGCTATCACTAAACTCCGGTTCTAACAAATAAGGTGAGTTTTCGAAATACATGGTAGAATCTGGACAACCTCCTTGAATTACAAAGTCTTTAATTACTCTATTAATCGTAAACTGATTAAAATGTTTATCTCGAGCCAATTGTAAGAACATGGCTTTATGATTTGGTGTCTCATCATAAAGTTTAAACTGCATTTCTCCATAAGGTGTGTTTATTCTTACGTTCGAATGTTCTTTAGAGTCATCTAAATAACAGCTAGTGATACCTAATACCACGATACAGATAAGCAGTACTTTATTCATTTGACAAATCTTTATAATTTTTAGCAAAAAACCTTACCAATGATTCAGTACAAAATAGAAAAACTATACCTTCGCTATAGAAAGCAACGATGAAGTTTACTAATCGAATAAATCGTGTTCAGGAATCACTGACCATTGGAATGTCACGTAAGGCACGTGAACTAAAAGCTCAAGGCAAACCAGTAATTAGCCTGAGTCTTGGAGAACCTGATTTTGACACCCCATCTCACATAAAAGAGGCGGCTAAAGCCGCAATAGATGCTGGAAAAACAAAGTACCCTCCAGTGGGTGGTATACCTGAATTGAAAAAAGCAATCTGTGACAAATACAAACGCAATCAAAACCTAGATTTCAGCCCCAATCAAGTTATGGTCTCAACGGGTGCTAAGCAATGTATCATGAATCTAATGCTAAGCTTAGTACAACCGGGAGACGAGGTTATTATACCACTACCCTACTGGGTTAGCTATTCAGAAATGGTAAATTTTGCTGGAGCTAAATCTGTGTTTATCCCTTCGTCATTCGAAAATGAGTTTGCCATAGATATAGACAGGCTTCGAAGCTCAATAAACGAAAATACTAAAGCTATCATATACAGCTCGCCTAGTAATCCCTCCGGTGCTATGCTCAGTGATGAGCAACTGAAACAAATAGCTGATATTGTAAAAGAGCACCCTCAAATCACCATAATTAGTGATGAGATTTATGAACATATCATATTTGATGGTGAACATCGAAGTATTTCTCAATTTGAAGAAATCAGAGACCAATTGATTATTATCAATGGAGTCTCCAAGGGATTTGCTATGACTGGATGGAGGATTGGATATATGGCTGGGCCTGCGGATATAGTTGCTGTCTGCGATAAGCTTCAAGGTCAGTTCACCTCAGGTGCAAATTCTGTCGCTCAGTGGGCTGCAGTAGAAGCTCTAAATTCAGATCTAAAACCTACATTGGATATGGTGGAAACCTTTCAAAAACGAAGAGATTTGATGGTTAGTTTATTATCAGAAGTTGATGGTTTGGAAGTTGACACTCCTCACGGAGCATTCTATTTATTCCCAAGAGTGAGTTCATTATTTGGCAAAATATTTAATGGAAAGAAAATAAACTCTAGCTTAGATTTATGTAACTATATCTTAGAAGAAGCTTTGGTCAGTCTGGTTCCTGGAATTGCCTTTGGAATGGATGACCACATACGCATAAGCTATGCTTCTAGCGAGTCTGATTTAATAGAAGCCGTCAGTAGAATAAAAAAAGCACTGTCTTAAGTATCACCCATCTATGAATATTACTCAGCTATTTAAGCAATTTGAAAATACGAAAGTTCTCGTTTTAGGAGATGTAATGGTAGACGCATATTTCTATGGGTCAGTATCCAGAATTAGTCCTGAAGCACCCGTACCTATTGTAAATCTTAACAGAAAAGAGCAAAGGCTCGGAGGTGCTGCAAACGTTGCACTAAATCTAAAATCGCTGGGTGCAGAGCCACTTATTTGCAGCATAAAAGGAAATGACCGTGACGGACAGGTACTCAAAGATCTATGTAAAAAAGAAGGTTTGATTACAGATGGTCTCATCAATGATTATAAACGTGGGACAACGGTAAAGACAAGAGTAATAGGAAACAGTCATCAATTGCTTAGAATAGATGAGGAAGAAACGGCGGAAATAGATTCTTCGCTAGAAGAGTTAGTTTATCAAACCGTCAACAGCTTTATCGATCAGGTGGATGTATTGATATTTCAAGACTACAACAAGGGATTGCTTACTTCTAACTTGATTAAAAAAGTCATTGATCTATGCCTAAAGAAAAAAGTACCGATGGTCGTAGATCCAAAGTTTGCCAACTTCTATGACTACACAGGAGTAACCTTATTCAAACCAAATAAAAAAGAGTTGCTACAAGCTGAAAATATAGCTGATAACCTCTCAGGTACTAGTCTCAACAATTTAGCGGATAGCGTAAGACAAAAACTAGGTGCAACCTACTTAATGACCACACTATCAGCGGATGGTGTTATAATTATTTCAGACAAAGAAAAAATTCATTTACCTGCCCACCCACGAAAAATTGTAGATGTAAGTGGAGCTGGAGATTCTGTATTATCCGTAGCCGCCCTCTGTATTGCCGCTGGTATGTCTATGGAGCTGACTGCCGCACTTTCCAACCTTTCAGGAGGATTGGTATGCGAACAGATTGGAGTAGTGCCCATAGATCGAGATTTACTCTTCAGTGAAGCTATGGAGCTCAATGTGAGCGAGAGGTACTAGGTCTCTAAATCTTGACACCATTAAAGGTATTTCAGACCTTAAACCCTTCAAGACTTATAAATATTATATCCAAAGCCTAATTGGAAATAAGATCCGTTGAGCACGTGATACCCAATCTCTACTTTGGGTGCCATAGCATTTAAAAAGTTTTTCATACCTGGTAAACTTCCCTGTGCACCCGCTCTAAATCCCAGACGAGAAATTTCTCCCAATGGAGAAATATCTGAGTTGGCTACTGGAAAAAACACAACGTTTGAATACATTCTGACATACTGTGCACTCGTAGTCATTCTGTCCTTGAGTGCCACATCGATGTGTACTTTACTCTCCTTCACAAAACCTGCAAAAACTCCAACGGAGTTGTAAGTCCCTATACCATCTCTTTGGCGGTCATACGTGCCAGACTGATAGCATAGTCCTCCTCGAGCACTGTTTTGAAGTTTGTACGTTCCATCCACCAAGATCTGGTTTACTCCTAGAGCATCTACTGTACCCAAATATCTGCCACTGCTTGTTTCTACATCTACTTTGGTTTTAAAAGTAGATACATTCACCTTCACATCTTTCACCTTCTTCTTCTCTCCTAACCTGTAGAACACTCCAGCATCTACCTTCACAGGAAAACTAGCTACTTCTGCTGCTGCTCCGCCATACGTGTATTTAAAACTGCACGTGATCCCAAGACTTGGTGAGAGTTCTTGCCATACGTCTATAGACGCTCCTAACGCATCTGCAGCATTATTACGCTCATCTACGTCAGCTAATAGAGCGCCTTGATAATCAAAGTAGTATAAATAGTAGTAGTTAGTAGGTACGACTTCTGGATCATCATTAATGAGTCTGTACCCAATCTTTTGTGCAAATACAGACGAACAAATTGTAGCCAGTAGTAAGATTTAAATAAACTGTTTCATGATGGTACAAAGACACCGCAAGAAAAGCAAGCCCACCATACGACAGTTGCCGTAAATGATCACATGGCCTAAATAACGACTTTAAATATGTTTTTCCGAGGTTTGGAATTAAACTAAATTTCTAATGAATTAAGTATCATACCTAATCAAGAAACTGTAAAACCTATCGATATTATCCTACTCCAACATATCGGGTCTTCTTTCCTCGGTAATTTTGAGTGCTTGTTCCTCTCGCCAAGCAGCGATTTTTGCAAAATGCCCACTCTGCAATACTTCTGGAACTTTTAGACCTCTATACTCAGCTGGTCTTGTGAAGACCGGCGGTGCTAATAAACCATCTTGGTGAGAATCGGTCAAAGCACTTTCTTCATCAGATATAACACCAGGAATCAACCTACAAATAGAATCTGCTACTACAACAGCAGCCAGCTCTCCTCCGCTTAATACATAATCACCAATACTAATTTCTTTGGTAATTAATTCATCACGAATACGTTGGTCTATTCCTTTATAATGTCCACATAAGATTATTATGTTTCCTTTAAGAGAGAGTTGGTTGGCCGTGGATTGATTATAGACTTCTCCATCTGGGCACATATAGATGATTTCCTCATAGTCTCTTTCAGACTTCAATTCATCTATACAATCAAATACGGGTTCGCAACGGATTACCATACCCGCTCCTCCACCATAAACCGTATCGTCTACTTGTTTGTACTTACCAAGCCCAAAATCCTTTAGGTCGTGAAGAACTATTTCTACAATACCTTTATCCTTTGCTCTTTGCACGATACTATGGCTTAACGGGCTCTCCATAAGCCTTGGCTGCACTGAGATTATATCTATGCGATGTTTCATAAATCAAGCAATCCTTGTGGTAAAGTTACCCAAATTTCTTTATCCTCAGCTGAGATATAGTCGATAAAATCCTCAGCCAATGGCACATATTTGATATCTCCATTGTAAGGAACTACTAGCATAAGCTGCTGTGGTAATTCTTGTACATCTTCGATTATTCCGATACTACCTAGATGCTTATCTACCAATTCAAAACCTATAAATGAAAGCTCAGACTCCTCGTCTAATACTTCTTTATCTGTATAGACTTCAGTGCCAGACAGACTCTTCGCACTATCATGATCTTCTATAAATTCTAGTTTAAGTACAGGCTCATCAGACTTCCCTTTCTTACTCAGGACTTTGTAGGGTATAAAATGACCTTCTATTTTAAAAAAAAGAAAATCGTCTCGATTGACCGAGACGATTTTCCTATCCAACTGGAGTTGGACTTCTCCTTTAAAACTATGTGCGCGTGAGATGTATCCAATATATATTAGATTGTCACGATCAATCATAGCTAGTAAATGGAGTGATTATGCGTTTTCTTCTTCAGAAGCCGGAGCCTCATCAGCTGCTGGTGCTTCTGCCTCAGCCACAGGTGCTTCAGTAGCTTCTTCAGTTGCTGGTGCTTCTGCCTCAGCTACAGGTGCTTCAGTAGCCTCTGCTGCTGGAGCCTCTTCACCTTCAGCAGCAGCTTCTGCTGCATCTTCGGCTACTCCTTCTGGAGCATTTTTTTCAGCGATAGCTTTTAGTCTAGCTTCTTTCACTTCGGCTTCTTTTTTCAAAGCTTCAGCTTCAGCATCTGCTGCTGCTTTTGCTAGTCCATCTGCCTTTGCAGAAACTTTACCAGTTTTTTCTTCTAACCAAGTTGAATACTTCTCATCAGCTTGCTCTTGAGTAAAAGCACCTTTTCTAACACCTTTGTTAAGGTGATGTTTGTGTAATGCTCCTTTGTAAGAAAGAATTGCTCTGCACGTATCCGTAGGGATCGCACCATTTTCTAACCAACGAACCGCGTCGTCCACGTTCAGGTCTATTGTAGCAGGATTGGTGTTCGGATTATACGAACCAATTCTCTCAATAAATCGACCATCCCTAGGAGCTCTAGCATCCGCCGCCACAATGTAGTAGAAAGGTTTTCCTTTTCTTCCTTGTCTACGTAGTCTTAATTTTACCATTTGTTATTTTTTTAATCCCGATGGTTCTCCTTCTTCCATCAGGGCTGCAAAAGTCGCCTTTTATTTATATTTTACAAACTCTTTTTCAAAGAGAAAATGCAGCAGTAAAATAGATAAGTGTTGCCACTAAAACGGCATCAATCAACCGTAAAATATCAATGAATAATAGCCTTCATCTACTACCTAAAATTAGGTCCGCTTTTACCACTCCTTTGCTACAAGTCAACTCAATTAGCTTCTGCTCATCAAAATGATCTAAATAATGGTTTATCATCTCCTTGATCCACGTCAATTCAGCCTTTAACCTCCAATGCTCTTCATCTTTCTTATGCAGCACTAAAAAAAACCTATTCTTTAGATGATACCGTTGCTCTGAACTCTGGTTCAAATACAGCCATTTAACCAAGGCCTTGGGATTGATTTCGACACTCGCCAGATCTTTCTCAAAACCGGCGGGAAAAACAGTTGTTTTGTGATCAAAGGGAATCCCATTAATGAAAAAATCCTTTTCTCTATCTTTTACATTCTTGACCTTACGTACTAGACTATGGCTTGTAAAAATAGATTCAACTGCCTGAGCACTAACGAAATTATACCACCTATTCAGAGCATAATTCCTTAATTCTTCAAATTGAGCGTGAGTGCCTAACTCAGAATAAATCTTATCATTTAGATGCTCAAAATATGAAATTTGATAAATAAAATTAGTCTTATCATCCCAAATGTTGGCTTGCTTCCTACCCCACTTATAAGGGACTGCCCACCTCTTTTTGAGTTCAATTTCTGTTTGTTCCAGATTCAATCCTGCAAAGAAAAATAATCTCAATAGTTATCACAATTTGATTCGATTATGTTTGAACCTCAGATGGAGCTCATTTCCGAACACCACCACTATGTTCTGCATAAACCTTACGGTTATCTTAGTCAGTTTATGAACAACCAAAACAGACGAAAGAACAAAAGATTACTAGGTGATTTGGGTGATTTCCACGAAGGGACTATGTCTATTGGTAGATTAGATGAAAAGTCTGAAGGACTACTTTTACTCACAACAGATGGTCGTGAAAGCGAACGTATAAGAAGCGATAGTATAGAAAAAGAATACTATGTAGAAGTAGATGGAATAATCACAGAAGAAGACATCACCAAATTAAAATCTGGTATTTCCATTCCTCAAAAAAGAAGCTCTTATGAAACTAAGCCTTGTAAAGCAAGATTGCTAATTGAAAGACCCATCTTTGAAAATCCACCAAGACAAGTGCGTTCAGAAAACCATGGACCTACTAGTTGGGCATCTATTACTTTAACAGAAGGTAAATTCCGGCAAGTCAGAAAAATGACTGCAGTCGTTGGCTTCCCAACTTTAAGATTGGTAAGAGTAAGAATTGGAGGTATTTATCTGAACCATTTAAAGGCTGGTGAATATTATAAAGTTGATACTTTTGAGGTATGATGGCGAGTGCAACAAATTCTAGATTTTCCAAAAATATCACAGTTTTAAGTCTAATCATTGTTCTTGGCGTGCCTGTCGTACATAAACTGCTTGCTCCTATTCCACCGCAATGGTTTATCTCAAAGTATACTGGTACTGCAATAGACATCGTGCCTTTTGGCATTGCACTTTCGTTCGGAATAATAATAATCTTGGAAGTTATAGGACCACTTTTATTTTGAATAGGTCTGATAAAGAAGGAAATAAGTACTGGTCAATATAAGTACATCACTTGAGGTTTCAAGACTACCCAAATCCTATTTCTTATACTAACTTTTGGTAGTTTTCTAGTGCAAGACTATGGTAATGGCTTCAAAGATTTTTTGTACTTATTTGCCGTTACCGTGCTAGAACTTTTCTTTTTTGAAAGAACTGAAAAACGAGGTAGTTAATCTAATTTTTCTCCATCAGGTTTTGATTCCCTGAACTTCCTAATATTATAACTAAAGGAAAGCATAGCGTATCTGGTTAACACATTACTATTGGTTTCTTCAAAATAACTATCGTAAAAGTTTTGAGCTACATTATTATTCTGACCTAATATATCATACATGCTCAATTGAAGCTCTCCACGTTTGTTTTTAAACATTTGACGTCCAATACCTGCTGTCCATAGCATCACTCTGTTATCTAATAAATCGCTGAGTCCTAAGTATTCTTGGTGCTGAAACTGGGTCCTAAAGGTGATACCTAAAGGCATAATCCAATCCAATTTAATTTTGTTGGTTTGAACCAAGTATTGATTGTTGAGTGCGCTATTCAAATCATTGTTACTTAATACATAGTTACTTTCACAGCTAAGCGTAAAATCCAGTTTTTCACTAGTATTACTACTCAATACTAATCCAAGTCCATAGTTTTGATTAAATGTATTCGCTTGAATATCATTTATTAACGAAGGAATATTGGTGATTCCTGTACTAAGGTTCACATTAAGATTACTTTGCAAAGGAGCCACTGGAAATCCATACGTTACAAAGGCATTCGCAGTGAATTGCCCATCTAGATTTACTGGATTGGTGAGTTGTCCACCTCTAGGAATAGCCACTCCATTATACACGGTGTCTTGGGTAGCGGTAAATGTACTTTGACCGATATAGTCTTGTGCTAATCCCCCGTTGATCATTGCATAAAAAATACTATTACGTTTGGTATTGGTAACATTATATTTGGTCATAAACCAATGCCCATAAGTCTGATCTACCTCTGGATTACCAGTGCTTAACTGCAGTGGATTCGTGTTATCGACGGTATTGGTCAGTTGATTCGCTTGAGGTTTTGTAGTGTATGTCCTATACATCGTAAACCAAGATGCCTTGTTTTTTAATCTGGCACGATAAAGTGCAAAAGGTAGAACGTTATTAAGTTTGAGAGCCACATCCTCATTGACTGGAAATGTTTGTTGATTATCCAAAAGTGCAAGTTCATATTTTACTCGAACTACGAATCCACCTTTTCTTCCAAACTTTCTAATTCCTAGGCCAGCTTGATGTGTATTCCAAGTATTATTATATACGGATGATAGCGTAGAATCTAAGAATATATTAAGTGCAGTAGCTCCGCTCAATACTTGCTGATTGAGTGTATTCTCACTATTACTAAAATCATAGCTTATAAAAGAGCCTAAACCTTTATCTCCAAGCGGTTCACTATACATTAGGCTAGTTGAAATCCCATTGATTTGGTCATCTAGATCTCCATTCTGGTCAATAGATTCTGTAATTCCCTTTATGGTAAGGTTTTGGGATAATAGCTGATTTACTCCTTCACTATTATCAATATCACTTTTTACTTGAACAAATACGCTTCTTCCTCTTTTGTCGCCATTATATCTGGCCATTAAATCATTACTAATGTTTAAGGCAGACAAATCACTCGAAAATACTTGAGATAGCTCATTGATCAGACTGCCTTCTTGTGTGGTCTCTCCGAGTAGTACACTATTCCCATCATTTTGCTGTATTCTAACACTAGGAATGTAAAAAAAAGAAAGTTTAGGACTTGGCTTATAAACTAGCTTAGCATTTAGCTTGTGATTGATGTTTGTGCTGTTTTGACTATCCTGCTCTACATATTCCTGTCCTCCGTTTTGTAGATAAAACTGCTGATAAGTGGTACTAGTCGTTTGATTGACACCTCTGTTATAAAAATAGCTACTACTCACATCCACTTTTTTACCCCATTCATCTTGATAATTGAGTCCTCCTGCTGCGGTTTCAGTTATTCCTCCACTACTGCTCACTTGAAAATCATTTGCACTTCCACCGGCACTAAAACCACTTAAGAAAGAAGGTCTTCCTCCTCCTGGTCCTCTGCTTCCTCTACCTCTACCTCGTCTCCCACTATTATCTCCTACTACTCCTAATAAATCTTCTGCAGCAAAATTCTGTTGGTTTATATTGTTCACTTGTCCTAGCAAAGACAGTCTTCTTTCGCCACGAAACATATTGATGTTTCCACCTGCAGCATATCTTACATCTGTTCCTCCACCAGCATATACCTTCCCAAACTCTCCATTTCTCATATTAATTTTCGTCACAATATTGACGGTCTTTATTCTAGTACCGTCGTCTATACCGCTCGCTTTGCTTTGTTCACTTTTATCATCAAATATTTGTATCTTATCTACTACTTCCGCAGGCAAGGTAGTAAGAGCTGTTTTGGGATCTTGTCCAAAAAACTGTTTCCCATCAACCAATACTTGTTGCACTTTTTCACCTTGTGCTTTTAATTCACCATTCGAGTTTTGAACTCCAGGCATTTTTTCGATCAAGTCTTTGGCATTCGCATTTTGAGTTGTTTTGTAAGCCCTAGCATTGAACGAAGTAGTATCACCTTGAGTGGTGGCTTGTAGGGCCTGCTTTTTTACCTTTACTTCATCTAGACTAGTTGCCTTTTCGCTAAGTGTTATAATCCCAAAGTAATCATCTCTCCATACTCTCAATGGTTCAGAGTATGGTTGGAGTCCCAAGTAATTAATCTTCAATATATACTCTCCTCTTTTCAATTCAACTTGAAAAACGCCTTTCTCGTTAGAAACTGCTGCCGCAACTATGTTACTGTCGGTAGTCAGCACAAAAACTGTGGCTCCTACAAGCACTTCTTTAGTCTCTGCCTGTTTTAGCTTCCCACCTACAGGGAATGTTTTCTGAGCAAAACCTATTGCTACAAGAAATATCAAAATAATGCTTAAAGTAAATCTAATCATACTTTATAGAGACAAATTAAGTCCTAGATAGATTTCATTTGCCGGGAAGATATTTTGCTAAGATGAAAAAGTATTCCAAATAGAAAGTAAATTTGTCTAAATGTTACGTACTATTCTAATAAGCTCAATTCTTTTCTTTTTTGTAACTAGCGAGGCTCAACAAACTAATAACGCTTTAGACTTTGATGGAACCAATGACTATGTTCAAACTACTTATTCTGGCGTAAGCGGAAGAAATAATAGAACCTTCGAAGCTTGGATATACCTTAGTGATACCCCTACAAGAAACAATTGTATCACTGACTATGGATCAAATTTTGTTGGAAGTAGAAATACTTTTTTAGTCAATGCCAATTTAGCATTGGCCTATATTTCAGGCGGAACTAACACGAATATTACTTCTGCTACGAATGTGATCAAAGTGAAAGAATGGACTCACGTTGCTTTCGTACTTAACAGCGGTACAGGGTACTTATACGTCAATGGAAAACAAGAAGGAACTGGAAATCTGTCTAATGTAAATACAGGGACCACAGGAACGAACTTAAGAATCGGTGAGCGAGTTCCAGGAGGATCCATCCCATTCGAAGGTATAATAGATGAGGTACGTATATGGGACTCTGCACGTACTGTCACTCAAATTACGGACAACTACAATAAAGAACTATGCTCAAGTGAGAAGGGATTGGTAGCTTATTACGATTTTAATAGCGGTAAAGCCGCTGGATCAAATTCTGGGGTGACTACTTTAGACGATAACTCATCAAGTTCAAATAATGGTACACTTAGCAACTTTGCTTTGAGCGGAAGTACATCAAATTGGGTATTAGGATCTTCCGTAACTGCTGCTCCTCATTCTGACACTACTTGGAAAGATACTGCTTGCGGATCATATCAAATGCCGTCTGGAAGATTTGTATTCTCAGGTGGATTGATTGAAGAAACAATAGCAAATGCAGTTGGTTGCGACTCCAATATTACTGTAGACCTCTTGATTCGTCCTAAAAATACGGAATACGTTAATGTGACTGAGTGTGATAGTTTTAGAACTGGAAAAGGCACCCTCAAAACAAACTCTGAAATTTTCTGGGAAACATATCAAAACAGATTTGAATGTGATAGTTTAGTGCAAACCTTATTGACTATTAATAAGGCAAGTATAGATACATTGGATATATTCGACTGTGAAAGTTACACTACTTCAAAGGGAACTAAATTAACAACCCCTGGCTATTATCCAGAAAAGCTAGTTGCATCTACAGGCTGTGATAGTACTGTAGTGTATAATTTCAGCATAATACCAAAGACATTTGGCAGTGCATCAGTAGCACAGTGTTTTCCTTTTACTGCACCGTCTGGGAATGTTTATACCAGTACGGGCACCTATATTGATACAGCTAGAAATGTCAATGGGTGTGATAGCATAATCACCTATGATTTCAAATTGAATAAAAAAAACTCAACAATCAAAGACACCACTTCTTGTGATAGTTTCAGAACAGAAAGTGGTCGAAACCTCGTCACAAAGTCAACGTCATTAAAAGAGTTTTTCAAAAATCAATATGGATGTGATAGTATCGTAGATTACGATATAACTATTAATTTTTCATCTACAGGATCAGATAATCTAACTTCATGTAGATCATATATCCTGCCTTGGGGAGAAATGGTAATAAGCAACGGTGTATATGAAGGAGTTATACAGAATAAAGCAGGTTGCGATAGTACGATCAGCATTGGAGTGAATATCGTTAAACTGAATGCGTCCTTTACAGAATCTGAAAATATCCTAACCGCAACAAGTGATTATGATAGTTACCAATGGTTAGACTGTGATAATAACTTATCTGAAATTATTGGTGAGCAAGCTAGGTCTTTTGCTCCCCAAGAATCTGGGGTATTTGCTTTAGAGGTAGAAAAAAATAATTGTCTAGATACAAGTGACTGTATTCCTCACACATCCACACTTTCTGTATTTAGTCAACAGATAGGGCAAGTAATGATTTATCCAAATCCAGCTCTTGAAAAACTAACTATAAAAACTGTAACAGAAGTGAGTCACTTTACTATCACGGATATGATGGGTAAAAACATAATTTCGGAACCATTTAAGTCCAATGAAATTGACATTTCAGAGCTGAGACCTGGCATCTACTATGTAAACCTAGCTAGCCAAGAAAAGTCAATGAGAATCAAGTTCACAAAGCACTAATTGTCACAAAATAGTTAAGTCCAGCTTTATCCACAAGCCCATTCCTAGTAGGGGCTTCTATATCCTTATACTTGCGGAGTTGCAGTGTACAGAATGAGCTATCATTTAGGATTCCTGTTTTTAAGTCTGCTCTTTGGGGCAGATATAGCTTACGCTCAATGCCCGAGTGCAGAAATTACATCTAAGAAAAAATCTTATTGTATCTCAGATTTAGTTACAGCTGAATTAATGAATGCTACTAGTGGAGCCACTATCAGCTGGAATGTAGGAAATGAATGGGTACGGCTGTTTCATTTAGACTGACTAAAACAAACTCTGTCAATCCGACTCTGTACTAGAAATTGAATTGAAAACCTTTTAGGCTATAAGCACACCTGCATAGCTATCATAGCTCAATGAAAGCTCTACAAGTCTCCCCTTTTGCTCATTATACACCTTACACTTTTGTATCGGTTTCATATACATATGTAGGCTCATTGCTCTTGTACCATTTAGATTTTCTAAGCTATGAAATAGTTGAGCATCATCAATAAATGAAGTTTCCCCATTAGTTAATATTTCTGATCCAGTAGGAATCAGCTTCATCAACTTATCATCATAGATATATTGTTCTTCTTTTATGGTCCCTTCAACAATTTTCACAAAACACTCCTTTTCATCGTGACAATGAATCGCAGTTTTTTGATTTGCATCCCAACACAGTAAAATCAGCTCTACATCATCATTTGCGAAAATGCAATTTCGGAAGTATCGTTCAGAATTAAAATGAGCATATTCTGATAAGTCAGCAGGGGTTAATTCAACTTGTTCTATTTCCGAAATCACTCTTTTATAGTCATCGGTTTTAAGTAAATCTACAACGTCTTCGATTGTTTCAATACCTATCCCATTTTGTTCGGCTACAGCCATATCTTCTACAAATATAGGGTATCTAAAGGCTGACTAAGAATATCCCCCACTTTTTATTGCATTTTAAGTAGAATAGGTCAACTTTGACCGAAATATGCAGTCAGAATTAGCTTTTTTTAATGAAATAGTATCAAAATTCTTAGAAATGGAAGAAAATGAGCCAGTGGTTCATCCGCTTCCAACCAACACAGTAATTCAAGAGTTGGATCTTGGATTTACTGACGAGGCTATGGATGAATCTGCGTGGAAAGAGGTGGTTGAAAATGCGGTAATGAAGACTCCTAGAACCGCTTCTAAGTTATTTTTCAATCAGCTTTTTGGTGGTAGACAACCAAAGGCTGTGATAGGAGATCTACTAGCTGTCATTTTGAACAACAGCATGTACACCTATAAGGTAGCGGGACCACAAGCAGGTATAGAAAAAAGTATCATACGCGAATCTTGTGAATTGGTACGATATGAAAATGGAGATGGCACTATGCCTCCAGGCGGTTCCATGAGTAACTTTATGGCATTAGTAATGGCTCGTGATGCTAAAGATAAAGGTGCTATACAAGATGGGGTTACAAAAAAAATGACGCTTTATACCTCAGCGACTTCTCATTATTCTACTCCCAAAAATGCTGCATTTGCCGGAATCGGTAGAGACAATATACGCTACATAAAAAATAACAGCGTAGGTCAAATGGACCCTGAGGATTTAAAGACACAAATTGAAAATGACATCGCAAATGGGTGTACCCCATTCTATGTGAATGCTACAGCAGGGACAACAGTTTTAGGTGCATTTGATGATATAAATCAGCTTGCTGATGTTTGTGAAGCGTATGACTTATGGTTGCACGTGGACGGAGCATACTGTGGTGCGGTGATATTTAGTGAAGAGTACAAGCATTTGGTCAAAGGATCAGAAAGAAGCGATAGCTTTAGTTATAATGCTCATAAAATGTTGGGTACTCCTCTAAGTAGTTCTATATTTCTCACAAAGCATAAAGAACAATTAAGAAAGTCCTTCAGTAATGAAGCAGAGTATCTCTACCAAACGGGTGCAGATGACTTTGATTTAGGTAAGACGAGTATGCAATGCGGTCGTAGGAACGATGCCCTTAAATTTTGGACGCTGTGGAAATCGGTTGGGACCAACGGGCTTAGGGATATAGTAGACAAACAATTTGAACTAGCAGCGTTCTCTAGAAATTATGTGCGTAATCATCCTGACTACACAGAGTACGGCATACCTGATTCAGTTTCTATCTGCTTCAACTATAAAGATATTCCTGCGGACACCTTGTGTACAGCGATGTATGAAAAAGCCACGGCAATGGTGGGTTACGGGCAGTTTGACGGAGACGAGTTTGTGAGATTAGTTACCGTAAATGCAACAAATGGACAACCAGAATTAGAGAAATTCTTTGAAGTGTTAGAAAGTACTGCAGAAGAATTAGTAGTAGCCAACTAAAACCATATCCTATGGAACTTAAAATAGCCGCACTATCAATCTACGTCCTGATTCTTCTGGTAATCGGTTGGTTTGCTTCTAGAAAAATAAAAAACATCAGTGATTACTACGTAGGTGGTAAAAATGTTGGTTATCTCGCAGCCGCCTTTTCAGCTCGTGCAACTGGAGAGTCTGGCTGGTTACTCATTGGTCTCACAGGTATGGGTGCCATGGCCGGTTTATCGGCCTATTGGGTGGTCTTGGGAGAGGTGCTAGGAGTAGCTATATCTTGGATATACATGGCAAAGCCATTTAAAAAGAAGTCTGACGCATACGGCTCTATTACCATTCCAGATTATTTGGAGAGTCATTTTAAGACCAAAACACATTTTTTAAGAGGATTAGCCGCTAGTATCTTGAGCATATTCGTGATTATCTATGTTGCCACTCAAATAGATGCCACAGGTATCGCTTTTGAAAGCATGTTAGATCTCAACTACTATTGGGGAGCCATTCTAGGTTTTATCATCGTGCTGGTTTACATCTTCATAGGTGGATTTGTAGCTGTAGTATGGTCAGATCTCTTTCAAGGAGTTTTGATGTTTATAGGTCTCGTTCTACTGCCTATAGTGGCTTACTTTCAGATTGAAAGTGGCTCATTATTTAACTCCTTAGAAAGTATAGATCCTGCTTTAGTAGACGTATGGGGAGGCAATGATTCTATCGCCATGAATATTGCTACTATGCTTGGCTTTAGTATGATAGGGTTAGGGTTTTTAGGGTCGCCTCAAGTTTACGTTCGATTCATGTCCATAAGAAATGAATCTGAGATAAATAAGGGTAGAAATGTGGCAATAGCTTTTACGCTATTGACGGATGCTGCGGCAGTATCAATTGGAATATTGGCTAGAGTGTTCTTTACCTCGCAGGGAGATGCTCCAGAAGGAATACTTGGAACTGGAGGAGCAGATGTACTTAGTATGATGACTGAACAGTTTTTACCGCTTGGTATTGCTGCTATTTATGTGGCTATTGTTTTGTCAGCTATTATGTCCACGATTGATTCCTTATTAGTAATGGCTTCTAGTGCCATAACAAGGGATTTCTATCAAAAGATAATAAACCCTGAAGTAAGTGATAAAAAAATAAACAAACTATCTAGATGGATCACTCTAGGTATGGCCCTCATCGGTCTTGGACTAGCCATGGCATTAGCATACTTTAGTCCTGAACGACAAGTGTTTTGGGTTATTATCTTCGGATGGAGTGGCATAGCCGCTTGCTTCTGTCCTGTGATAATCTTAAGCCTATTCTGGAAAGCTTACTCCGAAGCAGGAGCAATTGCAAGTATTATATCAGGTTTTATAGCGGTCTGCGTTTTCAAGTTTGTACTTCAACCAATGGATGGTATTGGAGACTACTTGGACAAGCTAGATGTGTTAGCTCCGTCATTTGTAGTAGCTCTACTCTTTGGATGGGTGTTTACTAAGATGTATCCGAGAACGAACTAAGATAGTCTAGTTTTAAATGTTCATTCTTCTAATCCAATAAAACCGGAAGCCCTTCTTCTTGTAAACTAGATTTTATCCTGTTTAGTTGAGTCTTCAAATCGTTGACCTGTGTTGAATATTCAGTCATCAACTTATTTGCAATAGCAAGGTTATCCTTTGCTGTTTGTGTTGGTCCATAGCTACTTCCCCATAGCGGAGCTCCAGCTGCCCCTAGCCTATCGTTTAGTAAAGGTTCAGTCTTCTCACCCAACTGATTTTTGGTTGCACCTCCTCTAAGTACTCTATCCATTTCATTCAGTTCTAAGTTGATTTGAATCAATTGCTTTGCCTCTTCACCAAATGAGCTTAAGCTTCGTTTCATAGCTACTTCTAGCTGGCTAGTTTGTTTTTTGAGTTTATTGTACTCCTGCATCAATATAGCTCGGCTGGACTGTGCTAGGATATACGCATCTTTAAATGAAGCACGTTCATCTTCAGATTTTGCCTCTAGCGTATGCTCAAACAATCGTCGAACCTCAAAGGACTGAGGATCACTTAATGTGGTAACTATTCCACTATCTAGTCTTATCAGACTAGCACTATATTTCCCTTCGTTTACGTAAAATCCATTGTTTCTATCTTCCTTGTATGTCTGATTGAGTCCGATAGGATATGGATTTGCATATTTTAAATTCCAAGTTATTCGGTTTACACCTTTTTTAGCCGGTACATTCATTTTTCTTACTATGCTACCTCTTTCATCCTTTATGATCAGCCAGTACTCAGACTTCAACTCTACTTTCTCCGCGTCTAGGGATGACCAACCGGGAAAAGATACATCTTCATTTTGCTTGTCTTTTTCTTTTTCTTCTTTCTTTCTCAAGGCTTCTGCGGTTTCATCCACTTCTTTTACATAGTAAGAAATTAACGCCCCAAACGGCTGATTTTCACCGTAAAAATGTTGTCCACCCAGTGAACCACTTTTTTGTCTTCCGTCATTTTTAGGATAATACAAGTGTGCATCTGAGATAGGGAAGAGAGCCGCTTGTTTTGCAAGCGTTTGTTTGTCTAAATCTCGTAGAAAACTGTAATCATCCAGGATGTAAAATCCTCTACCAAAACTTGCTGCTACCAAATCATTTTCACCTTTATGTATCGCTAGATCTCTAAATGAAATGGTTGGAAGTCCCGTTTCTAGTTGTTTCCAAGACTTGCCACCATTGGTAGTCGCCCATATCCCAAATTCTGTTCCTATGAATAGTAAGTTAGGATCTACATGATCTTGCACAATTCGCCAGACGTAGTGTTTCTCAGGTAAGTTAGCCGTTATAGATTTCCAAGTCTTTCCTCCATCTGTAGTCTTATATAAGTACGGACTGTAATCCCCCTGTTTATGAGCATCTAAAGCCGCATAGGCTGTTTTTGCATCAAATAGATCCGCTTTTATATCGTTAATATACGTTCGGCTTGGCACTCCTAATGAACTTACATCTATTTTACTCCAAGATGCACCACGGTTTTCTGAATATTGAATATATCCATCGTCTGTACCAACATATAAGAATTGTTCGTCTAAAGGACTTTCGGCTATGCTAGTTATCGTATTGTAGGTACTCATAGCATACACGTCCCAAGCATTGTTTATGCTTTGTTTTTTACCCATTATAGGCAAGTCAAATCGTTCTTCATTTCTCGTAAGGTCTTCACTTAATGTCTTCCAAGAATCACCTCTATCTTCACTCATCCAAAGTCGCTGTGAAGCAACAAAAATTCGTGCTGGATTATGGCTACTTACCAAAATAGGAGCATCCCAATTATACCGTTCAAAACCTTCTCCATCAGCTGGTTGTGGACGGATTCCGATTCTTTCACCCGTTTGCATGTCAAGTCGAGAGTACCAACCTTGTTGACTTTGTGCATATACTATATTTGGATTACCTGGTTCTGTAGCTGGTTGGTGGCCATCTCCTCCTAGAACGACGTGCCAATCAGCAGTTGAAATACCCGCTTTGTTTACCGTATTACTAACCCCACCTTGGGTATTGTTGTCTTGCGTTCCACCATAGATTTTATAAAATGGTTTAGAGTCATCAATCGCAAGCTTATAGTACTGCGTAATGGGTAAATTACCCATTTGCCTCCATGTTTTAGCTAAATCAAAACTCTCATACAGCCCTCCATCTGTACCAACTAATAAATAATCTTCGTCATTTGCTTTGAAGGTGATTGCATGATTGTCTACGTGTTTGTATTGTTTCCCTACACCAGTAAACGTCTTACCACCATCATTGGTAACTTTCAAATAATTATTTGCAAAATATACTCTACCAAACCGATGAGGACTTGCCCAAATCTCTTGATAATAGTGGGGGCCTGTACCTCCACTAATTATATCTGAACGTTTCTCCCAACTCATTCCTCTATCGGTACTTCGATAGAACCCTCCTTTTTTCATTTCAAGCTCTATAGCTGCATAGATCATATCAGGATTTATTGGAGAAATGGCAAGACCAATTTTCCCTAATTTTTCATTTGGCAAGCCCGTTTTTAATTTTTCCCACGTCTTTCCTCCATCAGTACTTTTATGGATACCGGTTTTTGGACCACCGCCTAAATAGGCCGCAACGGTTCTATGTCTCTGCCAAGTAGCAGCATAAAGAACCTCTGGGTTTCTTGGATCTATGAGAAGATCGGTAGCTCCAGTCCATTCTTTATCTCCAAGTACCTGTTTCCAGTTTTCACCACCATCCTCAGTCATAAATACACCACGCTCTCCTCCTTTACTCCATAGTGGACCTTGTGCAGCTACCCAGACTATGTCTGAATTAGTAGGATGAACAATGATCTTACTGATATGATTCGACTTTTTCAAGCCCATATTTTTCCAAGACTTTCCGCCATCCTTGCTTAGGTAAATTCCATCGCCAAAGCTGATATGTCTTCCTCCTACATTTTCTCCCGTACCTACCCAAAGGTTTCTGCTTGCTGGGTCTAGGGTTATACAACCAATACTATAAACAGACTGACCGTCAAAAATTGGGTTGAAGGTGACTCCAGAATTTTTTGTCTCCCAAACACCTCCACTCCCAACTCCAACATACCAATGGTTTTCGTCTGCTGGGTCAATAACTACGTCAGCTATTCTACCCGTCATAAAGGCTGGTCCGATACTTCTGAATTTAGCGGCTGAAAGCGAGACACTGTCAAACGTCAGATTAGATTGAGCTACACTAAAATTGAAAAAGAAAAAGCTTACAAGTAGTACTATGGTATTTTTAAGTTGCATCTTTGGCGAAGGTAAAATTTCTTTATATAAACTGTCCAAATACCCGAATTGTTAGATGTTAATTGAAAAAACTATACGTTTTGTTAAGAAAACCTTGCAGGATGCAGAAGGTGGTCACGATTGGTGGCACATACAACGGGTATGGCAAAACGCCAAGAATATTGCAATTCATGAGCGGGTGAATTTCCAAGTCGTTGAACTAGCTGCTCTACTTCACGATATCGCAGACTCAAAGTTTTACAATGGAGACGAAACTGTTGGGCCTAGCATGGCCAGGGAGTTCTTGACTTCTCAGCAGGTAGATGACTCTATCATTCAACATGTCATTGCGATTATCGAAAATGTGTCCTTTAAAGGAGGCAAAGAGCAACGTACGTTTTCTTCAATAGAATTAGATGTAGTGCAAGATGCAGACAGACTTGATGCTATAGGTGCCATAGGAATAGCAAGAACCTTCAATTATGGAGGTTTCAAGAACAGAGAGATTTACAACCCTAATATTCCACCTAACTTAGAAATGACAAAGGAAGAATATAAAAAAAGCACCGCTCCTACCATCAATCATTTTTATGAAAAACTATTGCTACTAAAAGACAAAATGAATACGGATACTGGCAAAAAACTGGCTGAGGAACGTCACCAATTTATGGAGCAGTATTTAGAGCAATTTTATAAAGAATGGGACGGGGATTAGAACCTATCTATTCCTTCGTTTAGCCAAATACTTTGGAGAATGTCCAAAACACTTTACCATCATTTCAAAAAGCTCTGGATGTTTTCGCTTGAATAGATCTGGACGCTCAAAAAAATACTCACTTGCTACGGCAAAAAACTCAATCTTACTTGTCCCTCCGTAGTTTCTTATGTCTGACTTGTCCTGGTTAATATCCTCCATTTTTCTGTGAATCATATTCAGCCAAGGAATAGAATATTGATTCTCTAAAAGTGCTTGAGGTATTCCATCTGTGGTACCATCTTCCTTATCCAGTAAGTGTACAAATTCGTGTATTGCTGTATTCAGCTTATCCGTATGATTCCTAAAACCATTTCGCAATGCATTCCTACTCAGAATCATTTTGCCGTGCAACATACCAGAGCCTACCATAGCAGGTGTACTACTGGCCTTTACAGTACCTATTAGACAAAAAATAGATATAAAAACATTCATACCTCAGCTTAAAGAACTTTCTGATCGAATACTGAAAACCCCCGGAGTCGAAAAGCCAATACTTAGCGATGAACGATTGACCTTAGTTGGTGAGATGGAGAACCTAACAGAAAAAGTACATTCTCCATTGCAAAACATGGAGCACAATCTCCACTACTGGGTGGTATATTTTATCATGCCCATTTTTGCATTGAGCAATGCGGGTATCAATATTGTTGACGCAGGTGAAATTGAACTAAGTTTGGTTTTGAACGTCGGTCTCGCTCTTGTAATTGGAAAGGGATTAGGAATCAGCTTACTATCCTATCTTGGTCTTAAACTTAATCTAGCATCTCTGATTGCGGGTACGAATTTTAAACAAATCATTGGTGTGGCCATATTAGCTGGACTTGGATTCACTATGTCCATATTCATAACCAACCTAGCTTTTTCAGGTCAGACCGTTTACATAGACTCTGCTAAACTCGGAGTTCTAGCTGGTTCTGTTGTCGCAGCCACAATAGGTTACCTCATTCTTAAAACAAGTGGGACTCCAAATAAGTCTCTTGATGTAGCTACATAAATACTTTATATCCTCTACTTTTGAAAAGTAGATGATGGATAAAATAAAGTGTCCCAACTGTGCACACGAGTTTGATGTAGAAGAAGCTCTAAGTGGTAAACTAGAAGCACATTTTAAAGAAGAATACGAACGAAAAGTTAACGAGCAAGCGGCCAAATTCAATGCCGAAAGAGATGCTTTAGCAAAACAGAGAATTGAATTTGAACAAAAGAAGGAAAAAGAGAATGAGCTGTTCAATCAGCGATTGGCTAAAAAACTAGAAACGGAAAAAGAGGCCATACAAAAGCAGACCCAAGAAGCCTTTGAACTAGAGCTCAAGGCATTAGCAGCTGACAATGAAAAAAGAAAAGAAGAGAACAGAACGCTGAAAGCTGCAGAAATCGACCTTAGAAAAAGAGAAAACCTACTTAAAGAACAAGCCGAAGAACTGCAACTAGCTATCGATAAAAAAATGCTAGAGAAGCAAGCAGAAATTGAAGAAAAAGCGAGAAGTAAAGAAAGAGAAAGCTTTGAGCTAGAAAAAATAAAACTCCTAAAGCAGATTGAGGACAACAAGAAGCTTGCTGAGGAAATGAAGCGTAAAGCAGAACAAGGCAGTATGCAGCTTCAAGGGGAAGTGCAAGAACTTGCTCTAGAGAATCTATTAGCTACCTCCTACCCTTTTGATGACATTACTGAAGTAGGTAAGGGAACACGCGGAGCAGATTGTATTCAAACTGTAAGAAACAAACTTCAACAAGAGTGTGGATCTATAGTGTATGAGAGTAAACGGACCAAAGCTTTTGCTGGAGACTGGATAGCTAAACTAAAACAAGATATGGTCACAGCAAAAGCAGATATTGCAGTGATAGTTACGGAAACTATGCCAAACGATATGGATCGTTTTGGCGAGAAAAATGGCGTTTGGATATGTGGATTTCACGAAGTGAAGAGCTTGAGTTTTGTTTTGCGTGAAATGCTGATCAAAACGCACTCTGTAAAAAGTAGTGAAGAAAATAAAGGCGATAAAATGGAACTGCTATACAACTACCTCACCAGCAATGAATTTGTACAAAACATTCAACGTATAGTTGAAAACTACGATGGGATGATTAATCAGTTGAATAGTGAGAAAAAAGCCATGCATAAAATCTGGGCTCAACGAGAAAAATCCATTTGGGTAGTGCAAGAAAATATCGGCTCTCTATTTGGCAGTATAAAAGGTATTGCTGGAAATTCACTATCTACAAGTGCAGTCCTAGAACTGCCAGACACAGAAATAGAGGACTAATTTCGATACTAGTATCTTCGTAAACATATGAAATATGCATTACTCGTATTTTCAGTACTACTAAACTTCGTATGTTTCGCTCAAAAATGAATCGATACCTCCTTCTCCATTGCTATTGAGCGAGATTCAATCTATGGTTCCAGTACTGACTTTGAAGGGAACAATAGAGAGCTTACCTTAGATATAGCTTATCCCACAAATGATACTCCGCCTAAATGTGGAAGACCCTTAATACTAGTGATTCATGGCGGAGCTTGGATGAGTGGGAGTAAATCAGATGGCGAGGTACAACGTTTGATGACAGATTTTGCAAAGCGAGGATATGTAGCCGTAGCTCCCAACTATCGATTGGGATTATACCAAACGGAAAGAAATATAAACTGCAATGTATCCTCCATATTTGATATCCCGTGGAACTGTCTAAACATTCAAGATACCACGGAATGGTACAGGGCCTATTTCAGAGCTATTCAAGATTTAAAGGGAGTAGTAAGCTATATCACCAAACGTAGCGAAGCTTATAGTATTAATCCAAATAATGTATTTACATCCGGATTTAGTGCTGGAGGTTTCAATGCACTAGGAATAGCTTTTTTGGATGACAATACTGAATGGCCTACGATGTTCACTGATCAGCTGGCTGATGCAAAAAGACCGAATGCCAGATACGATCAAGGTTGCATCAGAAGATATGCGTGGGATACCTCTTTAGCCTTAATTAGCTTAAAAAGATCCAGCTTAGGAAGTCTACAAGGCGAATTGAATGTTCCGGCAATGTCAGACTATAAAATTAAAGGTGTTGGTAATTTCTACGGTGGAATGTTCTTTAATCTTTTGAAAAAAGGAAATAACAGTGCTGCTATTTATGGATTTCATTAACCAAATGATCTTATTGTTCCTTATCACGCAGGAAGAAAAGTATTTCACGGTTTGAACAGCTGTGCCTATGGTGTATGTAACCAAGGTATTGTAAATAGACCTTATGTTTACAGCTCACCTACCATAAGAAACTGGGCAAAGGGTGAAGGAATAGAATTTGAATTTGACTCTACTAGAAATACTACTGATTGTCTAGGTCAGATAAGTAATCCTGCTCTAGGAGGACATCAGCTAGATAATTGGGATAAAACTAAAAATATGGCTCGATTTTTTGCTAAGCACATAGATACAACCGATTGTATAACCACAGCAATAAGCCCAGTTCATGCAGCTTCTGATATTTCTATATATCCAAATCCTACAAATGGATCAATCAAGTTTAATTCAAATGAACTGATCTCATCGATACAAAGTTACAACGTGCAAGGGACTAAAATTGAAGATTTCATAGGCATCAAGCAAAAACAATTTACTGTATCCACTTTACATTGGCCTAAGGGAATTTATGTTATTGAGTTAACCACCAAACATGCCGTTCAATCAAAGAAAATTGTTGTTCAATAAAGCATTCTACTCAATAGACTGTATTTGAATTTCAGTTCAATTCAAAAGACACTAGCACAGTTTTAACCTTCTAAAGTTTACTTTTGCACCCATGGAATTCTGGTGGCTGTTTTTGCTATTCTTCTTTCCTTTTATCGGAGGAGTAATTGGGCTATTGATTCAGTCCGAGAAAACCCGACAGCTTAAACTTTTTTTGGCTTTTAGTGGTGCATTCCTTATAAGTATCACTATACTAAATCTGATTCCTGAAGTTTACGAAAAAGTTGGTCATAAGGCTGGATATTACATCTTAGGAGGCTTTTTTCTTCAAATTGTATTCGATTTTTTCACTCATGGCATTGAGCATGGGCACTTACACTTTCACCAGTTTAAAAAAGGCTTCCCATTTTCTGTATTTATAGCTCTCAGTCTACACGCGTTTATAGAAGGCTTAGGTCTAGGTGGAGGTGCATTTAGTAGTGACATACAAAATAATATGGTATTTGCTATAGGTTTACATGAGCTTCCAGCTGCTTTTGCACTGGCGGTTGTCTTGAAAAGTGTGTATTCCACTAGCAGCAAAAATTATATTTGGGTCGCCGTTTACGCACTAATGGTGCCTGCTGGTATTATTGTTGGAAAAAGTCTGACTGGTTATCAAGAAGTACTAAATGCTCTCATCGGCATTGTAATTGGAGTTTTCTTGCATATAAGTACTACCATTCTTTTTGAAAATAATGAAAGCCACACGTACGGAAGATATAAGCTAGTAGCAATAGGAATAGGACTTGCTGTTGCTTTGTTAGCTGTAAACGCTCATTTCCATTGAACAATAGGTTCATCTTAGGAATAGTTCTCTATCTCATCGTACTTGTTATAGCCGTCTGGATATTACTCAAGTCTAACAAAACTACTACTAGAAAAAACGTCCCTCATAGAACTCATATTCCAGTTACCGTGAATTATGATTCTACAGCTTTAAAGTATACAGAGGCTTTCCAATACAGCTTAGCAAATGGGTTTAGAACTGATTTTGCCATCTTAATTGACCTTTCTATGCACTCAGGGAATTATAGGTTTTTCGCAATGGATCTGGACAATAAAAAACAGTTAATTAAAGGATTAGTTGCACACGGGCATTGTCGTTCCACTGATAATCGGTTTGCTCAGTTTAGTAATGAACTTGGTAGTAATTGTAGTTCTTTGGGCAGATTTAGAATAGGAAAAAAATACGTAGGACAATATGGAACTAGCTATAAATTACACGGTTTGGATACTACCAACAGTAATGCTCTAGAACGTTTTGTAGTCTTACACGGAGATCTCTGCGTACCTGAAGTAGCTCAAGAGGACGATATCTGCCTGAGTGAAGGTTGCCCAACCGTTAATCCATTGGTCTTAAAACAAATGGAACCTTATTTGGATACGAATGGGAAGCCTATCTTGTTGTGGATCTATAACTAGCCATAGATATCATTTAAGATACCGGCTAATCGAACACCTGCTTGTTCCAATCGCTGTTCTACAGTGTGCATATGTCTATAGATATATCTGTACTTCAGATTAGTCCATTCTCCAAAATCATAGCAGTTACTTCGTAGGTCTTTGCTTTCCGCAGCCCATTCTCTCACTGTATTACTTTGCCAAGCCATTACTTGAACTTTATCTACACCTCTGTTGACGTGATTGCCCCATTCGGTATAACTCAATTGCTGGTGATCTATCATCTGACTATCCCAAACGCGGTGCAGGTTAGTTTCTTCTCCAAACCACTCTACATCTATATCATTTCCTCCACGGTCGTGCTTATGCCCTACGTGTAAAGGTTGATGAATATCTCCTACGAAGTGCACCAATGCCTTGATAGCAAACTCTTCATTTGGAACAATCTTAAACTGCTTGGTCTTAAGTTCATCGATCAAAGTTTCTATAGCCCAGATTACATCCCCTTTTTCACTTTTTTTCATTGTAGCATAAGTCTCCCCATCTGGTATACTTACGTAATGCCAAGCACTCATATGTCGGTAAGTCGTGTCTGCCTTTATAAAATCCATAAAATTACCGCTCATTTCTAACGAGTAATCTAGAAGTACGTTATTGATGCTTTTTGATGCTTTTTTTGACAAATGTTGCTGAGCTACGTAACCCACTACCCTATGCCCTGTTTTGCCCCAAGCAAAGCAACTGATTGTGGCAAAGCATAAAAGGAAAAGGCTGAAAAATCTATTTGTAATCATTGGACTATTTTATCTGATGTAACTAAATTTAATATTGGATTAATGCGGTAGTTTATCTCTAAGCACTCCGTATAAGAACGTACCAAAAATAGCACATAGAATCACAAAAATAAAGGAGAGATATCCATTACCTATAAGCACGTAAAGTGGCCCTGGGCAAGCACCAGTCATCGACCAGCCAATACCAAAAATAATACCCCCAAAAAGATATCGTTTATAACCCATTTGCTTAGGCATTATCTCTATAGGATTCCCATCTAAGTCCTTCATTTTAGTCTTCTTTATCAGAAAAACGAACAATGTTCCAAAGGCAATAGCAGTCATAATTATTCCGAACATATGAAAACTTTGGAATAAGAACATTTCTTGAATACGATACCAAGATATGGCCTCGGACTTAGTCATAATGATACCAAAAACAACTCCGTAAACTAGGTACTTTATTAATTTCATAGCGTCAATAGATGAGGGAGTAAAAAGTAAGTAGAAAGTAGTCCTCCGATAAAGAAACCAATAACTGCTATCAGTGATGGCAACTGTAAATCCGACAGCCCGGAAATAGCGTGTCCACTTGTGCAACCTCCAGCCCATCTAGTGCCAAAGCCAATCAGTACTCCACCAAGCCCCATTATAATTATACCCCTAGCTGTAAGAATTTGATCCAAAGAGAATATCTGCAATGGTGCTAAATATCCGTCAAAGTTGATTCCATATTGAGCTAGGTACTCAATCGTTTCCTTTGAAATACCTACAACGTATTCTGAATCAGTGAAAAAACGAGTCGCTATAAATCCTCCAAGTATGGCACCTATCGAAAAAACAATGTTCCAAGCTTCATCTCTCCAGTTGATATCGAAAAAACTACTATACTTCTTAGCCCCTGCAATCGTACATAAGGATCGTAAGGAAGAACTAATTCCGAATTTTTTTCCGCTCCAAAGTAGCAAAAACATCACCACGGCTATTAAAAATCCAGAAAAATAAAATGGCCAAGGCTGACTAAGAAACTCAATCATAAACTACAACAAACATAATTATCTAAATCTATCTAAAATAATGGTATACTGAATAGGTGATTGTTATGAACAGAAACGGTTTGATTACATTACAAGTTTGTGGTTGAAACAGATTTTTAAATGATTAATAATCAAAATTAACAGATCAAAGGACTATATTATTATTAAATAAAAAGATAATATTATTACCAATCATGTCTTTTGATCGAACGAAAGAAAAATTAAAAATATTGGCTGATGCAGCCAAATACGATGTATCCTGCTCTAGCAGTGGTAGCAATAGGAAAAATAAAAATAAAGGACTAGGAGACTCTACTGGAATGGGCATCTGTCATACCTATACTGAGGATGGAAGATGCGTCTCCTTACTTAAAATCCTATTGACCAACTATTGCATTTTTGACTGTGCGTATTGCGTTACTAGGAAGAGCAATGACATCAAACGTGCCGCTTTTACTGTGCAGGAAGTGGTCGACTTAACCATCAACTTCTATCGCAGAAACTACATCGAAGGACTGTTCCTTAGCTCTGGCATTTTCAAGAATGCTGATTACACTATGGAACGACTAGTTAGGGTGGCAAAAAAGCTTAGGACAGAAGAAAACTTCAACGGATATATCCACTTAAAATCAATTCCAGGTGCTAGTGATGAACTGATGGCAGAAGCAGGTTTATGGGCAGATAGATTAAGCGTGAATATTGAAATACCGAGTAAAAAAGGACTCAAGCTCCTCGCACCCGATAAAAACTTCGATGACTTCATTAAACCTATGAAAAAGGTGAAAAATGAAATTATTCAATACAAAGGTGAACGGAAACTTATTAAAAGCACACCAACTTATGCTCCCGCTGGACAGAGTACACAGATGATTGTGGGAGCAACTGGAGAATCTGATTTTCAAGTGATGAAAACAGCAGATTACTTCTATAAGCAATTTAGTATGAAAAGGGTATACTATTCTGGCTATGTACCCATAAGTACAGATAGTCGTTTACCCCAACTGGGAACTGCAGTACCGATGCTCAGGGAAAATCGACTTTATCAAACCGATTGGTTGATGCGATTCTATGGTTTCGATGTAGATGAGCTACTAAATAAAAACACTCCTTTTCTAGACTTGGAGGTTGACCCCAAACTATCTTGGGCTCTTAGAAACCCGCAATACTTCCCCATTGATGTAAATAAAGCGTCTAAAACAGAATTGGCTAGGATACCAGGAGTAGGTCTGAAGTCCGTTCACAAAATCTTACAAGCCAGACGATTCAAAAAGCTCACAATGGAACACCTGAAAAGTATTGGAGTCGCTCTGAACAGAGCTCGCTACTTTATGCTTACTGCTACACGAACCTATCACGACCTGGAGCTAAATCCGTCAACTGTCAGAGCAAGAATTCTTAGTAATTCTACTAGTAAATTTAGAAACCAAACTACAAATCAACTCTCACTATTCACCTCATGATTACCCTTAAATACGACGGGACGTTTGAAGGTTTATTGTGTAGTGTATTTTATGCTTTTGGTAGACGACAAGATCAATTTCATATCCAAAGAAACAACCAAACTCAAAGTTCACTTTTTGGACAAGAGATTGGAATATCAACTGAAACTGAAAAAGCAACTCGTGTTCTAAATGGGCTTAAAAAAACTGCTGGTAATAATGGTATACCTCTTCTCTACCGCAGCTTCCTAAGTGAACAACCAAAAATTGAAGATAACATTCTACACGCTGTAAAGTCTATTTATGATAAAGGTGCTAGATCAATTAAGGATCATACAGACCCACAAATATTACGATTGCATCAAACGGCTAAAATGGTGAATCGTGAAAAACATCGAATGGAAGCCTTTGTTCGTTTTCGCTTAACTAAAGACGATGTATACTTTTCCAGTATAGAACCTGATTTTGATGTCCTTCCATTAATTAAAAAACATTTTCATAGCCGATATGCAGATCAACGATGGCTGATTTACGATATGAAACGAGACTATGGTATCTATTATGACCTAAAGAATGTAGAAACGATGCAAATGAAATTTGGTGAAGATTTTGATGCTACGAAAACCTCTGAACATATTTTTGCCTTGGAAGAAATTGCTTTTCAAGACTTATGGAAAGAGTATTTCTCCTCCACCAACATTGCTTCAAGAAAAAACAGCCCTTTACATATTAGACACGTGCCTAAGCGATATTGGAAGTACTTATCGGAGAAGCAGCCTGCTTAAAGAACTGAACTCCAATCTAGTAATAGGTGTTACTTCTGTAGATGAAACTCAAGTCCTGCTACACTTGTAAGAATGAGGTAGACACAGCCTATCGTATCCAAATACAGAAAGGAAAGAACTGGGTATTTGTATGTACGTCGTGTTTATCTCGTCATCTACATGGCGATTACTATCGCTATGGTGGGACTTGGAAAGGATATCGACATTAGTTCATCAATAGTAAATTGAACTTTTTTTTTATCTTAGCCATCAGTAAAAATTCTATATGCTACGATACCTAAGCTTGCTACTCGTCTTTTTCATTTTTTCCTCTTTGCAAGCACAAGAAGAGGAGCAACATATAATGATAAAACGGTTATACTTTTATAGTGTAACCGTTTTTTAATTAAAAGACCTCGGTCAAATACCCTCAAAGATTAAAAGAAGATCTCCCAGTGAATATAAGACCAGTCCAAAAAAGGATTGAAAAAGTTTAAAGTTTCTTTATCGTCAGTTTCATTATATTTGAATTAAATGATAAACAAGAATAAAAGTTCCTGTTATCCGGAAACATAGACCTATAAACAGGAGATTTATTCCACATATTTGGAGTTGGCGGTAATTAAACTTTTACCAGAAAATAGGGTCAAAGAATGAAATAAACTTAAAGTAATGTAGTATGAACAAAGTAACTTATTTAATAATTTTTGCTGTATTATTATTTACTGCCTGTAGTAAAGATGAATCAACTGATGCAGTAATAGTTGATGGAACACCAATAGTTAAGGCTGAATCCTCTTACACGGTTTTAAAAGAAGAAGATATAACATATGCTGAGGGGCTTAGCCATAATGCTTCAAGTACTACTCCTTTTTCTATTCCTCTAAAATTAGATATTTACTATCCCGATAATAATTCTAGTAATAGACCTGTTTTTATGTTCATTCATGGAGGTGGATTTAATGGAGGAACAAAGACAAAGCCCGAAATTGTAGAGATGGCAAATTACTATGCTTCAAGAGGGTGGGTCTTTGCATCTATAGATTACAGAACAGTAGAGGAACTTGGTATAATACAAGGAATGACTCCAGCAGAATTATTAACGTATTATAGAGGAATTGCGCCTCAAGAATGGGTTGAAAATGCTTTGCAAGGAGCACAGAGTTCGGATGAAGTTCAGCAGGCTACTGCTATGTATCTCGCCCAAAGGGATTCAAAAGCCGCTCTTCGTTGGATTGTGGCAAACGCAAGCAGCTATAACATAAATAAAGATTTTATTACAGTTGGTGGAGCGTCAGCTGGAGCAATTACTACAATTGCTTTAGGAATTTCTAACTTAGAAGACTTTAGAGATGAAATTGCTGTTAGCAATGACCCTACACTTTCTACTTCAAACTTAAACGAATCTTATGTAGTAAGAAGTATGGTTTATTTTTGGGGTTCAAACATAAAATTAGATGTTTTTGAAGCAGCTTATAACTTAGAACAATATAACAGATATGATGCTAGTGATCCAGAATTATTTATGGGTCATGGTACAGCACAGGATCTTGTTACGCCTTATGAAGAAGCACTTGAACTGCAAAGTATATACAACTCTTTGGGTATTTACAACAAACTAGCAACCTTAACCAAACCGAATGGTGAACCTATAGGGCATGGAGCTTGGAATGGTATATTTGATGGTAAGGGCTTATTCGAATTAACTTTTGACTTTCTAGTTGATAGACAAAACTTAACAGTAGAATAAACAACTACCGCCAACAATGGCTATAAACAATTGGGGCGAAAGTGATAAAACGAAACAAAAAATATAAAACAAAGGTTAGTGCTAAACTGAACAGTTAGAGCGTAAAATCCCCAACTGTTCATAGCCGAGACCGTT
>CBFHGJ010000020.1:0-47322 GCA_965655315.1 Bacteroidia bacterium
GCCACACCTTGAGTGATGACATCGTCAAATACGTATACACCTTCACCGTTTAGCAATCCACGATAAGCAAAATTAGCAATCTGGTCATTTCCGCTAATACCGTAGCTCATTCTAAGTTTTAAAAACTTTACACGATCTATATCGTAATAGTCTTCTTCAGAAATCACCCAAGATCCAGACACTGTAGGGAAAATACCATATCTATTGTTTGGTCCAAACTTAGATGACCCATCACGTCGTAAGATGAACGAACCATTGTACTTGCTTCCATAGCCATATTCTCCTCTTATGAAGGTAGAAAGTAGACGTTCTTGGAATTGGAACGAACTGGTATTGTTCAAATAACCTCCCGGAGCCAAGTTAGCTGATATATCTGCGAAGTCTATACTGTTGTTCGGGATATTATATGCAGTGCCACCTACTGCTTGTCCGTTTCTGCTAAATATCGAAACCCCTGCTGTAGTCTTGATACGGTGAATGTCTTTTATCGTGATTTTGTGATTTACATAACTCTCATAATTGAGGTCACTGTATGTTGCTCTTTGCTCCCAAACGCTTGCTCCTCTATCTATCAAAGTTCCCGGAGCTATTTCCACAGTAGATGGATCTAACTCTGCATTGATAGCAGAGTTTTGAGCTTTTCCAGGACCAAACCATACCAGTGGTGAGAATGATTTTCCGTCTACCAGAGCAAAGTTGTAACTCAGTCTATTGGTAAAAGTTAAGTTCTCTGTAATTTCATATGCGATTTCTTCTTTACCTACAAACTTGTTGACATTGGTCATGTTATGGGTGTTTTCCATTTGAGCTATCGGGTTTATGATATCCGATACTTCTTCTAGATAAGAATAGTTGCCATCTGGAGTTCTAATGGACTCTGTCGGGAAGGCATTTATTGTATTGTACAATACAGAACCGATGCCATTTTCAGGTAGAGATTTACGACCTTCTTTGGTATAAAGAAAAACACTATTCAGTTTCAGTCTTTTGCTCATCTCGGTACTTAGGTTTACACGAGCATTTATACGGGTAAAGTTAGCTTTTTCACCCCCAACGATACCATCTTGTACAAAATGACTACCACCAATAGAGTAGGTAGTCTTTTCGCTACCCCCACTGATAGTGACGTTGTGGCTTTGCATCATAGCACTCTGAAAAACCTGATCTTGCCAGTTTGTGCCTTCGCCTAAGTTTGTATTGTTGAATGGGGTAGCATCACCACCATTTGCAAACATTTCATTTTTAAGTACAGCATATTCCGTAGCATTGAGTAAGTCTAATTTTTTGGAAGTACTTTGTGTTCCCACATAACTAGAAAGCGAGATAGTCGGTTTTGTATTGCGTCTTCCTTTTTTGGTTTCAATTAGGATCACTCCATTTGCTGCTCTCACACCATAGATACCGGCGGTAGCATCCTTCAGTACGTTTACACTAGCGATATCGTTCGGGTTAAGTGAGTTTAATCCTTCAGAATCAAAAACGACTCCATCCACTAGAATAAGTGGGTCATTATCTCCAAAGGTAGATAGACCACGAATTCTAATGCTTGCACTACCACCAGGAGATCCTGAGTTTGTGCTGATATTTACCCCAGCTACTGCTCCTTGAAGTGCTTGGTCAAATCGAGGGATATTCAGTTTTTCTAAATCCTCACCAATTACTTTAGAATTAGCTCCTGTAAATTCCTTTTTGGTAGAGGTACCATAACCGACTACCATTACTTCGTTTAGTCCTTGTGAATTTTCACGTAAAACGATACTTAATGTTGTACGTCCGTTTACTTTAATCTCCTGATCAGAGTACCCAGAATAGGAGGCGACAAGAATCGTATTTTTAAGATCTGCTACTGAAAGGGAGAATCCTCCTTTTTCATTTGTAATACGTCCGTTGTTTATTCCTTTAACCACTACGGCGGCACCGATGACCGCTTGTCCCGCAGTGTCTTTTACTGTACCACTGACAGTTCCAGACTGTGCTAAGGTAAAAATGGAAAACGATAGTAGCACAGCACTGGGCAAGATTCTTTTTAGCATATAGTTAACGTTCAATGTATTTGCGAAGGTATAAAAACTTATAGTAAAAAAAACTATAAGTCATAAATGAAGTATCAACGGTTAATTGGATGGCCAATTAAGAAAACAAAGCGTCGGCTTGCCTAATACTTAAATACTTAGAATTCCATCTTAAGTGTTCAATTGTGGTAGGTTAAACTTAATAGTCTATTACCTCTATATTCGCGATGAGAACGATATGAGAATTTTACTATTTTGTTTTTTTGCCATTCTTAGTCAGGTAGTTTTTTGTCAAGCTATAAATCAATACGAAAAGCTATCAGGAGATGATTATTGGAAGGACAGAAAACCGAATGCTGCATATTGGCAGCAAGATGTCCATTACCAAATCAAGGTGCAGATTGATGACGACGAGGAGTCTATATCAGGAAGTCAGAAACTTAAATACTTTAATAACAGTCCGGACACTTTAAGTCGTATCTATTTTCATTTGTATCAAAATGCATTTACACCAAATAGCTATGCACATAAGCTCAGGCAAAGTGGAAAATTAAAAACAACATTTGGTGAGTACGAGACAAAAGGAGTAGGAACAGAAATTTATTCCTTACTAGTGAATGGAGCGGCTCAGTCATTTTCTATTGATAATACCATTTTAATAGTGAATCTAGAAGAACCACTAGTACCAGGTGTTTCATTAGAATTTGATATTAACTTTAAAACCTTTTGGGACAAAGATGATGGTGGAAATATGAGAAGACGAATGAAGTCTTTTGAGCATGATGATGTCACTCATTTTGATGGGGTACATTGGTATCCTAGAATCTGTGTCTATGATAGCAAGTTTGGTTGGACTACAGATCAGCATTTAGGGAAAGAATTCTACGGTGATTTTGGTTTGTTTGAGGTGGAATTGACGTTTCCCAGTCAATATGTAGTTGAAGCCACAGGTGAGCTTCAAAATGAAGAGGAAGTATATCCAGAAAGTCTTAGAGATTCACTGGATTTAAAATACTATGCTAATAGTATAGTAGCAATAAAAAGAAATGTAACTCAGGCTGGGGGTAAAAAGACGTGGAAATTTAAGGCTGTAAATGTTCATGATTTTGCTTTTACGGCAGATCCTAGTTATCGGATCGGAGAAGTAGAGTGGAATGGTGTGAAGTGTGTCGCACTAGCCCAAGAACAGCATGCTCATAGGTGGCAGCCTACCGCAAAATTTGCAGCTAAAGTAGTAGAGACCTATTCTAAGGAAATAGGAATGTATGGATATCCTAAAATAGTAGTAGCAGATGCTAGGGACGGAATGGAATATCCTATGATTACGCTAAATAGCGGCAACTGGCCTAGACATCAATATGTCATAGCCCACGAAGTAGGACACAATTGGTTTTTTGGAATGATTGGGACTAACGAGACTTACCGAGCAAGTCTAGACGAAGGTTTTACTCAATACCTAACTGCCTTAAGTCTTAAGAAAATTAGTAATCAAGATTTTGATGGAAATAACATAGATAAAGGAGTTGTATTCAGCAGGTATTTGTCTCACGCTGCAAATGAAAATACAGCTGTATTGTCCACACATTCCGATCATTTCAATTCTGCAGATCGACATGGTGGTGGCTATGGTCAAGTCTACTTTAAAACTGCTACTATGTTGTATAATTTAGAGTATGTGCTTGGAAAAGAATTATTCAAGCATTGTATGCAAAAATATTTTGAGAAGTGGAAGTACGCTCATCCGTATTGGGAAGATTTTAAGACAAGCATAATGCATTCCAGTGGTACTGATCTCAATTGGTTTTTTGATCAATGGATAAATACCACAAAGAAGATAGACTATAAAGTAAAAAAGGTAACAAGTAATAAAGGAGCTGGCAGCACTGTAACCTTAGAGCGAAAAACCACGATGCAAATGCCTTTAGATCTCGAAATACAATATGAGGACAATTCTAAAGAAAAATTCCACGTACCAAACACCTACTTTGTGAAAGAAACTGATGCTACGGTGTTGGAAAAATGGACAGGATGGGATGAATGGAACACTACTTACTCTTTTGAAACTAATAGTCAAAAGAAAATAAAGAATGTAGTTATTGATCCTTCAAAAAGACTTGCCGATGTATATCGGTTAGATAACTCGAAAAAAACGCCAATTAATTTTCAGTATTCAACATATCGTAAGCCGTTTTTAGATTATGAGAAATATCAGATGAGGTGGAATCCTAACATATGGTATAACAGCATAGATGGTATCAAGATAGGATTTGATGTGTTTGGTAATTATTTTGGCTCAAAGCACAAGATAGACGCTACCGTCTGGTACAATTCTGAAATAGCAGCAGATCAAAACAAGGAGTCCACAAGCCTTCTATCCTATGTGGCAGAATATGAAAATAGGGTAGGTTATCTTACTGATCTATCTATTGAGTCCCGACTGTTAGATGGATTGATGTTTCAGAAGATTGGCATTTCTAAAGACTACAAAAAAAGTAAGCTAAATGTCTATGCCAAAAGCCTTTATAGGAATACAACTCGAGATTTAGACTATTTGATTTTTCCACAGTTTTGGCGAGCTGATAAATGGAATAACTCATTAAACTTAGAATGGATAAAAAGATTCAGGGTGGAGATGGGCAATAGCACGCTCAAGGTATCAACCAGAAGTTCCTACTTGTTGTCCGATTACAATTTTGCTTGGCTCAGAGCTGAGATCAATCGAAATCTAGCAATCAATAAATTTGACTTACGATTGAGGGGATTTGCACAGTATGGAACTGGAGACTTTGCTCCAGAATCTCAATTGATGCTTTCAGGAGCCAATATGGAAGATATGATGGATAACCCTTGGGTCAGGAGTGTGGGATTTGTACCTAACTCACTATCTATTTTCAGTAACACCTTCAATAATTTTCACCACGGAGGAGGATTAAATCTAAGAGGATTCAGTGGGTACGAAGCAGTGAGCGAAACAGATGGAGATATTTACTATATCTATACTGCTAACAGTGGAGCCTCTATAAATGCTGAATTTGACTTTGCAAAGGCAATTGGATTTTCCAACCTGGGTAGAAGAGTTCGGAACAACATCTATGTGTTCACTGATGCAGGACTGCTTCAATATAGTGTTGGTGGTAGTAGTTTAAGAGCTGATGCTGGAGTTGGATATCTAATGACTTATAATTTCCTAAAATTCAATCATATAAAGCCCATTCGAATCCGTATAGATTTTCCGTTCTTTGTAAACCGAATACCACAACATGAAAGTCAGTATGTTGACTTCAGATATATAATTGGTCTGAACAAAGCATTTTAAGGGAAGTATAAAAATGATTAAAGGAATAAATCTAAGTAAGAGCTATGGAGATCTTGAGGTATTGAAAGCGGTAGATATAGAAATTGCTTCAAAAGAAATAGTTTCTATTACAGGACCAAGCGGTGCAGGTAAATCTACGCTCCTTCAGTTGCTGGGCACTTTAGACACGCCCTTAGGTGGAAGTGTTATTTATGATGCCGTTAATGTATCTGAACTAAAACCTAAAGAAATGGCTGCGTTTAGAAATCAACATATTGGATTTATCTTTCAGTTTCATCATTTATTACCAGAATTCACAGCACTGGAAAATGTTTGTATGCCATCTTTTATTCAAGGGATGAGCAAATCGGAAGCTGGTCAACGAGCACAAGAGCTTTTACAAATGCTAGGACTAGAAAAAAGAACTGATCATAAGCCCAATGAGTTATCTGGAGGCGAACAACAGCGTGTTGCTGTTGCTCGTGCATTGATGAACCGTCCAAAAGTCATTTTCGCAGATGAACCTAGTGGTAATCTTGATACTGAAAATGCAGAAGATCTACACCATCTTTTTCTAGAACTTAGGTCAAAATTTGATCAGACCTTTGTTATTGTTACTCACAACGAGCAACTGGCTAAAATGGCTGATAGGACGATTAAAATGAAAGACGGGAAAGTATTGGATTAGCTCCAAATGTTGACTCTTCGTGGTCGAGCTTTTTCAACAATCAATTCCTTGCCATTAACTTCTTTACCATTCATTTCTTCTATGGCTTTTTGACCATCAGCTTTGTTGGCAAACTCTACGAAACCAGTTCCTGTAGGTTCTTTTGTTACCCTATCGTAGATTACCTTGGCGTAGTCTATTTCACCAAATTTATCAAATAGCATTTCCAAAAAGTGAGCGTTATAGCTTTTAGGAAGATTTTTTACTACCAAATTCATAAGTGCAAATTTATAAGTATTAACTATTAATAGAAGCCTGATCCACCGGTAGCTTTACTTCCAGTAGGTTTGGGGTTGATGCACATTACAGGAGTCTTTTGTGAGCTCTTTACCACTTGCTCGGCAAACGATCCAACAAATAAATCTGAAAGTCTAGCAGTCTCTGATTTAGTCATAATCATAATCAAATCAGCGTTAATTTCCTCAGCATATTTTACAGCATCACCGCCTAGATGATCTGGATATTCCATATCATCTAACAGCTTTGATACATATTTCACTCCGTACTCTTCAAAAATGCCTTCAGCTTGTTTCAGATTAGCTTTTGCCTTATTCTTTATAAACTCGTCTTTTTCTACCTCCATAATAATGTGGATAGTAGAATTATACTGCTTACCTAGTTTGACAGCCCAATCAATTTTTTGTTTACTGGTCTTTGTCAAATCTATTGGAAGTACGATGTTATCGAACTTCGGATTTACACGTTTATCTTTTACTACTACTACAGGTATATTGGAGCTTTTGAGCACTCTTGTAGTTGTACTTCCAGTGAACTGCTCTACTCCGTTGAGACCATTAAAACCCATTACGATGGTGTCTGTCTTAGCATCTTTTGCTACTGCATTAATAATCTTGTAAGGTCTACCTTCTTCTACTCGAGTATCCACATTGACATTTGGCCATTTGTCTTGTATATCTTTTTTGTATTCTTCTAATCTTTTTCTTACGTTATCCTTTAAAAGTGCAATTTGACTTTCGTTAGAGAATAAACCAGACAATCTGCTGTTGCTTAGTATGTGAAGTAATAGTATTTCACTATCAAATAAATTAGCCATTTCTACTGCGTAGTAAACGGCATTAATAGATGAATCAGAAAAGTCCATTGGGACTATTATGGTGTTATCTTTAGCGGTTTTTATATCTGTCATAAAAATTATCTAAACTTGCTGCAAAGATACACCCGTTTTTATCGTGAAGCAATTACTGAATAGTGAACTTATCGTTAATAATGATGGGTCTATATATCATCTAGGCTTAAAGCCGGAACATCTATGTGATACCATTCTTACAGTAGGTGATCCTGACCGTGTATCTTTGATTACCAAGCATTTCGATAATATAGATTATGAAATTCGTAATCGAGAGTTTGTATCCATTGGTGGTCAGTTAAAGGGTGAAAGATTTGTTGTTTTATCTACTGGTATAGGAACTGATAATATAGATATAGTTTTAAATGAATTAGCTTTCTTAGCGAACTATAACTTACGCACCCGGACCTTAAAAACAGGGTTAAGGAAGCTTCGAATTATCAGACTTGGAACATCGGGTAGTGTATCTCAAAAAAATAGGTTAGGAGATATTGTATATTCTGAAAATGCAATATCGTTTGATGATCTATTTCATTTCTATCACAATGATTTTGACACTGTAACTTTTGATAATAGGAATTTCCCTGCTATACCTTGCTCTAAAGATTTAGAATCCCAGTTTTCTAGGTTTAAATCAAGCTTAACCTTAACGGCAAAAGGATTCTATGGTCCTCAGTTTAGACAGTCACAACTTGCCCCAAAGTATGTGTTGTCTCAACTTGCTGATATTCAGTATAAAGGGCAACGTATTGGTAATATTGAAATGGAAACCGCAGGTATTTATGGTTTATCAAGTTTGCTTGGTTTTGAGGCTATTTCTATAAACGCTATTTTGGCAAATAGAAGCACAGGAGATTTTCACGAAAACCCTCAAGCGGTCATTGATCAAATGATTACAGAAACTCTCGACATACTATGCAGCTGACCATACAATCTGTTGAAAGTAAGAAGGATGTAAAAGCATTTCATCAATTTTCTAGAAAACTATATGCCAATGATCCCGAATATGTATCTCATATAGACCAGGATATTGAAGCCATTTTCGACCCTAATAAAAACTCTTCTTTCGAATCGGGTGAGGCCAAAAGGTGGTTAGTTATGAAAAGAGATAAAGTTGTTGGTAAAGTTGCTGCGTTTAATAGTAAATCTACAGGTCAGTCTGGCTTAGGATTTTTTGATTGCATAGATGATCAAGAAACAGCCAATTTACTATTTGATACAGGAATCAATTGGTTGACAAGTTGCGGCCTGAATAGGGTAGAAGCACCAGTAAATTTTGGAGAAAGAGATAAGTACTGGGGGCTTATGGTCGAGGGATTTCAAAATCCTTCTTATCAAGAAAACTATAACTTTCCATATTACCAGAAGCTGTTTGAAAATTATGGTTTTAAGAAATCGATAGAGCAAACAACCAGTGAGGCAAAGCCAGATGGAATAGACTACCTGAAGTACAAACGATTCACAGATAAACTAAAGGAAAGAAGTAATTTAAGGGCTGAGCATTTCAAGCTAAATGAGATGAATCGCTTTGTTCGAGATTTCACTTCTATTTATAATAAAGCTTGGGAGGGTCACGAACATTTTATTCCCTTTACAGAAGAGAGAGTCAGAACTCTCTTTATGGAAATGAAGCCAATCATAAGAGAAGATTTGTTGTGGTTTTTGTATGAAGGAAATAAGCCAGTTGGTTTTTATCTTAGCATCATTGAATTGAATCAAATTTTCAGGTATGTTAATGGGAATATGAATATATGGGGTAAGTTAAAATTTTTATTGTATAAGAAGAAGGTGAAGATTAGCAGAATTAGGGGCATAATCTTTGGTGTTGTGCCTGAATATCAGAATAAAGGAGTGTACAGCATTATGATAATGAGTATGTACGAAGTGATGAAGAATGACCCTGATTTGGTATCTACTGAGCTTGCTTGGATTGGTGATTTTAATCCAAAGATGCACGCTCTCTTTGATAGTCTAAATGCAGTGAAGACTAAGGTGCATTTCACCTATGAAAAAGTTTTCTAAAAATGTTTTTGAATCTTTATGCATCTTTCAAAAGTAATTCTACATTTGCAGCCGCATTAGCGAAATCGATTCCGTAGCTCAGTTGGTAGAGCATTACACTTTTAATGTAGTGGTCCTGGGTTCGAGTCCCAGCGGGATCACCAATTAAGATTCTATTTATTTCGACCCCTTTCTAAAGGGGTCGTTGTAAGTAACTTACGATCACAACTCCTTCTTTTATTTTCTTTCTGGTACTACTTTTACCGTAAAATGTTTCACATATGTTTCACCTAGGAGTAAAAAATGTTTCACCTGAAAAGGTATCGACCAAAACCTTATCCATTAAGTTCTACTTAAAGCCTATTAAGCATAAGGAACACATCGCAATAATTAGAACGTCCCGTAAATGTTTAAATTTGAAACTTAATACTTTAATGACCGAACAAAAAGCAAAACTTGAACAACAACTCTGGAACATCGCCAATACTTTGCGAGGAAAGATGGATGCAGATGATTTTAGAGATTATATCCTTGGTTTTATCTTTTATAAATACCTCAGTAGAAAGATGGAATTGTATGGTAATAAAGCCTTGGAGCCAGACGGAATTGCTTTTTCAGAAGTAGAAGGGTGATATTCAACTGAGAAGTAAGCGTGAACTGATTGAGAAATTCATTCAAGAAAATTTACCATTTATCATTGATACAGACAAAATAGAGCAAGAATTTGACCTTTATTGGGAAGACCAAAAGGTTCTAGCTTTAGAAAAGATATGTGAAGAAGAGAATCTAGATAAAGCTCAGTTTAAATCACTCATAAATGCGTATATATAGTGGCCAAGAAGCTATAAGAGACGATGTATTCAAATGCTTAGACAATCGACCGAGTATATTGCAAGCAAGACACATAGGGGAGAGAATCATTGAAAAGATGAAAGAGTTTGTAGAAGTATTTGTAATTGGAATGACCGGATAAAGAACTAAAATGTACAGGATAAATAAATCAACTAACCTCCCAATTTAAGCATCAGTATTGGGCGTATTTTGGAACATAATCAGAGCTACAACCACATTTTCCACAACTATCATCATCGCATTCTAACCAGTTGCATTTATCACAAGTTTGACATTCACGTGAATCAAGAATTTTTTTACATCCTCGGCAATGGGTGAATCTGATTTTCTTTTCATATTCAATACATTTATCATTTACACATTGGAATAAAGGCAGCGCGTAAAAACCCAGTTGTTTTGGTACAAATGCCATCGGTCTTAAAATATTTTCACATTCATAACAGTGTAGACGATTAAATATTGAATTCATTCTATTTAACCACCCAGCAAGGTTTGTGAAAAATAAACGATCTATTTGTGTAGATTTTATTTCTGAAATTTCTGATAGCGTCCATTTAGATACTGGAAGTTCTAGATCATATATGGTATTTACGCCTGCACAGCTACTTCTTTTACACCAATATAAAGTCTGTGACATTCCAGTTGGCTTATTTAATTCAGACGACCAAATATCTATCGTCTTCCAGTGGCGACCTTCGCAATAAATGCCTTCACCTTTATTCTCTTTTTTTATTCCATGATTACCTTTGGTATAATATCTTTCGATGTTTCCTCTTTTCCAGAGATCTAAACCATATATGGTTTTTCTACCATCACATCCTTTTACCAAATGATTGATTGAAAAAAGATTTTGGAACTCGTTCTTTTTGAAATCCAAATTATCCAAAACCTTGAAATGCTCTTTCAACACAACATTAAGTTCTTTCATAAGTGTTTCCCTCGGTATTCCTGAAGATTTGATAAACTGACTAATTAGTTTTGAACCTAATTGTTTGATCACACTTTTCTCAAATATTATTGTCTCATGCCATTGAGGAATAACGTTCTTATGCACAAGTTTATGAATCAACAAAATCAATATTGTTTGATAGGCAAATCCACTTGCTGTATTAAAATTATTATAGTGGTTTATGCTTTTGTTTTTATCCTCTGATTTCAAGGCTGATAGTAATAGGTTTACTTCACCTTTGATACTTCCACTAGCTTTTATTTCTGATAAATTTGAATCAATAAAATCAAATACTATTTTATAATTTATTCCATTTAGATTTAATTCTTCAATGGTACCAGAAAAGTGCTCTGGTGCATCAGATAATAGATAATTGAGCCCGTCTGATACATTTACCTTCAAGGCATGTTTTAAGACATACTTGAAAGCTTTTTCATTTAGTAATTGTTCATGCTTTTTTTCACGAAAAAACTGAAATACATATCCAATTAATTTTTTAGAATCAGTACTCAAGATTAATCTTTCCACCATTTCACTTGTGAAACAGCTTCGTAGAAATTTTAAGAAATCACTTTCTACGTTAAATTTATTGAATTCAATATTGTTTTTAAAATAATCACTTAGCTTATTACAATCCTCTTCTGAATAACGATTACATAGCTCAGCAGCAATGATGACATGCTCATTCTTAGACTCTTTATTTAAGAGTGTAGAATACTTAATTGGAAAATAATCTACCTCAAACTCCTGAAACAGTGCTACAATTTCATTATAAGTTTCTAGCCTTAATTCACTATCGTTTATATCTTCTTTAATTTTTACCAATTCTTCAACATTGCAAGACGGTAATAGTCTCTCCAGTATAAGTTTGTTTGTTAGGCTTTCGGTGGATAACAGGTGATCTTTTAAATATTTTAATGGCCATGTTTCAAATAACTCGCTGAGACCTTCATTACTTAATTTTAGAATTTGAGTATGATTTTTTTCTAGGAAATCACTTATTCCAGCCATATTATTTTTTTTCAGAACTATCAAAGCCTTTATGCTTGATGATTCCTCTGAAAAATCAATTTTATTCAACAATCTAAGAGACTGGTTGCTAGTCAATTTCTGACTTTGGATAACTCTAATTATCTCATTGTTATCTATATTTTCAACAATAGAATTAAAAATGTATTCATACTCCTCTGGGGCAATATAAGAGATGATATTAGCTATTAATCTGCTTTTATGTGTAATTTTTTGTTCAGCATTGTAATGATACATTAGAGCTTGAGTCAAATCCGAATTTTGAGTCTCTGTCAACTTAACAGGGCAGTCTATAACAGTTAAATTTTCATTTTTCCATCTAATCCACGATTCCTGTATAAGCTCTTTCCATCCATCAACATTTAATATTGAAGTGAGATGCTTCGTGACTTTTTCTTGATTCTGTTCAGGCAGTGTCTTAACTGATTCAAAAATATCTTTAACCTTGTTTTTATGTTTTAAGTCATCATTCGAAATTTGTAACAAGGCTTCGGATAATAATGAGTGTCCATCTTGAACGGAACATATCTTAGTAGCTGACTTCTTGTTAATTGAATGAATTGCCTTAAATAGAATGGCTTTATCAGGAAGAAAGTCATTTTTATTCCATCCGCGCATAGCCCTACCACGATTAAATATTATGTCTTTTTCAAAGTCAATAAGACCTACAATTCCCTTTTGACGGTCTATCTCATAAATACCAGGTTCACTCCAAACCTTCAGATAAAGTTCAGGTTGTATTCTTTTAGTTAATTGAATTCGAAAATTTTCCTTCTCATCCTCAGATAATAAATCAGCAAAGGCTATACCTTTTTTAAGATCATCCTCAGAATTAATGGAGCTGTTTTGAAACTTACCTTTAAGATTAGTAATCGTGTCATTGCTAATCTTATACCTTTTTAAACGATTTATGTGATGGCGGGGAAAATTCGAAAAATTATCTTCAATCACTTTTAAATCAAATGGCAATACTAATTTTTTATCGTTTTCATTGTCTAACGAATCGTTATTACTGTTGTCACGAAATCCTGAAAATTTATTCAGTTTCCATAATTCAAATTTTTGTTCTTCTAACAACTCTGATTTTAGGCATTCTGCGATCTTATCTTTTGGATTAGTTATATTATCCGTATAGCGATTAAGCCTGGCAAGTAGGTTTAAAAGAGAAGTTAATTGATCAACAGACCATTTTTTTATTTGATCTTTCCATGCCTTTTGTAATTCTGAGAGAATATCTGGTGAATCTACCTCTCGAAATACTGATTCAAAAAACAAGTCTAAAATATCAAAAGTCCTGTTTTGTTTTCGTATATAGGGATTTCCCCATCTACTTTTACCTTTGATAGTAGTTTCTATAATTATTCCACTATTGGTTTTTAATAATCTTAATGCAGATGGTAAATCACTAAATTTAGCTATACGGCAATTATTTGCTGGTGTAGATTTTTTTCCTTTTTTCTTTCCAGGTTTAAAACAAACAGCAACTCCTTTTTTAAGTTCGGTCCATTTACCTTCAAAACTGTTTATATGAAGAAAATAATCTTCATTGTTACTTCCACCAACAATTCCGAATCCTTTTGTATCGTCAAACCATTTTACTATTCCTATTTGGGTTAAATCAGGCACTATTGTATTCTCTTAAATTTTATTTTATTTACTTGTAAATACTCACTTGTCCGTAATATTTTAATGTAAGTTGCTTTTTGCAAATAGTATAGGGTATGTTGTATATATTTCCTACTTTAAGTCCTGATGCTGAAAACTTAATTTTTATTTTTAAAGTATCTGGAGTGATTATATAATCAAATGAAGAAGGAAACTGTTTAGCACCCTTATAAATACTGTTATACATTACTCCTTCTTTGTTCCAATCTTTATTGTGATCTTCTAATAATAGCAATTTGAAACCCTTCATTTTTATCCCATCTATTACAAGTGGTTCTTTTGCTTTCCAATCTTTCCAAAATAAAGTTTCAGAAGGTGTGAATTCAACTGAAAGTAAACCCACTAATACAAAAAGTAATATTTTGAACATAATCAAATATAGGCAAAGTCAACTTTTACTAATTACTTGTATATAAGATGTAATTTGCTTTAAAACCATCTGTTTTATTATATTAAGGAGTATTAAATTATTATAAGATTAGTTAGCTCTTCTATTTGTTAAACATTATTATTATAATTTTACATCAGTTAAAATATGCAAAATAACAGTTTCTTCCTGTTAATTATTTCAATATTATTTGGATGTTCAAATAGTCACAATGCAGAATCGTATAGCTCAGAATATGAAGTGTCAGTTACAGCAGAAAACAACATACATGATTGTCACATGTGTCCTGGTTATATTTTGATAAAGAAAGGAAAAACTACAGATACATTGAATAGGGGTAATTGGGGGAAACCGCCTTATTTTCATCAATTTAAAGCTAATGATAAGAGTTATATTGCTCTTGAATCCACCTATCATTTAGGTGGAATAAGTGAATCCAAGTTGTCAATTTTATCTCTTAATGAAGATGATTATCTAACCTCAGTATTTGATACTCTAATTAGTGATGAAAAGATTGATAACTTTAGCATCAAAAGAAGAGACGTGGTGTTTAGAGCTCCAGATACTTTATTAGTTCATCAGTACATGGAAATTTCTAATTCAAATGATGAAAGTAGTGTTAGAATTGATTCTTTTAATAAATTAAAAATATTGAATGGTAACAAGAAATATAAATTTGAGTTAGATGAAGGATAATCAAGAATACATCTTATTCAAGTCCATAGAATTAAGGCATTCTCCATGGATACGTGACTTAGATAATCCTAACAAATTACAGGATGGGGACATCCACAGGAGCTTTATCATTCAATTCAATAGAAATATTGATAGAGTGGCAATGCTCATTCATTTTAAGGAGCTTAAAATTCTTGAAATGGAATTATATTATAGGAAAAAAAGTGCTAAAAACAGAAAGAATAAAAAACAATATCCTCAGCATAAAATGAGATTATCCTTTGACAATACACTTGAGTTACTCACTTACTTATCTAGTAAGAATTATAAAGGAGATTGGTTTGAGATAAGATTTAAAAATGGCTGGGCTATTCAAGATTCTTTTATCAATGGATTAGTATTCATTACAAACAACACCTCAGAGAGAAATCTACTCTTGAAGAAGTTTATATCACTAAGTGGCCAGGGTCCAATTGATATTGAAAAATTGGAAATAAATCAAACCTATACACTTCATACCGATGGCAGGGTAAAATTAAAACCCTTGTTCTCTTAATTTATTTTTTACAGGATCTTACAACTTTCTAAATTATCTATTCCCCATCCGTCTAGTTCTTCTTGAGACCATAGGTCTGGGAAGAAGATACGTTTTTGATATTTTGGGAGCATATATTTTCTCCAATCAGAACCACCTGTAGCTTCTTCTACAGAGCCATCTGGTTTAGCTAGATACTTACCTGCCACATGGTAGTGAGCCATCACCCATCTCACATTCATCGTGTGATCATAGTGCCGCATAGCATTGAGCAATTTTTTATCCTCACGTGCTTCTTTTGGCAATGACTTAAACTTGGTCCACATGTTCGTGGTATTATACTTTTTCATAAAGTGAATAAACTCCTTCTTGTATTTTTTCTCAAAGTTGTAAAGTAAAGAAGATTTGAAACCCGTCTTATGATCCTTACCAGCAGCTTGCCAATAAAGATTTTCAAAAGCGTGTTCGTACGGAGTATCACGGTCTATGGTAGATCGGAAACGGTTATCAATCAGGTTTATCAGTTCTGTACTTGCAAATTCTATTTTTCGGTACTGAGCACTTTGGAAACCGCTGGCAGGAGTGAGGGTATGCCTAAATTGCTGATATTGTTCCAGACTCATACCATCTCCCATTACGATAAATGAGGAAGAAAGTACATCTACATAACGACTCACACGATATAGTTTTTCTGCAAAGAAATCGATAGTTATATTCTCATTTTCAGACACTTGACTGATTTCCCAAAGCATCATTTTAAACAAAAGCTCATTAACTTGATGGTACATGATAAATACCATCTCATCTGGAAAAATGGTGCGTTGTTGCTGTAAACTAAGAAGTACGTCCGTTTTGATGTAATCCCAGTAAGTGATATAGTTTGCGTGAAGCAAACCTTCTAGGTGTGTATTCAAATCTTGACCAGATTTAGAGAACTTTGCTTCTAGTTGTTGTAGTAATTCGTCTCGTCGAGTACTCATTACGAGCAAAGTAAACGTATTCTAGAGAAAATTCTAGCTGCTTTATTCTAATAGTGAGAGATAGTGAGGTCTTAGTCTTGCTAGTTGACTTTTCCTATTTTCTGTCTTTAGTCGTTTTACTTTCTAGCAAATAAGATACTTGTAATGCCTCAGAGCCATTCAGATCAACAGAATAGCTAGGGGTAATAGTTGCTCCAATAGAAGGGCCTGATATGGTTTGCATACCGCTTACTCTAATTAGTGATAGGTTAAAAACGAGTTTTGGTATAACCTGAAGTCTTTTTCCAGCACTCAGTACCATTCCAGTTTCTAATCCAAACTGAGGTAGTATAGTCCACCCAACATCTTCATAACGCTGTACTGAAGAACCTCTGGAATAATCTGGATCAAAAATTGGATTTCTAAACTGAGAAGTGTCCGGACTATTTGCAGTGTACGAGTAGGAAAGGGAATAGTCATACTTCTGTGTATATAATCCTGCGTGAACTGAGGCGAAAAAAGGTAAGGTCCAAATCTAAAAATTCCTATGTACGCCTGCTTGAATTCCAATCCCAGAATTTCGTTCATTTCTATTTACGGTTAAAACACTATCACCTTTATTTGATTGATATACAACTCTGTCATCATAAACAAAGTACCCTGAGCTACTGTCATAGAAAGAACTTCGAATGAAACCACCATAATTAAACCCTGATACTCTGTAATAGAGTTCTATTGGCTTGTTATTGTCTTTCAAGGTCAATCCTAGACCAAATGGATTACCAGGACTTCCACCTTGATAGAATGGAGTATTGTAATCGATACTTTTTATAGCGTATTGAGCCGAAGATGATATGGTTATAATGGATAATAAAGTATAGCCAATAAATCTCATTTAAAGTGAAACGAACGAAAAGTAGAAATGTGTATTTGATTTAGATATATTTATACAATCAAATTCTTGAATTATATGATTAACAACAAGTAAAACGTTTACCTTTCACCAACTTATCGTATATAACACTTTGAAAAATATATTCTTTCTATTTACACTTACACTTTGTTCACTGTTTTCATCAGCTCAGCTCAATCAGCAAGAACCAAAGTCGTATATTGAGATTACAGGGACAGCAGAAATGAAGATTAATCCAGATCAGATTTATATAAATATCACTTTGCAGGAGAATTTAGATCGAAGTAAAAAATCTATAGACAATCAAGAACAAGAATTAATCAAGGCACTGCAGGCTAAAGGGATAAACAAAGAAAAGCTGGTAGTAAAGGATGCGAATGCCTATTATGGTAAGACAGGAATGATAGGCAAAGAGGTCGTAAGGAGTAAGCAACTAGAACTAGAAGTAAAAGACGCTACTCAAGCAAGAAATGCTTTTGAGGTTCTCGATAAGCTGAATATTAAGAATGCTTACATAAGTCGAGTCGATCATTCTGAAATGGAGGAATATAAGAAACAAGCTAAAATAAAAGCTATCAAGTCTGCAAAATCAAAAGCAAATTACCTACTAGAGGCAGTAGATGAAAGGTAAGGTAAAGCACTTGTTGTACGCGAGAACTCGTGTAATATAACAAACCCTAGATATAGACAATTGGCCAACGTAAGCTATAGCTTGGAAAGTGACGTAGCAAAAAAAATAAAGTAAATTTAGACTTTAAACAAATCACCATAACCGCCAATATCTATACTAAGTGGAGAATAGGAGAGAATTAGATAGTTTTATCTAATTTATAAAATTCTGCTTGATGTTTTTAGCAGACTTTTATATGGTAGAGTCCTGCATTGTAAACCTATATTTGAGGTAGCCATTTGAGTTGAAATGAAAAGCAGATTATTTAAAATCTTATTTTGTTTTTTTGGGTTAAGTTTTAACGTAGATTCTTATGCACAGAATTTCGTGAAAAGGTACTTAAACCACACACTCAAAGATACCAGTGACCCAGCCAAACCCAAGTTCATTGCCTATCCTACCGTTGCTTTTGCACCAGAAACTAGTTGGGAGTTTGGGTTGAGTGGTTTGTATGTTTATCGAGCTAAACAAGACACATTAAATCGACTTTCTGAGATTGGTGGTTTCACTTTTGTAACCTTAGAGCAGCAATATGGGACTTGGTTAGAGCATACGCTGTATACGGATGAGAATAAATATTTTTTCTTAGGTCAAGCCAAGTTTCAAAATTTCCCACTTTCTTATCACGGAATAGGAAGCAATACGCCTGAAGATAAACTGGCATCAGTTGCTGCACAGGAAATACGCATCAGAGAAAGAGTTTTGAGGCAGATTATACCATCACTCTATACTGGGTTTGAAGTAAATTTTGAGCGTCTTACCCAAGTAGATTTTCAAATTGAAGAAAATATCCTGATGGGGCTTCCTTTGGGGGCAGAAGGATCTACAAATATTTCACTTGGATGGGGTTTGGTATACGATGACATACACAATGTATTAAATCCTAGAGACGGACATTTTGCTGAGTTAGCTTTTTTAAGCAGCAATCAAGCTTTGGGCAGCACATTTGATTTTAATCAGGTATTCACAGACTTTAGGTTGTACAAGCCAATCAGGGAAAACAATGTTTTAGCTTTTCAAGCTTACGGACAGTTTGGTGTTGGAGATATTCCTTTTAATGAGCTTTCTCTGATGGGTGGAGAGCGAATGATGAGAGGGTATTATCTAGGTAGGTTTCGTGACAAAAACTATAGTGCTGCACAGATAGAATATCGTATGCTACCATTTTCGTTTGCTAAACGATGGGGAGCATCATTTTTTGCAGCAGCAGGTTCGGTTTATCCAACTTTAAGTGATTTTAAGAACACTCCGCTTACTTGGTCCTTCGGCGGGGGACCTAGATTTTTATTGTTTCCAAAAAAGGATGTCTATAATAGGATAGATGTGGCATTCACGCCTGAAGGCTACGGTATTTATTTTTTTATCGGCGAGGCATTCTAGTACAGTCAGATATTCCAAACGATAAATGAGTCTCATAGTCTCATTTTTGTGATTATCTGGTAGACAGTTTCAGTTTAAAATCTTCATTTCTGTACTTGCTCTTTGAATACATTTGTGTTCATGAAACTTAAAACTTTATTCAAGCACTCCTATGTTAGCTTGGCAATAATTTGCATCACTATATTCAGTAGCTGCGAACGTATCACATTTGAAGACTATGCTCTTATAGAGTATGACGGACAACTCACTTGGCAACTAGAAACTGAAGAAGCAGACTGGCCCGATAGAATAGATCCAGAAGTAGTTGTTTTTCAAAACAAGCTTTGGGTGATGGGAGGTTACAATCCTGGGGAAAAGAAAGGCGATTCGTACTATGAAGATGTTTGGAGTTCGGAAGATGGAAAATTGTGGGACTTAGTTACTAATGATGCACCTTGGAAGGGAAGAAGAGGGCATAGATTGATCAATTTTGACGATGGAACCGGGGAGGCCATTTTTTTAATAGGAGGTTTTAGCTCTGAAGAGAAATCTGGGGAAAGACTATACAATAATGACGTTTGGAAGTCTAAAGATGGGAAAAACTGGGAGCTGATAAAGAGTGGTACATCCCCAGAGTTGGATGATGAAACAGATTGGTTTCCGAGAATGTATCCTGGTTGCGTAGTAGCCAATCACGGTGGGCAAGATTATATTTATCTGTTTGGCGGTCGAACAATGAGAACCGGAATGGATGCTCGCTACGCTACAATCTATTTCAACGACGTATGGAGATCAACGGATGGAGCCAACTGGGAAAAGCTAGATACAGATGAATATGGCATTCGATCAGAACATGCCTTTGCAGTGGATGAAAATGGGACTATCTATACCCAAGGAGGATTATATGGTTTGTATTTTGATGCTGAGGATAATGGAACTCACCCAACGAAGAATTGGCATCATCTATTCACAACAACTGATGGTGTCAATTGGACAGAGCAGCTTGATAGTGTGAATATAGACGAATCTATGATGTGGCGTTCAGGTCATAAAATGGTACACTATAGAGGTAAGCTTTGGACCCTACCAGGTAAGACTACTTCGAGTGTACATTATACGTTTTCTAATCCAAACCATTACAGTATATGGACGCATGACGGTACAGATTTCGGTATTGATAGTAGAGGAGTAGCTGTAGATGCTAGACACAATTATGCCGCTGTAGTATTCCAAGATAAGATATGGGTGCTAGGCGGATATACGAATAGAAACGGCCAATCTAGTGATGTATGGTCAGCTACTTTAAATTAAATCACAACTAAATAGAATCAAACCAATGAAAAATATCATACTAATTACAATACTGTTCATTTCTCTTCTTACAAAAGCAGAGGACTCTACTAGATTTAATATTCCATTGAAGAACTGGAACCTGAAAGTTCTTGGAATGGAAAACTTTTATCCTACATATTTAGCAGACCCGTTAGGTGTGCGTTTTGAGGTAAGTGCTCAAAATATTAGATACAGTGACTTTGAGATGATGGACGAAGTGAATGAAGGGGGTGACTATTTAGGAAAACTGACAATAACTCCAGCAGTTCGTATTTCTCTATTCAAATTCACTAGTAAAAAGAATCCAAACTTAGGTGCTGAAGTAGATTTGGGAGTATCCACGCCTCTTGTAATGCGTGCAGGGAATCATGATTTGATAGGAACTGACGGCATCTACTACTTCGCGATAGCTGGAAATCCTACAGACTGGCTATCACTTCGTTTTAGTAAACATCACATTTGTACGCATTTAGGAGATGAGTACGCTCCTACAGGTGCTTCTACACCTATTGATTTTGATCCAAACCTCATGCAACTACCAGTAAGAGATGATTTCATTTTTTCAGCTGCAGTAGAACCACTTCATTTTCTAAAAAAATCTACAACCAATATGGTGAGAGTTTATGGAGATTTAGGTTTCTTCTGGCCAGGGGTAGACTTCTTAGGTACTAGACAAAACAAACCGAACAAACACGCCTTTATGAATTATCAAGCAGGTATGGAAGGCGAGTATTACTTCAATAAAGAACATTTCGGAGGGTTATATGCTGGAGTCAACATAAGTGCCTATCAAAGCAATGCATTTTCTAAAAATGTATCAATAAATGCCGGTTATATAATACCTCAAGACCGTTATAAAAAAAGACTAAGAATGGGAGTACATTTTTACAATGGAAGGCCACTTAGTAATCAGTTTTATAACCGAAAAGAGGAGTTTATTGCGTTCTCACTTTGTATGGATATGTAGGCAACAAATTGTACCTTGCGAAAAAAAAGAAATGGCAAGAGAATATACGATTAATCGACCTCAACTTCCAAATTTTGCAGGGAAGGGACTTACACTTATTACAGGTGGCTTTGTACTTCTAATTATTATTATGAAATCTACAGTTACCATAGATTCTGGTAAGGCTGGAGTTCTTTACAAGACCTTTGGAGGTGGTGTAGATACAGAACGTACCTATGGAGAAGGATTTCATTTTGTAGCTCCGTGGAACGATATGATTATCTACGAAGCTAGACAGCAGGAAGTATTTGAAAAGATGTCTGTACTCAGCAGTAATGGTCTTGAGATCAAACTAGATGCTTCTGCTTGGTTTCAGCCAGATTACGAAAATCTAGGAAAGCTACACCAAGAAAAAGGGGAGGATTACATCTCAAGAGTACTACTGCCAACCATACGATCGGCAGCTCGTTCTGTAGTCGGACGATATACGCCAGAGCAGTTGTACAGTAGTAAACGAGATGCTATCCAGAAGGAAATTTTTGAAGAGTCTAGGAAGATTGTAAGTTCTCAGTACATTCAACTCAATGAAATACTTGTTAGAGATGTTACACTTCCGTCAACGATTAAGGAAGCCATAGAGCGTAAATTGAAACAAGAGCAAGAAGCTCTAGAGTATGAGTTCAGACTAGTAAAAGCGAAAAAAGAGGCAGAAAGACAGAAAATTGATGCAGAAGGTAAGGCTACTGCAAACCGTATCTTAAGTGCTTCGCTTACTGACAAAATTCTAAAGGAAAAAGGTATTGAAGCCACACTCAGGTTGTCTCAATCTCCTAACAGTAAGGTGGTTGTAGTGGGTAGTGGAAAAGACGGATTACCAATTATATTGGGAAATCAGTAGTTTATCTATTCATTCAGCTAGACAGATGGAAGGTTGGAAATGATAAATAGCGAATAATTGTTGAAGGTATGATGAGGTGGTTTTTATGCAAGATATTTGTCTTTTAAGTTTTTCTCTCCTTTGGCCAAAAGACGAACTTGGCAATCAATGGGTCCTTTGAGGATATTAAGGATTGTCCATCTAGACAAGGTAATTTTGATTTAGTTAGAGATGCTTTTTGGTGGAAATCAAGCGGTATTCCCTCTGGATCAAGACTTTAAAAATTTATATATCATAGCTGAATATGATGATTACTGTGATCAATTTACTTACCGGATAGAAAAGCCGAAACAAGATGCTAGTGCTAAAAAGCTAAATACCTTTTTCCCTAATCCTGCAGCCGATATCCTTAGTTACCATATAGTATCCAATACAGTTAATCAATTGATGACCATAGAAATTTTTGATGCTAGTGGTAAGAAAATAAAAAGCTTAGATTTTCTTTTGGATACGGGGCTTAATAAATTGTCTATCAATAGTTCAGACTTAAGCTCGGGTATTTACACTTTAAAGGTAATCAATGGAAATTGCGATAAAATTCAGAAAGTACTTATTCAAAGGTGAGAAGCCTTTATCCTAACTGAATATCTGATAAGCCTTCAGCCTCTAGCATTATCGGCTGGAATAGTAAAAAATACTCTTTCTATTCTCCAACTTTTACCTTTATACTCCGTTTTCCCTCTTGATTTTCAAGGGTCAACACATAAAAGCTAGTTCCTAGTTCACTTACAGAAATGTAATTAATCCAATTTTGGAGCACACCTTCATTTACTAATTGCCCCACAGTGTTTTGTAACGTGTATCTTGTTCCAGGGATGGTTTCGATATGAAGAATATCACTCACAGGGTTTGGATATACCTTAGTAGTTAATGTCTCCATTTGGGAGACATCAGCCGTCTGATCTGTTCGCAGAATACTATCTGCTAGAAGTACATCTGGAATTCCATATCCATATGCATTATCTGCACTGTCATATCTGTTGCAACTCTTAAATATGGCATTACGAATCTCAGCGTTACTTCTATTTGGATGGGCTTCCATTAAGCAAGCTACTAGACCAGCTATCAATGGCCCAGAAAATGAAGTCCCACTTCCTGTACGCAATATTCCGTCAGGCTTTGGTATGGTGGTTAGACCTCCCATAGCAGCTACTTCGGGTTTTAACCTGCCATCTGCTGAAGGCCCTCTACTACTAAAAGGTGTAATTACTCCGAAGCTATCTACAGCACCTACACACAGTACATCTTTGCCGTCACAAGGAGCTGTGATATGAAACCACGCAGTATTACCTGCATTTCCAGCACTGTTAGTTATAAATATTCCACGCTCGGAAGCTCGCTGTGCAGCAAGAGTAATAATAGTACTTTGACCGTCCATATCTTGGTAGCTGTAATCTCCTTCTTCCGGATCAAAAACAGAATAGCCTAAGCTGGAGTGAATTATCGATACTCCTAAAGAATCTGCCCATTCCATTGCACGCACCCAATTGAGTTCTTCGATATGCTTCTCAGAACGAGTATCTTCAGTTCTAGCCAGTATAAACTGTGCATCAGGTGCTGCACCTATCATACTGTCTTGGTGTTTGATACCAGCTACGGCTAACACTTGCATCCCGTGAGCACTTGTTCGATAGGTCATTGTATCGTCTTCTACAAAATCCCAAGCAGCTTCTATTTGATTTTCATCCCACATACTCTGGAAGATGTCCAAGGTATCTACCCCGTTAAATCCACCATCAAATACCGCCAACCTGACACCTAAACCTGTGTTTCCCATAGCGTGATACTCATCTAAACTCAGCATCTCAATTTGCACATCACTTCTTCCGTAACTAAATGTGGTATTAATTTCTTTGATTTCTGATTGTTCTGTCCTGTATTTTCCTAATGGAGCTGTGTGAGAAATAAATGAGAGTTCCTCCAATTCAGTATCTATATCTTCGGTATTAACACAAGCAGCATTTAACCATTTACTCGTACCAACTATTTCTATATTTAGTTTCTTGAGTTGATTTACGTACTTAGGATAAACTGACGTGTTGAAGTAATCCTCCGTTTGGTGTGGTTTATCAGTAAAATATATCCAAGAATAAGATTGAGCTGAGCATTTATACCCGGTTAATGCACAGATAATCAATAGGCTACTCTTCCAAAAGTTGTTTAATCTCATTTAATTTCATTAATGCCTCAATAGGAGTGAGGCTATCGATGTTCAATTTATCTAACGTGTCAAAGACCTCGGAGGTTTTCCCGTCATTTATTTGAAATAAATTGAGTTGGAAGTGTTCATTTGGGACCTTCTTTATGGAAGATGCTTTATCTATACTGGCTCTATCGCTTTCTAGCTGCTTTAGTATTTTGTCTGCTCTTCGCAGTATCTTTTTTGGAATGCCAGCCATTCTCGCTACGTGAATACCGAAACTGTGTTCACTTCCTCCTTTTTTCATTTTTCTAAGGAATATGACCTTGTTCCGTTTTTCTTCAGTACTAACATAATAGTTAACTACACCAGAGTTACTAGACTCTAACTCGTTAAGCTCATGGTAGTGGGTTGCGAATAGCGTTTTAGGTCTCTCCTCGCAGTGATTTAGATGTTCTGCGATACTCCAAGCTAAACTTACACCATCAAACGTACTAGTACCTCTACCAATCTCATCAAGTATAACTAAGCTTCGTTCACTTAAGTTATTTAGTATTGATGCAGTTTCTACCATCTCTACCATAAAAGTAGATTCTCCTTGGGAGATATTGTCAGAAGCTCCTACACGTGAATAAATCTTATCTACTAACCCTATTTCAGCGTGTTTTGCTGATACAAAGCAGCCCACTTGTGCCAGCAGAACGGTAAGAGCAGTTTGCCTCAATATGGCAGATTTACCACTCATATTTGGACCTGTTAGAATAATAATTTGTTGTTCATCCTTGTTCAGGTAAATGTCGTTTGGGATATAAGACTCTCCAGTGGCAAGTTGTTGTTCTATCACAGGGTGTCTACCATCTTTTATAGCTAAAGCTTGGGTGTCATTTACCACAGGCTTTGCATAGTTGTATTCTTCAGATATATTGGAGAAACTGCACAGACAATCAAGCTTAGCTATTTGTCTGGCATTGTGCTGCACTGGCGTAATGTAAACGCTTATTCTATCTATAAGTTGGACGTAGAGACGTTGTTCTAATTCATGAATTTTATCATCTGCAGCAAGTATTTTTTCTTCAAATTCCTTGAGCTCTGGGGTAATATATCGCTCTGCACTTACTAGTGTTTGCTTCCTAATCCAGTCTTCCGGAACTTTGTCTTTATGTGTATGTGTTACTTCTAGGTAGTATCCAAATACGTTGTTAAATGCTAGTTTTAGACTAGGAATCCCAGTACGTTCTGCTTCTCTTGTTTTCAGTCCCAGCAAATAATCTTTGCTGTTTTTTGATATGGAAATATATCCATCTAGCTCTTCATCTACACCAAGTTTGAACACACCCCCTTTGCTTGCTAATACTGGAGCATCTTCAGCTATTTGGTTATCAATCAGTTCACATAAATCATGGCAACTAGTCAACTGCTCACTAAATTTATTTAGACTTTCGTTTTTGGTTTGTGCAGCAATCTCTTTTATATGGTGCACGGATTTTATAGCTGAAGACAGCTGCTGTAACTCTTTAGGATTGATCCGCTTAAGAGCTACCTTGCTAATAAGTCTTTCTAAATCTCCAATCTGATTTATTTCTTTCGTAAACTCATTATAGATACTAGATTCTGCCATCAAGAACTCCACTAAGTCCTGCCTGTAGCTAATCTCTTTGAGATCAAGTAGGGGTAATATGAGCCAGTTCTTCATCAATCTGGTTCCCATAGGAGAGATGGTTTTGTCCACTACATCCAGTAGAGAAATGCCAGTAGGGTGATTACTATACAGTATTTCAAGATTTCTAATAGTAAATGAGTCAATCCAAACATGCTCCTGTTCGTCTATACGCTTTATTCCATTGATGTGCTCAAGATTGGTATGATGGGTTTGGTTGAGATAATGAATAATAGCTCCTGCAGCAACAGTAGCTTCTTCCATATGGTCAATGCCAAAACCGCTTAGAGATTCAGTTTCAAACTGTTTTTCTAGCTGTTCTTGTGCGTAATCTTTCTCGAAGAACCAATTGTCTAAGGGATAACTATACTGCTGTTCTCCGTATACTTGATTGAATTTTTTACGATAGTCTTTACTGAGAATAGTTTCTGAAGGTTGAAATGATTTGATTAACCGCTCTACATAGTCACTTGAGCCTTGGGCAACCATAAACTCACCAGTACTCAAATCTGCAAGTGCTAAACCAACTCTGTTGTTGTATTCAAATATAGAAGCAAGGTAGTTGTTACTTCTGCTGTCATAAGTTTTATCATTGGCAGATACACCTGGGGTGATAAGTTCGGTTACACCTCGTTTTACAATGCCTTTCGTAGACTTTGGATCTTCTAATTGCTCGCAGATGGCTACCCTGAGTCCAGATCTACTAAGTTTAGGCAGATAGGTGTTCAGTGAGTGATGTGGAAACCCAGCTAGTTCCACTTTAGATCCTCCATTATTTCTCCAAGTTTGAACGATATCAAGAACTCTTGCCGCTGTGATAGCATCTTCTCCAAAGAGTTCATAGAAATCACCTACTCTAAAAAGTAATATGGTCCCTGGATACTCAGCCTTAATTTGGCTGTATTGCTGCATCAGAGGCGTCTGCTTTTTCTGTGTGGTTTGCTTCGACTGTTTTACCTTTGTACTCAAGATTCTTAGCTAGAAAAATATTGACTCGCAAGGTAAAAAATGAGGAACTGAATAGACTCACTGTTGAAAAGTATAGGAAAGTTTCCAAAAGTCCTTTAATTGTGGTGCTAGACAACATCAGGAGTATGCACAATGTTGGAGCTATTTTTAGGACCTCAGATGCCTTTAGGGTAGAGAAAATATATTTATGTGGAATAACAGCTACTCCACCACATCGCGATATACGAAAAACAGCCTTAGGAGCAGAAGAAAGCGTAGATTGGGAATATTGTTCAAATACTGCTGAAGCTCTTAAAAAGCTTCAAGGAAACCACATCTGTGCATTAGAACAAGCAGTGGGCAGCATTCCGCTAAGGGACGTTCAAGTACCTAGTGATAAGAAATTTGTATTGGTTGTTGGGAACGAAGTAGATGGTGTAGATCAAAAAGTGCTCGATTTTTGTAATGAAATAATTGAAATACCTCAATTTGGCACAAAGCATTCATTCAATGTGAGTGTTTCAGCCGGTATTACGCTTTGGGAAATATTCAATAAAGTGAATGAGAATCAATAGAAACATACTTGCGTTTAGATTTTTGCTATTCTTCAGTACCACGCAGTTGTACGGTAATGATATCATCAATAAGTATGTTGATAGAATTCAACTACAAGTAGATAGAATAGATCAGATAGATGGAGAACTGGACCGATTTATTGGACTAAAAAGTGAGCTGCAGAGTGCACAGGCCGCAGAGACCTACATTAAATCACCAAAAAACATAGTTGCTAGAAGTATGGCAGATAAACGCTTTAAAGACTACATTCCGCCAAATAGAAATCTGGGAGCAGTTTTGATAAAAACATATCATAATATGCTGTAAATCATAGCATAAACGCGTGCTTAAGAATAGAAAATTCTCTCTTCTTTTACTTCGTGAATAATTCTAAATTTGCGAGACCAAAATGAATCTTTCCTTTGATAATACTGAACGAGCATTTGCTCACAAGTCAAACGGAGACTTAAGAAAGGCATATAGGCTTTTCCAAACCTTTTCATATCCATCTCTTGTAGAGTATAGTCCTAAACTTGCCAATTTAGCTCTGAGTATTGGATTGCCTGTTAAAGGATTGATAAAGAGTACTTTGTTTGCTCAATTCTGTGGAGGAGAAACAATTGGTGAAAGTTACCCTGTAGCAAAACAGCTATACCAAAGTGGGATCGGGGCGATACTAGATTATTCTGTGGAAGGTGAAGGCAGGGGGGAAGACTTTATTCAAGCATTCGGAGAATTACAAAAAGTAATCATAGAAGCTACGGATAAACCTGAGTATCCATTTGCAGTATTTAAGTGTACAGGAATTGGTATGTTCTCGATGCTAGAAAGCGTTTCTGGATATATAGAACGAGGAGAGTCTACAGATAAAATGGACAGTTTAGATTACCAGTATTTTCATTCACGATTTGAAGCTCTGTGTAAGCTAGCTTATGAGAATAGAACAAAGTTGTTTATAGATGCTGAAGAGACTTGGATACAAGCTGCTATAGATGAAATTACCTATGCAAATATGGCTAAATACAATACAGAGGATGCGATTATTTATAATACTATCCAGCTTTATAGAAAAGGTAGAATCGAGGAGATAAAATATAGAATAGAAGAAGCAAGAGCTGGCGGTTATAAGCTTGGTCTTAAGTTAGTTCGTGGTGCATATATGGAGAAGGAAGCTGATAGGGCAGAGGAACTCGGATATGATAATCCTATACAAAACTCAAAAGCTGATACAGATCTTGATTATGATGAAGCAATTCGTTTGTGTTTTGATAACCGAGATGTATTATACTTCTGTGCTGGCACACACAATGAGCAAAGCTCCAAGTTACTAGCAGAGTTGATAGAGCAAAATAATCTAGAGAAGAAAGATGATAGATTCTGGTTTGCACAGTTGTATGGAATGAGTGACCATATTAGTTTTAATCTCGCTCATCAAGGCTATAACGTAGCTAAATATTTGCCCTACGGCCCTGTGAAAGAAGTATTACCTTATTTGAGCAGAAGAGCACAAGAAAATAGCAGTGTTAAAGGTCAAGCAGGCCGAGAGCTTAGTTTGATAAAATCAGAGCTAAAGCGAAGAAAATTATCGTCTTAAGTAGCTACAGACTTAGGTGACTGTATAATCTTCAGCTATTTGTAAGAAATTAGAGTAGACTTGTTTGAGCATCAGTGCCTTTTTCATAGCCGTGATCAATTTTCAAATTCTTAGATTCTGCAGCTTCTTTCGCTAGTTTGTCACAAACCTCATTTTCGGGCACTCCGCTGTGACCTTTTACCCAATGCAGTTTTATCGTAAATCTTGGATAAATATTCAGGAATCTACGCCATAAATCCTCATTCTTCTTTCCTTTGAATCCTTTTTTTACCCAATTAAAGACCCAACCTTTACTAATAGCATCAAGGACATACTTGCTGTCTGAGTAGAGATGAACTTCCATAGTTCTTGCAGCATCATTCAGGAGCTTAAGTGCTTCTATAACTGCAAGGAGCTCCATCCTGTTATTGGTGGTTTTTCGAAAACCTTGACTCGCAGTTTTCCTTTTTCCTTTATGTTTTAGAACAATTCCATAGCCTCCAGGACCAGGATTCCCCAAAGAGCTTCCATCTGTATAGATTTCTATAATTTCCAAGGTGTTTTTCCTTCTTCATTCAAAAGTAGTAAATCAGCAATTACAAAATTACTACCACCAATGAATATCATATTTAGTTCAGGTTCAGATGAAGCAGAATCATAGACTTCGGTTAGGGCTTTCTCTAAACCAAGGTGAACATATTTTTGTGCTGAGGAAGGAGCTGTAAATGCTTTTGAGGCTTCATCAGCTGACATCCCGCGAATAACTTCTGGCTTTACAAAGTGATATTCTTTTCCATTAGGTAGGAGTGGAGCTATTTTATTTAGGTCTTTTCCTTTCACAAAGCCAAGAACGTAATAAGCGTTTAATTTAAGCTCAATTAACTGCTCAGCTATCAAACGAAAGCCCTCTTCATTATGACCAACATCAGAAACCACTAAGGGATTGGTATTGAGGATTTGCCATCTACCAACAAAATTTGAGGTCCCTCTTACATCTAGCAATGCACTTGATACAAATTGACTATTGACGGGAAGAATCGTTTTTACTATATCTACACAACGAAGAGCACACCCGATATTCCATTGCTGATGTTTGCCGGCTAAATCTGTATTAAAGGTATTTTTCAAATAGGAATAAATAGGTGCATCTATAGCCGTGGCCTTATCGCGAATCACCTGCAATGGAGATTCTGCAATATTCCCATGTATCACTGGAATGCCTCGATTGATGATTCCAGCTTTTTCACCAGCAATCAATTCTAGCGTGTCACCCAGCATATCCTTGTGATCTAGACCAATAGAAGTAATGATAGAGGCAATAGGATTTAGAATATTTGTGCTGTCTAGTCTTCCGCCTAAGCCAGTTTCAATGATAGCTATATCTACTTTTTCTTCAGCAAAGTAGCTAAATGCCATAGCAACTGTAATTTCAAAAAATGAGGGTTTTATAGCTTCTATATGAGGCTTGATTTTAGCTACGAAATCAATCACAAAGTCCTTTGAGCACAATTCACCATTAAGTTTTATCCGCTCCCTAAAATCTAGAAGATGAGGAGATGTATACAATCCTACTTTATAATCATTTTGTTGGTAAATTGCTGATAGTATGTGACTGGTAGACCCTTTCCCATTTGTCCCAGCAATGTGGATTGATTTAAACTGATCCTGAGGATTATCTAATGCATTGCACAGTTTTATAATATTGGTAAGGTCTTTTTTGAATGCTGAGGTACCTAGGCGTTGATACATCGGCAGCTTTGCATAGATGTAATCTAGGGTTTCTTTGTAAGTCAATACGTTATTGTAACTTGAACGTGAAGTTGATGTAACCACAACCCCCACTAGACCCACTTACATTCGTAAATTGAAATTTCTTTAAAGCAGCGGTTGCTCGTTGTCTTAGTTGAGAGTTTGTGCTTGTAGCTGGATTACGATCTGGAACCCATTTGATACTAGAAGGAATTACTTTTCCAGAAGCATCTACGCATACTTTTAGGCGTATAACGCCAGCAGCCTGAACTCCACCTTGTGGTTGAGCGATTTTAGATACCTTAAATCCTCCGATACCTCCAGAAATACCAGTTCCTAGGGATGGACCATCTCCTTGTGTTCCTTTGCCTCCGTTGCCATTTGGATCTCCATCAGGAGTACCATCAGGACGACCTTTATATCCACCATCACCCGTTCCACCCTTACCTTTCCCAGTGTTATCATTCCCTTTTTTAGAACCTGGAAACAAACTTCTTTCATCCACCTTCTTTGTAGGTTCCTCGGTTTTTTTTTCTGCGGGCTTGGTAGTTTTCTTTGGAGTAGTCTTAGTGGGTGGCTTTTTTACCGGCTCGGTCTTTTTTACCACTGGTGCCTCAGATACATCACTTGTTTCCTGATGTTCTGGTATGTATTCTTCTTCCACTGGTGGAGTATATTCTTCTTCTTGTTGCTGAGCAGCACTATTATCTGGACCTCCGTCGTCCGGATTGCCTAAACTTACAGCTACCCCTCCAGCATCTAGTTCTTCTGCTTGAATATCAGAGCACCCATTCATCAAACCTAGAACAATCAAAAATATAAGTAGGAGTGCAACAGCTGTAACTGTCCCAAATAGAGCTTTTCTGTCTTCTTCTCTACTTATATCTACCATATTCTTCCTTTATCGTTTTATTGCATCTAGAGCCAAGACTACTTTAGCTCCTTCTTTATCTGCAAGCATAACAACGTTCATTACATCTTCATAACGAATATCTTTATCACCTCGTATGCTAACCGTTGCATTTGTGTTTCCTTTTAATACCGCTCGAAGGTCAGAAGGTAAACGGTCATATGTGGTTTTTTTATCGTTTACAGCGTAATTAAGGTTTTTATCCACTGATATTACAATAGTTTCACTTACTGTACTAACGTCATTAACTCCTTTTGGCAATACTAGTTTTAGAGCCGGATCTTTGACTACAGAACTTATAATGATAAAAAAGATGAGTAACAGGAATACAATATCAGTCATACTAGACGCATTGAATTCTGTATTAATCTTACTGTTGGGTCTTAAATTCATAGGTTAAGCAGGCTCGTGAAGTATGTCTAAAAACTCAACGGAAGATGCTTCCATTTTATAGACCACCTTATTTATCATACTTGACAATAAGTTGTAGGAGATATAGGCAAAAATACCGACTACTAATCCCGCAACAGTTGTCATCATAGCTTCTCCTATACCGCCACTTAATAGGTCTGCGGTGATTTGTTGACCACTATCCTGCATTTGGTTGAAAGTACGAATCATACCAGTCACGGTACCTAAGAATCCTAACATTGGTGCAGCACCAGATATAGTAGCTAGTATTGGCATACCTTTTTCAAGCTTGTATACTTCTAATTTACCTACGTTTTCCACTGCTACGCTAATATCCTTTAATGGTTTTCCGATTCGAGATAAACCCTTTTCAATCATCAGTGCAATAGGAGTAGCACGATCGTGGCATAAACGTTGAGCCCCTTTGAGGTCACCATCAAGTACCATTTCCTTGATTCCACCCATAAACTTTGAATCTAAATCTCCAGCTTTTTTTATGGTTAAGTATCGCTCAATACATAAGTATATGGCTATTATGAATAGAATACCAATCGGAATCATGACTATTCCACCTTTCCATATTAGATTTAAGACATCCAAAGCTCCGCCTGATGAAGTTGTGCTAGACAATGAATCTGATACAGCTCCTCCGTCTTGTACCAATTGAAGTAGAATACTCATGTTTTATTTTACAATTAATTTATAATCTGTTTTATTTTGAAGCAAATTCTTGTATTCGTTGGCTAGCTCTTCATTGTCAAATGAGATGATAAAGACCTCATTGTTAGATTCAGAAATTTTCGCCTGTTTATACTTATCGCTTATTTCATCAAAGTAAATTCTCGCTGATTCACTAGAAACCGTTGATGCGTATATACCAAAGGTGTGTACATCATTTATCGTTTCTGTCACCATTGGGTCTGAAGCGATGCTTTCATTAAATTCTGAATCACCATTGTCAGCTGGATTTAGTATTGAAGCGATTTGATCATTAGCCGCTTGCTGGTCACTTATATTTTTCTCAAATAGGAATAACCCAATTATCATTGCAACAAGAAACAGAGACCCTAAAGTATTAATTACTTTCAGCCCATTCCATTTTCTTGTTTGACTATCTGGATTAAGAGCTTCATTTCTTTTCGCTAGTCTTTTTGCCTGAAGTTCTTCGTATTTACGCTTGTTCTCCTGTTGTTTTTGTACTAGTAAAGGAGTGTCTATTTCATTTGGAGCAAGCTTAGGAGAAGTACTTGGGATACTAGGTCTAGACCCTGTAGGTTTATTTTTTTCTTGATCCATAGATTTAGTGAGTTTTGACAACTTTAGTTTTGGCAGACCAAAAGAGGCCTTACAAAAGTTTAAAGAGTGATATGGAATGAAAATCAGTTTACCTTCTTGTGTAAGATAAAAAGTACCAACATTAGAAAGTTCTAAATTCTTTTTAAGGCTAATCTCTGTCTGCATTTTTGCAATAGCATCTTTTACAAGAATTGCAGCTTCTGAAAAAGAACAGTTATTGATGACGGAAATTCTATTGACTAATAGTCCATCATTATTTTTTATCTGGTTATTAAAGGTAATGGAGTGATAGAAAGGCTTGGCATAAAGTGCAATTTCATTTTTTTCGGACTCGCGTCTCCGCACGATAAAAGCACCAAACTCTGGTAATATGACGCAGTCGTGCTGGTACAGTAAAAATGATATTTCTTTTGCCAGATTCATTTAGTTGCAATTATAAGTAAATAGCCATGCTTTACGCCAATCTTTTAGAGTGAAAATGTCACTCCAGCTAAGACGTTCAAGCCTTGGGCTCTGTATTGATTCCATAAATCATAACGCTGGTTTAAGAGGTTATTGATATGAAGGAATCCAGAAATATTTTTCTTGTATCTATACTCAGCTCCTATGTTGATGTCATTGATTGCTGGTAATGCATCATCTTTCCCTGCTAGGCTTGCAGCTTGTCTATTACTAGTAGTAAAGTATCCACCGTTTACATAAATCTTATCTGCCAATCTAATAGTGGCAAAAAGGGAAGCATCATATGTTGGCATGTGCCAAGCTTCCTGAATTTCAGCACCTACATTTAATGCATAATAGTTCCCTCGAAAACCGATATCCAGGTTTTGATTCACATCTATTTTGAATTCTCCGGAAAAAGTGAATCTGGTCAGATCAGCTACTACAGTTGTGAAATTTCTGAGTTCATTAGTGTCATTCACAAAAAAGTATTGATTTGTTATCTGCTCTTGTTTCATCTTAATACCATATTCTATAAATCTTTTGAAGCTGCCATTCATACCTATAAATCCAGAATATGATATAGGGTTAGAGAGCGTAAAGTTGTTGCCTAGAAACAAGTTCTCGTAGCTTATCGATCTGAGTGTATTTCTAACATAACCACCATCCAGTCCTGCGTAGAACCTTAGCAACTTTGGCACTAAATAAGTCTCAGCTCTTAGATACGGTGCGGGAGCAATGTCGCTTATACTAGTGTCTATACCTTCTAAAAGACTTAGGTTTAGACCGACATCCAGTTTCCATTTTTTATAATCAAATTCATAATGTGGTTTTACATCAACAAAAAGTCTTTTGTAGTCTGCGGTTTCAGTCAACTGTGTATAGAGAGCATCTATATCAATATGCAAATGGTTTTTTCCTAATTTGAAGCTACTGGAATTAGCTAGATTGAATGAATTCTCATTTTCACCAAGTTTGTCAAAAAGGTTTAGATTAAAGTCCAATTGATTTTGAGCTCGATTTTTCTTGACTGTATAGGCTGTCTTGACATTTATATCATTGTAAATTTGGTTGATATCGTCTAATTCCAAAGATGGTGTATCTACCAAATAACCATAGTAATGTACCACGTTTCTCTGATAATCTATTTCTGCATACAAGTCATTTCCTTTCTCTCTAAAACCAAAGGCTTTAATTTGATTTTGGCTAAATAAAGCTTGCTCTGGATTATTAGAAGCACTCGCAGCGTGATGTTTAACCTTTAATCCATAGGTGTGATATTTATCTTGAGTGTTGTGAATACTAGCATCTAAGTAGGAAGTAAGGTAATTTCCTCCTCCTACTTCAATATAATTATCAAACAGGTCTATGGCAGGTTCTGGCTTTGTAAATACAGGGTCAATAGGGGTATATACCGAATTAGGTTTATAAGCTACGTTAGGGAATATATAGGAATACGTTGGAGGATCTACTTTTGGATCTTCTAGAACCGGTCTAATACTTATTTTTTCAGACTGTGCTACATCTGGTTTATATGTAGTTACCACTTCTACATTTCCAAGATTTGTAGTGTCTCCATCAGTCTGAGCAAAACTATTTATCGAACAAAGGATCAATAAAATAGTGATGCAAGGGTTCAGCTGTTTCAGTGATTGTATCATTGATTATTTTAACGAAATTAGGTCTATGTTAGTACATTGAATCCCGCTGTATAGGTTACATATCAACACATTTTCCAATTGTTGGTTGGTATAGGACTTTAGTATATATTTGGTAAAAATAGTTTAGATAATAATAATGCCAAAGAACGAAAACGCAGATAAATTGAAAGCTCTTAAAATGACCATAGACAAGCTTGAAAAGTCTTATGGTAAGGGTATAGTGATGAAAATGAATGATGATAACGTAGTAAAGGTAGATTCTATCTCTACGGGATCATTAGGTTTAGATATAGGACTAGGTGTTGGAGGGTTTCCAAAAGGTAGAGTTGTAGAAATATACGGACCAGAATCTTCTGGTAAAACGACTCTTGCAATGCATTGTATTGCAGAAGCTCAGAAAAGTGAAGGTATCTGTGCCTTCGTAGATGCAGAACATGCTTTTGACAAGTTTTATGCTGAGAACATAGGTATAGATACGAATGATTTATTGATTTCGCAGCCAGATGATGGAGAGCAGGCTTTAGAGATTGCAGATAATCTTATTCGTTCAGGTGCTATTGATGTGATAGTTATAGATTCTGTGGCTGCCTTAGTTCCTCGTGCTGAGTTAGAAGGAGATATGGGAGATAGTAAAATGGGACTTCATGCTCGTTTGATGTCTCAGGCACTCCGTAAACTGACAGGTACAATTAACAAAACTGGTTGTATATGTATCTTCATCAATCAGTTGAGAGAGAAAATTGGAGTTATGTTTGGTAATCCTGAGACCACGACTGGTGGTAATGCTTTGAAATTTTATGCTTCTGTACGTCTTGATATACGCAGAACCGGGAGTATAAAGGACGGGGTGGATGTGATAGGAAACCGTGTAAAAGTCAAGGTGGCAAAGAACAAAGTAGCTCCTCCATTCCGAGTGGTAGAATTTGATATCATGTATGGTCAGGGTATATCCAAGGTAGGAGAGATAATAGATTTAGGTGTTGAGAACAATGTAATCCAGAAAAGTGGAAGCTGGTTTAGCTATGGGGAAACTAGATTAGGACAAGGTAGAGACTCTGTAAAACAATTGCTACTAGATAATCCAGAAATGATGGAGGAAATGGAAAAGAAAATCTTTGACATTATAAACGGAGTAGAAGAAGAAGCTGAACAAGCTGCTGCTGAGTAGTATATAAATTAATCAATTCAATAAAAAGGCTCGCAACTTTAGTTGCGAGCCTTTTTATATTCTCAGATTATTTTCTAAATCTATTTACCGTCCTTAAGTTGTTGGTTGAATTTACGATAAGGAGCAGCGATATACATCATCAGTAGTCTGGACATTCTAAATGACATCGGAGAGGTGATTATAGTAAAAGCAATAACGGATCCTATGTAATAGGCAAGATTTACATCATCACTAAAAGTAAAAAAGAAAAAACCAATAACTATAAATGATGCCACACTGTAAGCATAGCTGAAGTACATAGCACCCCAGAAGAAACCAGGTTCGGATTCAAATTTAACGTCACAATGAGGGCAATTTTCATTTAGATTTCTGAATTTCTTAAGATTGCTTGCTGGATGAGTAAATACATTTCCAGTGCGACATTGAGGGCATTTTCCTTTGAAAAACGCTGCTAAACCTGACATCTAAATTCTATTTTGCTTGTTTATTGCGGTAGTACCAAACACCACCTACTAAAGCTACGGCTAAATATGGAGTAGCTAACAAGTACATGATTCCATTGTTTAAACCTCCTCCTTTTGTATGACCTTCTTCCATACCACTTTCAACTGCTGTTTTACACATAGGGCATTGAGCTTCAGCTGCTAAGCCTAGACCGAATACTAAAAGAAATGCAAAAAGTACTTTTTTCATGTTGCTGCAAAGTTACGATACTGGATGTATAAAAAAGAAGTTTTGAATGTCACTAGGGTTACCTTTTATTGGATTTAAATTACCTTCCTGATAGACGTATCTTTTATAACCAAGACTGTCTAGGTAGTCGAAACAATCCTTTCTATTCTGATTATCCCATAGTTCGCAGTAAATCATGGGTTTACATCGCTTAAGAAGAGCATTAGAACCTTGAAAAACCTCATACTCAAAGTTTTCCACATCAATTTTAATAGCAGCCACATTGATGTCTTTTAATTCTTCCATGTCGTCCAATTTCGTACATAATGTATCAATTGTATTACCTTCATTAAACTCCGTCATTTTGGTATCTACAACATGGCTAAGCCCCTGTTTTTTAACACCATCTACTATAGGAAGTACTAGCTGAATACTTTTGTTCTCATTTCCCAAAGCATTTTCAAGGATTTCAAGATTGTTTAACTTATATCTCGACTTTACTTTTTTCAGAATCTTTAAATTACTAGGCATTGGCTCGAACGCGTAGGTCTTCTTTGATTTTTTGGCTAAGTAAAATGACATCAATCCAAGATTTGCACCAATATCCAAAGTATAGGACTCTTTTGGAATAAGGCATAAAAAATGAAAAAAATCGTTTTCATTTTGATCCCATTTAAGAGTTCTCAGTTTATAAAGTGTGAAATACCATAAGTATCTGTCGTAACCAAGTAATCGTTGGAGAAAACGTTGAGCTAAGGCTTTCAATTAGTGAGTATAATATGGTGAGATTATTAAGTAAACTAAAACCCCTGTAACGGCTACATAAAGCCAAATAGGGTAGGAGAACCTAACAATCTTCCTGTGCTTTTCTATCTTAGCATTTAGTGCATACCAAAAGGAAAGTAGTATTAAGGGCAGAACTAGAGCTGCTAGAACGATATGGGTAACCAGTATGAAATAATAAACGGTTCTCAGTATACCTTCTCCTCCATAGGTAGTTTCTGGAACAAAAAAATGGTAGACTACATAACTAATCAGAAATATCGCTGAGAGTCCAAATGCAGCCAAGTTTAGTGATTTATGTTTTGCAATGTTTTTTGCCTTGATAGCTCTTAATGAAAGTATTAGCAGAACTGCACAGGTTCCATTAATAATGGCATGAAGTAATGGAAGCTTATATATGAATTCAGGGAATTCTGTTGGTGGGTTTAATACTCTTTTATTGAGTAGAACCACTAAGATGAAGACTACAATTGAAACAATCATAGCTAAACGAAAAAATGCTTTATCACTTAGTCTAGTCATTTGATTTTTCTTTTTTGTAACACGAGAGGAGAAAACGTGCATCTTCTACCATATCCAGCACTTCTTTAATGTTTAGTCCATTGTAAATACCTCGAATTTGATAATCCTTATCAACTAACATTATTTTCTCGCTATGAATAAAATCGTTGGTATCAGGAACTTCTTGAATTACCGCTCTATAATTATCCCGAGCTAAATGGTAAATCATAGTTTTACTTCCAGTTAAAAACTTCCATTGATCATAGTCAGCTTCAAACTTTTGAGCATAGTCATTTAACACCGCTACGCTGTCATTATGAGGATCGACTGTATGTGACAAGAACAATACATCAGTACTATTGGTCAACTTCTCAGTAGCAATTTTAATATGACCATTGATTGTTGGGCAAACATCAGGACAAGATGTAAAAAAGAAGTTAGCTACAAACACCTTATCTCCAATATCTTCTCTCGTGAAGGTATTACCTTTTTGGTCAACTAAAGAAAAACTGTCTATGTAATAAGGTTCTTTAACTCCCATCTCATCTGATGTGTAGACAGGAAGTTCGTTATACCCAAATTGAGTATTTTTCCATAATGCAAGCCAAATAACAGGAATGGCTATTAAAGCCACAAGGATTATTTTACCCGCAGTTCTATTCATATACTAAACTTTTAAAATGCTACTTGTATGTACCCCAGAAATTACCCTCGTACATCATCCAGTAAAGGAAGAACATGATGAGAACCATCGGCAGTATGATCATATAACCCAGCTTTCTGTGCTCATATTTCATGTGCATGAAAGTACCCACTATATACCATGCCTTGGCAACTCCCATAAATATAAAAAACATATTTCTAGCTATGCTTGGAGGCCAGGTGAAGTATGCCACAACATCTGCAATAGTAAGGGCTAAAAGTACCCAAAACTTCTTCCATAAATCTTTAGTTCCATGACTAGTGGTCTTAGGTACCCATACAGTAGGGTCATAATTATTCTCGTCGTGTATATCTACGTTATGTTCGCTGTGTGAAGCCATATCTTATTTACAATTAGGTTAAATTATAGTCTAATATCTTTTAGATTAGGTAAAAGAAGGTAAATACAAATACCCATACCAGGTCTACAAAGTGCCAGTATAGGCCTACCTTTTCTACCATTTCGTAGTGTCCTCTTTTCTCGTAAGTTCCTTTTAAATTATTGATGTAGATTATAACATTCAGAACTACACCAGAGAATACGTGAAATCCGTGAAATCCGGTTACTCCAAAGAATAAAGCTGCAAAAGCAGGAGGTCCATAAGGGTTTGAAGACGGTGTTGCTCCGGCTGTTATAAAATTAGTCCACTCCCAGGCTTGGCAACCTAAGAACATAAAACCACCTATAATAGTTAACAACATCCAGGTACTAACGGCTTTTTTATCGCCTCTTTGTCCAGCCTCGACAGCGAGTACCATGGTAACCGACGAGAGTATCAGGATTAGAGTCATCAAACTCACAAAAATCAGAGGCAAATGCAGTCCGTGTGCAAATGGGAAGTGATTAAATACTAAGTCAGGTGAAGGCCAATGAAGTTCACTAAAGATTTCTAAGTCTTGCATTGCAGGGATAAAGTGCTCACCGTGATGTGCATCTACTCCTGGAGCAGCAAATTTTTCCTGTACGTTTTCAGCAAAGCTAAGTTCTAAGCTTTCAATTTGAGCTAATTCAGTAGCTGGGTAACTATAACGAATTGCACCATAACCTACCAAAAGGGAAGAGAATGTGAATGCGTCAGATAATAGAAAAACCCACATCATGAGCTTTCCGTAACTTACATTGAATGGAGAATTTCCTCCTCTCCAAATGCTTGATCTTGATATAGTTTGTGTTGCCATTAGTTAGAAATCGGGTGCAAAATATAAAAACAAATATAAATAAACCCACAAGAGACCTACGAAATGCCAATAAGTATTGCACATCTCTATAAGCAGTGTTGCTTTCTTGTGTACTTTGAGCTGTAGACTGTTTACCAGCGTATAAATAAGATAGAGTACACCTGCTAGAATATGGACTAAGTGAACCCCAGCCAAGACTATTAAAAATGATGCAGATATCTTATTTCCTTCCTTTGGATTAACAAAAAATAATCCTTCCTCTCTCATTGCTTGCCATCCTAAATATTGAGAGTAAACAAATGCTAAACCCAATATCACAGTCAGCGTTAAACCAATATTTATATTTCTTATTTCGTCTTGCTTAGCACTTCGATAAGAAAACCACATTGTCACAGAGCTCAGAAGAACTATAAAGGTAGAATAAAGAAATACTCTAGGTATTTCAAAATAAAACCAATTCCCATCTCCTTGTCGAACTATATATGCACTAGTAAGTCCTGCAAATAGCATCAGGATACCTATACATAGTAACCAAAGACTAAATTTTCTAGGATGAACTCTACCGTTATATTCTATTGCTTTTTCCATTTAAATTTTATCTAGCCATAGCGTAATTAGTACTAGAGGATTATAAATAATCGATGCGAACATCAATGTTTTAGCGTCTTTTAAAGAGAGTGATTGGTATAGTCTGTATGCTAAAAACGTTAAAAAGACAGAACTTGTCGTAATAAGTACAGAACTAATGATACCACTTATACAAATCAAATAAGGTACAGCACTTACGGGTATCAATATGGAGCAGATTAGTATTACAATAAGAGCTGAAGATTTGGTTCTTCCAGCTTTTATTGGGAGTAATCTGTAACCTGCTTTTGCGTAATCATCGTCTAGTATCCAAGCAATAGCCCAAAAGTGTGGGAATTGCCAAATAAATTGAATCAAGAATAGGATGCCCGCGTCTGCAGAAAATTCTCCGGTCGCTGCTACCCAACCCAATAATGGAGGTATAGCACCTGGAAAAGCACCAATCAAAACAGCGATACTAGAAACTCGTTTCAAAGGGGTATAAATGAATGCATAACTAACAAGTGATATAAATCCAAGTAATGCAGCATATTGATTCAAATAAGATCCTAAAATATAAACTCCTACAACCCCAGTAATCAGACAGAAAATACCTGCCTCTAGTACTGACATTCTATTTTGAGCTAGAGGACGATTTTCAGTTCTAGTCATTAAAACATCGTAGTTCTTCTCTATAATCTGATTTAATCCATTAGACGAAGAGACTACTAAAAATCCCCCAGCAATTAATGCCGAAAGCTCGACCCAATTGAAAGACTCAGTGAAGCCAATCAGATAGCCAAAAACTGCAGATAAAACTACTGTGAATGTTAGCCTGAATTTGATTAACTGACTGTAGTCTCTAAGCTTGGCTTTTATACCTATGGATTCAGTATGGATTATCGTTGTTTTCAAATTAGACTTGGGTAAAATTTTTACTACCTAAAATAGTGGTGCAAATATAAAATTGAACCACGAATAAACCTGCACCTAATGTTATATGGAATAGTTTTGAAAAGGCCTCAAAACTATCGCTTAAAGCAAGCGGACCCACAACCACTTGAAGAGAGGCTAAAATTAAAGAAATTATTACATGTTTTTTTACACTTTCATTACCATTATATCTCACTAGCTGCAATACTGCTAGTGCCATTACAATTACTCCAAGTATTGCATGGATATGTAGATGTGGAAACAAAGATGCTACTTTATCAAGGTATTCATTTGATGTTAATAGGTCGTAATACTCGCGTAAATTAGCTCCTAATAGCACTTGTATAAATGTAAGTACAGTGGTTATCAGAATTAGATTTTTAGAAAAATTAGAAATTGTAATTCGTTTTCTTTCTAAAGCATATTTCCTTGCAATGATAAATGCACAAATAGAGACAAATGCTGCTATGAAATGAGCGGTAACTATTCCACCAATAAGGTTACTATGTACAACCACAGCTCCAAGCAAGGCATTTAAGAATACAGCGACAAATCCAATCGTGGAATATATAAATACCTTAGGGTTACCTCGTAAATAGCTAAGAGAAAACAAAAAACATAGAAAAACAATAAGTCCAGTAACAGCACCCCATAAGCGATTGATATACTCTACATATGCTTTGATAGCATTGAATTTATGAGACTCTTCAATTTGAGGATTATTCTCAAGTTCATTAGCTTTTTTATTGAATCCAAGCGATTTTAATAAAGTAACAAATCGATTAGTTTTTTCTATTCGTTGCTCTTTGAAGTAGTCTTCATAATCAGCTGGAAGTTCTGTTTCTGAGGTAGGGGGGATGTATTCGCCGAAGCATTTAGGCCAATCAGGACAACCCATTCCACTTCCGGTACTTCTCACTAGACCACCCAGTAGGAAAAGCATGAATATGGAAAAAATAGAAAGCCAATTTAATTTGGTATACATAAAGTGTGTATTTAAAAAAAGCTCCCCGAGGGGAGCTTTTAACTTAATATATTTTTTTCTTAAACTCCTTGGGGTTTAAACCAACGTTTAAGTAGTGTAAAGAAACTTACTGTTTCTTCGGTCGGTACATCTTTAACCTCTGGTGCAACAGTTTTACTTGTCTCAAATAACTCCTCTTCTTGTCCTTCATCTGGAATATTTTGAGGCATAAAATCCTGGTCATAAGCCGGGTTACTATAGTCGTATGCCCAACGATATACGGTAGGAATTTTACCTGGCCAGTTACCGTGCAAATGCTCAACTGGAGTTGTCCACTCTAATGTATTTGCTTGCCAAGGATTAGCAGGAGCTTTCTTACCGAAGAACATACTTGAAAAGAAGTTGTATATAAACACTAACTGAGCAAGACCACCCAAAATTGCAGCCATTGTCATTACAACGTTTACATCAAACCATACACCGTATTCTGGTAACAGAGTAAAGGCGTAGTACCTTCTTGGAACACCTGCAAGACCCATAAAGTGCATTGGGAAGAAAACCAGGTATGCAGAAATAAACGTAAGCCAGAAGTGAATATACCCGAGTGGCTTGTTCATCATTCTGCCAAATTGCTTAGGATACCAATGATAAATCCCTGCTAACATACCAAATATTGCTGCACAACCCATTACAATGTGGAAGTGAGCTACTACAAAATAGGTATCGTGCAGTTGAATATCTAACGTAGCATTTCCTAAAAAAATACCGGTTAATCCACCAGAAATAAAGAAAGAAACCAGTCCAATAGCAAACATCATCCCGTTAGTAAATCTAATATTTCCCTTCCATAAAGTCGCTAGATAGTTGAATGTCTTCACTGCTGATGGTACGGCAATAATCAGTGTAGTAATCAAGAAAACAGCACCGAGTAGTGGATTCATACCTGTGATAAACATGTGGTGACCCCATACTATAAACGATAAAAATGCAATTCCTAAAAGAGAAATTACCATTGCAGTATAACCAAATATTGGTTTTCTGGAATTAACGGCTATTACCTCAGATGTAATACCTAGTGCTGGCATAATAATAATATATACCTCAGGATGCCCTAAGAACCAGAATAAGTGCTGGAATAAAACTGGGCTACCTCCGGTGTGTTCTAATGCACCAGCTGATCCTAAATATATATCAGATAAGTAGAAACTAGTTCCTAATCCTCTATCAAAAAGCAATAGTAAACCACCTCCAAGTAATACTGGGAAAGATAGTAGACCTAGCACTGCAGTTAAGAATAAAGCCCAAATTGTAAGAGGAAGTCTAGTCATAGACATACCTTTTGTTCTCATATTAAGAACAGTTGCTATATAGTTAACTCCACCTAAGAGTGAAGAAGCTATAAACAAAACAATTGCCGAGAGCCATAGAGTCATTCCCATCCCTGAACCTGGCATTGCTTTAGGTAAAGCACTTAGTGGAGGATAAATCGTCCAACCGCCGGATGCAGGACCTGTCTCTACAAATAGAGAAGAAAGCAGAACTACACTACTTAAGAAAAAGAACCAATATGATAACATATTCATGAATGGAGAGGCCATATCTCTAGCTCCACACTGTAATGGAATGAGTAGATTCGCGAACGTACCACTCAAACCAGCAGTAAGTACATAGAATACCATTATTGTTCCGTGCATGGTAACTAATGCCATGTAATAACCTGCATCCAAAATTCCTCCTGGGGCCCATTTACTTCCAAATAACCATTCCAAAATAGGAAAGCTAGTATCAGGATAAGCTAATTGTAAACGGAAGGCAATTGACATCCCCATTCCGATTATACCCATTACTATACCTGTAATTAAAAATTGTTTTGAGATCATCTTGTGATCCATGCTAAATATATATTTAGATATGAATGACTCTTTGTGATGATGATCGTTATGTGCTATTGCTGCTGTACTCATTTCTTTTTGTTCGTTTTAAGGTATTAATTTAATGCTACAGTTTCGTTAGTTTCTTTTTCTTCAGATTCCTGTTTATCTGAGTTTTCGTTTTCAGTGTTAGTAGGTTCTTCTGTAGAAGAATCGGTTGTGGCGAATAGTGCAGATTGCTCTGCTATCCACTTATCATAAGAAGCCTGATCTTCTACAACTACCTTTAGCTTCATGTTGAAGTGTGCGTTACCACATATTTTATTACATACTAGGTAGTAATCAAATTTTGGATCTCTTTTAATCGCACGCATATCTGCGGTTGACTTAATAGGAGTGAATGTAAATTCAGTAGGTAAACCTGGAACCACATTCATTTGTGTTCTGAAATAAGGTAAATAAGCTGAGTGAATAACATCTCTCGCTCTGAACCTCAATCTTACTGGCTTGTCCTTTACGATATGAATTTCGTTGGTCACCATATCGTCGTCTCCCTCACCTGAGAACATATTTCCTTCTTTCACAGCTAGAGCTCGCTCTAACCTCTCGATTTGAGTATATCTAGCACGTATAGTCAACTTAATATCGTCGCCTTTCTCTCCAGAACTATAAGTCTTTATTTTAGCAAGGTGTTTTTCTCTTTCTTCACCAACTTTACCACCTAAAGTAGATCTCAATTTGGCTTCTTCTTTACCTAATCTCTCATAAGCGTCTACTAAAGAGTTTATCTCCTCCTTCAGTTCAAGAATTAATTCTTCAGCGTGGCTTCTGTTTGCCACACCTAATGGATTAACACCATTGATTAAATTATAGTTGGCCTTTCCTAATTCTCCATCAGCTCCTGGATATCTAGCATTCCATCCAAATTGATATGCAAATACTTCAATTTGTTGAGCCTCGTTTACAGTGTCAGACCGTAGAATTTTATTCCACATTTTGAATCCTCCAGATACCAATATAGCAAGGACTACAGCAGGGATGAGTGTCCATACATATTCTAATCTATCATTATGAGAAAGGAAATAAGCCTTTCTTCCAGGTTTTTGTCTGTATTTGTAGGAGAAGAAGAATAATAAAAATTGTGTTACGAAAAATACTGGGAGAGTAGCAGCCCAAGTCCATTTCATCATCCTATCCATATCTAAACCGTGCTGTGAAGCAGATTCTGGGAGTAAGAATTGTGAATGAATATTATACTCATAAATTACTAAGCCAAAGAATCCAACCATAAATACCAACATCATATAAGCGTTGATATTATTCCAATTTATAATCTCTTTCCCGGTAACGTTGCTAACCAATTCAAGTATACCAAAAATGAGTAGGATGATTGCGAATACAAGAATACTCATCACTACAACTAACCAATTGATATTATTAAAAAGTGAATCACTAACAACTGGTGCTTCAGCTATAGTTGCAACTGGTTCAGCAGCAGCTGCACCATCACCACCGTTTTCAATCCACATAAGAACTGAGGTGATTTCATCATCACTTAAGTTCTCAAAAATGTTCATTGCTGCTCCACCATACTCTTCGTATATAGCTACAGCTCTTTCATCACCAGCTTTTATAAGCTTCTGATTATTTTTTATCCAAGCTACAAGCCAATCATAGTCTTCATCATATTTACTTACCACATTGCCTAAGGCAGGTCCTACGACTTTGCCTTTCAAAGCGTGACAAGAAGCACAATTTGTAGCAAACAATTTACTACCTTCCTCTATTCTAGCATCAGTTGATTCTGCACCATTTACAGGTTTATCAAGATTGCTTTTGTATTGAGCAAGAGTAGTGTTAACGAAAAGGATTCCAAGCAAGATGAAAATCAGCTTTGAAATTTGGGTTGGTTTGATAGACATCAAATCTGTAGTTTAATGAGTTATATTTTTAGTGGAGCAAAGATATCTTATACTTTGAATTATAGAAACACTGTATCACCAATTAATGAACATTTTAGATTCTATATAAATTGCGTTAGATCTAATACTCCAAAAAGACAAAAAGAGGGAAAAAATCCCTCTTTTTGAAACCAAAAACTAAAGTTATGCAGGATTAAAATTCATTTTCTCCTTGCATAGTACAAAGTTAATAGGTGTTATACCCGCTTGCGGTCATTAAAAGGTCATTTGAGAATAACGACTATGTCAACTTAAGTGATTAAACCTTCATAAAGACTTTCGTATCGTTTAATCAGCTTATCGCTTTCGAAAAGCGTTAATTGTTGCTTAATATTAGTTTTAATTTTTT
>CBFHGJ010000021.1:0-39841 GCA_965655315.1 Bacteroidia bacterium
TCAGTATGTTCATCTCCAACATTAAAGGGATATGGATTTAATACCAATGAATTTTCATATGAAGAAGTTAGTACAGAAATTTCACCATGGAACGTATACTCAGTGTTGCTAAATCCAAGAAAAAATTGATTTCCGTCTTCATACTTTACATGAGTAGCATTAGGATAATTACTAGATTGGTTTGAAGTGTTGATTGGTGCAATATGTATGGTAGCTTTCGAAGTGGTTGAAATCGTTGAAAAATCCCAATCTCCTTCATTTGAAAAGTTTATAGTATTACCAATGAGACCAACTTCATAATAAATACCTGCTTCAGGGATGGTCGGAACGCTAATTGATTGTGAGAAGATAGATGATGATAAGGTTAGCAAAAAACTAAATAATATTATTTTTTTCATAATTCAAATATAACATACTTCAGATCTAAACTTATTAACGCCCGCGAGTAGCTTGGAGTCCATCAAAAAATGTTTCACCTGTATTTTTAGTTAGTCGATAATTAACTGATAATTAGATACTTATAAAGTAATGAAGGCGACCGGTATTCTCCACCATTTTCCTTCTTCAATTACCCCGGTAAACCTAAAATTTAAATTCGTCAAAACATTAGAGATCTTCTCATAATATGCACCAATTTGCTTATTGTTCATATATAGTACTACTAAGGGTATGTTTTTTTATGGTTCATATAGTATTAGTAATTAAACACTAAATTGGTATAATATTATTAAAATAGACCAATGGATGCGACCGGTATTCCTCACAAGTTATTTTTGTAACTAGAATAAGAATTATGCTAAATCAATTTCTAATAGAAAATGATAAGTTACAGATAAGAATAAATAGGAAGGGAGCTGAGTTGGCTTCAGTGACTAATAAGTCAGGTTTCGAATTTATTTGGCAAGCGGGAGAAGTGTGGCCTAAGCATGCTCCCAATCTCTTTCCTATTGTAGGAAGTTTAATAGATCACGAGTATCTTTATAACGGGAAATCATATTCTTTGTCTCATCACGGTTTTGCTCGTGATTTAGAGTTTGATCTATTGCATCAAAGTGAACACTCGATATGTTTAGTCTTGCAGCATACCGAGGATACATTAAAGGCTTATCCATTTAAATTCACCTTTTTGGTTACGTATAAACTAGATAATAATTCATTGACCCAGACATTTAGGGTAATCAATAATGATCAAGTCAATATACCTGTTTCATTTGGAGGGCATCCTGCGTTTAATGCAATGCCAATTGAGGATTTTGAGATTGTATTAGATTCAAATGAAAATGCGGTATGTCATAAGCTTGATGGCCCGTACATCTGTGATGAGACTTACGATGTGATTACAGATAACAAAATAAGACTGACAAAATCAATTTTTGATAGTGATGCACTGATTTTTAAAGAGCTCAACTCAAGTACTTTGACGTTAAAACAAATATCTAGCGACTACGCTATAACTGTAGATATTTCCGAATTTCCATACCTAGGAATTTGGGCGAAACCTGGTGCCCCATTTGTATGCATAGAACCGTGGCAAGGACTGGCAGATCACATCTCCCATAATAAAGGAATAGGCGAAAAAGAAGGAATTTTGATAGTGAAGGATGAAGTCGAAAAAAGCTTTAGTATGACATTCTCAAACTAGGTAGCCCAGAGCTAGCGAATAGCATCATAAGCAGATGCATTTGACGGATCTAGTCTTCCTAAAAGCTGAATAGCACGATTTTTTAAACCTGGTTCTGCTTCCGAAAATATGTTTATTAGCTCTTGACGTTTAGCCTGCATAAATATTCTAAAAATAATTGAGTTGGGGAGATTTTCTTGGACAGATCGTATTTTTTCTAGCGATGAGTATATCTCCTTTCTTGCAGCTATGTTGTCATCTTTAAACTTATCCAAACCCTGCATGTGGTACTGATAAAAAGCAGTTCGAACTGCTCTAAACCTGTCATCTAAAAGTTGGTCAATTATATAATATTTGTTTCTATTTCCACGACCATCTCCTGGTGCCCAACCTGGTCTATTCTGCATTACGTTTCTAATTTGTAGAGCCTTATTGTAGAAAGTAGAACCGCCGTCAGGATGATATGAATCCATATCAACACCTATCATTACATTGATATAAAAAGCCAATATAGAAGTCAAGTCCATCAAATTTGCGTTTTCCTGATATTCTAAATTTTGAAACTGAGCATATCTGAATAGTACTTTCTGATCAAAATGCTGGAACATAGTTGTATTGTAAGATGTTCCATACACTGGTCTTGTGCTGCTAATCGTAAAATCAACCTCAAAGACGTCAGTATTAATATCGGTCACATTCAATATAAAATTGCAGTTGACTCTTTCGTGTGCTTGCACCTTATCACTGATCCATTTCCTAGTATTTATAAACTGAGTAATTGCAGTTTGTAATTCAGTGAAAATTTCTTTGTTACTAAGTTGAACTTGTTCGGCGTTTACTTGCACGTTACACTGCACATCCTGAGCTGAACCAATCTTTACGATTAGAAGAAATAAAAGAGCTAGTGATTTATTCATAGTATAGAGGACAATAGATCTACAATATCTTTTGCCACTTCAGTTTTAGGTTTCGTTTCAAAGTTAAGCTTGTCACCATTACTCTGTATTAAGGTGACTTTATTGGTATCTTTACCAAACCCTGCTCCTTTATCATTCATAGAGTTTAGAACGATAAAATCCAGGTTTTTCTTCTTCAGTTTTGTCAGAGCATTTTCATATTCATTTTGAGTCTCTAGAGCAAATCCAACTAATTTTTGATCAGGTCGCTTTTGTTCACCAAGGCTCTTTAGAACGTCTTTCGTTTTTACAAGCGATAGATTAAAATCCTCTGTTTTCTTTTTAATCTTTTGATCTGCTTGGGTGGCAGGTTTGTAATCAGCTACGGCAGCACTTAGTATAGCAGCATCGCATTCAGGAAAGATAGAATTGCATAGGTTATACATTTCTTCGGCAGACTCAATAGACAGGACTTCTATTTGAGGTAGTACCCCTTTGGTATTTATTGGACCCAAAACCAGTTTAACGTTCACTCCCCTCGATGCAAGTTCATTAGCAATAGCTTTACCCATTTTACCAGAACTGTAGTTTCCTATAAATCTCACAGGGTCTAACTTTTCAAAAGTAGGACCTGCATTAACAAGGATCTTTTTCCCTGACAAAGAGTTTGCACTGATAAAATAGTGCTCTACAGTGCTTAGTATTTGTTCTGGTTCGAACATTCTTCCTTTGCCAGTAAGACCACTTGCTAGTTCCCCACTTCCAGCGGGTAATTCTATATTCCCAAAATCAATAAGCGTTTCAATATTGGCTTTCGATGACGGATGTTCATACATATCTAAGTCCATAGCAGGGGCAAAGAACACTGGACAATCAGCTGAAAGGTAAGTAGCAAGCAGTAGATTGTCACATCTACCAGCAGCCATTTTTGATAATGTGTTAGCTGTTGCTGGTGCAATAATCATTGCATCCGCCCATTTTCCTAGCTCTACGTGATTCGTCCAAACCCCAGTTTCTTTTACAAAAAAGTTTGAATAAACATCATTTTTAGATAGAGTAGATAATGTAAGAGGAGTTACGAAATCTAAGGCGTTAGGTGTACAAACTACCCGCACCTGAGCCCCGTTTTTCACCAATAATCGAACCAGTGTAGCTGCTTTATAAGCTGCTATACCTCCAGTTACTCCTAAAAGTAACTTAATATTATTTAGATTCTTCTTTTGCAGGGTTTCTGTGATAAACCTTTTCTGCTAAGAATTCCTCAATTGCGATGATAGTTGGCTTTGGAAGGCCTTCGTAATATTTTGAAATTTCTATCTGTTCTCTGTTTTCAAAAATCTCTTCTAAGTTATCGTGCTCAGAAGCAAACTCATCCAACTTAGCTACAAGTTCCTCCTTCATACTAGAAGATACTTGATTGGCTCTTTTAGCAATTATTGCCACAGATTCATAAAGGTTTCCTGAAAGCTCAGAAAGTTCTCTAGTGTCTCTAGTAATCGTTGAGTTTGGAATTTCTATTTCGTTATTATTCATAATATTATGCTCTTTATTTTAACTTACCTCTTTCAAGGCTTGATTAGATCTATCTATAATTCGTTTTATGTCTTTACTGTAAGTCTGACTATTCTTAAATTCTTTATTGAAATCTTTTGCTTTTGCCAGAGCGTCTGAATATCGTTCCTCTTGTTTATTCTCTACACTATTTTCGGCATACATAAATGCAGACTCCACAACTATATAGGTCAACTCTTCTCGGTTGATCATATCTGGGTAATCTTCTAAAGCATTGGCACAACTTACCATTGCACTTTTGTAATAACCTAAGCTGTAGTATAGTTTAGCGTTCTCGTATACTTTTTCTAAAATCTGTTTACGCAAATCATCAATCTTTTCATTGCTACTTAGTACATAAGTACTGTTTGGATATTGATTTATAAAACTTTGGAGAGCTTCTATAGCTTCCTTAGTTGGAGATTGATCCAATTCGTGAGGTAAACTTCTTTTGTATTTACACAAGGCATGCAGGTAAGCTACCTCTTCTCTTTTCTCACTCCTTGGATATGTTTGTACAAAGTTGTTGAAATGATATCCTGCTACGAGGAACTGTTCATCAGCAAAGTAAGAGTAGGCATAAAGGTAATACACTTCCTCGCGTTCTTGTCTGCCGTAGTATAATCCCATCAATTCTTCCAAGAGAGGTAAGGCTCTTATGTAATCCTTATCCTTGTAGTATTTTCGAGCAGCGTCTAGTTTTTCCTGTGGTGTTCCTTCCTTTACTACCTTTTGGTAGTTAGAACATCCAAAAGCAGAAACTAAGAGAAATATGTATATGAGATTTTTCAATGAAAATGCCTGCAAAATTAACTGAATTTAATACATTAACGAAACACAATTTGAATTGTTACAATTCAACCCTAGTAAGTTTGGATTATATACATTGATATAAAAACAATCAGATAGCAAGTAAATTATTTACGTGCTCATTTAGAAGTGTTATCTTTGCAACTACTTTTTTAGTTATTATAAATGGATTTATTTGAAAAAATCGCAAAAAGACAGAGTCCTTTAGGACAGTATTCTGAAGACGCTCATCACTACTATACTTTTCCAAAATTAGAAGGAGAACTAGCTCCGCACATGATTTTTAGAGGAAAAAAGGTGTTGAACTGGAGTTTGAACAATTACCTAGGCCTAGGTAATCACCCTGATGTAAGAAAAGCTGATGCTGACGCAGCGGCAAGTTGGGGATGTGCATACCCAATGGGGGCTCGTATGATGTCTGGTAATACGGATTATCACGAGGAGTTAGAAAGACAACTAGCAGAATTCGAACATAAAGAAGATGCCATATTACTAAATTTCGGCTATCAGGGGATTCTATCAGCGATAGATGCATTGGTAGATAGGAGAGATGTAATCGTTTATGATGCCGAGAGTCACGCCTGTATTATTGACGGTGTAAGACTTCATCAAGGTAAAAGATTCGTCTACGGTCATAATGACATGGATAGCTTGGAAAAACAACTAGTACGTGCTACTAAGATGGCCGAAGAGCAAGGTGGGGCTATTTTAGTTATCACCGAAGGAGTATTCGGAATGAGTGGAAATCAAGGTTTGCTCAAAGAGACTATAGCTCTTAAAGACAAATTCGAGTTCAGACTAATGGTAGATGATGCTCACGGTTTTGGTACATTAGGACCTAATGGAGAAGGTGCGGGCGTAGAACAAGGTGTACAAGACGGAATTGATGTATACTTTTCGACTTTTGCTAAGTCTATGGCAAGTATAGGTGCGTTTATTGCAGCCGATAAAACAATCATTAATTATTTGAGATACAGCATGCGTTCTCAGATTTTTGCAAAGTCTCTTCCAATGCCTTTTGTCATTGGGGCACTCAAAAGACTTGATATGCTGAAAAACGAACCTGAGCATAAAGCTAAGCTTTGGAAGATTGTTGACGCTTTGCAAACTGGTCTAAAAGATGAAGGATTTAACATAGGAACCACTGCTTCTTGCGTTACTCCAGTAATTCTAAAAGGAAATGTGGCGGAAGCAACCCATCTTACACACGACTTGAGAGAGAATTTTAACATTTTTTGTTCCATAGTGGTATACCCTGTAGTGCCTAAAGATATAATCATGTTAAGACTTATACCAACAGCAGCTCACACGTTAGAAGATGTAGATGTAACCATAAAAGCGTTCCAAGCAATTAAAGGTAAACTTGCAGCTGGAGATTATAAAGCAGAGAAACTAGCAGCTTTTAATTAAGATGCTTAAGCAGTTTATTAATAAACTGACATCATATTTAGAATTTTCAACATTTGAAAGGAGGGGAGTTTTTTTCCTCCTTTTTATTTTGCTTCTTATTTCCGGATACTACTACTATAAAAACACAAAAGTGGTAGATGTGGTCCGCGTAGATAAAGAGAAATTAGAGATACTCAGGAGCAATATGGATAAGGCATTTGAAAATAAATCAAATAAGGCATTCGATAGTAAATTCAGAAAATCAGTATTTGAGGAATCGACAAAATCGACAAAAATCATTTCCTCGTTCAACCCCAATAAAGATGATATAGCTACTATGGTTAATCACGGTTTACCATTAAAAGTAGCGAAGAATATAGTTAACTATAGGAATAGCGGAGGTAAGTTTAGGAAGGTGCAAGACTTGAATAAATTATTTACCATAGATTCTTTACTTTTTGACAAACTTAAGGATCGTGCAATTATTGATTTTGACTTAAATACTAATGAAGAGATAAGAAAAGATATTGACCTTGAAAAACAAAAAACAATCATTGAAATTAATCAAGCTTCTCAAGAAGAGCTGCAAACAATACCGGGTATAGGTCCAGCATATGCTAAATGGATTGCTGAATATAGACAAAAGCTAGGTGGGTTTAATTCGCTTAAACAATTGTTAGAAGTGTATAAATTCGATCAGGAAAAGTATGATCAAGTGTCACCATACATTACCTTAAATGAAGAGAATCTTCAAAGAATAAATATTAATAGTGCAACGAAAAAAGAGCTGGCAAAACATCCATACATCACCTACCAGCAAGCAAATGCAATCATAGCTTTTAAAGAACAACACGGCAAGTATAGTTCAGCAAAGGATATCAGTAAAATCATTCTATTTACGAAAAAGGATCTTAATCGAATATTACCTTATTTAGACGTAAACTAGTTTTCAGACCACGTTGTTATAAGGTATCATTGCATTACATCAAAACAAGGTAAAATGGACTTCCAAAACTCAGAAACTCAAGATATGATTCGTCAGGCGGCAAGAGACTTTGCTGTAAAGCACATCCTTCCACATGTTATGGAATGGGATGAAAGCCAACACTTCCCACGGGAGGTATTTTCCAAAATGGGAGATCAAGGTTTTATGGGAGTCTTAGTGCCTGTAGAGTATGGAGGATCAGGTCTTGGATATTTTGAATATGCTGCCGTGATAGACGAAATTGCCCAAGTATGTGGTTCCGTAGGTTTATCTACGGCAGCACATAACTCGCTATGTACTGGACATATTTTGAACTTTGGGAATGAAGAGCAAAAGAAAAAGTATCTTCCTAAATTAGCTAGTGCTGAATGGATAGGTGCTTGGGGTCTCACTGAGCCAAATACTGGAAGTGATGCTCTAAGAATGAAGACGGTCGCTAAAAAAGTAGACGGTGGGTGGAAACTAAATGGTGCAAAAAACTGGATAACTCACGGTATATCTGGTGATGTAGCAGTGGTGCTAGCTCGAACAGGAGAATTGTTGGATAGCAGAGGAATTTCTGCCTTTATTGTAGAGCGTGGAACTGAGGGTTTTAAAGGTGGAAAAAAAGAAAATAAGTTAGGTATGCGAGCCTCTGAGACAGCAGAAATGATTTTTGAGGATTGCTTTATTCCGGAGGGTAACCTATTGGGCAATGAAGGTGAAGGTTTCATTCAAGCTATGAAGATTTTAGATGGTGGAAGAATTTCTATTGCAGCTCTTTCACTTGGAATTGCTAAAGGAGCATATAAAGCGGCACTTGCATATAGCAAAGAGCGTGAGCAATTTGGCCAGCCTATATCTAGTTTTCAGGCAATCAGTTTCAAACTTGCAGATATGGCAACTGAGATTGAGGCTTCTGAATTATTGATTAATCAGTCCTGTTACCTAAAAAATGAGGGTCTCCCAATGACGAAAGAAAGTGCTATGGCTAAATATTATGCATCTGAAGTAGCTGTCAAAGTAAGCACGGACGCCGTTCAAATATTTGGGGGATATGGTTATACTAAAGATTTTCCTGTAGAGAAACACTACAGAGATAGCAAGCTGTGTACGATAGGTGAGGGTACATCTGAGATTCAGAAGTTGGTTATCTCAAGAAATATTCTAAAATAGAGATAGTAGATATCTAAAATTTAATACTACATTTGCACACATTTTATAAGAAATGTTATTAATCAATCTAAAAGAAAACGATACAATCGATAAGGCTCTTAAGAAGTATAAGAAGAAATTCGAGAAGACTGGAGTAATCAAAGAACTTCGTGAGAGACAGCAATTCACTAAGCCATCTGTTAAAAGAAGAAAACAGGTGATTAAGGCTAAGTACAAGCAGTCCCTAAACAATCCTAAATAGAAGATTATTTTTCTATTTCACTTGTTGTGATGTATCTTGGCACTTAGTCGAGTGCAAGCAGAGGAAAGAATAGAAAGGTTTAAAGAGTATTTAGCTTCGGAGCGAAGATACTCTAGACATACGGTTTTAGCATATAGTAAAGACGTAACTCAGTTTACGTCTTTTTGCATGGTAGAAGGTTTTGAAGATTCATTACCGAACTCAGCTTCCCTGAGAAAATGGGTCAGATACTTATTGTTACAAAAGTTTTCTGAGAAAAGTGTTCATAGAAAGGCAAGTGCAGTAAAAACCTACGGAAACTTTTTATTTAAATCCAAATTACTTGATGAATTGCCGGAGTTAGATATTAACCTACCAAAACTGCGAAAAAAGATTCCAACGTATATAAAGGAACGGGAGCTCCAAGTTTTACTTGAACAACTTGAAGCTAAAGCTGAAGGTTATGAGGAATATCTTCAATTTGTAATCCTATCTACATTTTATCACACTGGGATTCGAAGGTCCGAGTTAATTGAGCTTACACAAAATCAACTTTCTTTGAATAGAAGAGAACTTAAAGTGTTAGGTAAAGGCCAGAAAGAAAGACTCATTCCGCTTAGCTCCGAAATAACAAAGCAATTAGACAAGTTTGTCGCTCTAAAAACACAAGAGGGTATTGATTCCAACTTTATTTTTTGTAACTTCGGGGGTGAGAAAATAAAGGAGAAGTGGCTTTACAATACAATTAGTAGTTTATTAGGCACTACAGACTCAGACAGGTCTAGTCCGCACGTGTTACGACATAGTTTTGCTACCCATCTTCTTCAAAACGGTGCAGATATAAATGCTATCAAAGAGTTATTAGGTCATAGTAGTTTGAGTTCTACTCAACTATATGCTCATAATGATATAGCTAAGCTTAAGAGTATTTATAAAAACACACATCCATTCTCAGAGTGATTTTTTTTAATAACCTAAAACCAAGAAACCATGAACATTCAAATTCAAGCCATCCATTTCAAAGCAGATCAAAAGTTAAAAGACTACATATGCAGGAAATTGAATAAGCTTGATGTTTTTTATGATGGGATTATTGATTCTCAAGTTTTTCTTAAACTAGAGAACACCACGGTTAAGGAGAATAAGACTATTGAAATCAAAGTAAATGCAAAGCAAAATAGTTTTATTCAAAAGGAGACCGCTCAGTCTTTTGAGGCAGCTGCTGATATCGCTATTGATCACTTAAAAACTCAAGTAAAAAGATATAAAGGAAAGGTTGTTTCTATCTAGTCTAAAACGACTTTAAAATAATTTCAAAAATTAGGAATATTTTTTATTCAAAGGATTTGTACTTTTAAAAATATGCTTACCTTTGCCCACCTTAAAAACGAGGGGGTGTTAACAAAAGTGTTAAGTTCTTTGAATTAACCCTCTGGTTCTAAACATATTGCCGCCTTAGCTCAGTTGGTAGAGCAGCTGATTTGTAATCAGCCGGTCGTTGGTTCGAGTCCAATAGGCGGCTCTTTTTTTAACTGGGGAGATACCAGAGCGGTCAAATGGGGCAGACTGTAAATCTGCTGCTTCGGCTACGTAGGTTCGAATCCTACTCTCCCCACTTGTCAAATTTTATTTGAAAAGACAATATGTAAGGCTTGTTTCTTTCTATGTGCTAAATACATGTGAGAAACTAGAATAGGGAATAACTCGCCCATCAAATCTTTTTGAAATAAAGGATGTGATAATGAGTTTTTATGCGGGAGTAGCTCAGTTGGTAGAGCGACAGCCTTCCAAGCTGTAGGTCGCGGGTTCGAGCCTCGTCTCCCGCTCAATGCTTTTGGGTGTTAACTCTAAAAGCTAGTGAAGCATATGTTTCACGCCATTAGTTTGGGTCAAAGGTGAGATTGTTCATTGCCTCAGTCCTACTCGTTAAGATGCATAGCGTTTAATTTGAAAAATTAAGCCGACGTAGCTCAGGGGTAGAGCGTTTCCTTGGTAAGGAAGAGGTCGTGGGTTCAATTCCCATCGTTGGCTCTACATTTATATAATAAAAAGAAAGAACAAGTTTAATTTATCATGTCAAAAGCAACATTTGATCGTTCGAAAGAACACGTAAACATTGGAACTATCGGGCACGTAGACCACGGTAAAACTACCTTGACTGCTGCGATCAGTTCAGTACTGTCTAATCAAGGATTAGCAGAAAAAACAGATTTCGGTACCATCGATTCTGCTCCAGAGGAGAAAGAAAGAGGTATTACCATTAACACAGCTCACATCGAGTATGAAACAGCTTCGAGACACTATGCCCACGTAGATTGTCCAGGTCACGCCGACTATGTAAAGAACATGGTTACTGGTGCTGCTCAAATGGACGGTGCTATCTTAGTAGTAGCTGCTACTGATGGCCCTATGCCACAAACTAAGGAGCACATCCTACTTGCTAGACAAGTTGGTGTACCTAGATTAGTTGTGTTTATGAATAAAGTTGACATGGTTGACGATGAGGAGCTTTTAGAGCTTGTTGAGATAGAAATCAGAGAATTATTAGGATTCTATGAGTTTGATGAAGACAATACTCCTATCATTCAAGGTTCTGCACTTGGTGCATTGAATGGAGATGATAAGTGGGTGAGCACTGTAACTGAACTTATGGATGCTGTTGATAGCTGGATTCCAGTTCCTGAGCGTCTTACTGACAAGCCTTTCCTTATGCCAGTAGAGGATGTGTTCTCTATCACAGGTAGAGGTACGGTTGCTACAGGTAAAATTGAAAGAGGTGTTATCAATGTTGGTGATGCTGTTGATATTGTAGGTATGGGTGCTGAAGGAATGAAGTCTACTTGTACTGGAGTTGAGATGTTTAGAAAACTTCTAGATAGAGGTCAAGCTGGTGATAACGCTGGTATACTTCTTAGAGGTGTTGACAAAACAGATATTAAAAGAGGTATGGTTATTGTAGCTCCTGGATCTGTAACTCCACACACAAAGTTCAAGGCTGAGATTTATGTACTTTCTAAAGAAGAAGGTGGACGTCACACTCCATTCTTTAACAAGTATAAGCCACAATTCTATTTCAGAACTACTGATGTAACAGGAGATATCTCTTTACCAGAAGGAACTGAAATGGTAATGCCAGGTGATAACGTAAGTATTACTGTTGAGCTAATAAACAAAATAGCTATGGAAAAAGGACTTAAGTTCGCTATCCGTGAAGGTGGTAGAACTGTAGGTGCTGGCCAGGTTACTGAAATATTAGACTAATAATATATAAGGCAAAAACGGGTGTAGCTCAGTTGGTAGAGCACTGGTCTCCAAAACCAGGTGTCGGGAGTTCGAGTCTCTCCACCCGTGCAAAGAACATTTAGTAAATGAGTAGAATAGTAGAAATTTGGAAAGAGACAACAGACGAGTTGGTAAATAAAGTTTCTTGGCCAACTTGGGAAGAGTTGAGAAGTAGTACAGCTATAGTTGTAATTGCCTCTATTCTCTTTGCTCTAGTTATTTGGCTCATAGATGAAGCGTTTGGCAGATTTATGAATGATTTTCTTTATCAGCTTATTCAGTAATTGATGGACAGTCAACCAAAAACTAGCGAGACTCAAGACGAGTTTAAGTGGTATGTTGTTCGTGCTATTAGTGGTTCAGAAAAGAAAGTGAAGGCTATCATTGAGTCTGAGCTGTCTTATGCTAAACTTACAAAGTACGTTCCTGAGATACTTATACCTACTCAAAAAGTCTATGAGATAAAGAATGGTAAAAAAACTTCTCGAGAGAAAAGTTATTTTCCAGGTTACATTCTGATCCATGCGAATTTAGTAGGAGAGGTTGTGCCAACGATTCGTGCAGTAAATGGCGTAGTTGGTTTTCTTGGTCAGGATGGTGAGCCGGTGCCGATGAGGCAAAGTGAGGTGAACCGAATATTTGGTCAGGTTGATGAAAGTAACCAAGAAGGAGAGAGTGCTGTAAATCCGTATATAGTTGGTGAGTTTGTGAAAGTTACAGACGGACCATTCAGTGGGTTTAGCGGTGTGATTGAAGAGGTTAACGAAGAGAAGAAAAAATTAAAAGTAATGGTGAAGATTTTCGGTAGAAAAACTCCATTGGAACTTAATTATATACAAGTAGAAAAAGAATAAGCTTTATGGCTAAGCAAATTAAAGGATACGTAAAATTACAGGTTAGAGGTGGAGCAGCTAATCCTGCACCGCCAGTTGGTCCAGCACTAGGTGCTAAAGGTGTTAATATCATGGACTTCTGTAAGCAGTTTAATGGTAGAACACAAGATAAGGCTGGTAAGGTACTTCCAGTGGTGATTACTGTATACCAAGATAACTCTTTTGACTTTATCATAAAGACTCCACCAGCAGCAGCTCAAATACTTGAAGCTGTCAAAAAGAAAAGTGGGTCTGCTGAGCCAAACAGAGTTAAAGTTGCTAAAATTACTTGGGATCAGCTAAAGGTTATCGCTGAAGATAAAATGGCTGATCTTAATGCTATGACTGTAGGGTCTGCTATGAAAATGGTGGCAGGTACAGCTCGTAGTATGGGTATTACTGTAACCGGACAGTTTCCGGAAGATAATTAATTATTATCGAATATAAACAATGGGAAAAATTTCAAAAAAGAGAAAAGCGGCTCTGTCAAAATATGATAGAGATGCTTTGCACTCATTGCAAGATGCAAGTGAGATTGTAAAAAAGATTTCGAATTCCAAGTTTGATGCATCTGTTGATTTAGATGTTAGACTCGGTGTAGATCCAAGACAGGCGAATCAAATGGTAAGGGGTACTACTTCATTACCACATGGTATCGGTAAAGAGGTTAAGGTGTTAGCTCTTGTTACTCCTGATAAGGAGCAAGAAGCTAAAGATGCTGGTGCTGATCACGTTGGATTAGATGAGTTTATTACTAAAATCGAAGGTGGATGGTTAGACATAGATGTTATTATCACTATGCCTGCTGTTATGGGAAAAATTGGTAGACTAGGTAGAGTTTTAGGACCTAGAAACCTTATGCCTAACCCAAAAAGTGGAACAGTTACCATGGATATTGGTAAAGCTGTTACTGAAATTAAGGCTGGTAAAATTGATTTTAAAGTTGACAAGACTGGAATCATACACACGTCTATAGGTAAAGTATCTTTCGAAAAGGATAAGATATATGATAATGCAAAAGAATTGATTGACACATTGAATAGGCTCAAGCCAACAGCATCTAAGGGAACTTATATGCACAGTATTACAATGTCAAGTACAATGAGTCCAGGTATCAAAATAGATCCTAAATCAATCGAAAAATAGTCTAATTCTTAAAAGAGTAGAGAAATGAACAGAGACGAAAAAAATATTATAATAGATGAGTTGGTAGAAAACCTAAGAGAGTTTCAGTATGTATACGTAACTGACAGCTCAAATCTATCAGCAAATTCTAATAACGACTTACGAAAGTTGTTGCATAAAAATGGTGTTAAAATGCAAGTGATCAAGAACACTTTTGTTCACAAAGCATTGGAAAAAAGTGGAACCGAATGGGGAGACTTGAAAGACACATTGGTAGGCACAACTGCACTCTTATTTGCTTCCAATCCTAAGTCACCTGCTATCGCTATTAAAGAGTTTCGTAAAACTAGCGAAAGACCGTTACTTAAAGGTGCTTACATCGATTCTGACGTGTTCATCGGAGATGATCAACTAGGTGCTCTAGTAGATCTGAAAACGAGAGAAGAACTTGTTGGAGAAATTATCGGACTGTTACGTTCACCAGCTAACAATGTTGTATCTGCACTTAAATCAAGTGGAAATACGATTGCTGGTTTACTTAAAACACTGGCCGAGAGAGAAAATTAATTTATCAAAAAGAACAAAAAATTTTAAACAAAAGAAAAAATGGCTGACATTAAAAAATTAGCAGAAGAATTGGTTAACCTTTCAGTGAAAGATGTAAACGAATTGGCAACTATCCTTAAAGATGAGTACGGTATCGAACCAGCAGCAGCTCCAGTCGCAGTAGCAGCAGGACCAGCTGGCGGTGGTGATGGTGACTCAGGCGAAGCACAAACAGAATTCACAGTAATATTGAAATCTGCAGGTGCAGCTAAGCTTCAAGTAGTAAAAGCAGTTAAATCTTTAACTGGTTTAGGACTAAAAGAAGCTAAAGAATTAGTAGACGCAGCTCCAAAAGAGATTAAAGAAAATGTTTCAAAAGATGAAGCAGATGCTTTAAAATCAGCGTTAGAAGAAGCAGGAGCTGAAGTTGAACTTAAATAATTTTAACAAATAACCGTCCAAAAAGACCCCTGAATATCAGTGGGTCTTTTGGCGTTTTTATATTTTTCTATTTCCATTAACACCAAACTTTTAAAAACCTTGTCATCAAAATATAACGAAAGAAAAAATTTTGGAAAGATCGCTAAGGTGATCGATTATCCAGATTTCTTAGATGTACAGCTTAAATCATTTCAAGAGTTTTTTCAGCTTCAGACCTCTTCTGAAGATAGAAAATTCGAAGGTTTGTTTAAAGTATTCAGTGAAAATTTTCCAATTACTGATACTCGTAACATTTTCGTTCTTGAATTCTTAGACTATTTCGTGGATCCACCTCGCTACACCATTCAAGAGTGTATAGAGCGTGGTCTTACGCATGCTGTTCCTTTAAAAGCAAAACTAAAATTAAGCTGTAATGATGTAGAACACGAAGATTTTGAAACAGTTGTGCAGGATGTTTACCTTGGTACACTTCCATATATGACACCTACTGGTTCTTTCATTATTAATGGTGCCGAGCGTGTAATTGTTTCTCAATTACATAGGTCTCCAGGTGTTTTCTTTGGTCAGAGTTATCATACAAATGGTACTAAGCTCTATTCAGCTAGAATTATTCCTTTCAAAGGAAGTTGGATTGAGTTTGCTACTGACGTAAATAATGTAATGTATGCTTACATTGATCGTAAGAAAAAGTTCCCAGTAACTACTCTACTAAGAGCTATTGGATACGAAACGGATAAAGATATTCTTGATCTATTCGGACTTGCTGAAGACGTAAAAGTTACTAAAACAGGTCTTAAAAAAGTAAAAGGAAGAAGATTAGCAGCAAGAGTACTTCGTTCTTGGATTGAAGACTTTGTAGATGAAGATACAGGTGAGGTTGTTTCTATAGAGCGTAATGAAGTTGTTATAGAGAGGGACACTGTAATAGAAGAGGAACATATTGAAGAAATATTAGAATCAGGAGTTAAGACTATCATTTTAAGTAAAGAAACTGATGATAAGAATGATTTCCAGATTATCTTAAATACATTACAGAAAGATACGTCTAACTCAGGTAAGGAAGCAGTAGAACATATCTATCGTCAATTACGTAATACTGATCCACCTGATGAAGAAACAGCACGTGGAATAATTGAAAGACTTTTCTTCTCAGACAAGAGATACGATCTTGGAGAAGTGGGAAGATATAGAATCAATAAGAAGTTAGGTTTCGATTTAGAGAAAGCAAACCGAGTATTGACAAATGAGGATATTATTTCTATCATACAGTATCTTATAGAGTTAGTTAATTCACGTACAGACGTGGATGATATTGACCACCTCAGTAATAGAAGGGTAAGAACTGTTGGAGAGCAACTTTATAATCAATTTGGTGTAGGTCTAGCTCGTATGGCTAGAACCATCAGAGAGAGAATGAATATTAGAGATAATGAGGTATTTACACCAACAGACTTGGTAAATGCACGAACATTATCTTCTGTAATTAACTCGTTCTTTGGGACTAACCAGCTTTCGCAGTTTATGGATCAAACAAATCCATTGGCTGAAGTAACTCACAAACGTAGAATGTCTGCACTAGGACCTGGTGGTCTTTCCAGAGAAAGAGCAGGTTTTGAGGTGCGAGATGTTCACTATACACATTATGGTCGTCTTTGTACTATTGAAACACCTGAAGGACCAAATATTGGTCTTATCTCTTCTCTTTGTGTTCACGCAAAGATTAATAGCTTAGGATTTATTGAAACTCCTTACAGAAAAGTGGAAAATGGTAGAGTTAAGGTGGAAGATGAGGTTGTTTATTTGAGTGCAGAGGAGGAAGACGAAAATGTAATAGCTCAAGCAAACGCTCCTTTCGATAAAAAGGGAAATCTTACAAATGACTTGGTGAAAGCACGATTTGAAGGTGATTTCCCAATTGAAGGTAAAGGGAACATTGATTACATGGACGTAGCTCCAAATCAGATTGTTTCTATTGCAGCATCACTAATTCCATTCTTGGAGCACGATGATGCAAACCGTGCATTGATGGGATCTAACATGCAGCGTCAGGCAGTTCCAATTATGAATCCACAAGCTCCTATTGTAGGAACAGGTCTTGAAGCTCAAGTAGCAAAAGATTCTAGAACTCAATTGGTTGCTGAAGGAGACGGTCTGGTTGAATATGTAGATGCCGATGAAATCCACATCAAATATGATATGACTGATGATGATGTTCTTGCCAGCTTTATAGGTGATACCAAGACGTATCATTTGACTAAGTTCCGCAGAACCAACCAGAACATGACTGTTAATCTCAGACCATTGGTTATGAAAGGAGATAAAGTTAAGGAAGGTCAAGTTTTGAGTGAGGGTTATGGTACTCAAGGTGGTGAGCTTGCTTTAGGACGAAACTTAAAGGTAGCTTTCATGCCTTGGCAAGGGTATAACTTTGAGGATGCGATCGTGATATCTGAGAAAGTTGTAAAGGATGATTACTTTACTTCTATCCATATTACTGAGCACGATGTAGAAGTTAGAGACACGAAGAGAGGTATAGAGGAATTAACAAACGATATACCTAATGTTAGTGAAGAAGCAACTAAAAACTTAGACGAAAATGGTCTTATCAGAGTAGGTGCTCGCATCAAAGAAGGTGATATTCTTATAGGAAAGATTACTCCGAAAGGAGAGTCTGAACCTTCTCCAGAAGAGAAACTTCTCAGAGCGATATTTGGAGATAAGGCTGGAGATGTAAAAGATGCTTCTCTTAAGGCTACACCATCTAAAGAAGGAGTAGTTGTAGCGAAGCAACTATTTGTTAAAAGAAAGAAAGATAGAGCTAATAAAGCTGAAGATAAAACTAAGCTCACAAAGCTAGAAAATGAGCATCTAATTGAACTAGATAAACTCAGAGCTACTCTATTAGAAAAGCTATATAAAATAGTTTCTGGAAAAACTTCTGCGGGTGTACAAAACGTATACTATGAAGATGTAATTCCAAAAGGAACTAAGTTTACATTGAAAAATCTTTCAACCATTGATTTTGCAACAGTGTCTTACAACGGATGGACATCTGATGCAGGAAGAAATGCTCTCATAGGACGAGTTTTAGCTAACTACAAAGCAAAATATACAGAGGTTTCTACTACATATAAGCGTGAGCAGTTCACTATTAGTGTGGGTGATGAACTTCCTACTGGTATCTTAAAACTTGCTAAGGTTTATCTAGCTAAGAAACGTAAATTAAAAGTAGGTGATAAGATGGCTGGACGACACGGTAACAAAGGTATTGTTGCTAAGATTGTTCCTGAAGAAGATATGCCTTACTTAGAAGATGGTACTCCAGTAGAGATTGTACTAAACCCTCTAGGTGTACCTTCTCGTATGAACTTAGGACAGATTTATGAAACTGTTCTTGGCTGGGCTGGTATGGAACTAGGTATGCACTTTGGTACTCCAATATTTGACGGAGCGACTGAAGAGGACATAGATGAGCAAATTACCAAAGCGGGTGTTCCAGTTAATGGATCAGCACAACTCTATAATGGTCTTACTGGAGAGAAATTCCACCAAAGAACAACAGTAGGTGTGATGTATATGTTAAAACTAGGGCACATGGTGGATGATAAGATGCACTCTCGTTCTATCGGGCCATACTCACTTATTACACAACAGCCTCTAGGTGGTAAAGCACAGTTTGGTGGTCAGCGTTTTGGTGAGATGGAAGTATGGGCACTAGAAGCATTCGGTGCTGCTCATATCTTACGTGAGATTCTAACTGTTAAGTCTGATGACATAATTGGTAGAGCTAAAACGTATGAAGCAATAGTTAAAGGAGAAAATATGGTTGAGCCTGGACTCCCTGAGTCATTCAACGTATTACTTCACGAATTAAGAGGTTTAGGTATAGAGATAACCTTTGATTAATTATTAATTTAAATTAGGAAAAATGTCAAACAAAAAGGATATAAAAATTAAATCTAATTTTAAGAAACTTAGAATTGGTTTATCATCTCCTGAGGTTGTATTACAACGTTCATTTGGTGAGGTTACGAAGCCTGAAACCATAAACTATAGATCTTATAAACCAGAGATGGGTGGATTATTCTGTGAAAGAATTTTTGGACCTGTTAAGGATTATGAGTGCCACTGTGGTAAATACAAGAGAATTAGATATAAGGGAATTGTATGTGACAGATGTGGGGTAGAGGTAACTGAGAAGAAAGTACGTAGAGAACGTATGGGTCACATCGAACTTGTGGTACCTATCGTTCATATATGGTACTTCAAGTCATTGCCAAACAAAATTGGTTATCTCATTGGTCTTCCTTCTAAAAAGCTTGAAATGATAGTATACTATGAGAGATACATAGTTATTCAATCAGGTATCAAAGAGGAAGATGGAGTTAATTATTTAGATTTCCTTACTGAAGAAGAATATTTAGATATTCTGGATTCTCTTCCAAAGGAAAATCAATATTTAGATGATACAGACCCTAATAAGTTCATTGCCAAAATGGGTGGTGAAGCTATTTGGGATTTGCTTGCAAGACTAGATTTGGATGATTTATCATTCAGTCTAAGACACCAAGCAGCCAATGAGACTTCTCAGCAACGTAAAAATGAAGCATTGAAGCGTCTGAATGTAATAGAAGGATTTAGAGCTTCTATGACTACAGGTGAAAATCGTCCTGAGTGGATGATTATGAAGATGCTGCCGGTTATTCCACCTGAGCTTAGACCTTTAGTTCCTTTGGACGGTGGTAGATTTGCTACTTCAGATCTCAATGATTTATACAGAAGAGTAATAATAAGGAACAACCGTCTTAAAAGACTTATGGAGATTAAAGCTCCAGAGGTAATTTTAAGAAACGAGAAGCGTATGCTTCAAGAAGCGGTAGATTCTTTACTTGATAATACTAGAAGAGCAAATGCTGTAAAAGCAAATGGAAATAGACCATTGAAATCTTTAAGTGATATGCTTAAAGGTAAGCAAGGTCGTTTCCGTCAGAACTTGCTTGGTAAGCGTGTGGATTATTCTGGTAGATCGGTTATTGTGGTAGGTCCAAACCTTAAACTGCACGAGTGTGGTTTGCCTAAAGGAATGGCAGCTGAGCTATTTAAGCCATTTATTATACGTAAGCTTATTGAGCGTGGTATAGTTAAAACGGTAAAATCTGCTAAGAAGATAGTTGATAGAAAAGAGCCAGTAATCTGGGAAATATTGGAAAACATCCTGAAAGGACATCCAATACTATTAAACCGTGCTCCTACACTACACAGATTAGGTATTCAAGCATTCCAGCCTAAATTAGTAGAGGGTAAAGCGATTAGATTACACCCACTAGTTTGTACAGGTTTTAACGCGGATTTTGATGGTGACCAAATGGCGGTTCACCTTCCTTTAGGAAATGCTGCTGTATTGGAGGCACAGATATTAATGCTTGCTTCTCATAATATTCTTAACCCAGCTAACGGTGCTCCGGTAGCAGTTCCTTCACAGGACATGGTTTTAGGTCTATATTATATGACCAAGCAAAGAAGATCTATAAAAACTGAAACTGTAATAGGTGAAGGTCTTACTTTCTACAGTTTTGAAGAAGTAGAAATAGCATATAACGAGGGTAGAGCTAATCTTAATGCAGTAATAAAAGTTAAAGCTAAGGTTAAAGAAAATGGTGAACTAGTAGATAAGATTATTGAAACCTCTGTAGGTCGTGTTATCTTTAATCAGCAGGTGCCAGAAGAATTTGGCTTTATCAATACTTTGCTTACCAAGAAGTCATTGAGAGACATTATTGGAAAATTAATTAAGCAATGTGGTGTAGCTCGTACTGCTCAATTCTTAGATGACATTAAGGAATTAGGTTTCGACTATGCATTTAGAGGTGGGTTATCATTTAATATTTCAGATGTACTTATTCCTTCTCAAAAAGAGGAACTTGTAGAACAGGCTCGTAAAGAGGTTGAAGAGATTACAAGTAACTATGAGAATGGTTTCATAACAAATAATGAGCGTTACAATCAGGTTATTGATATCTGGACAAGAATTAACTCAAGAGTTGCAGATGCACTCTTACACGATATTTCTACAGATAATCAAGGATTTAACCCAATATTTATGATGCTTGATTCTGGAGCAAGGGGTTCTAAAGAGCAGATTCGTCAGCTTGGAGGAATGAGGGGTCTTATGGCAAAACCACAGAAGAAAATCGGTGGTGGAGGTATAGGTGAAATTATCGAGAATCCAATTCTTTCTAACTTTAGAGAGGGTCTTTCGATTCTTGAGTATTTCATCTCGACTCACGGTGCTCGTAAAGGTCTTGCGGATACTGCACTTAAAACTGCGGATGCAGGTTACCTAACCAGAAGGTTACACGATGTAGCCCAAGATGTGGTAGTTTCGATTGATGATTGTGGTACGCTTAGAGGATTTGAAGTACGTACGTTGAAAGAAAATGACGAGGTAATCGATAGTCTAAGAGATAGGATAGAAGGTAGAGTTTCTCTACTTGATATACACCACCCGGAAACAGATGAAGTATTGGTAGCTGCTGGTGATGAAATTACTGACGAGCTTGCTGATGAAATCGAGAATTCTGGAATAGAGTCAGTAGAGATACGCTCAGTAATGACTTGTGAGTCACGTAGAGGCGTTTGTGCAAAATGCTATGGTAGAAACCTTGCAACTGGACGTCCAGTTCAAACAGGTGAAGCTGTAGGGGTTATAGCAGCACAATCTATTGGTGAGCCAGGAACACAGCTCACACTTCGTACATTCCACGTGGGTGGTACGGCATCAAATATTGCTCAAGAATCTACGCTACAAGCTAAGGTGAATGGTATAGCGGACTTTGATGAGGTGAAAACTGTCCCAGGAAAAGATAGTAATGGAGATGATGTAGGTATTGTAGTTGGTAGGTCTGGAGAGATTAAAATCTTAGATTCAAAAACTAAAGAAACTCTCTTTGTTAATAATATCCCTTACGGTTCATTCTTGTATGTTAAGAATAAAGCTAAGCTGAAGAAAGATGACAAGATTTGTTCTTGGGATCCATATAACGCAGTGATACTCTCTGACCTTGATGGTAGAGTAGAGTTTGTTGATTTTAAGGAAGGTGTGACCTTTACAGTAGAGATGGATGAAGCTACTGGATACAAGGAAAAAGTAATTACTGATTCTAGAGATAAGAAAATTAATCCAGCGGTTCACATCATTGGTAAGAAAGGCGAAGTACTTAAGGAACTTAACGTTCCAGTTGGAGCCCACTTATCAGTTGAAGAAGGTGCTAAGGTTACTGCAGGTACAATCATTGCTAAGATACCTCGTGTAGTAGGTAAGACTAGTGATATTACAGGCGGACTACCAAGAGTTACAGAGCTTTTCGAGGCTCGTAACCCAAGTAATCCTGCTGTAGTTTCTGAGATTGACGGAGTGGTAAACTATGGTGGTATCAAACGTGGTAACCGAGAGGTAACAATAGAATCCAAGGAAGGTATTTCTAAGAAGTATCTCATATCTCTTTCTAAGCATATCTTGGTTCAAGATGGTGACTTTGTAAGAGCAGGTACTCCACTTTCTGATGGATCTATAACTCCACAAGATATCCTTGCAATAGAAGGTATATCAGCAGTACAGAATTATATTGTAAATGGTATTCAAGAAGTATACCGTCTGCAAGGTGTTAGAATAAATGATAAACATATTGAGGTTATCATAAAGCAGATGATGCAGAAGGTACAGGTAATAGAGCCAGGGGATACTAGATTCCTTGAGGGTTCTGCTGTTAACAAAATGGATTTCAAAGAGGAAAATGACAAGCTATACGACAAGCGTGTTGTGACTGAACCTGGAGACTCTAACGATGTGAAAGCGGGTGAGATTATCAGCCTTCGTAGACTTCGAGATCTAAACTCTTCATTGAAGAGAAAAGATATGAAGCCTATCGAGGTTAGAGAGGCTTTAAGTGCTACTTCTGGACCATTACTTCAAGGTATTACTAAATCGTCTCTAGGTACATATAGCTTTATGTCTGCGGCATCTTTCCAAGAGACTACAAAGGTTCTTAATGAGGCTGCAATAGCAGGTAAAGAAGACCATATGTTAGGACTGAAAGAGAACGTTATTGTTGGGCATTTAATACCAGCAGGAACAGGTCACAGAGCATATGAAAACCTAGTAGTTGGATCTCAGGATGAGTTTGATCTTCTAAAAGCCGCAAAAGAAGAGGCTGCAGAGGAGAATGAAACTGAGGAGGTAACTGCTTCATAAGCATATACTAAATCAAATTCATATAAAAAGGCTACCTAGGAATAGGTGGCCTTTTTTATTTGTTACAATTCTTTGATTGGTCATAACCGAAGGATGGTGTTTGATGATCTTCCACCAAAATTAATTCTCTAGTTTCTTAATAGAAAAGAGAAAAAAATACTGTTGATTTGAACCTATGGCAGATCAACCTAAAAATTCTAATCAAATAGATATTGAACTTTCTGAGGAAGTAGCTGAAGGCATATACAGTAACCTTACTATTATATCCCATAGTAATTCTGAGTTTGTAGCAGATTTTGTGAGACTCCTACCCGGAGTACCTAAAGCAAAAGTCAAAAGTAGAATAGTGCTAAGTCCTCAGCACGCCAAGAGACTGATGATGGCATTGAGCGATAACATAGATAAATTTGAAAAAGCCTTTGGACCCATAAAAATGCAAGAAAGTGCTCCTCAATTTCCTCCTATGAATTTTGGACCAGCTGGAGAAGCTTAATCTTCAAGCGATTCTAGTAGAGGTATAACCTCTTCGGTTACCCTCTTATAATCAGGTTCTACCTGATATAGAATTTTCTTTACATTTTTACAGGAATTAACTAGAGCCAGCACATCCATTTTTTCAGTATTGTAGTATGCTTTAAATTCTTCCTTGGTTAACTTATTATTCTTAAGGTCGGTTTTTAGATTTTCGAGCTGTTTTTCTAGCTCTTCTTGGTCCTTTAAGTTTTCATTGAAGGCAGATATGTTTTTATTGTATATTTTTTTTATGGCTTTATACCTGCTTAAAGAATTACCTAATTCTAGTGACATCGTATCAGTGTAGTTGTTCCTGAAAGTGTTTAATGTAGACTCTATGAACTCCTTCCTGGTCTCAAATAGTGGGATGTCAAGATCAAAGTTTTTTTTATTTGCTTCTAAGATATCAGTTAACTCTGATAGGTGTGCTAATTCTTCTTTATGGTTAGTGCAAGCCGTTATCATAAATAGAAGTGAGAAAGCAAATAAGCCAAACCTACTGATTTTTCTTGTGTAGCAGTTATTTTTGTTCATCTTGGCAAAGAAAAATACAAATATCATAAAACTCGTCAAGCGACAGTTATTTTTAAAGGATGTATTTGTAATTGCTTTAAGTGCATATGGAGGGCCAAACATGCATATGGCTCTGTATCAAAAACGTCTAGTAGAGGATAAGCAGTACTTGACTAATGATGAGCTTTTAGAGTATTATTCTCTTTGTCAAATGCTACCTGGTCCAAGTTCGACTCAGACACTTATGAGTATTGGCTATAAGTTTGGGGGTGCTATGTTGGCTTTTCTCACTCTAGTAGTTTGGGTATCCCCTGCATTTATTTTATTGACTCTGTGTGCCATTTTTATTGGGGCATTTCAGGAGCAGGCACTTGATTATTTAAGATTTGTTCAACCTGTGGCTGTAGGATTTGTGATTGTTGCAGGTATTAAAATGGTACAGAAGTCGGTTAAGAATAGACAAGGATATCTATTAGCTGCTATGGCATTCATTGTTACAGCGTTACTTAGACATCCACTAGATACAATCTTGGACGTGAAAACTCCTTGGATGTTCCCTATAGTACTTATCGTAGCTGGGCTTTTTTCATACTTTGATTTCAAAGGAAAGGTTCAAAAATATGAACCTATTAAAATAAAATTCCCTTGGAGAAGCTTGGTTGCATTTAGTTCCGTATTCATACTTGCAGCCGTTTTAGGTAAGCTGAGTTCAAACCCCTTTGTATTGCTTTTTGAAAATTGTTACCGATTTGGGACCTTAGTTTTTGGAGGAGGTAATGTGCTAATCCCGATGATGCTTGAGCAATTTGTTAATCACAACGGATATATGACTTCTGAGCAGTTCATTAATGGGGTAGGCCTTGTGCAGGCAATACCTGGTCCTATTTTTACCATAGCTAGCTTCACAGGAGCCACAGCTATGCAAGTATATGGACCTTTAGAACAAGTATTTGGCAGCTTGGTGAGTACTATTGGTATTTTCTTGCCAGGAGCTTTCTTAATCTTCTTTGTGTTTCCTATTTGGCGTAAGATTAAAAAGCATCCAATAGTGGTAAAGGCTTTGCCTGGTGTTATAGCTGCATCCTCTGGACTAGTCTTAGCAGCAGCCTATTTGATGTTACTCCCAGTGGGTTTCAATTGGGTAGAGTCCGGGAGCTTTTTCTATACTAATCTCGAAATGAATGCTCCTGTAAACTATTTACAGTTGTTCATAATTGCAGCTACCTCTATTCTACTTATTTGTACCAAGATAAAGTCTCCTTGGTATATTGTTGTGGCAGTGGTTTTAGGAGTATTGATTTAATAGCTCCATTTCTTGGTGAAACTATTATAAAAGTCTAAACCTACCTTTACTCCACCATCAAAACCTGTTTCAGAGTTTTCTGATGATACATATACTGCAGTGACCTTGAACAGCTGAGTACGTATTCTAAAAGTTTTCGAGAGTCCAGCATAAATCTCAGTATGGCGGTAGTTATTATCATCGAGCAAAAGCCCTCCAGCACCAGCTAGACTGGTAAGTTTTAGTTTTTTTATCAGTGGGATTTTGTTCATCAGAGCTCCATTAAACTGATGAAGGTAGTGTCCCTGAAAATAGGTGTTTGTCGTATTTAGTGTGGGGCCTAAGTATTGAAAAGATCGTAAGGGATCACTGAAGAAAAACCGATCTGATCCTCTAAAAAACTTGTTATCAGCTATCCGTATTTCTCTGTCATTCAAAAATGATCCGGTGAAAAGCTCAAACTTACTTTCTCCTAACGTGCTCAAGGGGATTTCTTGCCGCACATTCAGTTCTAAAAAGTCGTAGTTTACATCGCTAGTTCCCAAAGGTTTTATTCCTTTTTTATAACGGATATTGAATGAAGGCCATTTGCTCCCTAATAGAAGTTTTTCATGTTGAGTCATTTCATATTTCTGAAATGGAATAATAGTTAGTAGCACATCTGCTACTAATTGCTGATAACCTCTGAACCCTTCAGGTATATTCAATTCTCCGAAAAATCGGTCAGACCACGGTGCTAGTTCTATTTGGCCAATAGATCTAAAAGTTGCGTAGTCAATATCACCACTGAGCATTACGCCATTTAATAACTCATAACTTCCACCTATGCCATAAAAAAGCTTCTGTAAATAATTGCTTCTGGAAAAGGTACCTTGTATGCTTTCATATTGATTTAGCATAGCAAAGTCGTCTCCACCACGTACGCTAAAGCTACCAAAATGTTTGGGCTGAAAAGTGTAGGAAACATCAGCAAATCCTTTTATGCTCCTATTTCGAAAACCATAGTTAATTTCTCCACCTACATCTAATCTATTTGCCTTGGTCCATTTCTTACTAAAACTACCCACTAGTGCTTGTCTGTACCCGCCTACCTGAAACGGCCTTATGCTTTGCAATAAGGAGCCAAGGTAGTAGTTGGTCCCTTTCTTTCTATTGATGAATTGCATGCCACTGAGGGTCACATCCCAAATGTCTGTATGATTGATAATAGAGTCTTTTCGTTCTAAGAATTCAATACTAGATTCCCATTCTCTAACACTATCCTGAGTAGTGATAAAACTGATTTCTTGTTCTTTTAGACTTACAGGACGTACTTTTTTCCAAAAGTCTTGGCTTTTTCTTTTGCACTATCGGATAGTGCAGATACTCCTCTTCTCATAAATTTAGGAGATATAGGTAAGTTTACGTTAAGACTATCATAGGCAATAGAACTAGAACCGTAAGTATATTTGTCTTTGCCATCTTTGGTGTGATAGATGTATTCCTCTTAGATTAACAGATTTATACCATTTATACTTTTGTACTGCAAGTTGAATGAGAAATGATCAAAGAACAGCAATGCATCATCATTTATACTCAATGATGCTTGAGAAACTAAAAATGTTTTGTCTTCGATTATTAATTCACCTGTGACACTATTTCCGCTAGGATTCTTTGGCAAAATATTGATGCGATAGTATTTCGTATCATTTTCAAAGAATGACTCTACTAGATAGAAGTTATACACTAGAAAGTTCTGATTGCCCAGGGGAGATACAATTGGATTTGATGTAAAACTTGGGGCATCAAATAGATTTTGGTATAAGTCGAAGTTAGAGGTATTCTTATCAATTATAAATAAGTATGGATTTGGGCCTTAAGTTACAAACCGTTCTGCACCATATGCATTTTGCCTCTGTCCTGGAACAATCGCTGATACTGAAACCGAAGTACCTTCATTCGCAGCAACTGACGTGTATGAATAGTCACGAAACCCAAGGACTATTTCCTTGTACTTTTTTGGAGAGGTAAAAAATACATCTGAGTAGGATTCTACTAATTCGGGCTCATCTTTTTCACTAAATCGTTTTACTGTATCAACCCCTGAGATTAGACTTGTCTTTGCATAGGACAAAGAGTATTTCGCATAGGCCTTAGCCTTATAGTTTCGTAGACTGTCTTCTCTATTTTTCCTTTTTTCTTTAGCCATTATTAAGATATAGCATGTTAGTTTAGCCTTATCTGGCCCTACTACTACCTCACCTATATTGGCTGTATTTTTATCTAACTTGATTTCTAGATTTCTAATATCTTCAGATACATATATCTCTTGATATTTTGTTTTATATCCTAGGGATTTAATAATGAGTGTGTGTTTACCAGATGGCACCTGGAGAGAAAAGTCGCCACTTACCAAAGAGTAGGTGCCAATTTTGTTGCCTTGCACTTGTATCGTAGCATATGATATGCCGTTTCCTTGTTCATCATTCAATCTTCCTTCTATAATAAATGCCTTTGCAGCGTGTAGCTTTAATATCATTAGAAGAGTAAGAAAAAGCGGGTGCACTCTTTTACTATGCATTATCTCCATTATTTGTTACTTCAGGATTACCATCCTCCAACTCGTTTTCTTCATTCAAGTATTTAGTTGGTATTTGTTTTGATGTATTTATCCCAAGATCTTTCAATTTCTGTGCTTGGCCGACTAGGTTTCCTGATCCTGTATGTAGCTTTTTCATTGCTAAATCGTAACTCTCTGTCGCTTTGGATAATCCTTTCTTAATCGATTCCATATCGCTTACGAAACCCACAAACTTTTCATATAACCGTTCCCCTCGTTTTGATATTTCTCGAGCATTTAGATTTTGAATTTCTTTACTCCAAACATCAGCAATTACACGTAAGGTGGCAATCAAATTAGTTGGACTGAGAATCACAATACGTCTACTATACGCATAATTCCACAATTCAGAATCTGCGTTTAATGCAGTTAGAAATGCAGGTTCTATGGGTATGAATAAGAAAACAAAATCAAGAGCTTTATCTCTTCTCTCATACTCTTTACTGCTCAAATTATCTACGTGACTTTTGATGGAAATAAGATGATTATGCAAATGAGTTTTTTGTTGTTCTTTATCTGTTTCATTAGCGAATCTTTCATAGGCAGTAAGGGATACCTTAGAGTCTATGATTACATATCGATCATCCGGATACTTGATAGTCACATCGGGTTGTTTTCTATTACCTTTTTCATCAGAAAATGATTCTTGCACAAAATACTCTCGATTTTTTACTAGACCAGAATACTCTAAGATACTCTCCAGAATCATTTCCCCCCAGTCTCCTTGTGTTTTGGCTTGACCTTTTAGGGCATTTGTAAGATTATTTGCATCTTGGCTTATCTGCTCATTTAGATTTACTAAATCCTTGATTTTCTCCTCAAGTGAAAATCGTTGTTTAGACTCTTTGTCATAGGTTTCTTCAACTTTTTTTTTGAACTCACTGAGGTTTTCTTTTAGTGGAGCTAGTATCTGTTCAATGTTTTCTTTGTTTTGTTTACTAAACTTGGTTGATTTTTCTTCAAAGAGTTTATTAGCGAGCGACTCAAACTCGGTTAAGGATTTTTCTCTCAATACTTCAAAATCATCTTGCTGTTTATGGAGTTTTTCTTGTAGTACGGAAACATTTGATTCTAGCTGAATAAGATTAGCTTGTTGTGAATTTAGATCTAATTCTGCTTCTTCTAGTTTCTTCCGATATTTGTTCTTTTCTGCTATTGATTCATTGTTTTTTAAGACCAAATGATTTGTTTCCACCTTTTTTTCAGTCAGTTGTTCGGCCAAAATCTTTAATTCTGTATTAGCAGTTTGGATAGCATTTTTTAGTTCAAAATTATGTTGGCTGGCACTCGATAGTTCAGCTTTAACAGTAGTCAGTTCAATTGTAGATTGCTCAAGTATCTCTCTTTTCACAAAATTGCTTTTTAACCATAAATATACTCCTATACCACCCAAGACAAGAATACCAACGGCAATAAGGATTAATGTATAAAATTCGATATTCATAATCGCGTTGAGCGAATATCACACAATAATTATGAATTATTCATCTGAACTATTGCTTTCTGTCTAATAGGGTCGAATGTCTGAGCCGTGGCATACTGTATTAATGTTGAATAATAACTTTTTGTAGTGATTGATTAATCCTTAACCAATAAGTGCCTGCAGCAAGATGAGCTACTGAAATCATTTTACTTATATCGGATATTCTGAGCTTACCATTTAAATCATACAACTGAAATGAGGTTTGAATAGGCAAATGAATAAATTGATTTGCTGGATTTGGGTAGGCCTTAACTGAATTATTATAGGCTGGTTTTACAGAGGCGGGATAGCCCCAGGTTACCCTTATCACCTCATTTGATACTTTTCTATCTTTATACGTTCCACCAGCTATTATTTTTGAAATAGAGCTAAGGTTTCCAATTCCGCGTATGTCCATAGGTAGTGCCTCAGAATTGGTACGATATATCTGTTCCGTCAACAAAAGGCTCTGATTAGAAGGTTGCACTACTGAACCATCAGTATATGCAAACCCATTATAATTATAAGTCGATGTGCTTCCCCCAAACCAAATAGGATAACCCCCAACATTTGCACAAGCAGATCTATAATACTTGTCAGTAGGTGAAAGAAGGCTATCTCGCCACTTTATTTCAGTAGGATTCTTCGGGTTTATTTCTCCTATTCTGAGCCAAAAGGTTGCAGGGAAAAAGTTCGTCATACTAGCTCCACCTAAATAATAAATTGTATTCCCGATAATAGTACCACTCGCACCAAACGTCATATATCTATTATTATTTGGAAGAGACGTTCCATATTTCCAAGAGTTATCGGTTGGATTATAGATTTGGACATCGGGTACATTTCGGGTGTCACTCCAACCAGAAATGACATATATTAAGCTGTCTTCCCAAACAGCCTGAACGTGATCGTCTATAGGTGTTGGAATCTGTTCTCTATCCTCTTCCCATTTCCCCGTTTCAGGGTTAAAACAGTGAACTAGATTACTAGATTTTTCGCTCCCATCATTAAAAACGTGGTAACCGCCAATAATGTATATTTTATTGTTTATAGTACTTGCAGCTGATGCAACCTTACCAAGAGTATCAGGCACATCATCGTATTGAAATGCTTCACCGGTAACTAAATTTACCGAACCCGATTTTAAATGAATACCAGTGTGATCTAAGCTCTCATCAATTCCTGAAAATGAAAAAATATAAGGTATATCCTTAACCTTTGCTAATGCAACTGCATTATTGGAAGTTTTAAAAGGAAGTTGTCCAACAGGTTCTAATGTCCAATTTTGAGCGTAGGATATGGTGACTAAAATACAAAAGGATACAGAGAATATGCCACGCATTAGCTAATGCCAGCTCTCTCTACACTTCGGTCAATTTTGGCAAGCATACCTTGTAGGGCTTTCCCTGGACCTACTTCTGTAAATGATCTAGCACCATCGGCAATCATATTTTGTAAGCTTTGTGTCCACTTTACCGAAGATGTCAATTGTGCGATAAGGTTTGCTTTTATGTTAGCGGGATCTGTCTCTGCACTGGTACTTACATTTTGATAGATAGGACAACTTGGCTTATTAAACGTAGTTTTTTCAATAGCCTTAGCTAATTCTTCTCGTGCCGGCTCCATAAGCGGAGAATGAAATGCTCCGCCTACAGGGAGTTTAAGTGCTCTTCTAGCACCTTTTTTTGTAAGTAGTTCGCAGGCTTTATCTATGCCTTCATTGCTGCCAGATATCACCAATTGTCCTGGGCAATTGTAGTTTGCAGCTACAACTATATCTTCCACACTTGCACAAACTTCTTCTACAATAGCATCATCTAAGCCAATGATTGCCGCCATTGTACTTGGATTTAACTCGCAGGCTTTTTGCATAGCCTGGGCCCTAAGAGATACTAGCTGAAGACCATCTTCAAAACTTAAAGCGTTGTTTGCTACTAATGCAGATATTTCTCCTAGACTATGACCAGCAACCATATCTGGAGTGAAATTCTCCATAGTTTTAGCAAGAATGACCGAATGCAGAAAAACTGCTGGTTGTGTGATATTTGTCTGTTTAAGTCCTTCTGCAGTTCCCTCAAACATTTCATCTGTAATCCTAAAGCCTAGAATGTCATTTGCTTGTTCAAAAAGAGCTTTGGCCTCTGGATTGGTATCATATAGTTCTTTCCCCATTCCTACAAACTGAGCACCTTGTCCTGGAAATATGTATGCTTTCATTTTCTTAATTATGTATATTTAATTATAGAGAGGATAAAAATGTTATTTAGAATTCACAATAGTCTGATCTCTTCCAGGTCCTACAGATATGATACTAATTGGAGTATTTATCTGACTTTCAATGTTGCTTATATAATTTTGAAAAGTTGTTGGAAGGGCATCGTGCGTTTTACACTGTGTGATATCTTCATGCCATCCAGGATGAGCTTCGTATACTGATTTGAAATTATCTACATTAAGATCAAAAGGGACTTCATTGGTCTCCATAATATCTCCCTTGTAGCTAGTCCCAACCATCACTTCATCTATCCCACTTAAGCAGTCCGCTTTCATCATACATAGTTCATCTACGCCACTAAGCATAATTGCGTATTTCAATGCGACTAAATCTAACCAACCAGTCCTTCTTGGTCGCCCAGTGGTAGCACCAAATTCATTTCCTACCTTTCTAATATGCTCTCCCATATCATCATGTAGTTCACTTGGGAAAGGGCCACTACCAACACGTGTGCAATAGGCCTTAAAGATTCCCTTTACTTTATTGATATGTTTAGGAGCTATGCCTAGTCCAGTAGAAACACCACCGACAGTTGTGTTGCTTGAAGTCACAAAAGGATATGAACCAAAATCAATATCTAGCATACTACCTTGTGCTCCTTCGGCTAAGATATTACTGTTGTCAACAATGTGCTGATTTACTAGATATTCACTATTCACGAATTGGTATTCTCTGAGTCTTTCAACGGCAGTGAAAAACTCTTCTTCCATTGCATCTAAATCAAAATCAGTGAAACCGAATTGTTCTACTAGCTGTAAAGAGCGTTTCTTTTTTTCATGGTAGTTCTTTTCAAAATCAGGTGCAAAGAGTTCTCCTATTCTCAAACCACCTCTACCTATTTTTTCTCGGTATGTAGGGCCAATTCCTCTAAGCGTACTCCCGATCTTTTTATCTCCTTTACTCCATTCACTAGCCGCATCTAGAATTTTGTGAGTAGGCATAATGATATGGGCTTTATAAGAAATTCGAAGATTCTCTTTGACATTGGCTCCAGCGGCAGCAGTGCGATCTATTTCAGCCATGAATAGGACTGGATCTATCACCACACCATTTCCAATAATATTTACACATCCATCGTGAAATATTCCAGAGGGAATAGTATTCAGAACGTGTTTCATCCCATTGAATTCAAGTGAATGGCCCGCATTTGGTCCACCTTGAAATCTGGCAACAACATCATATTTTGGAGTAAGGTAATCCGCAATTTTACCCTTTCCTTCATCGCCCCATTGCAGGCCTAACAGTACATCTACCATCTATTTGTTATCTTCTATTTTTACTTGATTATCACAGTTTTTACAAAGACCAAGTTCGTCTACTTGAGGATCTCCATATAAGTTTAGTGAGTGCCTAGAAACTTCAAAATTTAGAAGTTCTGCCATTTTTGACGTGATTTGTTGTATTCGAGGGTCGCAAAATTCCATAACCTTCCCACATGTGTTGCAAATGATATGATCATGTTGTTTGTATCCATAGGCTTGTTCAAACTGAGCCATATTTTGCCCAAATTGATGTTTGATTACCAATCCACACTCTTGAAGTAAGTCTAGAGTATTGTAGACTGTTGCTCGGCTAACGTGATAGTTTCTATTTTTCATTTGAACATAGAGAGTATCTACATCAAAATGTTTTTTGTTTGAGTATATCTCATCTAAAATAGCATATCTCTCTGGAGTTTTACGCTGCCCTTTTTCTTCGAGATATTTAGTAAACAGCTGCTTAACCTCTTCTTTTATCGTACTGGATCCTTCCATTTTGCCTATGCCTTTTTAAGATAAAACATCTTCTAAATCAGTACGTCTCACTTTTATGTACTGATCTATGCTTTTTAGTTCTGTCATTAATGATTCTAAGTGTTCTTTATCAGTAACTTGAAGTTTAAGAAGTCCTACGAACGTCCCGTCTAAGGATTCAAAACTGATACTTTTCATGTTTACTTTCAACTGTTTGGAAACAATGTCAGTAACTTTACTAACTAAGCCTAAGGAATCTATACCTCGGATCTCTAACGCTGCTTCAAAATCTTCTTCAATTTTTATATCCTCAGCCCATTGAGCTTTCAGTATTCTATAGCCATATTTTGACATCAGATTTGAGGCATTTTTACAGTTTGTTCTGTGGATTTTAACTTCGCCTCCTACCGTTATAAAACCGAGTACCTTATCACCAGGAATAGGATTGCAGCATTTAGCCATGTTGTATTCTAGTTCAACATTGTCATCTCCTAGAATTAGCTCGTTTTTTGTACGTTGCTTTAGATTTTCGTTTCGTCCAGCTCCGGGTTTGTGTACAGACTTATTTTCTACGAGGATAGACTTAAGTTTAATCTTTTCCTTGTCAATGATACCGGTTCCTATTTGATAGGTCAATTCTAGTTCATCATCTACACCATAATGTGCTATGAGTTTATTTTGGTTGTCAACTGTGTATGCATAACCAGCATTTCTCATTTTCCTCATCAAGGCTTCTTTGCCCAAATTTGCTACGACTCGTTTTTCATCTTTTAAACTTTGTTTGATTTTGGTTCGAGCCTTGGAGGTTTTTACAAAATCAAGCCAATCCTTGTTTGGTTTTTGTTTTGCAGAGGTGAGTATTTCTATCTGATCGCCATTCTTTATTTCATAGCTCAGAGGTACAAGTTTTCCATTTACCTTAGCACCTAGGCATTTGGCCCCGACTTCTGTATGTATGTCAAAGGCAAAGTCAAGTGTCGTGGACCCTTTAGGGAGTTTGCGTAATTGTCCTTTTGGAGTAAAAGCAAATACTTCGTCTGCGTAGAGACTCATTTTAAACTCATCGATAAAATCTAAGGCATTACCTTCTTGATTTTCCAGTACTTCCCTAATCTGAGCTACCCAATTGTCCAGACTATGCTTGGCTTTGGCGTGTTTCTCTTTTTCCTTGTACTTCCAGTGAGCAGCGTAACCTTTTTCAGCAATTTCGTCCATTCTTACCGTTCGTATTTGAACTTCTACCCATTTTCCTTTTGGGCCCATAACTGTGGCGTGCAAACTCTCATACCCATTGGTTTTAGGTATAGAAATCCAATCTCGCATCCTTTCAGGATTCGGCTGGAAAATACTTGTTACAATAGAATAGACATTCCAACAATCCATTTTTTCGTCTTCAGGTTCGCTATCTATTATTATCCTTATAGCAAATAGGTCATAAATGTCCTCAAACTCTAATTTTTTAGTTTGCATCTTATTATAGATGCTATGTATAGACTTTGGACGACCTTTTATTTTATAATCTACACCTAACTCATCAAGTTCAGCTTTTAACGGTTTGATGAAGGAACGGATATATTTATTTCGCTCTTCTTTGGTTTCGTTTAGTTTAAACTTAAGTTCCTGATAGAGGTTAGATTCTGTATACTTTAAGGAAAGGTCTTCAAGCTCAGTTTTGATTGCATACAAACCAAGTCGATGAGCTAGGGGAGCATATATAAAAGTGGTTTCAGAGGCGATTTTAAGTTGACCCCTATCACTCATATGCTCCAGCGTACGCATATTGTGCAATCTGTCGCATAACTTGATGAGTATTACTCTTACATCATCAGCCATCGTCAGGAGCATCTTCCTGAAGTTTTCTGCTTGTGGTGAGTTTGTGTCAAACACACCAGATATCTTAGTTAAACCCTCTATAATATTAGCTACCTCAGGTCCAAAGCCAGCTTCAATATCTTCCAACATGTATTCCGTGTCTTCGACCACATCGTGAAGAAGAGCACATACAATTGATGTAGTACCTAATCCTATTTCTTCAGCAGCTATTCTAGCTACTGCTATTGGGTGATAGATGTAAGGTTCACCAGACTTACGTCTCATTGGTTGATGAGCCTTAACGGCAAGGTCAAATGCCTTTCTGATAATTTTAATATCACCAGATTCCCTTGACCACTTTGAGATCCTAAGAAGTTGTCGGTATCTGTTGGCTATTTCCTTATTTTCTGCTTCGTAATCTATCTGCACTTTATGGCCTATTTTTGATATACAAAGTTAAGTATTCTTAAGGCAAAAAAAGCGTGTGAGAAGGACGCTGAGTTAGATTACCGTATAAGGTTTACTGTACCCTTATAATTATATTCTACTCCAGAATGATTTGTGAGTTGAATAGAATATACATATATGCCGTTTGGACAGAATTGACCGTTTGTAGTGCCATCCCAAGCCTCAGATATACTATGACTCTGATATACCTTTTCACCCCATTTATTAAAGATAACAATACGGTAAGTAGCAGCGTGAGCACTCAGAACTCTAAAATCGTTGTTAGACTCAGGACCTTTATCATTTGGAGTAAAAGCACTTGGTATAAATGCAATGATATCTGGAACTACCAATACTTGATTTGTAGCAGTGTCTTTACAATTTTGATCCGACTTAGAGACTAATGAGATTTTGAATATCCCTGTGTCTGCAGGCAGTTCATAAACTGGATTGTCAAAGTTAGAAAAGTGAGTTTTTATTTCTCCTTTTGTGTAGTACCAATCGTTATCAAACTGTCCTTCTGGAATTGTAGTATAATTATAAAGCGAAACTGTTCTGTTAGATAGATTTAATTTCTGAGTATTCGCCATTCCAAAGCTAGCTTCTGGTTTAGGAGAAACTCGAATTAGCTTATCAAATGATTGAGTATTAGAGCAACCGAATTGATTTTTTAGGTTTACAATCAAGTCGTATCGATCTGCTGCAAGTTTATTTTTTGATTTAAGATGCTGTGTTAGACCACTTCGATTTGTTCTCCCGTTTGTGACGGTCCACCTGACATCAAGATTATCATTCCCTACAGAATATAATTTCATATCAAGTTCATAAGGTTCACAGTTTGTCTGAATCTCAGGAGAGAATACTCTTGGGGCTGAATAAAATGGGATATTTATACTATCAATATGGCTATTACATAAACCATTACTGTGTGATGTACCTACTATTGATACTCTCTTTTTTGCAAGATCACAAGAGCTTGGTGTGTAGGAGTACGATTCAGTAATCTCCTGATTGAAATCACAAAGTTTTAGTTTTATTTTAATGTTGGTATTAGCACTCTGAGGGGTGATTTGAAGTTGCTCACCTTCACATAATGATGCTGGTAAATCTATAAACTGAAAGTTAAGAGGTGCTGAAATATTGAATTTGATTGTTGTGTCAAACAGACATCCTTCTTCAGTTTTTAAAGCGGCTAATGGATGATTTCCAATATCTAAGCTTCTAGGTGTTAATTCAACTATTTCATTTTTACCCAGTAACCAAGAGAAGTTCTGGTCTAACGGTATGATTTCATAATCTTGACATATTACTTCACTGATATTGATATCAAATGTAGGTTTACATATCGTTTTGACGGGTATTTCTAGTTGGTCGTGACATCCATTTTTATGATAAAAATATTGGAAGGTGAAATCTGAACAGCTAGATGGTACATATGTATCACCATAAAAGTCGTTATCGTTTTCAATTTGCCAGCCCCCCCCTTCGATGTTTATATCAAAGTAGTCTGCTATGTTAATGGCATCACTAGATTGACATATCGTGCCCTTTTCATTGTAAGAAAGGTTTAATGTGCTATTTACTTTTATGCTCGCAGTATCACGGGTAAAGCAGCCATTATTGAAAGTATTTGTAGCAACTGCCGTAAAGGTTCCTGCACCACTTGAGGCTATGTCTAAACTTGGATAAGGAGTACTAATTAGATATGCTGGATTCTTCAATACCTGCCAATAAATATTTTGATTTGAATACTGGAATGGTCGCTGTATAGAATTACTTAATCGGTATGTTCCTCCTTCACTGCATATTTGAGAGTTTGCTAGTTTCATCTCAGGCTTAGCCAATATAGGAACTGAAATGTGTGCAATAGAACCACAAGAATAATCGGTAGACTCTACCAAGTATCTTAGGGATAAAGAAGTGTCTATATTAGGGATGATCCTTATCATTTCTAAAACATTGTTATCTATTGTTTTGTCTTGATATAACCATTTCCCAGTTGAAGGAGTTACCTCCAGTCTATTGAGGTCCAATTTTTCGGAATAACAAATTGGCTGAATAGGGGAAAGTACAATCTCAGGGCCATCATTAACGATTACTGATGCACTGTCCTCAATTAAACATTTCAGCTCACCATCTATCAGATGGTATTTAAATCTTAAAAGTTTTGTTGCAGCAACATCCTTAAATGTTTTTGTTTCGTTTACATAAATTGAGTCACCGAACCTCCAAGTCACATCTTCAATTTCATATTGAGGATGATTTAAGTTTGCTATTAGACTATCGCCAGGACAAAACTCTAAGGACTCTAAAATCCGACCCGGATTCACCCCAATATCACCTTGATTGTTTCTAGTTGTTATCAAGGTATCCTTGCATCCAAGAATATCATCATAGTAAAGAGTTACTTCTATATTCTTCAAATCACGAACTTGAAAATGTCCCGTTTTGGTGCTGAAAGTGTCTTTTTTTAATAGTAGATTGTCTGTATAAACGGTAAAGATATTAGTGGCGTCATTTCCTCCATTCAGAGTTATTCTATTGTTTCCACAAAATTGTTCTTCTACCTTTAAATCCAATATTGGTTTTTCACTTACTATAAGATTTATTACTCTGATGGACTCCCCATAATCTGGACAATAATTGTCTCTAGCCCTTAGTAATAATTTATGTTTTCCTACATTTTCTGCTGAAGGTGTAAGGGATAGTTTTGTTTCACTAAAGGGGGCGATACTGGTTGCTATATTACTTATTTCTAAATGAGGGATATTATGATCAATAAATAAGCTAACACTGTCATTCGAACTTAGGCCGGAAGTTGGATTCCTATCAAGAGTTTTGATTGTTTTTTCCCAAGGTTCATTTTCACAAATGAAATAAGTCTCTTCAGAAAGGATTTGTGGAGCTTCGTTATTTGTTGGAGTTGTTACTAAAACCATAACATCTCGTCTGACTTTACTAGCAAGGTAATAGCTGTTATTGGCTTTTCTCCATTGTTCTACTTCTATGACTCTAGTACTTATTTCATTCTGATTAGAAGGTGTAAAAGTGATGTTTCCTGAGGTATGATCTAGGTGTATTCCAGTTGGAGGATATTGAAAGGGATCTGAGGCACATGGAAATGTGTTACCATCGCAATTCGTTGTTACAAAGTTTTGATGTGAAAACTTATCAGAGTAAACAAGTGGAGTATTATGCTCTTTCAAAGGAACTCCCCATTTGTAAGCAATAGAGTCTTTTAAACTAGATGATACAAAGTCATTTATGTAAGCAGTTTTATTAGCGGGAAAGATGATTTGAGGGTGTTCATCAAACCGTGGAGAGCTTATGTTTTCTACCCATGGATTGATGTAAGCAAAATTGTAGACATCATCCTCTTTTGAAATTAGGTTTGAAAATTCATCACTTCTCTCGGATATATTGAAAAAAATATGAAAACCACAGTTTCGATATTTGGTATATTTATTAAAGTCAACTGTTCCTTGGTAGTAATGGGCTTCTATGCCGTATGAATAGGAGCCTTTGTTTCCACATTTAGATTCTTGGGTGTCACAAATTTTCGTGATGTTTTCAAAACCCGTTTTTGTTAGTTTTATACTGCCAATATTTTCATTGCCACAAGATGTACTTATTGTTCTTATATAAGCTTCCTTTAAGTTATTGCAAGATTCTGTGGACGGACCTCCTCCGTCTTTTCCCAATTTACAATCATTACAGTCTCTGTATAAGGTAATGTTAACTTGATATGAATTTGCTTCTAAATATGTGTAGGTTATTTCTCCACCAATAAGGTGACTGCCGTATGTATTAAAGCAGCTTAGAACAAGCAATATATATATGAGATGCCTCACGTTTGTATAATCTCCAAATATAACGAATTAAAAAGGGAAACGCTATTTACCCTTTTTGCATTTTCTTTCACTGAGTCTGTTTCTACCTAATGAGAGTAATAGTACCGGAGTAGGAGTATTCTTCATCATTAAGAGCAGTTACCTTTAGGGTGTATGCATAGACATCTTGTTGAGCATATTCCCCTTGGTAGGATCCATCCCATTGTTCTT
>CBFHGJ010000022.1:0-36943 GCA_965655315.1 Bacteroidia bacterium
CTCCCCCGCCAGGAGCGCGCGGCGTACTGCGCGACGTACTGGGGCGGGCAGTTCGCGCGCGTGGCGGCGCTCGAATTTTCGCGCGATAGGAAGCTGATGAGCGTCCTCGCGTCGCGCAAGGGGCAGAGCATCCTGTTCACGACGGGCGCGCCCGAGGCGGTCCTGCGCCGGTGCGCGACCGCGCTGACGAACGAGAAGGGCGCGGCGGAGCCGATGACGGAGGCGGTCCGCGACGCGCTCGAGGCGAACTGCGGCCGCAAAAGTTGAGGATGATGTATTTGAAAAATCACAAAGCATATTACCTATTTACAAATATGAGAGCAGTAGTATAGAGCCATATTCCAAATTTGGATTAGAAATAGATACTAACCAACCTTGGCATCAGATTAAGAAGCTCCCCGAATTAGAAGGATGCAGAGACACAGGGTATACGTATATATATTTTGCTGGAGCAAATAATGCCGTTAGTCAAGGGTACTTGCTGACTATTATTGGTAATTACGGAAGGCATCGCAAAAACACCTTATTTCACTTAGACCGAAACAATGATTTTGATTTTACAAATGATGGACCCCCAGATACAATAAGCTGGCGGGTGCGAAGTACGGTTCTAGAAATGGAAAATGCCGAAGTAAAAGGAGCACACTATGGGATTAAACTTACCCGATTTAAATATGGTGAAAATGTGAGGTATAAAAACCTATTGACAGAACACTATAAGACTCACAGTGGCAATAAAAAGTTTACTAATATTAATTATTGTTACCGAGAACAGCGGTATAATACAGTAGTAGGAAATTTCAAAAGCGGTTCAGATTCATTCAGTATTGGGATAAAAGATATTAATGTCGACGGAATTTACAATCAAAGCTGTACAGATTTACTTTATGTAGGACCATACAAAAGCCAAGTATCAGCGGATGAACTCAGGAATATAATACCGACAATCAGCAACAATGTATTTGAATGGAACAATAAGAAGTACAGAATCAAAAGTATTGAGACTACTGGCAAATACTTGGAGATAGAGCAAGATGCAAATGCTACTCTATCAAACAGACTTGAAATTAGTAAACGAACACCAAATTTCGAATACTTCAATGTGTTTAACAAGCAACATAAGTTACGAGATTTTAAGAAGCAGGAGATTTATCTATACTTCTGGGATATAGATTCACAGACAGATCAAGACACCATTTATCTTAATAAGATAAACGATGAATATAAGGATGAGATAAAAATCATTACCTTAAATCACGGTGACAAACCAAAAGAAGTAAAGATTTCTTTTTACTATGATAAAATACAATATCCTGTAGGGTATAGTAATACAGAGATTGCTCAGAAATACTTCGTTCAAGACGTGCCACACGGTTTCTATTTGGGAAAGAAATCCAAACTTAAAGCAGATAATGTATCACCGAAAGATATGTATGCTCTACTACTTAAAGCGAACGAATAGGAGCTGCTTGATATTCATTTGTTAGGCTCAATAGAATAAATTCGCATCCTATGGAGTTTTCATTAACGGTTATACTAATTATAATCGCAGCAATACTTTTACTAAAAGTAGTTAAAAACATCTTTAGTAAGTTATTCGGAGTACTATTGATAGTAGGCGTAGTTTTAGGATTTATGTACTACAAGGGTTATGGACCTTTTAATAACAATGTTACTGACCTTAGTTTTCTCGAAAATAAATATTGTGAAAATGACGGTGATCCAAACATCTGTGAATGTATTCTTAAACCAGCTCGTCAAGATATGGCTAATAGATTTAGCAAGAACGAATTGGACTCTTTGGCTGTGCAGAAAATAAGAGCTGCTTATGTTTTACAGAAGAGCATATTAGCTACTAAAGAAGAAGCACTTGTATGCCTAGCTTCAAAAGGAGCTACTGATAAGTATAAAGTGTTTTTGCAGGATTTTGTACCAATAGATAATAAATACCTGGACACGATAGGTGATAAGGCCCGATCCTTGACGGATCAGCTTAAGGGGGAGTTAAATCAACTCAAGGAGGACAAAGAAGGAATAGATGATAAGTATTAAGCTAGACCTAATGCGTGTTTGAGATCACCGACTTGACTTTCCCACAGCATATTCATTTCCTCCACTTCATCTTCATCTACAAAATCAGTAATAAGCAGTCCAATATCGCCGGTTAATTCATCCTTGGTTACCTCAAATTGAAAAAACTCATCTGAAGGATTATCCAACAACTTAAATTTAATAAGTTTTCCATTGACCTTTTTTACAAGCTCTGCCTTGTTTTCCTCTCCATCCCAGAAAAATATGTATTGTTTGCTTCCTTTAATATTGACATCATCGCAAAACCACTCTACAAGTCCTGATGGGGTAGATAAGTATTGAAATAATATTGTTGGCGAGGATTTTATAACAAATTCTAAGTCTATTCTAACTCTTTCCACGTATTGTTTTTAATAATTTTTCAAATAAACGTTTTTTTACTTAATATACAATTTTAGACTTCTATTTTTGAACCCTGTGATAGCATTATTTCGTCGATATCAAGTATACTACTTACTATGTTTCAGTATTGTTTTAGTTGGTTTACTTGTGTTATTAACTATAGATAAAGGTGATATTGTACTCTTTTTTAATGGAGTGGATTCTGCAGTTCTAGATTCTATTTTCTTTTACGTCACAAAGCTTGGTGAACTGATAGGCGGAATATTAGTATTTGTTTTAGTCTATTTTTTCGGATTTGAAAAGAAGTATCTGTTAGTCTGCATAGCGAGTATTCTAATCACGTCGTTGGCGGCACAAGGACTTAAAAATACAATTTATAAAAGTGAAAGACGTCCAGAGTATTCATATAACGATTTAAAATATATTGAAGGCTTAGAGCGACACAAGCAAAACTCATTTCCTAGTGGTCATACGACAGTAGTATTTACATTCACAACACTTACAGCTTTAGGAGTACGAAAATCTGTTTTTCAATGGATTCTACCTTTTTTAGGAGCAGCAGTGGGAATATCAAGGGTTTATCTAGGTCAACATTATTTTAATGATGTGGTGGCCGGTGCTGTACTAGGATTATTGCTTACATCTATTGTCCATTTAGTTTTTATCAAGTATAATTGGATATCATCTGATGAAGAATTGGATTAGGCAACACTTCGTATTTTTATCTATTCTGCTATTTTACTTGTTGCTATTCCTTCCATTTATTGGGATGGTTCATTTATTTGATTGGGATGAGATCAACTTTGCAGAAGCAGCAAGAGAAATGATTGTATCCGGGGATTGGTTTAATGTTCAAATAAACTTTGAGCCATTTTGGGAAAAACCTCCTTTTTTCATTTGGCTTCAAGCACTTTCCATGAAGATATTCGGAGTAAATGAATTTGCAGCAAGGTTTCCAAATGTAATAGTAGGTCTAGTTACGCTCATTGTGTTGTATTTCCCATTGCTAAAAAGATATGGAAAGCAAGCTGCAATCTTTAGTCTGCTATTTTATCTAGGTTCTTTTACACCGCACTTCTATTTCAAATCAGGAATAATTGATCCGTTGTTTAATCTCTTTATTTATTTAGGAGCACTTTTTCTAGTGCAATCAGTTGAAGCTAAGGCACGAATACATTTTTTTTATGCAGGATTATTTCTTGGATTCGCTGTTGTAACCAAAGGTCCAGTCGCTTTATTATTAGTGGGTTTGACAGGATTAGTTTATCAGATATATTATAGAATAAATTTTTACTCATTGCGAAGTATTGGGCTCTTGATTTCTGGTTTGCTTTTGGTTTTAGGCATTATATTTGGACTGCAAGTTTATCAAAATGGCCTTTGGTTTCTTAAGGAGTTTTTTATTTATCAAATAGATTTATTTAGATATCCTATCGCTTCACATGGTCAACCTTTTTACTATCACTTCCTGATTCTGTTAGTTGGTTGTTTCCCCTTATTTATATTTTTATTCCCTTCTATGATCAAAAGGGTAAGATATAATGGTGATGCTACTTTAATTAGATGGATGAAGGTACTTTTTTGGGTGGTTCTAATTGTTTTTTCGTTAGTGACTACTAAAATCGTGCATTATAGCAGCATGTGTTACATCCCACTTGCTATTGTTGGAGGTGTTTGGCTTTCGAAAACTAATTATCTTTCCAAAGTAAAGAGGACAGCGTTAGCATTTATTGGAATGTTTTGGTTCTCAATAATCTTGATAACTGGGATTCTACCTTATAATTATGGTTATATAAAAGAATGGCTGCTGATTCGTACTACTGATACATTTCTTATTGAACAGCTCAACACACAGGTTGAGTGGAGTGTAGTACCTATGTTTTTATCTATCTTGTTTGGTTTCACCCTCGTAAGACTAGTGCTGAAGAGTTCTAAGATCAATGTAGCAAGTTTTTTGGTTTCAAATACACTTGTAATTACATTACTAATTAATTCCGTAGTACCACCCTTAGAAGGATTGTTACAAGGCAAATGGATCAATCAGCTTAGGACTTATAATGATAAGGAAATGATGCATTTTACCTTAGGATTTAAAAGCTATGCTCATAAGTTTTATACTCAGCAAAAGAAATTTGCAGATGCGTCAGATGCTAAAAGTTCAATTATGAAAGATATAGGAGTTTGTAGTTTGACAAATCTGGGCCAAAATGATAAAAAGAGATTTGACAATGCGGTAAGGGACTTTGTAATTCTTGAAACGGAAATACCAATCTCGTTGTCCGTAAAACAGGCGAACTTTAGTTTTATAAGTGAAAAATACCCAGATTTACATATGGTTTTTCACGGAAATGGTTACGGAGTCTGGGAAAGAAAAGATTAGTAAAATTTATAAGGGAATAGTCCCATTTAGCCATTCACCATCTAACGAAGCATTGTATTTTTTATAGAAATCCACCGCTGGAGTGTTCCAATCTAATACCTGCCAGTTCATTTGAGAGCAGTTTTGAGATTTGCCAAAATCTATACACTGGTTAAATAACAAACTTCCTAGACCTAATCTGCGATGTTTTTCTGTGATGATAAGATCTTCTAAATATAGCGACTTTCCTTTCCAAGTACTATATCTAAAATAGGTAATAGCTGTTCCAACTACTTCACTTTCTGCTTCAAGAACAAATGCATCATAAATCTTATTTAGGCTGAAACCATCTTCCTTCATTCTTTCTATTGTATTCGATACTTCGTCAGGAGCTTTTTCAAAAAGAGCTAACTCCTGTATCAGCTTAAACATTGCAGGTACATCGGTAATAGTAGCTTTTCTTACATTTATATTTTTATTCACTTCTTTTTAGAATTAATGTTTATGTAACATAGATAATGCTACTTCGCGGTTTACTTACTAATTAAAGAACAAACATAACTAAATGGAAATATCTGAGATATTTAGGCTAATTGGAGCCTTAGGACTATTCATCTATGGCATGATGGTTATGAGTGATGGTATTCAAAAACTAGCTGGAACTCGAATGAGAACTATTTTGAGTTCTATAACTGGCAATCGGTTTAAAGGAATTTTTACTGGTTTTTTCACCACTACACTTATTCAGAGTAGCAGTGCTACTACCGTAATGATAGTGAGCTTTGTAAATGCGGGCTTACTTAATCTACGACAAGCAATAGGGGTAATTATGGGTGCAAATATTGGTACAACGATGACTGCTTGGCTTCTCGTTTTTTTTGGATTCTCAAAATTCAGCCTTAGTAATTATGTTTTCCCTATCCTGGCAATAGGCGTTCCTTTACTTTTTATTAAAAGAGGAAACTTTAAGAATATAGGTGAATTCCTGGTTGGATTTGGTTTACTATTTCTAGGTCTTAGTAGTATGAAAGATGCCGTCGATGGATTAAATCTTGGTCAAAATCAATCTTTCTTAGATATGGTTAATTTTCTGAAAGATCAGGGTTTCCTAGGAATTTTGATGTTAGTAGGTGTAGGGACTATTCTGACAGTTACTGTTCAGTCTAGTAGTGCTGCGATGGCACTCACCTTATCCTTGTGTGGATCTTCGGTAGGGTTACCATTTGAAATGGCAGCTGCTATTGTTTTAGGAGAGAATATAGGCACCACTATTACTGCAAACTTAGCCGCTCTGGTAGGAAATGTTCACGCCAAGCGAGCCGCTAGAGCACACTTTATTTTCAATATTTTCGGGGTGGTATGGATGTTGGTAGTGTTTTACCTATTTACGAATGCAATAGGTCAGCTTATGGCCAATACAAAGTGGGATAGTCCTTTTGTTACAAACGGTATTCAGCCAGGAGAAGAGGCTATAAGGTACTCATTGTCAGCATTTCACACCGTGTTTAACATAATAAATACGTTTGTTTTAGTTTGGTTTGTAAAGCTCATTGAAAATACGGTTATACGTATTACACCTTCTAAGGGTGAAGAAGATGAGATACACAAATTGGAATACATTGGTTCTGGACTGATGAATACTCCAGAGTTATCTGTTTTAGAAGCTAAGAAGGAAATTATCAAGTTTTCAGAAATACTACTTAAAATGCACAAGAAAGTAGTTCAGCTAGTCAATACCCCCAAGAAAAAAGAACAGGCAGGTCTGATTGAAAGAATCATTTACTATGAAGAAGTTACAGATCGAATGCACCAGGAAATTATTAGTTTTCTAACTAAACTAAGCAATAACGATGTGACAGAGAAGACGTCAGAACAAATAAGAGGTCTTTTAAGTGCTTGCAATGACTTAGAAAGTATAGGTGATGTATATTACAGTATGACTTTACAACTTGAAAAGAAATCAAAAGATAATGTGTGGTTTATTCAAAAGCAGAGAGATAATATCAATGAATTCTTTGGAGTATTAGAGGAAGCATATACTGAAATGATTTCAAACCTAGAGAAGGATAAGGAAAAAATAGACTTAACAGAAGCAGCTAATATCGAGGGCAGAATAGATAAGATGAGGGATAAGTTACGTAAGAAGCACTTGAAAAGTATTGAGAAACAAGAGTATAATTACCGAAGTGGCTTAGTATACAATAGTCTATTCTCTGGTGTAGAAAAGGTAGGGGATTTTGTAATTAATATTTCTGAGTCGGTAAGCGGAGTAAATTTAAATTAAACGGTTATTTAAAAGTAAATTATAGCTAAAGATATTAAACAGTTACTTTCTTTAGTTAGAGACGTCTAATAAATATGACTTCGAGCTATATAAGTATTATCAATAGTTTATCATGCCTATTGCTTGTTACTGCATCTCATTTATCATTAGGTCAATGTTGTATAGACAAAGTGTATATCAATGCATTTTCTCCTGAGCCCAATGTTGTAGGTCTAGATTCATTCGATACTGACCAAAATGGGATTGCAGATGCAGCAAGGGATTAGTTTGATCAATTATGCAATGATAGTTCAGGCTCAGTAGATATATCTGTATGGAATCTGAGGGATAGGATATCCCATGGTTCTTTCAGCCATGATTTCGCAGCTAGCACGTTTATTCCAGCCAATAGTTGCGTTACAGTAATAAATAATTGGTCTGGTACTGGAACAATGCCTTCTTATTTTTATGACCTGAATAGAAATTCATCTATCTGGAATAATAGCGGAGATAGTATATATCTCTCAAACGGTACTGATACGTGTAAGTTATCATACACAAGTTCTAAAGGAAATGGATGTACAGTTATAGTTTCAGGTTCAAATAGTACTGTAACCACCAATGACTTCACGCTATCACCTACCGACTTAGGCACTGGTCCTTTACCTGCAGAGCTTGTTGAGTTTTCAGTGGTATTGTCAGATAATAGGGTCTTATTAAATTGGAAAATAGCTTCAGAGCTAAATAACAATTACTTTAGTATTGAAAAGTCGAGCATAGTATTAGAGTTCTATGCAATTGGTCGCGAAATAGGTGCAGGTACTTCAAATGAAATAAATGAGTACAGCTTCCATGATGAATGGATTCCAGATTATTCCTACTACCGAATAAAGCAGACCGATTTTAATGGGAAGTATAGCTACTCAGAAATATTGAAAATGGAACCTAGTTTTACGAATTTTAATATTGTAGAAGGCCAGGAAAGAATACGGATTTTGAATAAAGATGAAGATGATTTAAGCTATCTACTTACTTCACAATCTGGACAAGTAATGGAGTCAGGAGAGGAGTCGAGTTCATTTGTGATCTCTAAAAATAAACTAATGATAGGGTTCTATGTACTACAAATTTCAAACCGACAAGGTATAGAAACAAAAAAAATCGTAGTTCGCTGATTAACTGCAATTTAATGATGGATTGTATAGTTATTTACAAGTAAATAACATCTTGATAAACAATCAAATAGTCTAGCTAACTTGCTACCATAAATGGCAAAAAGAGCAGAAAAGAAAATCTTTGTTTTAGACACTTCAGTCATTCTTTACGATCACCATTCAGTTAGTAATTTTGAGGAAAATGATGTCGCGATTCCCATACAAGTTCTGGAAGAATTAGATACCTTTAAAAAAGGAGGAGATTCAAAAAATTATGAAGCAAGAAGTTTTATTCGTTTTTTAAATACCGTATCATCAGACTCCTTACTCAATAATTGGGTTAAAATCGGAGGGAATAGTAAAGGAAAACTTAAGGTAGTCAAGGAGATTGCTGACCTTAAGAATAATGCGGCCGATACTTTTGATGATTATAAGAATGATAACAAAATCATAAATGCGGCTTTGTCTCTACAGCAGCAATTTCCGAAGAAGTCTGTTATTCTGGTTTCTAAAGATATCTGTTTGAGGGTTAAGGCTAAGGCATTTAACCTCCAAGCCGAAGATTATCAGACAGGTAAGATTAAAGATTTAGATAAGCTTTACACAGGTAAAACCATTGTAGACAACGTAGATGTAGATTTAATCGACAGTCTTTTTGAGCATGATCAGATTGAAGCTAAGAAGGTACAACCAAAGAAGTTTCCTTATAATCACTTTCTTATTATGAATAATGGAAGGAAATCAGCTCTTGGTTTTTACAATTCTACTGAAAAGAGAATCGAACGCGTAGAAAAACGAACTGTCTATAAAATAAAACCACGTAATGCTGAGCAAGCATTCGCTATCCATGCCTTATTGGATCCTGAAATAAAGTTAATAACGCTAAGAGGTGTAGCTGGTACAGGAAAAACACTTATGGCATTGGCAGCCGCCTTAGAGCAACGCAGTAGTTTTCATCAGATTTATATCACCAGACCTATTGTTCCGCTGAGTAATAAAGATATCGGATTTCTTCCAGGAGATGCTAATGCTAAGGTTGACCCTTATATGCAGCCTATTTGGGATAATTTAAAGTTCATTAAGAGTCAGTACAAAGAGACAGATAAAGAGTTTAAGAGAATAAACGAAATGGTACAAATGGAGAAGATTGCAATTGCTCCATTGGCATACATCAGGGGTCGGACATTGAGTAATGTGTTTTTCATTGTGGATGAAGCCCAAAATTTAACTCCTCACGAAATTAAGACCATAATTACAAGGGCAGGGGAAAATACCAAAATAGTATTTACCGGAGATATCAATCAAATAGATACGCCATATCTCGATGCAGAGAGTAATGGTTTGTCCTATCTTATAGATAAAGTAAAGAATCACAAATTATTTTGCCACGTAAACCTAGAAAAAGGGGAACGTAGTGAATTGTCTAACTTAGCTAATGAATTATTATAAAATGAGTTTCCCATTTCTATTTGAACAATAAGCGTGTGAAAATATAATCACAAGGATTAATAGCTTATCTTCTGAAAGCCAACCTCTTTGGGGCAAGATGACAGTAGGGCAAATGCTTGCTCATGTTGCCGTCCCGTATGAGTATGAATTTATGCCAGAGAAATATGGTCCGCCGGCAAAAGGATTTAAAAGGTCAATAATGCGATTGCTACTTAAATCTATCGTTGCTGGACCAAAGCCTTATAAGAAAAACAGCAGGACAGCTTCAGATTTTTTAATCACTGAAACCAAGGAATTTGAATTTGAAAGAGATAGGTTGATAGAATATCTTAGAAAAACACAGCAATTAGGTGTAGATCATTTTGTGGCTAAACCTTCGCATAATCTAGGATCTTTAACATCAGAAGAATGGAACAATATGTTTTATAAACATCTTGATCATCACCTAAAACAGTTTGGAGTTTAGTCCAACATTTTCTGTACACTAGCTTTAACCTCATCGACTGTTATGGAGAAAATCGTACTATTTTCAATCGTCTGAGAGGTATGATTTCTAGCTAGAAAATAATGGTGAACAATACTTTTAGCATTTTTTGGATAGAAGACACCCTTTACCCCAGGGCCAAAAAGAGCAATATTTGGTGTGTTCATTGCAGCAGCGATGTGCAATGGCCCACTTTCATTCCCAATGAATAAGCTCGCCCTTTCACATAAGGCAGCAAATTCTAGTAAATCAAACTCACCAACAGCAGTGTAGTTATGCTTACTTGTCACTTTGTTTAGGCAACTCTCATTTAATTCGTAATCTTCCTTTCCCCCAACGAGTATACAAGCCATACCGTAATTACTGTTTATAGTATCTATTATTTCAGCAAACCTTTCTATAGGCCATCGTCTCGCTATATCTCTTGCCCCAAGATGTGCTATAACAAAGGGTTTAGCATTGTTTAAATCTAAATACTCACTAATCTTAGTTTTCTCTTTTTCAGATATTTTTATGTCATTCTTGGGATTAAGTTTCTTACCTAGTAAGGGTTCTAAGATTTGAAGATTAGTGTCTATTTCATTCTTTTGACCCCCATTAAACTTATTAAATAATCTGACACTACCACGATCTAATCTAAGTTTGGGTTTGCTTCTTAATGAGTATTTCCTTGTTTCTTCATTACCTCTCAAATCTATAATTAAATCAAATTTCTTGCTTTTAACCTCATCCAAATTTGTCACACACTTAACATACTTCAAATGAGTAAAGAAGGTAGTGTTGAACGACTTACATATAAGAGTTTGAGTAGCATTTGGAAAAAAGTGATTGAGGTTATAAAAAACGGGTAAAGCCGTCACTAAATCTCCTATTTCATCAAGTTTTATAATAAGAATAGTCTCTATTTTGGAATTCTTTTTCCATCCAAGGTTTATAAGCTTTGACGTTAACCAGGACTTGAAGTATAATACCTTTTCGTTCAAAACTTTTTAGCTAAACTATCGGGTATAAAATAGGATTACTTGGTGAAGCATCTGATTGAAAAGGGCTTATATTTAGCTTTATAAAATAGTTTCCATCCTGCACATTATCAGGTATATATGTAAATTCAGTGATAGATGAGTCTTCACGTAAGGTACTCGTCATAGTTTGCCAAAAAATGCGGTGAGCAACAAGTGCTCCTCCATCAGATTCTGGGTCAACAGAAGGCAGATCTATGACCAAATGATTGATTCCTGAATCTACTATTTTTTGCATATCAGAAGCACTGATATAAGAAGGGTTACTTGAAGCATAGTTTTTAGAGATTTTAGATTCAGTGTTTGGTTGACTTCTTATCACTAAAGCATCTACTGTTTCTAAATCCTTCCAAATGACAGCTGAAAAATCAAGTACTTCGTTGCCACTATCATCTAATTGTGAAGACAAGGTAATAAGCCTAGCACTATAAAAAGTGTCTTTAATATTATCTAATACGAATTTTTTATCTTTTGTTATATGACCAATGCATTCAGTATGAGTTCCATTGGTATGTGGAACAAATTGTATAACCTCAACATTGCAAGGGCCTCCATTCCTTACGGCTCCAATAAAATCAGCTGATTCGTAGCATTTATATTCTGGAACACCAAGTCCCCAGGCACTTATGGCATTTTTTCGCTGTACTGGTATCCCAATATTTACACCTTTAGTCAAATCAACCGTATAAGATTTTCCGTATGACTCAGCAGTCAATTTCATAGGACAAAAATACTTTTTTATAAGTTTTTGAGTTCTTTATTTACCTTCGATAGACTGTTTTGACACTTAACAATTATCAAATCAAGAGTATCCTAAAAGTAGTGTTACTCCTATTTGCCTTTCTAATTGGTTTTTTTTCTCTGTGGTATACCAATAATCTTGTCCAGAAACTTGAGCTTCAAGAAAGAGAAAAAATAGCTACTTGGGCTGATGCAGTAATAGAAATTACATCTTTAGAAGTTGATGGAAATGTAAATTTCTCTTATGAAATTATTCAATCTAATACAACGATTCCTGTAATATTAACTGATGGAGAAGGACACGTTATTGACTCTAGAAATCTTGATGATTCAAGACTGTCAGATTCATCTTGGGCAATTTCAAAAATAAATGAAATGAAAGAGCAAAATGAGCCATTAGAATATGAATACGAGGGTGGCGGTAAAAGTATATTGTATTACGAGAATAGCACCTTACTAAACCAACTTAGGATATATCCGTATTTTCAATTGGGTGTAATTGCTTTATTTCTTGTTATTAGTTATTTCGCTTTTAGCTATAGTAGAACTAGTGAACAAAACAAAGTTTGGGCGGGAATGAGTAAAGAAACCGCACATCAATTAGGGACACCTATCTCATCACTACTTGCTTGGTTGGAGTATATCAAAATCAATGAAGGGAAGATTTCTCAAAAGGTAATAGGAGAGATGGAGCACGATTTAAATAGGCTGCACTTAATTACTGATCGATTTTCAAAAATAGGATCAGAACCATCTTTACAAGTAGAAAACCTATATGAAGTGTTGGAGGATAGTGTGTCGTATATTGATTCGCGAACATCGGAAAAAGTAGATATTACTATCGAAAGTCCTGAAGTCTTGAACCAAATAAATATTTTGGTGAATCGACCGCTTTTCGCCTGGGTAATAGAAAATCTATGTAAGAATGCAGTAGATGCAATGAATGGAGAGGGGAAAATAACTTTTAGGTTCATCTCTGAAAAAATAGATGAAGTAGTCATAGAAGTAGAAGACACGGGTAAAGGAATGCCAAGTAACAGATTTAAGACTATATTTAAACCTGGATATACAACAAAAAAACGAGGGTGGGGACTAGGTCTTTCTTTGGTGAAAAGAATAGTAGAGAACTACCACAATGGTAAGATCTATGTTAAGTCATCTGTGATTGGTGCAGGAACTAAGTTTAGAATAGAACTCCCAAGGGCTAATGAAAATGCTACAACCTAGGAGTTTTATTTATATCACTATCACGAATGTTGATGTAAGAGTTGGAAGACCACTCGTACCTTCGTATGTAATAAATACTTAAAGAAATGGCATTAGAATTTTCAGATTCAAATTTTGAGGAAGAAGTCTTAAACAGTGAGACTCCTGTATTAGTAGATTTTTGGGCAGAATGGTGTGGACCTTGTCGAATGATAGGCCCTGTTGTTGAAGAATTAGCATCAGAATACGATGGTAAAGCTAAGGTTGGTAAGATAAATATCGACCAAAATCCAGGGACTCCAATGAAGTATGGAGTTAGGAGTATACCTACACTTTTAGTTTTCAAAGGTGGTGAGGTAGTAGATAAAGTAGTAGGTGCAGTTCCAAAAACTACACTGGTTCAAAAATTAGAGGGACAACTAGCTTAATTCTAGTTTCCTTAACGTAATATTGAACGGTATAACTCGTTAACGGGTTATACCGTTTTTTTATGCAAATTTCAAAAAAGGACATTTTAAATACAGGTAACTTAGAGCTTCTTGCCAAAAGAGCAGTAGAAGGCTTTATTACAGGGTTACATAAAAGCCCGTTTCACGGATTTTCAGTTGAATTTGCAGAACATCGGCAATACAACCAAGGTGAAACAACTAAAAATATTGATTGGAAGTTATATGGCAGAACGGACAAATTTTATAATAAACAGTTTGACGAGGAAACAAACCTAAGGTGTCAGTTCCTTATTGACGTATCGTCATCTATGCAGGTAGATCGAGACAAAGAACTCAGTAAATTACAGTATAGTGCTTGGTGTACAGCAGTTTTATTACAAATTCTAAAAAAGCAAAGAGACGCTTCAGGATTATGTTCGTTTGATAATCAGGTAGTTCACTACTCGAAAATCGCCTCATCAGGAAGGCATTACAAAGAGTTAAGTTTTAGTTTAAATGAGTTATTGAACTATAAATCTGAACAAAAAACAACTGACATCTCTGCAACACTTCATTCAATTGCCTCTCAAATCCACAGAAGAAGCATGGTTGTATTATTTACTGACTTTTTTGAGCCAAGTAGAGATTTAGATTCGCTGTTTGAAGCAATAAAGCACTTAAAACACAAAAAAAACGAAGTAATTGTGTTTCATACTCTGCACCGTCCAGAGGAGATTGAATTCGAGTTTGGAAATACGCCTATGACTTTTGAAGATGCGGAAACTGGAGAGGCTATAAAGCTCTTGCCTAGCGAAGTAAAGGAATATTACACTAATGAAATGCAGCAATATCTAGTCGATTTAAAATCGAAATTTAATCAATACAAAATTGATTATATCATAGCCGATACCTCTGAGTCCATAGAAAAAGCAATCATCCCATTTTTATTAAAACGTCGATCTATATCTCGTTAAATTACCTTTATACCAAGATGCAGTTTTCAAGCAAATACTCTTTGTTTTTTGGCATGTCAATTAGTTTCTAGATATTTGAGTAATAAGAGATTGTAGGTTGGTCTTGACGGATGATATCATAATAAAAACAGATTGGCTACTGCGAAGCCTGATGCTGAAACATTGTTGAACGTAATGGAGCGAAGTAGTATTTGCTACTCTTTAAAAGATGAAAATCTAAATTATGTTTATTGCAGCAGAGCCTTTGAAAACGTGTTTACTAAAAAGACTGAATTCAAAAATGATTTTCAGTTATTCATCCTTTCAGTTTAGAAGAAAAGGTTTATTGGTTTCAGAATCAGGTAAAAGGTGTTTTTGAGAAAGGTGAATTAGTGAAAGTAGAAGGCTTAGCTCAAGACATAACACTTCAGGTAGATGCTGAAAAAAATTATAAACGTCAGAACAAAGAACTTAAAAAGGTGAATAATGAATTGGACCAGTTTGTTTACAAGACAGTTCTTGACTTAAGAGCACCGCTTACTAATCTTATGGGGCTTCTAGGCTTAATGAGAACAGAAACGGACAGAAATATTCTATCTTCCTATTTTAATTTACAGGAAAAAAGTATCGAACGGCTTGATACGTTTGTACAAAAGATAACAACCTATACAAAAAATAGACGCTTACCTATATCGAACCAACCTCTTGATTTAAAAACACTGTACTCAACAATCATAATTTCATAACCAACTCAGAACGAGGAACTAAGATAGTGGAAATTCAAAAAGACACGATTTTTTATGGTAATGAAGAGCGTATTTCAATCATACTAAATAATCTAGTATCAAATGCGGTTAAGTTTATCGACTTGGATAAGGAAGAGTCTACGATTAAAATTAAAGTAACAACAAAAGAGGATGAACTTAGGATAGCAGTTTGGGATAATGGACAAGGTATTCCAAAAAATATTCAACCTAAGATTTTTGATATGTTCTATCGAGGAAGTAGACAAGCTGATGGTGCAGGAATTGGTCTGTACATTCTTAAAGAAACAGTTGAATCCCTTGGAGGAAGAGTACGATTAACGTCTGTGCCTAAAGAGTTTACCGAATTTAATATATTTACCAAATAATTACGTAGCTGATAATTAATGATTTTTTTAGTCGACGACGATCCAATACAAAACTTAATAACTTCACAGCTATTAATCACAAACTTTGAAGCTGCTGATTACAAAATATTCAATAACGGAAAGGATCTACTAGAATATTTGAAATCTAATAACCACCCTGAGCTTATTCTACTAGATATCAATATGCCAATTATGGATGGATGGGAGTTTTTAGAAGCTTATGGTCAATTGGACTATCAATCGAACATCGTTATGCTTACTTCGTCTATAAATGATGCCGACTATAAAAAATCAAGTAAATATGACTTTGTAAAGGGTTATTATACCAAGCCCCTCACTATAGAGGCTATAAAAGGTATGCTGGATAGTAATAGTACTGTGGGCTAACAGCTATTCATAAATGAGATAAAAAAAAAGTCATTTATATTTTTTTAAAATACATTTCGAATAAATTTGCACCTCCTTAAAAAGCAATTGATAAGGATTGAACATTGGAGAAGTGGCAGAGTGGTCGAATGCACTAGTCTTGAAAACTAGCGACTGTTACAGGTCCGGGGGTTCGAATCCCTCCTTCTCCGCATAAGGTAAAGGGTCTGGTTATCGCCAGACCTTTTTTTATTAATATACTTTAATACTGAGTTATTCCAGAATTCCAGCTCTGTCAACGCTTCTATTCAGCTCGAAACCGATAAGTACAACGAAACAGTTTACGTAAATTAGAATTAGAAGGACTAATAATGTTCCTACTGAGCCGTATAACTTATTATAGGAGTTAAAGTTTTCTACGTAAAGTCTAAAGCCATAAGTACTTATGATTGAAAGTATAGTTCCTAATGTACTTCCTACAGAAAAAAATCTCCACTCTGCACCTTTGTTTGATCCGAAAAAGTAGAGTGAACTAAATATCAAGTAGACTAAGAAAAATGTAAGTAGGTATTCTGCTAACTTAAGTAAGAATCTTGCAAATTCTTTGTTTAAATCAAATTGAGCACTGAAAAAATCTACACTATAAGAAAACCAAATAGAGAGTACAATAGTAGAAACAAGCAATGCAGCCGTCAGAAGAAGAAGTAAAATACTTTTTAGTCTTACATCAAACCAGTTTCTTTGGAGACTAGCATGTAATCCAGAATCAAAAGCTGAAATCATACTTGCAAAACCATTGCTAGCAAAATAAATCGCCGCTATAAAACCAAATGAAAGTAATCCTGCATTTTGGTTATTGACTATATCATTGATGGTTTCCGTCATGAAATCAGAGGCGTTGCTCGGAAGGAATCGTGCAATAATTTCTGTAATTAACTCACCAAGGTTATCTATAGGTACATAGGGAAGTAGAGTGAAAAGAAAGATTATCAGTGGGAATATGGCAATGAAAAAATTAAAAGCCAATGATGAGGCCCGTAAATTCAATTCTTCCATAAATATACCTTTCGCAAAGAATTTACCAACCCGATACACAGACTGTGACTTGAATCCAGGGAAACTGATGCCACGAAACTTATAATCTAGAATTCGGTCAATTCTATCAAGTTTTGATATTATTTTATTCCTAAGTTTCACCTTATTAGCGTTGCAAATAACAAGAAATAAATAGTTTTGTCAACAATTAAAGTTTTATGAAAAAAGTACATAATTTTTCTGCTGGACCAGCTATTTTGCCTCAAGAGGTAATACAAAATTGTGCAGATGCATTAATTAATTTTAGCGGCACAAATCTCTCACTTATTGAAGTCTCCCATAGAGGAAAAGAGTTTGTTGCTGTGATGGATGAAGCACAAGCTTTGGTAAAAAAAATAATGAAGTTAGATGATTCATACGAAGTACTTTATTTACAAGGTGGAGCCAGTACGCAGTTTTTAATGACTGCAATGAACCTATTGAATAATAAAGCTGCATATATAAATACAGGTACTTGGGCTACAAAGGCAATTAAAGAAGCAAAACACTTTGGACAGGTGGACGTCTTAGGTTCATCAGAGGATAAAAACTTTAGTTATATACCTAAGGATTATACTATTTCAGAAGACTACAATTACTTTCATTGCACCTCAAACAATACTATTTCTGGAACTCAAATGCAGGATTTTCCAGATTGTCCGGTCCCAATGGTTTGCGATATGAGTTCTGATATATTCAGTAGACAAATAGACTTTTCAAGATTTGATTTAATTTACGCTGGTGCTCAAAAAAATATGGGACCTGCAGGTACTACACTCGTTGTAGTTAAGAAAGATATTTTGGGAAAGGTTGAAAGGTATATTCCTACTATGCTCGATTACAATACCCATATTAGTAAGGGATCTATGTTTAATACTCCTTCGGTTTTTGCAGTATATGGCTGTATGCAGACGCTAAGATGGATTGATAAACAAGGTTTGGATGAAATAGAGAAAATAAATGAAACAAAGGCGAGTCTACTTTATAATGAAATAGATAATAACCCACTTTTTGAAGGAACAGCTGCCACAGAAGACCGATCTAGGATGAATGTGACTTTTATTCTAAAGGATTCTAATAAAGATGAGGCTTTTCTAAAAGCGTGTGCTGATGCTAATATTAGCGGAATTAAAGGACATAGGAGTGTAGGTGGATTCAGAGCAAGTATGTATAATGCGTTAGGTTTAGATAGCGTACAAGCTTTGGTAGAAGTAATGAAAAATTTTAAATAGTATGAAAATATTAATAAACGATGGATTACATCCAGCTGGCCAAAAACTACTTCAAGAAGCTGGTCACGAAATAGATACAACAAATATTTCCCAAGATGAACTTAACGAAAAGTTAAATGAGTACGATGCGATTCTCGTGCGTAGTGCTACAAAAGTTCGTAAAGATTTAATGGATGCAGCTCCTAATCTAAAACTTATTGGAAGAGGAGGAGTAGGTTTAGATAATATTGATCTTGACACTGCAAAAGATAAAGGGATAGCAGTTTATAATACACCCGCAGCTTCTTCACGATCGGTGGCAGAGCTGGCAATGGGCCATTTATTTGGGATAGTGAGATCCTTACCGATGGTGAATAAGAAAATGTCAAAAGATGGTGTTACTGATTTTAAAGCATTGAAGAAAGTTGCGAGCAAGGGAATAGAGCTTCAAGGAAAAAAACTTGGACTTATCGGTTTTGGTCGAATAGGTCGAGAGACTGCGGCTATCGCATTAGGTTGTGGTATGGAGATCATAGCTTATGATCCTTATTTAGAAGAGGGTGATGTTGAGTTGAACTTACATCCTGCATACAATCAGAAAATCTCCATAAACGTTAAAACCGTATCAAAAGATGAGCTGTTGGCCAAAGCGGATTTCATCAGTTTACACATACCTGGTGGTCAAGGTTATGTACTTGACAAAGAAGATTTCTCTAAAATGAAAAACGGTGTTGGCATCGTAAACTGTGCTCGCGGCGGCACTATAAATGAAGATGCACTTTTAGAAGCAATAGATACCAATAAAGTAAGTTATGCAGCTACTGATGTTTTTGAATCTGAACCCCCAGTAGATGAGAGAATACTAAGAGTAGATAGCGTTGGGTTAAGTCCACACATAGGGGCAAGTACCCAAGAAGCACAAGAACGAGTAGGAATAGAACTCGCAGAAAAGATTATTGCTCATTTTAAATAAAACATAGGTGCCAAAGATTTTTCCTTTTAGAGCACTAAGACCTCGTGCTGATATGATAAATAAAGTGTCAGCTAAGTCTACGGATTTTCCTAATAAAAATGACCTTATCGAGGAAATTAGGAATAACAAGTACACCTTTCATCATGTAACTAAGAGCCATTTGAGCTACTCTGGTGCATTTCAAGAACCTGAAAAGTTTTTACCATTTGCTTCAAGGTTTATTAAAATGATGAAAGAGAACAACTATCTCATCAAGGAAGAAAAACCATCTCTTTATATTTATGAGCAATTCAGACCCGATGGTAGATCATTTAAGGGATTGATAGCTCTTTGTAGTATACAAGACTATCAGAATAATAAAATAAAAAAGCACGAGGAAATTAGACCTAGTAGACTCAAGTTTTTGGTGGAACTGTTTAAAACCACCAAGGTTATGGGAGAGCCGACTCTGTTGGCTCATTCAGGAAAGATGAGTCTAGATGCTCTAGAATCTAGTGTTTTATATGACTTTGAATCAAGAGATGGTAAGAGACATCTTATAAAAAGGGTGTCAGAAAACAGTAGCTTAGAACATATTCAAAGTGAATTACAAGAGCTAGATAGTTTTTACATAGCGGATGGACATCATAGGTCAGCATCTACAGAAGAGTTTAATCATAAGATAAATACTTTGTCTAATGATAAATCCATGTGTTTTATTCTTCACGAAGATCAGTTGGAAATTTTACCTTTTCACCGTTTGATAAAAACACTGGTGCCGATTACTGAATCTGATCTTATTAGTCTTTTGTCAAAGGACTTCAAGGTTTCGAAATCTGAATCTGCCCTCTATGAATTAAAAAATAGGCGTGAGTTTGGAATGTATATTGGAAAAAACTGGTATAAACTGCAATACGAAAAGCAATCTGATAAACTAGACGTAGAAATACTTGAGGATTATATTGTAAAAGGTATTTTTTCGATTGCTGATAGCAGGACAGATTCGCAAATTACATTTCACGCCCATACTATTGGGGAGGAGAAACTAATAGAACTAGTAAATAAACGAATTTATAATATTGCTTTTACCACTAAAGAATGCACCTTCGAAGAAGTAAGAAAGGTTTCTGACATGAATAGTACTTTACCACCTAAATCAACTTATATAGAGCCAAAGCTAAGAGCTGGTATGATTATTCAAGAGTTTGAAGTGCTTACCGATATCTAAAAAAATAATAGTATAAAAAAAGACCAGCACTAAAAAGTATTGGTCTTTTTTTATGTGTATTTTTTTAATCTTCTATTTCGCAAATTCCAGTTTTCTGCTTGTAGCTAATGAGAAAACTATGTAAATAGCCAAACTAAATACAACTTGACTAATTAAGGTAGTTCTAAAAAAAGGTATACCTGCTTCGTATGCTGACATCAGACCTGCAAATGATTTTGGATAAACATCTAGAGCTAACCAAGACCCAGCATTGGTAATTAGGAAGAAAGCAGCAGCTGCAATAATACTTGATCCAAGCACAGTAATAATATTAACTTTCTTAGCTAGTGAACTACCTAGTAGTATAATCAAGGCAAATGCTACATAAACGAACACAAAACTCGAGGAGAATAAGTACTGGCCATATTCTGCCGAAGTTCCCGCAAGAAGTAAATCACCAATAAACAATGCTCCTAAGGGTAGGGCATAGGCCCACGCTTTTCTTCCTAAAAACAAACCTCCCATAAGTGCGACCGCTCCTAGAGGGTTGAAGTTAGGAATATTACCAAACACTCTAACCAATACTAGAGCTGTCATGATTACCGATAGAATTATTAAGTCTTGCTTTTTCATTGTTTTTTTTCAGGTGTACAAATCAACATATTTTTTATTCATTTCAGAAAGGATAACAAAAGACCTTATAAAAAAGATGTAAACAACTAGAAAATGTATTGTTATTAAGCTCTAGGCAATATTAATCATGAGGCAATTAGTAATAAGATCTAGCAATATGGAAGTTGAATTCATAAATGTTAATAACATACTATTAAACATCATTAAATCAAGGCTTTATGAAATTAATATAAACTGAATTGTAGGGCCGATTAACGTGCAACGCACAACATAGTTTAACAAATGTTAAATTTACAATTGTTAAACTATTTACATTTGTAAATAAAATAAATAGATAGAATGGGAATTAATGAAAGAGTAGTGTCTTTGATATCAAAGACAGCAAACAGTAAAAAAGCATTTTCAGAACTTACTGGCATAAGCACAGTAATTCTTTCTCATATAAGTTCTGGAAGAAATAAAGTGAGCTTGGCTGCGGTTGAGCAAATACTATTGGCTTTTCCGAACGTCAATGCAGAATGGCTTGTGCTAGGCAAGGGAAAAATGTTTAAAGATGATTTGAATAACACTAAAGTTCAGGAAGTAATTACGGCTATAGACTATTTGCAGCTACAGCTTATAAAACAGAATAAGTCAATTGACAGTAATATTAATCGGTTAAAAGAATTGATCACGGAATAAGCACCTGCAATAAAGTCCTATAACTTATATTGCACCCTTATGTATAGGTTTTTCTCCGCAGTTATTCTAACACTCAGCTCATTAGCACTTCTTGCAATACAAGATCCCAAAGCAGACATCCTAGCTCGATATATAGCTAATAATTTTAGTAAAGAAGGTGTTAGTATTACTTATGTGGTGACTTCTACTGCACCAAGCAGTAATCATGTCAAACACTATTATGGTATACAAACTTTGGATGGTTTGCCTGTATATGGAGGTGAATTCAATGCTGCGATGAAAGACAATAAAGTGGTTTCATTAAAACACGCCTTTAAAATTGGTATTGCTAATGCTCCCAAAACAGGATTTACTTTAACTCCAGGAGAAGCATTTAGGATTATCAAACCAGGCACTTCATTTTCAGGCTCTTTTTTAGAAGAAAGCACCTATGGTAGCTACACGCTAAGAGATGTATCTATTTCTGATGAGGATATCCGAATAAATAAGATGTGGGTGTATGAAGAAGGTAATGCGATTGCTGTATATGAGGTATCTATGTATGAGAAAGACCACTCTCATTGGTATAACACACGCATAAACGCTTCAACCGGAGACGTAATCAATAGGAATGATTGGGTAACTGAGTGTTTATTTCATAACACAAATTCTGATGCAACTCAGTTAACAAATCCTCAGATACCTGCAGTGGATGAAATACAACATACCAATAAAATGTCAGCTGGTGGTACTTATACCGTGTTTAATTATCCATTGGAAAGTCCAAATCATGGAAGCAGGACAAAAGTTACTGGTGCAGAAAACAAAGATGCGTCACCATATGGCTGGCACGATATCGATGGAGTAGAAGGAGCCGAATTTACCATTACAAGAGGTAATAACGTTAGGGCTGCTGAAGACAGGGATGCGGATAACGCTCCCGGAAATGCAGTCGATGGAGGTTCTGCTCTAGTATTTGACAATCCTTTTGATATTGATCAGAGTGCGAGCCTATTTGTAGATGCGTCAATTACAAATCTTTTTTTCTGGAATAACTTACTGCACGATGTTTGGTGGCACTATGGATTTGATGAGGCATCAGGAAATTTTCAGCAAAATAACTACGGAAATGGTGGTGTTGGAGGTGATTATGTCAATGCCGATGCTCAAGATGGCAGCGGAACCAATAACGCAAATTTTGCTACTCCTCCAGATGGAACAAATCCAAGAATGCAGATGTTCCTTTGGGGTAATGGAGCTTCCTCAGCCGATTACTTTCAAGTCAATAGCCCAAGTGCTATTGATCAGAAATATAGATCTAATACAGCTGGATTTGGACCAGAACTAACAAGTGTTCCTATCACTGGAAATTTAGTCTTGGTTGACGATGGTTCTGCAAATAGTGATCAAGGTTGCAATACACTGACTAATGCTAATGACATCAATGGAAACATAGCTCTGGTTAGACGTCGTAGCTGCAACTTCACTGTAAAAGTAAAAAACGCTCAACTAGCAGGAGCAAAAGCTGTTGTAATCTATTCTGATGATGAGAATCCAATTCAAATGGGAGGAAATGACAATACGATAACTATACCATCAGTTTTAATCACACAAAGTGCAGGTCAAGCAATACTCGCAGAAATGCAGAACACTACTGTTTCAGTTAGTCTATACGATTCGTCAGATAATTCATCAGTGCTGTGGCTAGATAGTGATTTTGATAATGGTATAATAACTCACGAATATGGTCACGGAATTTCGGTTCGACTTACAGGTGGAGCTGCAAATAGTAGTTGTCTCACTAATGTTGAGCAGATGGGAGAAGGGTGGAGTGATTTCTTTGGTCTGGTTATGACTCATGAAGCCGGAGATAAAGGTTCAGATTCTCGAGGTATCGGTACGTATGCTAGAAAACAGTCCGTAAACGGTCCCGGGATAAGACCTCACCCATATTCTACTGACAAATCTATTAGTCCATATAATTACGATGACATCAAAAACACAAGCTACTCAGCACCGCATGGAATTGGGAGTATTTGGTGTTCAATGATTTGGGATCTCTATTGGGCAATGATAGATAAGCACGGGTACGATAGTAATATCTACACAGGAACTGGCGGAAATAACAAAGCGATGCAATTAGTCATAGACGGTCTTAAATCACAAAAATGTAATCCTGGATTTGTAGATGGAAGAGATGCAATACTTGAGGCTGACATGCTAAATTATGGAGGAGAAAATGAAGAATTAATATGGGAGGTATTTGCTGATAGAGGACTAGGATTTAAAGCTAGCCAAGGAAGTAGTAATGATAGATTCGATGGTTTTGAAGATTACACTTTGCCTCCTTATTTAAATCAGTTAGTTGTACTTAATAAATACACTGAGCCAAAGGCAACCAATGACTCACTACTAACCTATAGCTTGGAAGTCACCCCAAGAAAAAATGTCACTCCAAAAGATCTTGTAATAATTGATGTACTGGATGATGAAGTTATATTATTGGAGAACTCACTACAATGTGACAACATAAGTGTCTCAGGTAATGCGATAACCTGGAATTTAGATAGCTTGGAGTACGGAGATACAATGACTTGCGACTTTACAGTTCGGGTAATTAAAGATAGAGTATCATCACAATTATGGACAGAAGATTCTGAAGAAGATTCTACAGATTGGGAATCAGTAAGTGAACTAGGAGATAGTTCTTGGGTGAAAACCAATAAACTGTCTAATTCTGGTGCTCTAAGTTGGTATATTCTAAATCAAGATGAGCAGTCTGATTATAGTCTTTATCGTAGTATTAACTTGATCGATGTCGATCAACCTATTTTGTCTTTTTATCACTTTTATAATTCTGAAGAATCCTGGGATGGGGGAGTCGTAGAAATAAAGAGATCTGGAGAAGGTGAAAATTGGCTGGATGCTGGCGATTATTTTGTATCTAATGGATACAATATTAGAATCCAACAAAATGATGATAGCAGAATATCTGAAAGACCTGCATTTTCAGGAAATAGTGATAGTTTTATTCTGTCACAACTTGATTTGACAAGTTTTGCAGGTGAAGAAATAGAATTAAGATTTAGATTCGTCAGTGATGCTGCTGCGAGTGAAGAAGGTTGGTATATTGATGATATTACCTTAGAAGATGCGTCGGTTTTAGAGAATACTGCAACTGCAACTTATAGCAATGGTACTCCTGATACCGCTACGGTAATTACAACGGTCTACGGGGAGCCTTCTACTTTCGGGTTAGGTATTTTTGTTCCTGAACCAAATGATATCGAGGTATATCCTAATCCTGCTACTCATATAATTAATATTAAGTCTGGGGATCAAAATCAATATACTTATGAGTTACTTACAATGGATGGCAAGCAGTTGGTATCTGGTGCTGGTGAAGTAAGTTCTATTATTAGAACTAATGACTTGACTCCTGCAGTGTATATTCTTGCAGTTACAAAAAAAGGAGTCCGCAAAAATTACAAACTCCTTCTTAAATAATTTGCTAATAATTACTTTCAGCTTCTATTATTAATCTCGTCACGTAATAGAGCAGCTTTGTCGTAGTCTTCTATTTGAATAGCTTTTTCTAGTTCAGCGTTAAGTTCTTCTATACTCATTGACTCGTAGGTATTAGAAGAAGAGAATTTATCTTTTGCTGACTTTTCGTGAATATGTTCAGGTTCATCGGGATTATGCTCGTCTTCTTCATAAATGATTCCCGCATCATCCATAATATTCTTATACGTATAAATTGGAGATTTTGCTCGTAAAGCAAGAGCTATTGCATCAGAAGTTCGTGAATCTATGGCATGTTCTTCACCATTCTTTTCTGCTATCAGTTTTGCATAAAAAACTCCTTCTTTTAACTGGTCTATAACAACTTCCTTTAGCTCTATTCCAAACTTGAATAGGGTATCGTACATCAAATCATGCGTGAGTGGTCTTTGAGGAGTTAACCCCTCTATAACAAGTGCGATTGATTGAGCCTCGTAGCTCCCGATTACGACTGGAAGTTTTAGTTCACCGTGTTCTTCTCCTAGAATTAGCGTGTAGCTATTTCGCTGAGAATGGCTTGTAGTCAGACCCAAAATGTTTAGTTGAATTTTTTCTCCCATAGGCTATTTAGAGAATAGCAGTGTTCAAGGTACTCTACGCTTTTATTTCTTTTACTCGTTTAAGGAGTTTAGGCAACACTTCAAATGCATCACCAACAATTCCATAGTCAGCAGCTTTGAAAAAAGGAGCTTCTGGATCAGTGTTAATTACACAAATAACCTTACTGCTTCCTACGCCAGCTAAATGCTGAATAGCACCAGAAATACCTGCTGCGATATAAAGGTTCGGTTTGATAGTTATACCCGTCTGCCCAACGTGCTCGCTATGCGGTCTCCACTCCATATCTGACACGGGTTTAGAGCAAGCTGTTGCAGCACCTAAAGCATCAGCGAGATCTTCTACTAAATTCCAGTTTTCAGGGCCTTTTAATCCTCGACCAGCAGAAATTACTAATTCTGCCTCTGTCAAAGGTATCTTACCTGTCTCTTTATTTATTGTAATCACATTCGTATTCACATCTTCACTTGTTACTGAAACGTCACCATTTGTAGGAGTTGTTTCAGCTTCAGAAGAATTAATTTTGTAGGAATTAGGAATTATTGTGAGTACTTTTCTATCGTGATTTATAGAAACGTGTGCAATTGCTTTACTAGAAAAGCTAGTTTTCTTCACTGTAAATCCTTCGTCCGTATTTACCATTTCAACAATCCCAGTCACTAGTGCTGCATCTTGTTTTACAGCTACAAGTGGAGCTATGGACTTTCCACTATAGGTTTGAGAAATTACGATTGTGTTTCCTTCACTACTACTAGCCACTTCGCTTAAAGCTTTTGCATAAGCTTGGGCACTAAATTGACTAAAGATGTCACCGGAGATACTTACTACACTATCAGCTCCATAGGCACCTAAATTCTCCTCGCCTGGTTGTCCTATAGTCACTGCTATACAAGTAGTTCCTATCTTTGATGCTAGATCTTTTCCGTATGTGATAGCTTCAAAACTTGATTTCTTATATTTTCCACTATCGCTCTCTGCGTATACTATTACTGCCATGTTATTTTAGAATAATTTTTCTATGTTATGTAATATATCTATCAATTCCTCTGCAGTCTCTGCATCAATCATTTCAACACCACTTTTAGCCGGTGGAAGTTCATAACTAGATACTGAGGTATAATCATATTTATCTATTGCAGGAACCACGTTCAAAGGCTTAGATCTCGCCATCATAATACCTCTCATATTGGGTATACGAGGTTCACATAAGTCTTTTTGGGCACTTACAACACAAGGTAAGCTCGCCGAAAGTTCCTCTCGACCTCCATCAATATCTCGAGTTGCTGTAACTGTATTACCTTCAACATCTAATTCTGTAACTACGTTTATGAATGGCCAGTTTAACATTTCTGCAACCAAGCCCTGTACTTGACCACCATTATAATCTATAGATTCACGACCCATTAGAACTAAGTCATACTCGCCTATTTTAGCTTGCTCGGCTATTTGAGCCGCTACATACATACCATCCTTTGGATTAGCGTCTACACGAATCGCCTCTCCAGCACCTATTGCTAGTGCTTTTCTGATGATTGGATCTGTATCAGCTTCGCCAACGGTAATTACGGTAACAGAACCACCATTTTTTTCTGTTATTTCCAATGCTCTTGTAAGAGAAAGTTCATCATAAGGATTTATTATATATTGCACGTCCGCTTTGTTGAATTGGGTGTAATTGTCCGTAAAAGTTATCTTAGTGGTAGTGTCGGGTACCACGCTTACACACACAAGTATTTTCATTCAAAAAAATGTATTAAAATTGGAGTGCAAAAGTACAACTTTTAAGCTAAAATAATTACCATAATGGATAGAATAATCCAGTTAGAAAAGTTCTTAATCGACACGCCTAATGATCCTTTTTTAAACTATGCATTAGCAGTCGAATATGTCGCACTAAATAACGATACCAAAGCACAGGAATTGTTTGAGTGGTTAGTGTTAAACCATCCAAATTATTTTGCCACTTACTATCATTTAGGCAAACTATACGAACGGTTGGAAAAAGAAGATGAGGCTATAAGTATCTATGAAACAGGACTAGAAATTACGAATAGTTTAAACGAAAAGCATGCTCATGGAGAATTGAGAGGAGCATATGAAGAATTAACTTATCTCTGAATTGCCATTTCTGTATCACCTTCTACCTTAGGCAACTAATTCAATCTTATAACCATCTATCTTTATATAGAATCAATTTGACAGGGAAACTAAGCTATATCATTCTTATTGCATTATTGGCATTTTCAATCCGTGGAAATACTAGTCATATTGTAGATGGGGATGTCACCTATGAATATATTGAGCTAGACACCTATCTAATAAAAGTTAACCTTTACCTGGATTGTGAAAACGGAATTCCGGGAGCTATTGAGCTAGATAGAATGGTTAATGTTTCATACTTCAATTCCAGGACTAATGAATTAATAGATAACGATGGTTTACCCGTGCTCACCGAAACGACAGTGGAAGAGGTAAACACTAAGTGCTTAGAAACTCAACCGAATGCCTGTGTCGTAGAATTTACTTTTAGTTATAAGAAAATTATTGACCCAGGGAATGATGGTATTACGATTGCTTATCAACGATGTTGCAGGAATAGTACTATCGATAATCTTGTAGACCCGGGACGAACAGGAGCAACATTTTTCGCTAAAATACTACCGCGAACTATTGTCGAGAATAATAGCAGTGCATCATTTGAAAAGCTACCACCTAATTTTTTGTGCACCAACGCACCTCTAATATTTGACCATCGAGCAACCGACAAGGATGGGGATTCACTCGTTTATTCCATTATTTTACCTTACCTAGGAGCTGATTACATCAACAATAGACCAGCACCAGCTGGGGCACCACCTTATCTACCTGTAAAAATGAAAAGCCCTTACAATGCTCAAGATATAATGAGTGGAACCGCCCGTTTGCAAATTGATAGACATACCGGTCTATTGACTGTTACGCCTTCTGAGGTAGGTCAATTTGTCATGGCTGTTTTAGTAGAAGAATATAGAAATGGAACCAAAATAGCAGAAATACATAGGGATTACCAACTCAATGTTCTTGATTGTGCTTTGAGTTTTGTAGCAGATTTTATACCTTCCGGGGAAAGATGTGACAGCCTCCGTCTATTCCAAAACACAAGCGTAGGAAGAGATTTATTCTATAATTGGAGATTTCACAACGGAGAAACTTTTAATACGAAAAACAGAGAAAAAAAATACCCAGTTCCGGGTATTTATGAGGTAACACTTATTGTGTCTAATGATGGTTGTGTAGACTAAATTACCAAAATAGTAGAAATACAACCTAGTCACGATATTTTTTCTGATTTGCTTATCTCACCTCTAGAAGGCTGCGACTCACTGACCATTAACTAATAGGGAATTATATACAAGAGACTAGCAATACATGGTCTATGGGGGATGATCTTGGATATTTTGAAGACACGATGTTAACTCGATATTTCTACAATAACCCAGGTGAGTATGTAGTTAACTTTAGCTTGACTGATTCAAACACCTGTAACATCAGGACTGATACATCAATTAATGTTAAAGTAAATGAGTCTATTAAGCATAAAGTAGATTTTAATTAAGAATATCTAAATCGTTGTTAATCAGATGTAAAAATCAATATTGAAAGCATTAGTACAGCTAAAGATATAGAATGGGATTTTGGTAATGGTTTTATCAGTAGTGATAAAGATTTAGCAAATTATAACTATCAAATTCCAGGAGATTACACAGTATGGTTTCGAACTAAGGACACTGGTAAATGTGTAAAAAATGACTCCATGTCTATATCAATTGAAATTGATGAATTTGGTGATAGTTTAAGTAAAGTCAGTCTTTACAATATTTTCACTCCAGGAAATGACAATTTGAATAATTGCTTTCAAATTGACCTTAAAGATTATACGTGCATCTCTGTATCATACAAGATATATAATCGATGGGGCGAATTGGTATTTGTTGCTGAAAGTGCAGCTGATTGTTGGGATGGCACTCACTACACATCTGGAACAGAGTTGCCTGAAGGTGAATACTTTGGTGTTTATACCTTAACAAAACACGATAATTCAGAACAGAGGTTGAGCAACGTGATGACTCTCAAACGGTAGATAGTACTGCTTATATTTGCCGGCTCTATGGGTAAATATGAATCTAGAAATCCTAATTTTCATTCTGAGATACTTGAAAGATTAAAAGGACAGCATTTTATGCATTTAATGGGCTTTGATCTAAAAACCATTAAAGCGGGTTTTATCTCAGGAGAAATGCATATAGAACAGAAACATAATCAGCAATTCGGGTATGTACATGGCGGAGTTACAGCTACCATTTTGGATATCTGCATGGGGTTTGCAGCTTATTCCTTGCTACCAAAAGGATACGGTACAGTTACCGCTAACATAAGCGTAGACTACTTTAAGCCTGGTCAGGGTGAGGTGATAATAGCTGAAGGTAAAGTGGAAAAGCCCGGTAAATCAATGATGTTCTGTATAGGCAGAGTTTATACAATAAAGGATGGAATGAAAACATTGATAGCTACTGCAAGAAGTGTTATGGCCGTAGTAGATGCAACCAAGCACTAGCTCATCATACGAGGCTAGTTTCAAAAATTTCGTTTATATGCTCCTTAATTGGATCTAGATTTTCTACTGATTTATGTTTAATTACATTGTTAAAGTGGTCTATCACATATTCTTTGGACCATTCTTGGTGATTTTTTGCTAAGGACTCAATCCCATCAACTATAGATAGCAGTTCTTCATTGGTCATTGTAGGATGAATAGACATCCTTATCCAACCTGGTCTAAGGGAACAATCACCTTCGTGGATTTTCGAGCTAATCAAATTAGACTGCTGATTATCTAGATTTAATAAATAATGTCCATATGTCCCCGCACAAGAACATCCACCTCTAACTTGGATACCAAACTTATCGTTTAACATTTTTACTCCTACGTTGTAATGCAGATTATCAATATAAAAGCTTATTACACCGAGTCTATTGCGATGTTGAGTAGCCAAAATATAAAGATTATCTACCTTGTCTAGTCTTTCCCATAGTAAACTTAACAGTTCATGTTCACGCTCTTGAATCTTATCTACACCCATAGATTCCTTAAGCTTAATACTCAATGAAGTCTTTATAGTTTGCAGAAATGCTGGAGTTCCACCATCTTCTCTAGCTTCTATATCATCAACAAACATATGTTCACCCCAAGGATTGGTAAAGTCGACTGTACCACCACCAGGATGATCTGGTACTGTGTTTTTATAAAGGTTTTTATTGAAAACAAGTACCCCTGATGAGCCTGGTCTACCTAAAAATTTATGAGGAGAAAAATATATTGCATCTAAATATTGCAGCTCCTCTTTAGAATACATATCAATATTAACTTAAGGTGCACTGCAGGCAAAATCTACAAAGCACAAACCACCAATTCTATGCATGGCTTCCGCAATCTCTTGATAATTAGTGACTATGCCAGTTACATTGCTACATGAGGTTATTGCGGCAATTTTTATTTCTCGTTCTGAATATTTTGAAATTATCTTTTGAAATTGATTAATACACACCAAGCCATCTTGGTTAGGCTCCACAATTACAACTTCCGCTATTGTTTCTAGCCAACTAGTTTGATTGGAGTGATGCTCCATATGGGTAACAAAAACTACAGGTCTTTCTTCTAACGAATTATTTACTGAGTCCCTATACTTCTCTTGTACTCTAAATCCTAAAATGCGTTGAAACTTATTAACAACTCCAGTCATTCCACTGCAGCAAGTGATAAGTATGTCTTGATCGTTTGCGTTTACGTGTTTCTTTATAATTTCTCTTGCAGTCTTGTAGGCGTGAGTCATCGCAGTACCTATAGAATTTGTCTCAGTATGAAGTATTAGCAACAAGAGGCATAAACTTATATTCCAAGAGATCTTCTATAGGTTTATAATTTCTTCCACTTACTGTACAATCAGCATAAAGGACTTTTTTTGAGTTACCATAATGTGCAGTAATCTTTAGATCTTGCCCAATAATGTTTGATCTAAAAGCTGAAAAATAAGTTTCAAGGTCCTTAGACACGATCAGTTTTGCTGTAGTCTGGCAAAAATAGATTAGTTCCTTTCAAAAATAAACGGCTTTTAGAATGTTGGCTTGTAACTAGTAGAAAGTATAATATAAGTCTAATTTTGTGTTCTTTATATGAAAGTCATCATAGCTGGTGCAGGCGAAGTAGGATACCATCTAGCAAAACTGCTAACAAAAGAATCACACTCAATAGTCCTGATTGACACACGAGCAAAAATACTTAATAGAGCCGAGTCTGAATTAGATTTAATGACCCTACACGGGAGTGCCTATTCTATAAGTATATTGGATCAAGCTAGAGTTTCAGAAGCTGACTTGCTTATAGCAGTTACTTCATCAGAGACAACTAATTTAACCATAGCTACATTAGGTAAACAATTAGGTGCCAAGAAAACGATAGCTAGAGTAAACAGTACAGAGTTTTTAAAACTAAAGGATAGGTTAGATTTAGGTAAAATGGGGATTGATGTTCTTATATCACCAGAGGAACTAGCCAGCAAGGAAATAATACGATTACTGCGTAGATCTTCTTTCAGCAATGCGTTTGACTTTGAGTTTGGGAAGCTCACTCTTTTAGGTGTTTACTTAACTAAAGATAGTAAGCTAGTAGGCAAATCACTGAACACGTGCAAAGTATATAATAAGCACCGAAATTATGCCACCATTGCAGTAGAACGGTTAGGTGAGGCCATCCTTCCTTCAAACGATTTTGTTTTTCAAGAAGGAGATCATGTCTTTTTCCTTTGTCTTCCATTAGGCATTGATGAAATAAGAGATGCAGTAGGTAAGACTAAGCTGGAGGTTAAAAACATTATGATCTTAGGTGGGGGAAATGTAGGGTTAGGTACGGCGAAAAAACTGAGTAGGAGAAAACAGGTCAAACTAATTGAATCTGATTCAGATAGATGCCAAGAGCTGGCGGACCTTTTACCGGAGACGTTGATTATAAACGACGATGGACATGATGTGAATTTGCTAGAAGATGAAAATATTTCTGAAATGGACGCATTTATTGCAGTTACAGGTAACTCTGAAACCAATATTATGAGTTGTTTAGTGGCAAAAAATCACGGAGTAAAAAAGACAATAGCTATGGTCGAGAATATGGACTATATCAATTTATCACAGACCATTGGCATTGACACATTAATTAATAAGAAGCTCATTGCGGCAAATAATATTTTCAGATACGTGAGGAAAGCTGATATTATTAATATAGCAGGGATACATGGTCTCGATGCCGAAGTTATAGAAGTAGATGTCAGAGAAAACTCGTCAGCTTCTAACAAATCAATTAAAGAACTTAATTTACCTCAAAATGCTGTTGTAGGAGGTATTATAAGGAATCAAAAAGCTACTATAGCCAAACCAGATTTCGTATTCAAAGAACACGATAAGGTAGTCATATTTGCTCTTCCAGACGCTATAGAAAAAACGCTAAAATACTTTAGTTAAAATGTTTCATCCAAGAGCTATTTTACACATTTTCGGTATGCTCATGTTGCTTAATGGCCTATTTATGGCAACGATATTGCCTGTAAGTTGGTTTAATGGTGACGGTGATTTTAATCCAATTTTACAATCATCTATTTCTGTTAGTATACTAGGATTCTTATTATGGTTTTTTACCCGAAACGTAAAAAAAGAACTATCGAAAAGAGACGGATATGTTATTGTAGGTTTAGGATGGGTAATTATGGGTTTAACTGGTGCTTTACCATATTACCTTAGCAGCACTATAACTTCTGTTCCGTCAGCTATTTTTGAAACTTTTTCAGGTTACACTACCACCGGTGCTTCTACGTTAACTGACATCGAGTCTCTTCCTTCAGGAATTATGCTTTGGAGAAGCATGACTCAGTGGATAGGAGGTATGGGTATTATCGTGTTGACAGTTGCTATTTTGCCTATTTTTGGGGTAGGAGGTATGGAGCTTTTCACGGCGGAATCTCCTGGGCCATCCTCATCTAAAATCCACCCAAAAATCACTGATACAGCCAAGCGTTTATGGATTATATATGTAGTTCTTACATTCGTTGAAACTATATTTCTAAAAATTGCAGGAATGACTTGGTTAGATGCTCTCAATCATTCATTTACAACCTTGAGTACTGGTGGTTTTTCAACTAAAAATGCAAGCATAGCTGCTTTCGATTCCCCTGCTATAGAATACATTATCACAGGATTTATGCTGATTGGGGGAGTCAATTTTAGTATGATTTATTTCTTATTAAAAGGCACATTTAATAAAGTGTTAAACAACGAAGAATTTAGAACTTATTTAGGCATTGTTGCACTGTTTACATTAGTCATTACAATATCGTTATATTTTACATCAGATACTACATGGTCTACCAGTTTTAGACACACTATTTTTCAGGTAGTTACTATAGTCACTACAACAGGTTTCTCAACTGCAAACTACGCACTATGGTCTCCATTTGCATATATGTTAATCATATTTTTGATGTTTACAGGTGGCAGTGCAGGGTCAACATCAGGTGGAGTAAAAATTATAAGACTTTTAATAATACTAAAAAACGGATACATTGAGTTTAAGCGTTTATTGCATCCTCGTGGAGTTATTCCCGTAAGAATCAATTCACGTTCTGTTGACCAAAAAATTGTATACAACGTCTTAGCCTTTTTCTTTATTTATCTACTGATTTTTGTACTAGGAACTTTGTTTACTGCAGCTTTTGGATATGATATTTTCACCTCTGCAGGTGCTAGTATGGCTTGCTTGGGTAACATAGGTCCAGGAATTGCAGGTGTGGATCCAAGTCATAACTTTTCCTTTTTTAGTGACGGGGCAAAAATCTTCCTCTCTTTTTTAATGTTATTAGGTAGGTTGGAACTGTTTACGGTGCTTATTTTGCTGACACCAGCCTTTTGGAAAAAGGTCTAATGGTTTTTTACTAGTTCTAAATAAAGATATTTGCACAGAGTACAAGTGACGAATAAAATCAATATACAGAGATGATAAAGTCTAAAAAATATCATACACCATTCGTGATATTGTTTTTCCTGCTTATCTCACTCTCTTTAAATGCTCAAACAAAGTCTAACAAAGGTACTGAGTTTCTTCTCGGTTTTATGAAACATATAGATGGAACCGTAGCTGGAATGTCTCTCTACATTACAAGTGATTCAGCTACTTCAGGTACCGTCTCCATTCCAGGTCAAAATTGGTCTACCAATTTTTCTGTTACAGCTAACAATGTGACCGTAGTAAATGTGGATGTCCCGAAGGCTTACTTAGAGTGTTCTGATTGTATTGTTACCAAAGGGATACGCGTTGAAACCTTAAAAAAAGTAGTAATTTATGCTCATCATTATCAAGGAGCAAGAAGTGATGCTACTTTAATATTACCTACTGCTACACTTGGTAAGGAGTACTATATTATGTCTTATCAAGAAGCAGTAGTAAATAACGCAAATGCTAGAAGTGAGTTTATAGTCATAGCGGATAAGGACAGTACTAAAGTTAACATTACTCCATCTGCAGCAATCAGCAGAATAAATGGAAGCACTCGTCCAGCCAATACTACTTATCAGATATCACTAAATGCTGGACAAATTTATCAAGGTATTGCCTTCAGCAGTTCAGGGGATTTAACAGGTACTCATATAGAGGTGATAGATACAGGAATTAACTCGAATTGTAGAACAATAGCTGTTTTCTCAGGGAGTTCGTTTACTAGAATTTACAATAACTGTACTGGTGCAGGAACTGCAGATAATCTAACCGAACAGCTCTATCCAACTACTTCTTGGGGTAATCGTTTTGTTCTCGTGCCTGCTTTAGGAAGGAGTAGTGATAATTTTAGATTTATAGCAAGAGAGAATAGCACTCAAATCGTAATTACTAAGTCATCTGGGGCTCCTGATATTGCAAACATAAATAGAGGCCAGACCTATGATTTGAATGATCAAAGTGAAATTAGAAATGTTGTGGCAAATAAACCAGTGATGGTTGCACAATTTCAGAAAACAGCAGGGTGTGATGGACTTGGAAATTTCACGGGAGACCCTTCTATGACTATTTTAAATCCACTAGAACAAACGCTTAAAGATATCACCCTATACTCAAGCCAATTTTTTAACATAGACAATCACTACATCAATGTTGTAATAAGAACTTTTTATGCTTCATCCTTTCGAATCGATGGGAAATCAGTTTCGTTCACCAATGTTCCTAGAAATGGTCAGTATAGCTATGCTAGGATTAGTGTTTCTCAGGGGAATCATAGACTCACAGCAAATGGCGGTTTCATAGCAACGGCTTATGGAGAAGGCAGAGTAGAGAGCTATGGCTATGCTGCTGGTGCTAATGTGAAAGATCTAACCGCAGTAGCTGGAGTGACTAATTCACCGCAGCTCAACGAAATATCGGGATGTTTACGAAGACCAACAAAATTTAAAGGGGAAGCTGAATACCAAGTAGTAAAATGGGAGTGGGATTTTGGTGACGGGAATACGGACACCGTTCAAAATCCTTCTCATACTTATGTAGATACAGGTAGTTATACTGTAACAATGTATGCGTATAAGCCTTCTTTTGATGGTTGTTCTAATTACGATTCGTCAGAGGTGGAAGTTAAAATATATGATAATCCTACAGCACGAATGTTTAGAAGTCCTCCGTGTGAAGGAGGCATTACAGTGTTCAGTGATTCCTCAAATATGCCTGCAGGAAATGAATATCTATTCACCAAATGGATAATAGATGGCACCACAATTTTCAAAAAAAATGCAACGTACTCTTTTGATACTATTGGAAAGGTCTATTATTCTATGGAGGTTGCAACAGATAGACAGTGCAAAGACACAGTTTCTGATTCCTTGAATATTATACCAGAACCGGTGGCCTATTTTACAGTTGATGATGCTTGTTTCTATGATTCGGCTTACTTTACAAATCAATCTACTGTAGCTACTGGAACTATTGATTCCTTCTTCTGGCGGTTTTTAGGAGATACGTCTGTTTATACCAATGCA
>CBFHGJ010000023.1:0-33558 GCA_965655315.1 Bacteroidia bacterium
GAAGATAAGTAGACTAAGGACAAAGGAGCCTAAAATTCTCCGAAAACATCGGTAAGACACTCACAACCGTCTTCGGTGATCACTATGGTGTGCTCATACTGTGCAGAAAGCTTATAATCCCTGGTGCGTGCTGTCCAACCATCACCTTTATCGATAATACATTCTGCAACCCCTTCATTAATCATCGGCTCTATGGTGAATACCATACCAGGTTTCATTTTCTTACCTGTATTCTTCTGTCCAACGTGGCTTACCTCAGGATCCTCGTGAAACTTAAGCCCTACCCCATGACCACAAAACTGCCAAACCACTCCATATCCTTTTCCCTCTGCATAACGTTGAATCTCATAGCCAATATTTCCAAATCGGTTTCCTGGTCTACACTGTTTTACTCCGATAGCAAGGCATTCTCTAGTAACATCTATTAAGTTTTGAGCGTTCTCGCTTATTTCACCAATAGCATACATTCTGCACGTATCACCGTAATAACCGTTCAGTATCGTAGTTACATCTACGTTTAAAATATCGCCATCTTTCAAAACGTAGTCATTCGGAACACCGTGGCAAATCACTTCATTTACACTCGTGCACACAGCACCAGTAAATTCTGGGGACCCGTGAGCTTTATATCCAAGCGTCGCAGACTCGGCACCGTGATCAGTTATATATTCTAGAGCCTTATCATTGATAAACTTAGTTGTGTTACCAGCTACTGCAAATTGCTCAAGGTATTTGAGCACGTTTGCAGATAGAATTGATGCTTTACGAATTCCTTCTATTTGCTCTTTAGTTTTTATTTTAATTGCCATTCCTAAATAGTTGTGCAAAGGTAGGACTCCAAACTCAGTTTTACCTACCAATATCAGTTAGATAAATTGACTAAATTTGATCAAGACATAAATCAGGTTAACCTGCAGCTTAAAGAATGGATTACGACACTCATCTGGAACAACGTATCAGTAGAATATTCAATGATAAACGACTTAACTATCGTTCTATAAAAATGATGGGTGGACTTTGCTATATGCTAGATGAAAAAATGTGTGGTTGTATAGTAAAAGAACAGTTAATGGCGAGAGTTGGTCCAGAAAATTATTAAGTGTGCCTTACTAAAAAGGGATGTAGCGAAATGAACTTTACCGGTCGGGCTATGAATGGTTATGTATTTGTAAATCAAGAGGCTTTAGATATGGATAGTGAACTAGAGTTTTACGTAGATCTTGCTATTAGTTATAATCCATTAGCGAAGGCCAGTAAAAAAAGGAAAAAGTAATTATCACATTCTTCTATCCTTTAAGAATGGGAGTTTGTTTCTAGTCTCTTCTATTTTTTGTTTATCAATTTCACAGAAAATAACTTCCTCTTTTATGGAATGTGCCAATCTTTCTCCACCCGGAGTATATACCGAACTATGTCCAGGATAAAAATAGGTTGTATCTCCCTGGAGTTGCTCTCCTACTCTATTGCACCCTATTGCAAAAGCCTGATTTTCAATAGCTCTAGCTTGAAGTAAAGTATCCCAATGGCCAATTCTGCCACTGGGCCAATTAGCCACATTTAGCAATATATCATAGTCTGAATCATTAAACGAAGAGTATGGAAACCTCAAATCATAGCAGATGATTGGTCTAATTTTAAACCCTTGAACTACCATATCTACTTTGGTACTTCCAGGAACCAAGTTTTCCGCTTCTCCCCCCATTCCAAATAAATGAGCTTTATCGTAATGCCCTACAAGCTCACCTTCAGCTACCAATATAAACCGATTAAAGACTACCCCTTGATCGTCAATCATAAGACTTGCACACACCGCAGCTTTGTGGGATAAAGATAACTTCTTTATAAAAGCTATACTCTCTCCTTCTAAGGGTTCTGCAAGCGTCAAATCTTCAACCTCAAATGCCGTATTAAACATTTCTGGAAGGATGATGAGGTCAGCACGCGTGTCTCCTAGTAGACCAGAAACACGATCGAAATTAGCTTTCTTATCTTTGGATGCAATGTTAAATTGGACTAGGGCAACTTTCATTTGATAGATTTAGAATCCAAAATTAGTTATAAACCTGCATAACCAAAAAAGGCCAGCTAATGCTGGCCTTCATTAATCATTTACAATTAATAATTTATCATTATAACGCAGCGTACTGCTTTTTCACAAATTCACTCAACTCCTTACCAGTTAGCAAGTTCTGTGAGAGCTTAGCAAGGTCAATAGCTTGACTAAGCAAAGCTGTTTGTTCGTCGCCTTCCGATTTAAGGACCTTATTTGCAAGAGCATGGTTGGTATTTATTGCAACTGTATACTTCTCAGGCATCTGTCCAAACATCTGCATGCCGCCCATTCCTCCCATCTCGCTCATTCTTCTCTCCCACTCACTGCGAGTGATGGTGATAAATGACTCGTTCGGGCTCATTACTTCTGTGTTCACGGTATACTTCTCAGTATTCAGATTTCCTTCGAATGCTTCTTTCAATTTTGTCACTTCATCTTCACTCAATACACTTTCAGCTTTCTCATCTTTATCAATCAGCTTATTCACGGTATCAGCATCTACCCTTTTCAAGGTAAACTTCTCATTTTTTTGCTCTAGGTGCCCAATAAAATGATTGTCAATAACCTCATCCATTACCAATACATCGTATCCTTTATCTTGAGCAGCAGCGATAAAACTGTGCTGCTTATCAGCATCATTTGTATATAAAGCTACCTTATTCTCGTCTTTATCCGTCTGATTTGGAGCAATCTTCTCAACATATTCTTCTATACCTGCATATTCACCTTCTGTATTTTTCAATAGGCATATTTTTTTAGCTCTGTCATAAAACTTGTCGTCTGAAATCATTCCATACTTCACAAAAATGCTCATGTTATCCCATTTTGCCTTGTAATCAGCCTCATCAGCTTTATAAAGATCAGCTAGCTTATCCGCTACTTTTTTACTGATGTGACTAGTGATCTTTTTAACAGCACCATCCGCTTGTAGACTACTTCTACTCACGTTAAGTGGAATATCTGGGCTATCAATCACACCGTGAAGTAACATCAAATACTCAGGAACAATATCTTCCACATTATCAGTAACATATACCTGATTACTGTAAAGCTGAATTTTATTTCTATTTGGGTCTATTTCCTTCTTGATTTTTGGGAAATACAATATACCCGTAAGGATAAACGGATAATCTACATTTAAGTGAATCCAAAACAATGGCGGCTCACTCATTGGATAAAGCTTACTATAAAACTCGGTATAATCTTCATCCTTCAGCTCGCTAGGATTTTTCTTCCAAAGTGGGGCTGTATCGTTTATTACTTTTTCATCAAACTCAATCGGAATAGGTAAGAATTTACAGTACTTGTTAAGCAGTTCTTGTACCTTCCATTTCTGTAAGAAGTCTTTACTTTCTTCGTTGATATGAAGAATAATATCTGTCCCTCTTTTCTTTCTTTTTCCTCTAGTGATTTTGAAATCTGTAGAACCCTCACACGTCCATTTTGCAGCTTCAGCACCCTCTGCGTGGCTCAAGGTATCAATTTCTACCTTGTCTGCTACCATGAAACTTGAATAAAATCCAAGTCCAAAATGGCCGATGATATTTGCATCTTCTTTTGCGTCTTTAAACTTTTCTACGAACTCCTCTGCACCAGAAAAAGCAATTTGATTGATATACTTGTCAATTTCATCGGCAGTCATTCCGATACCGCTATCACTAATGGTTAGTGTATTTTTCTTTTCATCAATAGCTACTGAAATCTTAAGTTCACCTAGATCACCTTTCACTTCACCACGCTGACTAAGTACCTTTAGTTTGTTTGTAGCATCTGTAGCGTTAGAAATTAACTCTCGTAAAAAAATCTCATTGTCTGTGTAGAGAAACTTTTTGATAATCGGAAATATATTCTCCGTATTTACTGAAACTTTTCCTTTTTGCATATCTGTTTAGTCTTGATAAGTATTTAACAAACACTAGTCAACAACTAGACCAAATAAAAGGATACTGACATGCTGTCAGCCGTAGATAAATAGATAGATTACTACCTTAAAATAGTAAGAACTCCTCCGACATTTTGCCACTGCATATCTTCAGTGGTTTTGTAACGCATGATATAGGTATACACTCCGTCTTGCACTGGATTACCTCGGAAGGTACCATCCCATCCAGCTTTCACATCTTTTGATTCATAAAGCAACTCTCCCCAACGATTATATACTTGTAGTTTATAATCTTCAAAATTTATCAAAGTAGGACGGAATACATCATTTAGCCCGTCCCCATTTGGAGAAAAGGCCGTTGGAATAAAACTCTTGCTGACACAATCTGGTTTGATCTCCATTTGAGCACTTGCTTCGCAGTCATATTTATTGTATACCGTTACACTATACACTGTCTGTTCTGTTGCTTGTATAGTTTGTGTGGTGTCTCCAAATGGCATCCATAGGTAGTTCATACCAGGATTTCCAGCGTCTAGAGTAAGATTAAAATTACCGCACAAGGTTGTATCTGGTATCAGAGTAACCGTTGGAGAGTTACTGAGTATGAACTCCACTGTATCACTTACGGTAGCACACTTGTTTCGTATTTGAACCCAGTGTTTACCAGGACTACTAAATCTAGTTGTTGGTTCGCTAGTACCATTAGACCAGGAGTATACTTCTTCGTTATCTAACTTACCTACCTCAAAATCTACAGGGATAATAGAATTACAGAATACTAGGCTATCTCCTATTTCAACTGTAGGACTAGCTATAGCAGACAAATAGATGCTATCTGATTCGCTTCCGCAATAATTACTGACTGTGACTTTATACCATCCCTCATCATTCACTGTTATTGCAGGCGAACTAGCACCTGTACTCCATACATAAGTTGAGGGTTCCTCATTATCAGCATCTAAAGTGATGTTTATTACATCACAGAAAATACTATCCGCTGGAAGATCTGCGATTGGACTTGCTACTAGACTTAATTCAATACTATCTCTATCTGTTCCACATCGGTTGTTTGCTTCTGCCCAGTATAGTTTAGCCTCGTCCAGAACTCTTATTGGCAAATTTGAATTGTCACTCCAAACGTAGGTTTCTTCATTATTTGATTTACCTATTTCTACAGGATAAAAGACAAAATCACATAGGGTATCATCCTCTCCTAAATCAATGTTTGGGGAATTCAACATACTAGTTTGTATGGAATCCGATGCACTACCGCATTTATTACTTGCCGTTATTTCATAATAATTTTCATCCGTTATTTTAAATGTATCTATACCATCTATGAAGAAATTACCAGTAGATATCTCTGTAATGCGGTAATTTTCATCATTATCAGGTTTTCCAAAACGTAAGAGTAGCTCTACATCATTACAAAATACAGAGTCCTCTGGCAATGTCATTTCTGGAGTTGTAATCATGTAGATATTTGCAGTTGAAGAATCTGAGCCACAAATATTTGATACCACAACTTTGTAAAACCCAGTTGTATCAATATAAATCGAACTAGACGAATCTCCGGTACTCCAGGAGTAAGATTCTTCATTAATTAGGCTATCTCCAGCCATTAAAGTCATAGCTACATTATCACAAAACGTGCTATCTTCAAAGGAAGGACTAGGGGTCTTTTTGAAATCAAATTTAACCACATCCCTTTCTGTTCCGCAGTTTGGAGTGATAATATCCACCCAGTATGTACCAGAATCACTTATTTGAATAGCACTGTCTGTCGATCCAGTATTCCACTCGAACACTGCATCTACTGTATCGTTGTAAGCAGATAGATCTATAGTTGGAAATTGATCGCAATACGTACTATCAACGGGTAAAACTGGCAATTTTGGTGAGTAGTCTAGTAAGAAATGAATCGTATCTCTTACCGTATCACAACCATAGGTTGCTTGTACCCAATATGTACCAATATCTAGTGCGAACCTAGCATTATCTGTAACTCCGTCATTCCAGACAATATCTGCTCCTATGTTCTTAGCATCCAAAATCTCAAATACATTGTCACATTCTACAATTGTGTCATCGAGGGCTAACTGAATTTCATCTGTGAATAGTGTATCTCGAAATTTGGAAATAAAACCCGTCCAATATGTTCCTGTTGTATTCGTTTGTTTATTCTCTTTAAATACCCCTACTGTAGTTGGATAATCGGATGAAGCTGTAAACCCGCCGTAGAGTATCGTAGTGTAGCAACTAATTCGCTTTAGTTTATTAGCACCAGGAACCTCAAAGCTCGAACCACCGTAATAAGTACCATAAAGTAACTTACTCCCTGTGTAATCTAGCTTAGATATAGTTGCAGCAGTATTCCACCAAGTATTGGTACCCTGTGTACTTGGATTTGTAAGCATGAGTGCATCACTTGTTACCGGAAAGTCAGTGGATCTGGTTATGCCGCAGATGATCGCTTCCTCTCTCACATTTGCAGCTATTCTTACGTTGCTGTTGTAGATCCAACCGCTATAGTATTGTTCATCAGCTCCCCCACCCAGATAAGTAGAATAGTAAACATTTTGCCCTCCTGGATTTAGTTTAAGAACTACTATATCCGCTCCTCCTCTTGAGTTCTTTTGGTAAGCGTTTGCGGAAGTATAAAAATTGCTAGATTTAGAAATCCCAGCAACATAAGCTTCATCTCTTTCATTTATATAAACACCTTCAAACCAGTCTTCTCCACTTCCTCCCATTAATTTTGAATAGCCGAGCTTCTTACCATTTGGTTCAAACTTTGTTATAAAACCATCAGTAAGTCCATTCAAACCTGAATTAAATATCCGGGAACCAGGAGTTCTAGGAAAACCACTAGATGAGGTCTTCCCAACCACATATATATCATTTTTTGGACTAACAGCCACTTGATATCCTACGTCATCCCCAGGACCACCTAAAAATGTAGAAAATATCAAATCAGTACCATCAGCTTTCATTTTAGTGAGGAAAGCATCCCCTCCATTCCACCAAGATGTAGTTGACGAACCGTTATAGGTGGTCTGGTAAGCTCCAACTGTAGTCGGATAATCTGCTGAATTCGTTTGACCTGTTAGGTAAATATCTCCAGCATCATCCAGCACAAGTGATTGAATCAACTCAGAACCACTACCACCTAAGTATGTAGAAAATATGAGTTGATCTCCATTCTTAGAAAACTTGGTTACATATCCAGCGTAACGCCAACTAAACCCTGAGCCAATATTTCCTGTTTCGTCATAAGCGTTTGGTGTAATTGGGAAATCGGTACTTCTTGTAAAGCCTGCAACTACTGGCTCTTTGTCAGAATTCACACCAAGAGTAAAGCAATACTCGTAGTTATCTCCTCCAAGATATGAGAACCAAATGATGCTATCACCTTTAGGGCTCATTTTACAAACGAAAGCATCATAAAATCCATTTGGTGAACTGCTATATGAATTATTTGTTCCTGGAAAATTGTCGTTTGTAAGTCCTGCAACATACAGGTTGTCTTCATCATCTATATCTAAGTCATAAACCCAAGTATAGCTCCAAGTCTGAGACGTACTACCTGATCCATAGAAATAACTACTCCAATCTACATAAATAGGATCGAGAATTATTTCTTCATCTACTTGGTCAAAGTCAGCTTTGAATGATAGTATATCATCTGTTACATCATACTCTATAGTTATTTCCTGTTCATCTGATGTTTTATATGAAAAAGGTGATTCTTCTTTCACCTTACCCCACTCAGTTTTGTATGATAAGCCGCCATCTTTGCCTACTTTCAGGTTTTTTACGTTGTTGTACCTAAGTTGAATGTCACTAAGAGAGGCTCCTTGATGCAAAACGAAATCGTACTTTAACTCACCTTTTTCATTTTTATAAAATTTTAGGTCTATATCGTCGTATACGTTGGTATAAATAATTTCTTCCGCTGTTTTTTTCTTGATGACATTGGCGTTCTTGTCGAAGTAATTGACGTTAAGCGTCTTTAGATTCCCAACATTTTGAATATTAGTTGCTTTGCTGTTCAATAATTCAATTTCCCACGACACATATTCGAACAACATAGGTTCTTCGAGCTTTTTCGGATTGAAATCACGTTTCACCTTCCGTATACTGAAGAAAATCTTGTTCGTGTAAAAATCGACACAAGCTGAGTTACTTGAAAATCTATACTCAAAATCTCCTTCGTACTGGCCATCATTTCTCTCAAATAATGCGTGAGATGAGGCAATATTTGCTTCAAGCTGTTGAGAAATCTTCTCCTTTTGAGAGCTTAATTCGGGATCCGTGCTATTTTTGGCGTTAGATGAAAAAAATGAAAAAAGAAATATGAGTGCGAGGGGAAATTTCATAGATTTCATAAGCTCTCAAAGATAAGATTTCTATAAAGATGACGACTACCAGCAAGAAAACGTTGCTTTTAATTTACACTTTCATGTGTTTATTAGTCGTTTCAACTACATATCTCGGTTTTTTAAACAGTAAACCACAAGGAATACATCAATGGGCACAGGCCGATAGATTAGCTTTATGCTTGAGATATATAGAAGGTAAAGAACTGACTGACCCAGCTACCTACAGCACGAAAACAATCAATGGAAATGTTGGGGTAGAGTTCTCAGGCTTTCAATTCGTCCTAGCTAAAATTGTGCAGATTGGTTACCCCATTGACTATTTGCCTTTGCTCTATCGCGGAATTACATTCCTCTGTTTATTTAGTTCATTATTCCTCTTAACATTCTTCATCCTAAACAGTGAAAACCTAGTATTCAAGGTGATGACCTTTATTGGTATCTTCTCATCCCCTATATTGGTGTATTATAGTTTTAATTTTACACCAGATATCTTAGCCTTATCCCTAATCCTTATTTCCTTTTATTTCTTTCAAAAGAATTTCAGCAGATATATATATATCATCCTTATGCTTAGTGGATTATCCCTCCTCATTAAGGCTTCTTCTGGCATATATTTCATCAGTTTTGTTTCCATATTCTTTTTACAACACTGGAGAAGCTGGAATCTTAGACTTACGATGGTGATTTTCATTTCTATTCTCATCGGATTAGGAGTATTTTACTATGATTATAACTATGTTCATTTGCGAAATAAAGAATACTATTCTTACGTCTTTTTGAGCTCTAGTGTGCCAGTGTCTAATTGGAATGAATTCCGGCATGTAATAGAAATTGCTTCTCGATTTATGAATGAATATTTAAATCGATCTCAACAAATTCTATTGGGTGTTATAACTCTTATTAGTCTATTTAGATTCAAGTATTTCTCAATTAGAAATAAGTACTGTCAGCTCGGTGTTTTAATTAGTCTCGGGCTAATAAGTTTAATAATATTATTTGGTGTTCAGTATATGAATCATGACTACTACTTTTTAGCCACATTTATGCCTATAATAATACTATTTGCATTGACTAGCTTAAAACGTATAGCTCCTTATGTTCATCCCAACATGGCATTAGTTCTAGTAAGTCTCTTTGCTATTTCGTCATACTCTTATGGAAATAAACGCTACTTTAACAGAATGAGCGAAACTGTGTGGATTGATAACTCACCAGAGAGTTATGATTACAAATGGTTAAATAATGTCGAGCAAAAAATTGAATCAATAGTAAAAGATGATGAATTGATATTCTCTGTTTATACTCCTGAGCCTAATTTTACTTTGGTCCATTTGGAGAGAAGGGGTGCTACCTTTAATACTGAAGAACTACAGCGAGAAGAGAGCCCATTTATCTACTACCTCGAAAAATTGAAACCTGGTTTTGTTATATGCAAATCTGATGATATTACTCAGTTTCAATCAGATCAGCCAAATTTTCTTAAATCCTGCACAATTGCTTACAAAGATTCATCTTTTACATTATACAGAATAAACCATGGATATTGAGCAATTAAGAGATTATTGTTTGAGTAAACCAAATGTTACTGAGGATACACCATTTGGTCCAGACACCTTAGTATTCAAGGTATATTCTAAACTGTTCTGTCTATGTAATATAGAGGACTTCCGTTCTGCAAATATGAAGTGTGAACCCGAAAAAGCTATCGAGCTCAGAGAAGCATATCAATCCATTAAACCTGGTTTTCATATGAATAAAAAACATTGGAATACAGTTACGATAAATGATGATGTTGATGATAATCTGTTTTTACAATTAGTAGATCACAGTTATGACTTGGTCCTAAAGTCCGTTCCCACCAAAATCAAAAATAGCAACTAGCTACTTTTTTATAAAACTGGCCATGTACATTGCATCAGAACGATGCTCAATTCCGTTAAAAGCAATTTCGTCCTTTAATTCAACATCAAATTTCTCCAGCATCCAGTTTTTTATCTGACTATTTTCTTCTTCAAATATTGAGCACGTGAGGTAATAAAACTTTCCTCCACTTTTCAGAAAAGGAAAAGCATTTTTGACAATTGATTTTTGACGATTGATATATGATTCTAACGAGCTGTAGTCAAACCTCGTAAAATGCTCAGGGGTTCTGAACCAAGTTCCACTTCCACTGCAAGGTACATCTGCTATTATAATGTCAAACGAATCATATGAAATAGTTTCATCTCCGAAATCAATAGATGATTTTTTGGTCGCTAAATCTACAGTAGCATAAAAGCCCTCATAGTGCATTGCATTTAGCCGATTTTTTGCATTTGACAATATCTGAGGCCGAATATCGCTAAGATAAAACTTTCCCTCTCCGCGACTTGATAAGTTTAATGTCTTACCACCAGCCCCTGAGCATACATCCCACACTTTATCTTTACGCGTCACCTCAATTTTGCTACAAATAAATTGTGATGATAAATCCTGCACTTGAATCGTATCCTCTAATATAGCGTTGTGACTTATTTCCTTCGTACCTATTAAACCAAGATACCTTGATTCAGTATCAGTGTGATCTTTTGCCCAGTTTTTTGGCCTAAAGCTTATATTCCTTGGGCTCAAATGCTCATTGAACTCAGGCATCAAAAACTCATCAGGATAGTACTTGGGCTTATAACCTAGCTGTACTAAGTACATCTTCTGAGATCTTAAATCTACTTCATGGGTATACTGTAACTCTGTAGAAAGCTTATTCCAATCGCTTAGGTCATCCCATTCTAGGTATAACCCACTAAGAAGTAATCCCTCTTGTATCGAAATATCCTTAAACATAAGACCTGTTCTCAGATAAGTATAACATAGCTCTGAGATTGCCTTTCGGTCTTTTGAACCAAACTTTTTCGAAGATTTAAAATAATTCTTAGCTGTTACATGAAATGGCTCAGGGTACTCATAATTCTGAAAAAGCTGAAGAGCTGAATAAAAACGTGATCGATAATATCGCAACTAGTTGACTTTAATTAATCTATCTTCTTTTAATTGAAAAATCCCTAGATACAAGTTGTGAAATGAATTTTCTGATTTGATAAGTCTAAAATCTGTATTAGAGTACTCTATAGATTTATTTTCTAGAAAAAGTGGGAAGTACTTTCCAAAAGCATCAAGTGACTCACAAGCAAACATAAGCTGATCATAACCCATGTAGGTGTAAAAACTCGGAGTACCATTATAACTCGATGTATAACTGCTATATAGTTTATCCGCCATATCATTTGGTATTTGAGCCTTATTGGTAGATATATACGTAATATTCAGTTTTTGGAGTTGAGCATAATCTACACTTGATAAATCCATCCAATCTTCGGGTCCAACTAGGGTCACTCCTTTTGAACGATTTTGTAGTCCTGTTACAACATTACTCATTGCTGTTTTAGTTCTGCCTGTATGAAACACCACGGTACCTTCGTCAGACACATGTTCATTCCAACGTATTTTTCCTGAGTATTTTACTTCTTGATACTTCACACCTTTTGCTATACACTCTTCCACTAAAGTCTGCCCAAAAGACCTATCAAAGTATTTACCATCCCTCACAATCAATAGTTTTTCTCCCGTATGATTTTGATTAAAGTAGTGCAAGAATTCTTGGACTTGCATTTTATCAGAGGGATTGACATTAAAAACATATGGGTTGTCGCTCCACAATTTATCAATTGTAGTAATTGGAGAAATTAGAGGAATTTCCCTTTTCCTAGCAAAAAAAGCAGCGATTCTCAGCTGATCATTATCTGTAGGACCTAAGATTAAGTCTACATTCTCAATTTTAGGATTCTTAAGTAATTCCTTGAGTTTATTGGTATCATTATCTGTATCATAGTATCGTATAAGAAACTTAGATTCTAAGTGTTCCAGTTCCGGAATAGCAAGCTTCATTCCTTGATAATACTCGAGCATAATATTTGATCTTCGCTGATCTATTGATGAATTGGAAGCATCAGAATGAAACGGCAGCAATACAGCAATTTCAAATTCTTTTTTGTGAATTGGGACTTGGTATTGATCTCCCTTGAAATTTACCTCTTCGTATTTTTTGTGTTTAGTTTCGTTGCTGAGAACCTTATCTCCATCTGAAGTAGGTTCATCCTTAGTCTCAACCTCTGTTTCATTCTTCACCTCTCCTATTTCGTCATCTGATGGCCAAGGTGTAGGTTGGCTTTTTTTGAAAGCTCCACAAGAAATTAGCAAGAAAGGAATAATTAGTAAGAAACTAAGCTTCCTATTCCCACTCAATAGTCGCTGGAGGTTTTGAACTGATATCATATACTACTCTATTTATTCCTTTTACTTGATTGATTATCCTATTAGATACTTTAGCGAGAAATGAATGTGGTAAATCTGCCCAATCAGCGGTCATACCATCAACCGAAGTTACTGCTCTAAGGGCAATTACGTTTTCATAAGTCCGTTCATCTCCCATAACTCCAACTGACTGCACTGGTAAGAACATAGCACCAGCTTGCCAAATTTGGTTGTACAATCCCGCATTCTTCATTTCACTTATAAAAATAGAGTCTGCTTCTTGAAGTATTGCTACATTTCTCTCATTTATATCTCCAATAATTCTAATTGCAAGTCCTGGACCAGGAAATGGATGTCTATCCAATATTAGCTTAGGAACTCCAATCTCAGCTCCTATTCTTCTAACTTCATCTTTAAAAAGAAGTCTCAAAGGCTCCGCTAACTTAAGCTCCATATCATCTGGTAATCCTCCTACATTATGATGGGATTTGATAGTTGCTGAAGGACCATTAACAGAAACTGATTCTATAACATCTGGATAAATAGTTCCTTGTCCAAGCCACTTAGCATCAGCTATTTTAGACGCCTCATCATCGAAAACCTCTATAAACGTATTCCCGATTATTTTCCGTTTTGTCTCAGGATCTTTTACTCCTGCCAATCTGCTTATAAACATCTCCGAAGCATCGACTCCAATTACATTTAATCCTAAACCTTTGTAGGCCTCGAGTACTTCTTCATATTCATTTTTCCTGAGTACCCCATTATTCACAAAAATACCAACTAGATTATCTCCTATTGCCTTGTGTAGTATAAATGCAGCTACAGAGCTGTCCACTCCGCCACTCAATCCCATTATTACTTTATCCTGCCCAATAATACTCTTGTAATGTTCTACACTCTCTGTCACAAAGTGTGCAGGAGTCCAGTCACCACTGCAACCGCAAATCGACTGAGTAAAGTTTTGTAAAAGTACTTTTCCATCAACACTGTGACTCACTTCTGGATGGAACTGTACTGCATAAATCTCTTTTTCACTGAATCTAAATGCTGCGACTGGAATAGTATCAGTTTTTGCTAAAATCTGAGTCTGTTCAGGCATTTCCAGAATAGTATCACCGTGACTCATCCATACTTGACTACCATCTGAAATACCCGCAAGTAATTCGCAGTGTTCAGATATAGTCAAATTTGCTCGCCCATATTCCCTGTGTATAGATTTCTCAACCTTACCCCCATTTTTAGCTACTAAAAACTGAGCTCCATAGCAAACTGCTAGTACTGGCACGTCTAGATTCATAATATCTAAATCGGCTACTGGTGCATTTGCATCAGTCGTAGATGCTGGACTTCCTGATAATATAACTCCTTTCAAATTTGGAGATAATTCAGGTAAATGATTAAAAGGATGAATTTCGCAATAAATGTTTAATTCACGGATGCGTCTAGCTATTAGCTGAGTGAATTGAGAACCATAATCGACGATTAATATTTGCTCGTGCATTAAGTAATATATGTATGCACAAAAATACTTATAACAGACAACGGCTAAAAAATGCCAAGATGTAAGTTATAAACAACTAGAAGGTCTGCAGGTCTATTGTGCAGGATTTGTAAACTTATAACCTACTCCTCGGAGGGAAAGGAAAAACTTAGGATTCTTAGGGTCTTCCTCAAAATACTTCCTAAATGCTAAAATAAAGTTATCTATAGTCCTCGTGCTAGGGTAAACCGAATAGCCCCAAACAGTTTGCAATATTTTTTCCCTACTTACGACTTCATCTTTGTTCTCTATGAGCAGTTTAAGTAATAGAGCTTCCTTTTTAGTCAATGAAAATTTTCCGTCTTTACCTACAGCTTCGTAACTGTCAAAGTTCGCAGAATTTGGCCCAAAACTATACTCACTTATACTCTCAGATTTTCCATTTTCATCATTTCTTGTGATTAGTTTATCAATTCTAATCAACAACTCTTCAAGGTTGAACGGTTTTGTGAGATAGTCATCTCCCCCTTTCTTCAATCCTAGAACTCTATCCTCTGCTGAAGATTTTGCACTTAGAAACATTATAGGAACATCAGAATCTTGAAGTCTGATATTTTCACAAACAGCTATGCCATCAATATTAGGAATCATGATATCCAGGATAACTAAATCAAATCTCTGTTCTTTAAAAGTAGAAATTGCCGAAGCTCCATCGTGCACTAAAATTGGATGATACTCTTCTATTTCAAGGTTTAGTTTGATTGTATCTGCAAGATGTTTTTCGTCTTCTACTACAAGGATTCGTTTTTTCATATTCAATTATTAGCTTTTTGCTTCTACACAAAGTTGTAATTTTATGGGGACTTCAAAGTCAGAGTAATATCACAAATAAGTCAAGGCAGTACAATTCTAAATACAGAACCTTTTGGTTTATTGGCACTTACAGACACTTCACCATTATGCCTTTCAGTAGCTTGCTTGACAATAAACAAACCGAGTCCTGTTCCTTTGGTAGTGCGTGTTTCTTCATCTTGGACTCTATAAAATTTCTTAAAAATTTGTTTAGCATCCTTTTTAGAGATACCTACTCCTTGATCTTTTACCTCTAATACTTTCTTGTTTCCCTCTTGTTTAAATAAGACTTCTATGGGTTGATTATTGGAGTACTTAAATGCGTTCTCAATTAAGTTATTAATGACCATCCTAAGTATAAAGCCGTCTCCATTCAGAATTAAATTTGGTTCTATGTCTGAAATTATTTCCCCCTTAATACTCTGATTACTAACTACCTGCTCTACCATTTCACTCAGATTTACATCTGATAATGAATATTGGTATTTATTATTCTCTATTTGCATTGAGATTAGCATATTCTCTGCTAATTCTTCTAATCTGTAGGTGTTTTGAATACTCTTATCTATAAGTTCATTCTTTTTCTCTTCTTTTACTCTAGGATTCTTACTGGTCTGAAGCATCAACCTTATCGCTGCAATAGGAGTTTTAAACTCGTGTGTCACTGACAAAAGGAAGTTATTTTGCCTTTTGTTCAATTTATAAATACTGTCGATACTATAGTAAACCCCGTAGATTCCTGCTGCTACAAGTACCAGTAAAAGTATGCTTTGATACAGCCATATATTCCGTTGCTGAAAGTTTTCGTTTTGAAGAGCTTTCATTTTGGTTGGATTAATACCCAATTGTATAACGAAATTCTTCCCATCAATACTCTTTAGGTCAGCTATGTAGTTATCCTTAAATCGCTTGGAGATGTATGCCTTTAATTGATTTGTATCTAGATCTAGTTTAAGTTGTTTTAAGAAATAACTTGTAGTTGTATCCGAGCCAAGCTGATCATTTTTTGCTTGCTGTAAAACATTAAGAGTACAAGCCCCTAAACCTGCTTGAAGTACATCGTTCTTTAGCTTATAATCTGTATTAGCATAGTTCAGCAGAGAGAAAGTAAGCCAAGTAAATGCTGCTAGAATGTAAACTATTACCAATACGATGAGTACTTTTACCCGCATAGAGTTTAAAATTGAGGGCTAAAATAGGCAGCAAATATGAAAGACAGCAACTTACCCATTATTTCAAAACGAAAACTAAGTTTAAATAATGGTCAGGATAAAGATTCTATTTGGATAGCCTACAGTGGATTCGTCTATGATGTGACTAAAAGTAGACTTTGGAAAAATGGTATACACTATGAGCATTGGGCAGGTCAAGATCTGACTGAAGAGCTTGCTGAGGCACCCCACGGAATAAATGTATTTGATAGATTTACATGCATAGGTAAATTAGAAATACTTAAAGACTGAACTAGGATGTTTTTCGGGTTCAGACTTAGTTTTAGTTAACATACCTTTGCACTCATCAAAAAATGGAAATCGGTAAATCAAACTCTCTAAAAGCAGCAAGAACTACAGAAAATGGCTGTTATCTGATGGATGAAGAAGGCAATGAAGTTCTTCTTCCAAACGCTTATGTTCCAGATTCTTTAAAATTAGGAGATCAGCTGGAGGTATTTTTATACAAGGATAATGAACAACGACCGGTAGCAACTACATTGAAACCTAAAATTCAGGTCGATGAATTTGCATACTTGGAAGTCAAAGATGTCAATAAAGCTGGGGCATTTATAGATATGGGAGTAGTTAAGCAATTATTGGTACCCTATTCTGAACAGCCTATCAAAATGGAAGAGGGTGAAAAGTATGTAGTTTTTTGTTTAGTAGATGAGGAGACTGATAGACTAATAGGTTCAGCTCAGCTGGAAGATTTCATTTTCACGGAGGATCTTGATGTAGTAGAAGGTGATGAGGTAGAATTATTAGTCTACAAACGTTCCGATTTAGGTATGAGTGTTATCGTAAATCAAATGTATCAAGGCTTGATTTTTCACTCCGAGGTACATCAGCCGATTACTATTGGTGATAAACTGAAAGGGTATGTTAAAAATGTACGTGCCGATGGCAAACTAGACATAGTCTTGAGACCTCAAGGTTATCGAAATGAAATAGACTCTGTAACTCAGTCTGTATTAGATATCTTAAATAAAGAGGGTGGATTTTTCAAGTACCACGATAAAAGTGATCCAGAGGAAATAAAAAGTGTGTTTAGAATGAGTAAAAAAGCATTTAAAAGAGCACTCGGAAATCTATACAAAAACAGAATTGTGGAACTCAGCAAAGACGGGACTAAACTGCTAAAGAAGTAATTCTAAATTAGAATAAGTATCTGGCAACCAATCTACCTAAGTGGATAATGGGTGCATCTTCACTTTTTCGTCCATCATAACTTAGGACCACTTGTATATTATTAGCCAGTGTTCTTTGATAACCCAGCCTCCAAGTCGCATTATTCCCATCTTGCAAACCTCTTAATAACTCATAACCTAGGTTAGAACTGGCACTACCATCATAATTAACACGAATAAAACTCGCTGAAGCATCCAAGGTTCCTTTTGTGGCTTTGGCATATTTAAAATTCCCTCCTACTTCAATACTTTCGGAAGTCTCCCCTCCAAATGCTTCTTCATTTGCTGCAGAAAAGTACTTAGTCAGTAATTCTATCCGATATAGCTGCTTGAATAAAACTTGCAACTTAGGTTGGACCTCTAGAAAACTATACTGATAGTTGTTTGCTGTAAAAAACTGACTTTCAAAAAGCTTCTCTCCTCCTCTCAGCCGCGTATTTAGGGTAAATTGTCTTCCTAAGTTTATTCTTGAATTCAATACATGTTCGACATTCGACCTACTATCAAAACCATTGGTGAGTAACACTTTAGAGTTCCCTGAGATATAAGTATAATCTAGACTGTACTTCGAATTACCACGATTGAAAAATAATGTAGAACGTAAATTTTGAGAGCTATTTATAAGACTGGTGTCTTCTAGATTTTGTTCAAAAGGATTTAGAAATGCACCGACATCCGTGGGCAAGGCTTTTCTGTCCAATATGAGAGTAGTCAGACTATTAAACCTTGAGTAGAATGGTATACTTTTTTGTCTCGACTTACGAAAAACTGCAGGATTGATTTCTAAGGTTTGACTTATTCGATTTGCTTGAGTGGTAAAAAAGCCCGCTACTGGTGTAAAAATCTTTATGTGATCTGCTCGTGGACGATCTAACTCCGAAGCAATTTCAAATTCATTCAAGGTTTTTAAACCATTGCTGTCATAGTCGTTCCACACATACACTCCATTTCCTGGTTGTACCTTGAGATATTGAAACTCTCTTCGCTGCTCTTGCCCAGTGCTAATTTCATAAAAGGTTCGAGATCGTATAAGATTTTTTAAAAACTTAAGATTAAGTTCTAGTCGACTTTGTAAAGTGTTTTCAACATCAGTGGAGCTCAATGTGGTATCAGTAATCTCTAACTGCCTATAAATAGTGCTTAGATCAATTCTCTGATTTTTTTTACTCCTATAATTACTTTGAAACCCAATATCCCTGCCTATAGTGGAGGTTGAAAACCCTTCATTCTTTGGCAATCTATCCGTTCGTTGTGCTGCAGTAAGCTGATAATTGAATTTACTACTGTCTCCATTTCGAATAAAGCCTCGGTACTGATCAAACCCATAGCTCTGACTTTCTAAGCTATCAGACTTAAATGCACTTTGTTCCGATTGCAGTCCAAATCCAAGAACAATATTTCTAATCGGTCGTTCAATATTAATTCCTAAACTATAAAAATCATTTTGAAGTGCATTGGAGTCGGACTGATTGGACTCAGATTGTAGAATTTCCAATGAACTATTTAAACTAATTTTATTCCAGATTAGAGCACCCCTAGTTGTGTTAGAGAGTCCTGAGAAGTTAGCGGGTCTTAAAAAGTAAGAAGATTGATTTGAAATGAATGAAAAATTGTCTTTTCGTAAACCAAATGAAGCATTCGCGATATGCTCAAAAGATGGAAGAAATGCTGAAAGTGCAGTAGGATTTTCAAGTACTTTGGTCCATTGTCTATCGAACTCAACACCTCGGTATCTTTCTACAAAATTGTACCTACCACTTACTAACTCATAGTCAATATTACTGTGCACTTCCCAATCTGAAGAGTCTCTTAATCTCCTTTCAGTCCGTCTAAATAGTTTTAATCCAAAACCGCTATTGTTATTATCATTTATTGATGAAAATGTGTTGAGATCTTTGGAGCTCAAGCTATACTCTATTCCAGTAGCCTTGTTCTCTGATTCGTAGACTAGCCCTAGATTAAAACTTGTAAGACTTGTAGGAGCTATTAGGACCTCAACTGGAGAATAGTTTCCTAGGCTAGGACCGACATACTCAAAAACTTTTCCATTTGCCCCAGTTTGGGCTTGTATGTAGCTACCTCTATTCAATCCAACATTTGTGAAACTAACCTCGTAAAAAGTATCTATCGCACCAGGGTCAGGTGCGTATATGTAGATAAAATCTGAACCTCCTTGCACCCTAGTATACATTATTCGTTCATTGCTGTAGGCTTCTTGTCTTACAGCTCTTGGGAAAAAAGCCAAGCTATCTCCTGCAGATGCGAGCAATTCACTAGCAGAGATATTGTTGCTAGAATCAAAAGCTTCCAGACTTTGCTGAAACGGTTGTGATTTGAGATCCATTTCATTGAAAAAATTCGCATAAACAGTATAATTTCCCTTTGAAACGCTGCTTCCTAAATGAGCTACGGACCTTCCATAATTTCTATCCGAGTATTGGAATTCAACTACAATTCTGCTGTATCTGGTGATCAAAATACGAGGAGTAAATGTAATTTCACCTGTGTTATAGTTTATTACATAATCTTGATTCTCACCCCTAGTAAGCTGCTTACCGTCTAGATAGACGTTTTCTGTCCCTGCGATTACGATTATGAATATCCCTCCATTTTCTCCACTTAGCCTATAGGGTCCAGCATTTCCCTCTATACCTTCAATCCTATTTCTACTAAATCTTCCTCTTGACATAGCAATCTCAGCTTGTGTATGTACTCTCCAATCATTCCCTTTTCGAAGTACATTTTCGAACTGTAATCCTCTATTCTTTTTGTAATAATTCAAAAAATAAGAGTGCTGGGGTCTTTTCATCAAAAAATCTCCCATAGTAAGCTTACTACTATCCCTACTCAGAGTGATATAAACTTGATCAAAATCTTGAATCTGCTGTGTATTCCCTTCAGGCTGAATGGGGTTATTCTCATCACTAATAACAGCTAATACATCTACATCATCAGCGACTGTGCCTCGTATTCTTAGGTTTAGATTTGAGTTCACCACCACATCTTGATTATTGCCGAAGCCAACTCCTCTAGATACATTACCAGCGGTTTGTAAATCTCCATAGTCTGTCTGACCACTGGAACTGGATGGTGTGTATGAAAATGGATTTTCTCTAAATTCTCTTTGAATAATACTTTTATCCTTATTCTGATAAACAATCTTGAAATCAAGTTTCTGGAAGGTAACAGGAATTGAATCTTGAGGAGTCTTAGCCATCCAAATCAGTTTGTTTTCAAAAGCTCTATAATCAGAAAACTGGGAGTAACCTGAAATAGAAATACTAGGCTGTAAGATAAATCCTGAATCTAGTTGAATAGTATCTCCTCTATTAGGAAGAATATTGATCTCTACTATTTCCCCAAACTGTCCATAGGAGGACAAGTTTAAAAAAAGTGAAACTATGTAAATATACCTCCGCAAGACTATGCTAGTGGAAAACAAAGTAACGCTATTTATAGAGTAAGTAATATAAGCTTAGGGTATAGTTTCAAGAACCTGAATTAAAAGATATTAACCGACATCAGGTTCAATCCCTGGAGATTCTAATTTGTCAGACCTACCAGCACCACGAATCAAACCATAGGACATGTACAAGCTAGTGATTATTATAACCCAAAGGATAATTCCTGGCTGAAACTTGTCTGAGACTAAACTGTAAGGGATATTATAAAAGAGTAAAATCGTAATTAATCCTCTAGGTGCTACATATTCTAGTATAGCCGTAGCTTCTTTAGTTATCAACTTTAATAGGACTATTCTAACCAACAAAATACCTATGAATGCCATAATACTAATAATTAAAACATCTACATCAACCAGAGATCCTAAGTCTATAGTTAGTCCGAAAACGATAAAGAAAAACGTTCTTAAAACAAACGCAGTTTCTCTAGAGATGATATGGAAGTCTTTTTCCATTTTTCGAAACTCCATACGGGTCATAAGATTTTTTAGCGGTCCTCGAAAAACTAGATGGTGGTTCTTTAAAATAAGACCAAAGACTAAAATCAATACTAGGGGACTTAAGTGTATCATTTTACCCAGAGCATAGATTAAAATCAGAATAGAAATGAAAAAGAAGAGTTTTACCGTTGCGTTTAAAAACTTAAAAAGTAGTACCAAGCCAATACCTATGGCTAGTGAAACGACTATAGTAGCTAGCACTTCAAATGCAAATTCGCCAACAGAAGAACCTACTTGATTTGATTCTAGAATGCTTACAATCAGATTAAACATCATAATACCAACGATGTCAGAAATACAACTTTCATAAATAAGCAGTTCTCTGTCATTCTCTTCCAAACTAGTTACGCTTGGCAGTACAATAGCACTACTTATCACAGCTAAAGGTGTAGCGTAAAGCACGGAAAGTGACCAACTCATTTTTAACATAAAATGGAAAATTGGTGCCATTACTATGATACTCCCGAAAATCCCAAGAATTGCTAAGAAGGTAGCTCTTATGATTAATTTCTTTTTTTCTTTTGAAAGCTCCAGATCCAGAGCTCCCTCAAGCACAATCATGATTAGACCAACTGTCCCTAAAATCTTTAGATAAGGGAAAAAGTCTATTTTGTATGCAGGATAATAATTTAGAAATTGACCAAGACCAACTCCTGCTACTATGAGCATAAGTACCGATGGTATATTGGTACGTTTTGATATCTCACTAAAGAAATAAGATAGTACGATACTGACTGAAAGGGATACCATAATAAGATTATAATCCATTAGTTCAAAGTTAACTTTCTATTCTTATCCTTCACTAAACTAGCAGTTTGAACTAAAATCAACTATTCTAGTACCAATTGATTTAAGACCCCAAGAGAATGATAATATTTTAGTATTTCAATTCTAAAATCTACGTACGCTTTGATATACTTTTCTCGGGCTTGAATCCACTTTAATTCTCGACTATTTACCATAAAGACTGAGCTTTCGCCTAATCTAAATTTGGTTATTTCTGCATCTAACAAAGCTTTGTAATTGGCACTTGCAACTCGAAGCATTTCCATATTTAGCTTTAATGTAGAGCTATTCGTTTGGGAGATATTTATATTATTATTCAACTTCACTTCAAGCTCACTTCGCTTATTCGCTATCATATCATTTTTATACTCCAACTGACGCATTTTTGCTCGTTGCTTTCTCATTAGCAGGGGCATGTAGATATTGAAACCTACGAAGTTGTTGTTTGCAGGATCGTAGGAGCCCTCCCCTAGTTCATTTCCTGCCTCTTGAAGCTTAAGTGCTAAATCTACTTGTGGTTTCAGAAATTCCTTGGCCAATCTGTAGTCAATTGCATTTACCGTAGAATCAACTTCAAGCATCAGGAGTAATGGGTGCTGTGCTAATAATTCTTGATTGTAAAAGGTGTCTAAAACCAAAGCATCGTATTCTCTATCTGCAATGGGAGCAACTGGTTTATTAATGGCAGTGCTATCCCAAATGTAGTTTTTTAGATAAGAAGAAATTTTAAACCACTTTACTTGAATGTTATAATTATAGTTTTGTCTATTCTGCAGATTTATGAAAGATTCCAACGTGTCAATCCCAGCTGCTTCACCAATCCGGTTTTTACTCTTGACAAAGTTGAAACGGTTCGTAGCTCTTCGGACCGCTTCCTGCGACAGCTCAAGTTTCAGAATCTCTCCATACCATTGCCAAAATACTGTACCTGCCTCTAGCGTATAGTCATTCATTTCTAAATTAAACACAAGTGAGGCCGCATCTCTTTCTACTTTCCGTTGCTTTACCAATGCTCTATCACTATCGGTAAATAAACCTGAACCAAGAGGCACCTCTATGCCAACATAAGCAAGTCCCTGAGCAGGCACATTGTTTTCAGGATTAAGAAACTGACCGTTGTTATTTTCATATCCCCCATTGACATTTATTCCGAAAGGAGTTTGCACCTTTAACCCAGACTGGAACTTGTTGTAATATTCTTTTGAATCAAACTGTTTAGCACCAAAGTCACCGGCCAATTTGGGTTCAAAAGCTGCACGTGCTTCTCTATACTCTGCATCTTGCATATCCATGAACAACTGGCTATTTTGAGCTGCGGGAGAATTTTGCAGTAATTGCCTTAGAAAATCACGTTCTTTAAATCCAATTGTATCAATAGATTGTGCCGATACAATTGAAAACGTAAAGAGAAAGAGAACGAATATTTTACTTCTTCTTTTGTTCAGCATCTTTTTTCTTCTGATCGTATATCTGTCTAGCTCTATCAGTTTTATAATAGTCAGGAGGAAACCCATTTAATTGTCGCCATAATTCATACCACACTGGTACGTTATTAAGCAATGCAATTCCTCTAGCACCTGAGCCTAATCTCACTTCGGCGGGCCAAGGCTTTTCCTCGGATTCCACCACTAGAAGTCTATACTTCCCATTCGAACTGATATTATAGTCTATTGCATTTACAATACCTGGAAACGTACCGTAACTTAACTGTGGCCATCCAGAAAACACTACAGCTGGCCAACCATCAAATAGGAACATGACTTCATTTCCTTTTTTAACAAGTGGTAAGTCTATCGGATCTACGTATACCTCTACTGCTTTCTTCCACGTTTCAGGTACTATAGTGATTATAGGGGTGTTTTCCTTTATGTTTTCACCTACTCCAGCTTCTAAGGCTTGAGTTAAATAGCCCTGTCTAGGAGCTACTACAAAATATTGATCTTGTCTCAGCTCATAGTTCGCTAATTGATTTCTCATTTTTGCCATGTCAGACAATCCCTTAAACAATTCGCTACCTGCACTCGATCTTTTGCTTTCTACATCTGAAATTTTTTCTGCAAACTCACTCACTACTTGATCTTGCTCAATTAGCGTATTGATATATCTATTGACACTTAATCCAAACTTGTTTTCAGCTTCGATAGCTTTTGCTTTAGTCTCCTGCAGCTTCAGCCTTCTACTTTCTAAATCGGTCAGCGAAATGAGGTCTTGTCTAAACATTTCTTCTTGACGCTCTAAACGCACCTTAGCTGTTTCAAAATCAATTTCTGCAGCACGCCAAGATGCACTGTCAGTAGTAACTTGAAGCTTTGCTTGCTTTACTTTATTGTCAACAGTTCTGATCTTAAAGCGTTGTAAATCATTCAGCGAGTTAATTTGATTATCTAGAGCTTTGAGCTTATTCGCATAAGCCTCTATGCCAGAGGCTTTTGCCTCCACTTGTTCTTTAGTCCGTTGAATTAGTTCTGGATCAAAATACTCTGTCTTGATCTCTGACATAAACAAAATTGTATCTCCTTTTTCAACTAAGTCTCCTTCCTGCACATACCATTTTTCAATCTTACCAGGGATGGTGTTTTGAATGGTCTGTGGACGCTCATCCGGTCTTAAAGCAGTGACAAAACCCTTTGTCTGAATGTTTTGGGTCCAAGGTAGAAATAATGAGACGATTAGCAGAAGAAATATGCCAATTATGACTTTAATAAATACCTCTTTAGCTAGATTGTTTTTTATATCTTTCAAGGAAGAATAGGACAATTCTTTGGCTCCTTTTATTGTATTGTGTGAAATGTTTAGCATGATTTTTCTTCTTCGATTAGAGTTCTATTCTTTCTGTAAACATTGACTGTATTTCCTTGTTATTTGACACCATAATAAGTGTTGTGTTTTGGCACTTTCTCATTAATAGTTCAAGTAGATGCTTTCTGTTTTCTTCTCTTAAGTTGGAGAATAGATCTTCAGTCAACACAAGTCTTGGCTGACCTATAAGAGCTCTTGCTACCAGCATCCTCACCCGATCTGTGCCACTAAATACTCGAGTCGAATTAAGAATAACGTGCTGATACCCGTCAGGGAAACTATTGATTAACTTGTCTAACCCTACTTCCTCTGCCATATTAATCGCATCACGTTCAGTTATTCCCTCTCTACCAAGAGTCAAGTTTTCTAAGAAGTTCCCATAGAATATTTCTTGATCATCAAATATGTACCCAATTTTATCTCTTAAATCTTTAAGGTTTATGTTCTGAACAGGGACGTTGTCATAGAGAATGGTTCCATTATAATTATCAATACTTGTGCTTGCGATTTGTATCAAACTACTCTTTCCACTTCCCGGTGCACCACTAATACAGACATTACTTCCCGCCTTTATTTCAAGATTTATATTCTCTTTAACGTTGGCTGCTGCCAAATATCCCGTAATATCTAGGTTCTCAACCTTAAGATTTATAGGTCCTTGTTCACCCACAATAATGCCATCTTGACCAACATTCTCAATTGCAATATCAGTTACTTTTCCAAGTTTAGCTGTGGCAGTAAGAATATCATAAATGGCTTCCATACTCATAATCAGTTTCTCAGATGAATTAAGAATTAGAATGATAACAATTTCAGAAGCGACAAACTGACCAATCGTAATACTATTGGAGATTAAGAGCAAAGCACCGATAATCAATAGTCCTGCCGTCACTAATGTTTTGAGACCAATTACACTAGCATATTGACTTAGCAACACCCGGAAGTGACTTTTTCTAGAGTCTAAGTACTTATTTACTATCACGTCAGTCTTATCTAAATTTAATTTAGACTTCCCACTCATTTTAAACGTGGTAAGGCCTCTTGCTAATTCTGTTAACCAAAAAGCCATTTCATATTTATTGTCACTCTCAGCTAGACTAGTTCTAAGTCCTTTTTTTGAAGTTAAATATATAATTAGGATGAGGACTAAAATGAGTACGATACCAAAAGCAATAAATACAGGATGATAAAGTGATAGTAGTATCAATCCAAACAATATCTGTAAGGAAGATGCTAGAAAGTCAATTAGTATTTTTGATAAACTCTTTTGAATACTTACCGTATCAAAAAATCGATTAATCAATTCAGGAGCATAATAGTTTCCAAGTTGTTTTACATTAAACTTTGGAATACGATAAGCAAACTCAAACGCAGCTCTTGCAAAAAGCCTTCGTTGTAAAATCTCTACTACATACAGTTGCATAATCTGAAAAATACCAGCTATAGCTACACCAACCATAACTACACCTGTCAGAATACCCCAAGTAGCAGAAAGCCTACCAGCAAGCACCAGTCCCATTATAGCTTGTATACCTACGGGTAAAGAAAGGTTAATTAACCCGTTAAAAATTGCATAGATATACAGGTAAGTGAGATCCTTTTTGTCCTGTCTTAATAGATTTAAAAATCGTTGAAGAGGAGTCATTGTTTTTATTGTATAGTAGCTGATGTTAGTTGAATCAAAAAGTCTTTAAGTCCTTCATAATCATCTTCAGATACATCTGTAAGCCTTGGTAAGTGTTCACTGAAAAAAATCTGATTATGACATGTTTCTATAATAGTTGAAGCTAACGTATGAGAATGCTTATACTTAGGATTAATAGCTAAAATAAAATCCGAGAGTTGAGCACATAACCCTTTATATGCCAGGTAAGCACCTTGGCTATTTTCTGCATCCACGTCCTTGACTAAATAGACCTTTGCTCCCTCAGAGATTATGATATTGTAGAGTTTCTTTTGGTCTATATAATCATAGGTATCATCTTGCTCTATGGGAGATGCAAGTAATTCTATACTAGATTCTAATTTATAGAATGCTGAGTTGTTTCCATATGTTTTGATCAATATCTTGTTCTGCAACCAACTCCAGTACCAATTCACCAAATAGACAAGAAGTTTATGTTTGTTCTCGAAATAGCGATATACAGAGGACTCGGTAGAACCTATTTCTATTGCAAGTTTTTTAAACGTAAACTGCTCTAAACCCATATCACTAAGTAGATTAATACTCTCTTTAAGTATTTTTCTACCCAACTCACTTTGTGTAGGGTCCTTGAGACAAGCAGATTGGCTTACGCTAAATGATAAATTTGATAGCATTACTGTTCTCTTGTGATAGTAACACTATTATGTTGTAATAGTTTTACTTTTCTATACTTTTTTTTCTATCAAAGATTCACCATCAAACTCTGAAGGTTGTTCTAAACTCATCATATTAAGAATAGTCGGTGCGATATCTGCTAACTTTCCATCTGAAACTTGTTGTATATCCTTATCTAAGATAAAACACGGGACAAGGTTTGTGGTATGAGCGGTATGTGGAGAACCATCCTCATTAATCGCTTTATCGGCATTCCCGTGGTCAGCAATTATGATACAACTGTAATTATTGTTTTCAGCAAGTGTGATTAATTTATTAGCACACTCGTCTACAGTTTCACAAGCCTTTACTATAGCTTTAAATACACCAGTGTGACCTACCATGTCTGGATTAGCATAATTCACACAAATGAACCCTGGTTGATGCTCTTCAATATGAGAACTAACTTTTTCGGTAAGCTCATATGCACTCATTTCCGGCTGCAAGTCATAAGTTGCCACTTTTGGTGAAGCAGCCATAACTCTATGCTCCCCTTCAAAAGGTTCTTCTCTGCCCCCATTGAAAAAGAAGGTGACGTGAGGATATTTTTCAGTTTCTGCTGCTCGTAATTGAGCAATGCCTTCTTTTGATAATACCTCACCTAAAGTATTTTTCAAATCTTGATTTTCAAATAAAACGTTTACATCACGATATGTTTTATCATATTCTGTCATCGTGAAATAGTCGATATCTAAAGTATTCATATCAAACTCTGGAAAGTCAGTTTGAGTAAGTACCGTGCTGATTTGCCTACCTCGATCCGTTCTAAAATTAAAACAAAATACCAGGTCATCTTTTTCTATTTTATCATCAGAAAGCACTATTGGTTTTATAAATTCATCTGTTACACCCTGATCGTAACTACCTTGCATAGCATCTTGAAAATCACCAGCCTTTCTACCTATTCCATGAACTAAAGCATCATACGCAAGTTTTGTTCTTTCCCACCTTTTGTCTCTATCCATAGCATAGTACCTGCCGGTGATAGTACTCAATGTAGTTTTACCCCAGTTCTGGTTTTCTATAACTTGATTTAAGTATTTAATACCAGCATTTGGGTCTGTATCTCTGCCGTCAGTAAAGGCATGTACTTTTACTCGACTATCTAATCCTTCCTCCTTAAACAAACCAGTTAATGCAATAAGATGATCTATACTGCTGTGCACACCTCCATCACTCACAAGACCCATAAGATGTATTTTTCTAGAAGGATTTTCTTTTGCTAGTTCAATAAGCATTTTATATTTCTCTGAGGTCTGAATGGACTTATTCTCAAATGACTTATTAATACGAACCAACATTTGCCATACCACACGACCTGCTCCAATGTTCATATGACCTACCTCAGAGTTTCCCATTTGACCTTCCGGAAGACCAACATTCTCACCAAAGGTTTTGAGAGAACTGTGAGGCTTATTATATATGCTATCTATAAATGGAGTATTTGCCATATGTATGGCATCAGACTTATCTTTTTTACCTATTCCCCATCCATCTAGGATGAGTAGCATTACTTTTTTCATTGTATAGGACAAAAGTATTAGATGTTGTTGATTATGAACTCCAACAATTCGTTTTTATCTCCTAGACAGTTCCTTTTGTCCAATCAAGTATAAATGCTACCATACTCAGTACATATTTGTAACATTATTCTGTAAGTCAACGTTTTATACTCATTGCACAAGCTTATTTTCATATTGCTCTCGGTTTGCAGCTTAACATCCTTTGCTCAAAATTATTATTCACTCAGGGGTTACGTCACAAATAAAAAAGCTGAACCACTAGTTGGTGTATATGTACGAGTTGCAGATTTAGGTGTGGGAACGGTAACCAATGAAGAAGGGCAGTATGAACTAAACCTGATAGAAGGCATACACCGTGTTTCTTTAACTTATATAGGTTATAAAACTAAAAGGCTAGACATCGTAGTACAGTCAAATACTAGTCAAAATGTAAGACTAGAAGTAGACGAGAACAAACTTAAAACTGTAGAGATAAGCAATAAAAAGAAAGACCTATCCTACGAGATTATTAAAAAAGTAATAGAAAATAAAGCTAAGTATCAAGAGCAATTTATTACGCAAAAACGAAGTATCTATGTCAAGAGTAAAGAAAACAATACGTATCTGAAAAAAGAGAAAAATAAGGATTCGGAGCTCGAGGAGGAGAATGCATATCCATTTTCCAAGACAGATAGCATTCCAAAATACAACTTATTTGAAGGAGAATTTGTCCAGCATATCCAAAAACCCAAAGGATTTAAAGAAGAGAAAATTGCTGCAAAAAAATACGGCAATCAACGCTCTCTATTTTTTACAACCACTACTGAGGCCAATTTCGACTTTAATCAAAATCTAATCTTCTGCAAAAAACTAGGCGACAACAGCTATATATCTCCTATTAGCAATAGTGCATTGCTTGCATATAAATACCGATTGATCGGCTCAAGATTTGAAAAGGGTAAGAAGATTTATAAGATAAAAGTAATCCCTAGAAAAATGGGAAATGCTTTGTTCAAAGGAACAATAGAACTCTGGGATAGTCTATTTGCCATAAAAAGTGTACAGCTACAAGTGAATAAGAATTCATTGGTGCTCTACGAAAAATTCTCGATAGCTCAGGACTACGCATTTATAGAAGATAAACACCTCTGCATTAACGAATTATATACTTGGGAAATTAAAACAAATTCAGTCAAAACAGAAGGTGAATGTACAGTTATATATGACAAGTATCTTTTTGATAGTTTATACGCTAAGCGATTTTTTAATGCAGAAATAGGTACTACAAAAGAAGATGCTTACGAAAAAGATACAGCTTATTGGGATGACATCCGTCCTCTACCTCTTACTGATGATGAATATGCATTTATGCAATATCAAGATAGTCTAATGAGGCTACGAACTAGTAAAGTCTATTTAGACTCTATAGATTCAGTATTTAATAAAATCACTTGGATAAAAGCACTTTGGGAAGGATTTGGGATTATAAACCGGGAGAAAAAAACGTTGTTGACTTTTGATCCAGCAATTGGTTTATGCGATCCCGTGGCTATTGGCGGATTTAGACTTCGTTACTCAGCTAGCTATTTTAAGAAGTTTGAAAATCGAAAAGCAATCAGAATATCCCCTTTTCTAAACTATGGTTTTAGGAATCAAGACGTGAAAGGAAATATCGGGGTATGGCATTTGTATGATCCAAAAAAGCAGTCTTCTTTTTCTATAAATGCCGGAAATTACTTTGGCTTTGTCAATAATTTCGCAACGATTTCAGACATCTTCAATAGAAATAACTTCTTTGAAGAAAGTTACTTATCAATCTATCATCGTACTGAATTATTTAATGGGTTTTACCTAGGAACGGGATTGAGAAATACTATCAGAAAAGACCTTGGAGATTTTAAGTTTAATCCTGAATTTGATGAGGTATTTGAAAATAATAAAGCTCAGACATTTGATACTCATTCTGCCGCTATACTAAATATTAGAGTTAGCTACACCCCACAACAACTCTACATTCAAGAGCCTAAGGAAAAAATTATTCTTGGTACCAGGTTCCCTACTTTTAGACTAAACTACAGACAAGGCTTAGATAATCTGTTTGGTTCTAGTGCAATCTTCAAAACGCTAGATTTCAGTATTTCTCAGAAGTTTAATATAGGTATTATCGGTAGCTCAGAATACAACATAAATCTTGGAGGTTTCTTAGACACCTCTTCTATCCGAATAATGGATTACCGATATCAGAGAGGTGGAGATCCATTTTTATTGATTCCACCTATGTTTGGTTATCAATTGATAGACAGCACTTTCCCGACATTTAGAGCTGTTTTAGAAACTCATTACACGCATCAGTTCAATGGATTTTTAACAAGCAAAATTCCTGGATTAAAACAATCTGGTATACGAACAATGGTCGGTGGAGGGCTCTTGTACGTACCTGAGAGTAACTATCAATATTCTGAACTACTAACAGGAATAAACCGGATTTTTAAAATAGGTAGAGATCGTCTGAAAATTGGAATTTACTATATCGTAGCTCAGTCAAATGTGCAGGGTTTTACTAGTGGTTTTAAGTTTTCATTGAATCCATACAATGCTGATACAAGTACCTGGAGTTTTTAGACCATAGTGCTGCAGTAGATTGTAATTCTATATTTGTATAAATGACAATAACTCAAGCTCAAGAAGAGATTGACAATTGGATTAAGAAAATCGGTGTTCGATACTTCGATCAACTTACTAATACCGCCGTACTAATGGAGGAAGTCGGTGAAGTAGCACGGATTATGGCACGGGAATACGGAGAACAAAGCTATAAGTCTAACTCGCAAAAAGAAGATCTAGGAGATGAGATGGCAGATGTTCTATTCGTCTTGATGTGTTTAGCTAATCAATGCGATATTGATTTAGAAGATGCCCTTAAAAAAAATTTGATAAAAAAAACGAATAGAGATTCTACTCGACATCAGCAGAACAAAAAACTCAGATGATTACCCAGAAGCTGTCACTTCGACACCTTATACTTATTACATATTGCTTTTTAGCTATGTATTCAAATGGTCAAGATATCGGCAGAGTTAGCAAGGGTTCTATTGGTATTGGTTTGCATCTAGCTTGTCCTCAAAATCAATTATCCGATGTAGGGTACAATGATGGCTTTGGTTTACATCTTTCCTATCTGAGCCGGAAATATCCATATAGAGCAAGGTTAAACTACCAAATCGGTGTCCAGTTAGACTGGGGGAATATGGGTAACAAATCGTTTAATAATATAGCCTTAGATGATCCAAATATCGTTGGAGAAGCTACGATAGACGTGAATAATAAAATGTTTGGAAGCTTCATAGCTGGACGAATCAATTATGGAAATGATAACAGTAAGATAGTGCCATATATCAATTTGCTAGTTGGTTATAGAAATTTTAACACTAGACAGTTACTATCATTAAACAACCCTGCAGATAACCCTGACTACCAAACAGATACTACAACGAATAGAATTGTATTTACTCAACGATTTCACATTGGAGGAGGTTTTGGTGTAAGCTATCGGATAAATAGATCCATCTCACTAGAAGGTTATGCTAATTATACTTTTGGCCAGGCAGGAGCCGTTTTGCCCATAAAAAATATTACTAGACCTAATGAAGGAAATGAAATAAGCTACACAGATTATAAAGTATCACATACTGATATGCTTCTTCTTTCTGTAGGAATAAGATTTCATCTATTCAAAACATATCGCTACCTACCTTATGTAAATCAAGTGACTAATCCCAGTTTTGAGCCATCTTATACTCGATATAGGGATAAAGAAAATACTTCTACAAACAATACTACTAATAACCACACACCCCAAAAAACAAAGAAAAAATCACCAATTAAAATTAAACCAAACGGTCCAACCAAGGACAAGGAAGATGAAAGTTAAAGAAAGCGATTCAAACTATTGGAATAAGAGATATATAGAAAGTAATACAAGGTGGGACATTGGGTATGCAAATCCAGTATTAGTGGAGTATGTTAAAGAAAACTATTCATTTGATGATAAAATACTAATACCTGGTGCAGGCACTGCCTATGAGGTAGCAGATCTAATTATCGAGGGATATCATAACTGCTATGCACTTGATTTTAGCCAAAAAGCTAAGGATAACTTCCTAAAGCAAAACCCTAAAGTCCCAAATCAGAATTATCTGGTCAATGATTTTTTTGAAATTGATGGGAAGTATGATCTGATTCTAGAACAAACCTTTTTTTGTGCGATACACCCAAGCAAAAGGGTAGACTATGTGCATCATATGTCCCAGTTATTAAATAAAGGAGGAAAACTAGCTGGGCTTCTGTTTGAAATGGAAAAAGAGGATGGCCCTCCATATGGTGGATCTTTAGAAGAATATCAGGAACTTTTTTCTTCAAGTTTTGATATAAATAAATTGGGGAAAACAGATAGATCCATAGACTCTAGACTTGGTCGTGAGTTGTTTTTTGAATTCATCAAAAAATAATCAATACTAAGGTTGCTATATTATAAATCAAGATTATTTTTGCAGCCGCTTACAAAGAAAAACGTTCTCTGATGTAAGCAAACATTAAGCGAAAGTAGCTCAGCTGGTAGAGCATCACCTTGCCAAGGTGGAGGTCGCGAGTTCGAATCTCGTCTTTCGCTCTTCAAATGAAGGGAGCAATCCCTTTTTTTGTTTCATCAATCCTGATGATGCTTGGGTGGTGGAATTGGTAGACACGTTGGACTTAAAATCCAATGGCCTCACGGCCGTACGGGTTCAAGTCCCGTCCCGAGTACAAGTAAA
>CBFHGJ010000024.1:0-28897 GCA_965655315.1 Bacteroidia bacterium
TCAGTTACTGTTACTATTTTATCTCCAGCTACTCAAACTTTCTCCTTCGTAAATGGGTTTGAAATTTTCATTACGGGCCAAGGAATGGATGAGCAAAAAGTTGCAGAAAAAACTGAAATAGATCAAACCGCAACTTCTTTTGATTTAGATATTGAAGACGAAGAGCTTGTCGAAGTTATTCAATCTAGAGAGTTTTCAGGTAGAGCTGTGGTAGTTACAGATGAACTAATTCAAGAAGATGTTCAACTGAAAATAGACTACCAGTTTAATGTTAAAGCTGCAGTAATCGATTAATTTGGTCATAAATGAACAGATTTATTAAGATATTAGGTCTTGCACTAGTGCTAAGTTTTGCGGTAGTTTCTTGTGGAAACAAGCAAGAAGAATGTAAGGATGGTGAGAAAAAAGAATGCTGTTCTGAGAAGGAGAGTGAATCTGACAGTACGAATGTAGAGGGAGAGATGCAAGAAGAGGTACATAACCACGAGGGTGGAGAGCACGATCACGAGCATTAATCCTAATTATTATTCAGTAAAAAGAAAACGTAATAATCCTGACTACATCAAATGTGGTCAGGATTTTTTTTTATGGATTTAGATGTTAAAATATCAGCGGTCATTATTGCTAAAAATGAGCAAGACTTTATTGGTAAATGTATAAAGTCGCTGCTTGGTGTGGCAGACCAGATCATTGTGATAGATTCTCATAGCACGGACAACACTAAAAGTATAGCTAATAGTTTAGGGGCAAATGTGATCACAAAGGAGTGGGATGGATATGCTGCGACAAAAAATTTTGGGAACGATCAAGCTAATCATCCTTGGATATTATCTATAGATGCGGATGAAGTTATTTCACCAGAGTTAAGATCAGCCATCTTAGCTGAAAAGAAAAAGGGTCTTGCTGACCTAGTGGTATTCAAATGGAACAGACTGAATAATTACTGCGGTACGTGGATAAAGCACGGAGGCTGGTATCCTGATGCCAAGATTAGACTTTTTCAAAAAACCAATACAAGATGGATAGGTAAGGTTCATGAAACGTTAGAATTTGAGCAGCCGGTAACAGAACAATGGATAGCTGGAGATTTATTGCACTTCACCGTAGCGTCTCAAGAAGATCATCTTGCTCGGTTGATTAAATACAATAAATTAGCAATACCTTATGCGAATAAATTTAGAGCAGGCCTAGCGGCAATTACAACGTTCTTAAGAATGTATGTGCTCAAGCTTGGATTCCTTGATGGTATAGCGGGCTTTCACCTTTGTCGAGTTTCGGCAAAAGGGAAATGGCTGAGGGTATAAAAAAAGCACCTCACTAAAGGTGCTTTTTAATGTTCTTCCTTACTACTTCTTATTTCACAAGCTCTTTGATATGATCTTCGAGCTCATACTCGTCACCTTCTACATATCCTGTATGCGTGTAGACTATTTTACCTTCTTGATTAACTAAAAATGTCACTGGAGGATTCGCAACATTCATAGCTCGTTGTAAGTCACCATTAGGATCTAGTAAAATATCAAAATCCCAATTGAATGCATTAACCATAGGTTTTACCTTCATGGCATTTCTGCTATCATCCACACTGACTGCTACAAGTTCCATATCATATTCTTCTATCCAATCACCCAAAAGTTCATTCACGTTTTTTAATTCTTTTATGCAAGGCTTACACCACGTAGCCCAAAAACTTATTACGGTTATTTTACTATTTGCTGCATACGATTGCATATTTACATCTTCACCATCTGAGTTTTTAATTACCATTTCAGGAAGGGTTTGATCAGCGTCGGTTGGTTCATCTTCTGTGTGCTGAGCATACGTTAGTGAAAATCCAAAGATTAAGAGTAGGGTAAGTACTTTATTCATGTTTATATCAATTGCTTCTGCGAGTATAACTACAAAACTGATACCATGAAAAATATCCTTTCTTGTTTTTATAGAGATTGTCAATTGAATTTAAGGTAGTTTTTGTTAACTAATTGATTTTTTGGAATTTGTGTTGATATAAACTATTTTCTTGCCGTTCATTTAGAGACTACAAAAAACCCTTATTGGTGTCATTAAATCTATACATCAGTGTACTTTAATTGTGTGACTATCGTTTATTAGAAATCAGATTCCTTAGTCTTTCAAATTGAATTCAATTAAGGAATTGAACTTATATTGCGAAGCTAAATAGGAATCGATTTCTATTAGTAAATAGTGATGAAAAAAATACTTCGACATTTAGCAATAATGGCACTCCTTGTCCTGGGAGCTGCGATAGGAGTTCTTTGGTTTTTGGACTACTACACCAATCACGATGCAGAGTTGGTTTCTGTCGAAGACTTAGAATCAGTTCCAGTAAAAGAAGCCCTTAAAAAATTAAAAGAAAAGGGTTTAGAAGGAGTAGTCATCGATACAGTTTACAAGGATGGAGCTAAGAAGCTTACAGTAATTAATCAGAATCCTCCAGCAGGTTTAAGTGTAAAGCCGGGTAGGAAAGTATACTTGGTTATTAACACAAATGAGGTTCCTATGGTTGTAGTTCCAGATCTTGCCATGAAAACTTCTCTTCCTCAAGCGACTAGCATCTTACTTAGAAGACATCTCAAAGTGGGAAAAATCATTAAAAAGGTTAGTCCTGCAGTGAGAACTAAAAACGATGAACCTGTTATAGAACAGTATAAAGCAGGTACGAACGAAGTAATAAAACCGGGAAGTAAGGTTGAGAGAAATTCTAAAATCGATTTGGTGATTGGTATTTCGTCAGATTACTATGATTCTGATAGTACATCTGCAGGTTTAGATAATTTTGAAAATTAAAAAAGACGGAAGAATGATACTACTCTTTGATAGAAATCGTTTCAATCGTGTGTATAGTTTACTACGTTTTATCATAGTATTTAGTGGAGTGTTGTTTTCTTGTTATAGCAATGGTCAGGTAACAACTTATCCATTAGCTGACAACGCTAGACTACAAAATTTTAAACTTAATAATCCGAACTACAAACATCAAGCTGTAGTAAAGCAAAAGTTTGGATCTAGAGATACGTTGACTTTGCCATTTTTTGATGATTTTTCTGAAAGTAAACTATTCCCTGACAGCACTAGGTGGTTAAACAATTACGTCTATATCAACAATCAATTTCCCATTGAACCTCCAACTTTTAACGTTGCGACATTTGATGGTTTAGGCAGTGATGGTAGACCTTACAACTTAACTATAAATAAAGATGCTATCATGTCCGGTGATAGCTTAACAAGTCAACCTATTAATCTGAATGATTCTATGGGAAGTGAATATGAGTTGTCTGATTCTATTATACTCAGCTTCTTTTACCAACCTAATGGGAACGGGTATCATCTAGCTAGTGATGATTCGCTAAGATTACTGTTTTTATCAAAAACTGGGGTTTGGGTCCAAGTTTGGAGTACTGGAGGTCGAACTGATAGCAAGGATTTTGAGCACGTGATGATTCCTATCAGAGATACAAATTTTTTACATAAAGGGTTTCAATTTACGTTTACCACGCTTACAAAACGAGTAGGGAATGCTAATCACTGGCACGTAGATTATGTCTATCTTGATAGCAGAAGGTCTTTGAATCTCGACTACTATAACGATTATGCTGTTCAGACTACTCCAACTTCGCTGTTGAAAAATTATACCTCCATGCCTTATTCTCATTTTTTAGCAGATGCTTCCAATCAAGAGGCAGATGCTCAGTATTTTAGGGCATCTAATCTGTTTAATGTTGGAAAAAATATAGAGATAAGACACAGAGATTCTTCAAATGGTCTTTTACTGAAAGAGACTGATTTTAATCAGAACAGTAATAATATCTTAGCAAAAAGTAGTAGTCTGAGGAATTTATCCAATTATTCCTTTACAGGCTTATCTGGCTCAGATCCAATCATTATCAATCGTGAAGTGAGTATCAGAGAAAACGGAATAATCAATGATTATACAAACAATGATGTGTTCAGTATTAATCAAGTTTTTCACGATTATTACTCTTATGATGACGGCTCTGCAGAACGAGGGTTTGGTTTTGATCAGAATACAAATCCTTCTGATATAGAAGGGAGAATTGCTACTGCATTTGATATAACTAAAGAGGATACATTATACGCACTAGCCACTTATTTTAATGAGGCTGTATATGATGTGTCGGGTAGGCTTTTCCAGTATAGAGTTTGGAGTCAATTGAAAGGGGTAGATGGAGCCACAGAAGATGTTATTCTCTACTCATCAGAAACTCAGAGTCCAACTTACAACATAGCAAATGGAAAGCGTACCTTCAATACCCATTACCTTGACACAAGTCTGTTATTATCTTCAGGGCGATATTATATTGGGTGGTTTCAACCTAACTTGTATAACTTAAATGTAGGATGGGATATGAACCATGGTAATTTAAAAACTGAACCTACGGTTAGTCCAAATCTATACTACAATGTACTAGATCAATGGAGTAATACTGATTTACCGGAAGGTACTCTGATGATGAGACCTCATTTTGGTTCTAGAAGAGAATTGTACGCTTCAGTGCATAGGGTTAGTAGACCAATTTATAAGCCAACTCTATTTCCGAATCCAGCTAGAACTGTTGTTCATTTTGGCAAAAAGTATGAAGCTGTTTCATTACGGTCACTTAATGGGAACATCGTCCTAGAAGATAGTGAAGCAGATCATTTAAGTATCCAAGGATTAGAAGCTGGTATATATATCGTCTCACTTGAAGACGGAGATGGAAATTATTATACATCAAAACTCATTATACTTGCACCGTAGATTTTTATAAAAAATGGCTGACATTACAGTACAAGAGCTAAAGCAAAAAATAGATAATAACGAAGAGTTTCTTTTTATAGATGTAAGAGAGACTTGGGAATATGAGGAAGCTAATATTGGGGCCAAACTAATACCCCTCGGCGAACTCCAAGGTGCTATAGATGATTATGATGAGTGGATGGATAAAGAAGTTGTTGTTCATTGTAAATCAGGAATGAGAAGTGCAGCCGCACGAGATTTTATGGTTAGAAATGGATTCGAGAACGTTAGAAATTTGGTTGGAGGAATAATGGCGTGGCAGCAACACTACGCATAAATAAAGGAAGACTTTTCAAATATTTAGTATGGATGATAATCTCATTCATATTATTTTCATTAGTATTTTACTCTTCATGTAATTCTGGAAAACAGATTGACCGTGAATTGGCATATTTAAATCATGAATCTTCAGTTTCTTATGTAGGTATAGAAAAATGTAGCGAATGTCACGCTGATAAGCATGCTACATTTATTCACACAGGCATGGGTCTTTCGTTTGATAGTGCCACTAGAAAGAAGAGCTCTGCCCAATTTGGACCTCAGCACATGGTCTTTGACACATCATCCGGATTATTCTATTTGCCATTTTGGAGAGATGAGGAATTATATATAAAAGAGTTTAGCCTATCAGGTAAGGATACAACACATACATTAGACAAAAAGATAAACTACATAGTAGGAAGTGGACAGCATACCAATAGCCATTTAATCCAAGAGAATGGGTACATCTTTCAGGCACCGATCACTTATTACGTTCAGGAAGAAAAGTGGGATTTAGCACCTGGTTTTGAAACTGAGAATAGCAGGTTCAATAGAATTTTGAGCAGTGAGTGCATTAGTTGTCATAATGCCATGCCTAAGATGATTAATGGGTCGGATTTTAAGTATGAAGAAATCGGAAATGGAATAGACTGTGAAAGATGCCATGGCCCCGGAGAACTTCATGTTAAAGAGCGTGAAGCAGGTTTGGGAGTGGATGTGAAACAGGAGATAGATAGAACAATAGTAAACCCTAGAAAACTATCTTGGGAAAGACAAATAGATGTTTGTCAGAGATGTCACTTACAAGGTTTAAACCTCTTAAAAGAAGGAAAAAAGTTTACTGACTTTAAGCCGGGTATGGTTTTGAGCAATGTTTTTGATATCTACTTACCAGAGTATGAAGGAGACCATTCACCTTTTGATATGGCTAACCACTCTGATAGATTTCAACGCAGTGCTTGTTTTATAAATAGTAATAGCGAAAGCCTTGAATTTACGTGTATATCTTGCCATAATCCACACGTTAGTATTAAAAGTACGCAAGTAGCAGTCTACAATACCGTATGCCAAAACTGTCACAAAACAGATGATTGCACAGAGGAAAGTATTGTTTTGGAAACTAAAAATTATGACTGTGTATCATGCCATATGCCACAAAGTGGTTCAGAAGACATCCCTCATGTTACAGTTCATGATCACTACATTCGGATTCCTGAAGAACATTCAGATGTTAAAAAAGTGCAAAAGCTTGTTGGATTGTATGCAGTAAACAATAGTGCTCCTAGCATAACTGATAAAGCTAGAGCGTATTTAGAATATTGGGAAAAATTTGATAAGAATCCGTTTTACCTTCAACAAGCTACAAATTTGATTCCCGAGGTAACTGATTTACGAGTTCATTTAAAGTATTACTACTTGAAAGAGCAATTTGAGCAAGTAGCTACTTTAGACTTAGATGATTATAAGCTTTCTGCCTGGGAGCAATTTATGTTGGCACGTTCTTATTTAAAAACAGACAGGATAAGCTTAGGTCTTTATGCCTTGGAAAATGCTTTCAAGAAAGATCCAACTCAGGTTTTAATTGCTGAAGAACTAGCTAAGAATTTGATAAATAATGGTGAACTTGATAAAGCAAGTCAATACTTAAAGGAATTACTACTAGAGTTTCCATCAAATGGAAGGCTATTCGCTAGTAAGTCAAAGCTATTGATTCTTCAGAATAAGCTGGCCTTAGTAAACAAGCCTTTGAGTTTAGCAACTAAGTTAGAGCCCAATGATATCAATATATGGTTCATTTGGTTGAACTATGCAGTCAAAAAACGTGACAAAAAATTGTTCTCTTATTGGGCTCAAAGAATTAGAAAACAAGAACCTGAGCGACTTACGGAGCAGGATATGACCTCAATATTAGAAACATTGTAAAATCAGATGATTCAATTATTAATGAAATACATTTCCTTTGCAGTATGGCAATTATCATAACAGATGAATGTATAAACTGCGGTGCGTGCGAGCCTGAATGCCCGAATACCGCTATTTATGAGGCTGGTGCAGAGTGGAAAGTGTCAGATGGTACTGGTGTAAAAGGAGATTATACCCTTGAAGCAGGAAATCAAGTTAGTGTAGATGCGATTCAACAGCCTATATCTGATGAAGTTTACTACATAGTACCAGATAAGTGTACCGAATGTAAAGGATTTCACGAAGAACCTCAGTGTGCAGCCGTTTGTCCGGTAGATTGCTGCGTGCCAGATCCAGATAGAGAAGAGTCAGAGGAATTACTTCTAGCTAGAAAAGCTAGATTACATATTTAAAAATCTATGAAACAGGGCATCTGCCATCTGTCTCAAATACCACTTCGCGGGGAACCGAAAAGTAGTTCCGAAATGGTATCTCAGCTCATCTTTGGAGAAACTTACGATATTCTATCACAGGAACAAGATTGGTTTAGAATAAGAATGCATTATGATGGTTATGAAGGATGGCTTAGTGACTCGAGTGTTTTTTCTCTAAAAAATGAAATACCTCGGTCCTTGTTTTCTGACTTATATAGAACTATCAGCAATGATGTGTATAGAGGAGATGTTATAGTATCTCTTGGTTCTGAAGTAGCAAATGAGTCCGATTCCCGAAGGCAGAACGTTGCTGAAATAGCAAAGAAGTTTTTAGGCACCCCATATCTTTGGGGTGGAAGACATTTTAGTGGTATAGATTGCTCAGGCTTTGTACAAATCGTTTATAAAGTACTGGGGAAAAAGTTGCCAAGAGATGCTTCCCAGCAGCAAAAAATAGGGAAATCTGTATCCTTCAATAATCTATATACTGGTGACTTGGTGTTTTTTGACAAAGATGAAAAAATTGGTCATGTTGGATTATTCCTTGGAGATAACAAAATAATTCATTCACACGGTAGCGTTCGAATAGATCATCTTACAAAAAAAGGTATAATCAATTCAGATAGCGGTGAACAAACTCATCACTACCACTCAGCAAAACGCTTGTTCTAACCTTACTTTACCTTAACGGGTATTTGTTGCTTCAAATCTTTGGCAATCCTATATTTTTAGCCATATTTGACGTTACATGCATAGACACAGCTGGTTCAAAAGAGTTTCATTTTCACTTATAGGGATATTTACTTTTCTTCCTTCATTATTTGCTAAAGGAGAGGGTATTGATCAAAAAATAGATAAGATATTTGGTAATGCCACTGGCTGGTTTGTTGATTTTATCTTTTATCAGATCCCTTTCTCTGAAAATGTAAAAGTGTTTTGGGTATTATTTCCGCTTATTCTTGGAGCGGCCTACTTTACAATTTATTTTAAGTTAATTAATTTTAGAAAAATAGGAGTAGCAGTAAATATTGTTAGAGGAAAGTATGATGACATAGACCATCACGAATCTATACCAGCTGCAGGAGACAGTACTCCAGGAGGTGATAATATAGAAACAATTACAATAGAAGGTAAAGAAGGTGAGGTTTCGCACTTCCAAGCTTTGACAGCTGCTTTGTCCGCCACGGTTGGACTTGGAAATATTGCAGGTGTGGCTATTGCTGTTTCTATTGGTGGAGCAGGTGCTACATTTTGGATGATAATAGCTGGATTTCTTGGAATGGCTTCAAAGTTTGTAGAATGTACTCTTGGGGTAAAATACCGGGATATTAACTCTGAAGGAATTGTGTATGGTGGTCCAATGTACTACCTAACCAAAGGATTAGATTCTTTAGGTTTACAATCCCTTGGGAAAGTTCTTGCTGTGTTATTTGCCATTTTTGTTGTAGGAGGTTCTTTTGGAGGAGGAAATATGTTTCAGGTTAATCAAGCTTTTCAATTGGTTCAAAACATTACTGGAGGAGAAAGTTCGGCATTAGCAGGTAACGGATGGATTTTTGGAATTGTAATGGCAATTCTTGTTGGTATCGTAATAATAGGAGGTATCAAGAAAATAGCAAAAGTGACAGATAAGATTGTACCATTTATGGTTGTAATCTATGTAGCCGCATCGATTTTTGTATTAGTAGCCAAGTATGATATGATAGGCTGGGCATTTGGTGAAATAATAAATGGAGCATTTAGTCCTTCAGGAGTAGCTGGGGGAGTAGTAGGAGTTTTAGTTCAAGGATTTAGACGAGCAGCCTTTTCTAACGAGGCAGGAGTAGGGTCTGCATCAATAGCACATTCAGCAGTTAAGACAAAATATGCTGCCTCTGAGGGTCTTGTTGCCTTATTAGAGCCATTTATTGATACTGTAATAGTATGCACTATGACTGCACTGGTATTAATCATAACAGGAAATGTAAATCCTGAAAATGCTTCATTAAACGATGCTCAGGCAATTTTGTTAACCTCAGGTGCTTTTGAGTCCGTTATTTCCTGGTTCCCATATGTACTAACCATAGCTGTTATATTGTTTGCCTTTTCTACTATGATTTCTTGGTCCTATTACGGCTATCAAGGTTGGGCCTATTTATTTGGTAGATCAAAACGGATGGAGTACGCCTACAAGTCAATCTTTTGTGTATTTGTGGTGATTGGTGCAGCGGCAAGCTTGGGGTCGGTAATAGGATTTTCAGATGCAATGATTTTTGCTATGATGGTACCCAATATGGTAGGTCTGGTATTATTAGCTCCTAAGGTTAAAAAGGAGTTAGATAAATATATGAAAGCGATAAAAAAGTCTTAGAAGAAAATGTACATACTGCAGCAAGTTGGTAATAAATTGCCAAATAGTGCTCCCGAAAGTGGTTTTGGATTTTGGTTTCTAAGCCAAGTAATTGTGACAGCTATAATTTTTATAGGAGTCTATTATATATTAAAACCTGTATTTAGTAAAACACCAGGAGAAGAGGATGAGGAATCAAAGGATGATTAATAAGATTATTAGTTCTTAATCCTATTCCACCATTTGTTTAAGATACATTCTTCCTAATTCTCAGAGGTAGTCTCTTTATTATTTTGGTCTAATTCTTCTTCTTTCTTAGTAGTTGTATCTTGCTCATCATATTCATATGAAGTATCCTCAATAAGTCCTAATTCTTTCAAAAGGCCAACTGAATTCTTTTGTCCAATCATTCTCAATTGAACATCGCCTTTTCCATTAAGAAGTAGTAAGGTGGGAAGTACACTTGCGTTGTAAGCCTCTTGGATGTCCATACCAGCCAAGAAGTCTACATCTACTTGGATTGGAATATAGTTCTGGTTTATTTTTTCACCGACTAATTTATCCTTGAACGTGGTGTTTTCCATTTCGACGCATGGCTTACACCAATCTGCTCTAAAATCAACAAATACCAGTTTATTCTCAGCTCTAGATTTTGCTAATGCTCCCTCAAGAGTTAATTCTAAAAAATCAACTTGACTCCAACATAAAGTTGAGCCTAGAACTAACCATAAACTGAAGAACACCCTACTAAAAACCATCATACATAGGAACGAAAAAGGATACGCGCCGCGTATCCTTTTTATCAACATATATAATTTTGTGTATTAACACTATTTAGTAACCTTTGATTCCAAGGCTCTTCATAGTTGCTATATTTAAGTTACCTACTGGTAAGTTATTATCTTTTTGATACTTGATAAGAGCAGCTCTAGTGTCTTTACCTAGAATGTTATCTGTACAAGCTGGACCTACATTATATCCTTTTGCTAATAAAGCTCTTTGGACCTGTCTTACAAGTTGGCTTGTTACATTTTTAGAACATACAACTTCTCTGTACTCAGAGAATCCACCTGCTTTTACTAATACACGTTTTGATACAGTTTTATATTCTGAAGGGATCTCTACTGTTCTAGTAGTTGCAGCCTGATCAACAACCGTTTTAGTTACAGTTTGATATTGTGCAGGGATTTCAGTTTCAACAGTTTTTGGACCTTCTACCATTACTGTCTTCGTCAAAGTTTTGTACTGAGCAGGAATAACTTCTTCTCTAGTTACTGAAGGAGATACCATTACTCTTTTACTAATAGTTTTGAACTTAGCTGGAATTTCTATAGCCCTAGATGCTGCAGGAGTAACTAAAACACGCTTAGAAACAGTTTTGAACTTTGCAGGAACTTCCACTAGACACCATACCATGCAATCGTCATTGTTTTCAGCTTCGCACATAGCATCTTTTTGTTTTATCCATTTTGTAGTTGCTTCTTCTACTTTCATAGTCTCAGTTCTAGTTTCGTATCTAGCTGGAGTAGTAGTAATCCTAGTAGAAGGTGTTTTTATTTGAACTGTTTCTGTCCTAGTCTCATATTTAGCAGGAGAAACAACGATTAGCTTTTTACTTTCCTCTTTAATCAAAACTCTTTCAGTTCTAGTTTCATACTTAGCAGGTATAACTCTTACGGCTTTACCAGCTTCTTTTTTCATCATAGTCTCAGTAACAGTTTTATACTTAGCAGGTACAGTTATCAACTTAGTACTTGCTTCTTTAGACATCACTGTCTGAGTTTCGGTTTTCCATTGATCAGGAATGTAACATTTTGCATAACATTTTCCTGGTTCAGCATTGGTTGGTAATCTATCTTGGGCTGCAGCGGTGATTGCTATTGAGAATACCAAGATTAGGGAGAATAAAAGTTTTTTCATTTGTTTAATTGATTTTGGTTGATTTAAATATTGAATAAGATTATACTCATTAGACGATAATCCAACAAAAGGTCACTTAAAAAACGAGAAAATATACTAGACGAATGAAATTAAGAAAGTATAGCGTTTAAGTCAAGAAACGCTTTCGGAAAATAATTATGCTAAATACACCTACACTAATAGCTGCATCTGCTATATTAAATACTGGTCTGAAGAATTGAAAACGAGAACCTCCGAAATACGGAATCCAATCAGGCCAAAAAGTATCTATAAGTGGGAAATAAAGCATGTCCACAACCTTACCCATAAACACAGGGGCATATCCGCCATCACTAGGCAGGGCAGTAGCAATCTGATGATAGGAGCTTGCACTAAATAGTTGTCCGTAGAAAATAGAATCTATAATATTACCTACAGCTCCTGCTAGAATAAGGGAAACTAGAACAATCATTCCAGTTTTGGCACCTTCTCTAAGGAGCTCTCGGATATAAAATATTATCAACCCGGATGCAATAATTCTAAAAAGTGTTAGAACTATTTTACCCCATTTACCCCCTAAGGTAAGGCCAAAAGCCATACCTGGATTTTCAGTAAAATGCAATTCGAACCAATTTCCGAACATCATTCTACTTTCACCTAAGGTGAAATTGGTTTTGATATAGACCTTCAGCCATTGGTCTAATAACAGAACAATAAATACTGTGATTAGTACATAAACGAGCTGTCTTCTGCTTGAAGTTTGAATAGAATCAGACAATTTTGATACTATTTGTACTGATTTCTTTTAGCCTCTATACTTTGTGTAGTATGAGGTACAGCTTTGAGGCGTTCTTTACTGATCAGGTTACCTGTTACCTTACAGATGCCATATGTTTTATTTTCTACTCGAACTAGTGCTGTTCTTAGGTTATCAATAAACTTCTGTAATCTAGCTGCTAACTGTCCAGCGTTCTCTTTCTGCTGAGAAGCACTGCCGTCATCTATGGATACATAGGCACTGGCTGTATCGTCAGTCCCATTTTCATTTGAAGCTTTTATTTGATTTCTTAAATATGAGTATTCCTCTTCTGCAGTTTTTAGCTTAGCTAGAATTATTTCTTTAAATTCTGCTAGATCTACGTCGCTGTATCTTAATGATTCTGCCATAATAATGCTATTTGGTTAAATTTATTCTAATGTTATTATTATCTATATCGATGGTGTCCGAGCCTGAAATTTCATTGCTCTCAGAAAGAGAACTTGCTAAAATTTCTCCGCAAATATATTGATTAAACGCTCCGATTGCTTCAGTCGTGTAATCGTTTTGCTCTATTAACACTGTGATTTTATCGGTTACTTCAAAGTCTTTCTCTTTTCTTAGATTTTGGATTTTGTTTACCAATTCTCTAGCAATACCTTCTTTTTTAAGTTCAGCTGTAACCTCCAAGTCTAAAGCAACTGTGTAGTCAGCATCAGACATAATTTGCCAACCAGGAATGTCCGCTGTTTTTATTTCAATGTCTTCTGAAGAAATAGAGTAGCTATTCTGGTCAACTTCAATCTTAACACTTCCTCCTTTTTCTATTTGTCCTATCTCATCATTGCTAAAGCTTTCAATAGCAACTTTGACAGATTTCATAGCTCGACCTACCTTAGCACCTAGAACTTTAAAATTAGGTTTAGCAGATTTTTTGATGATATCTGAATCTTTACTTATTATTTCAATTTCTTTTACATTGACTTCAGATTTGATGACATCCTCTACTTTCTGGAGGTTTTGAGCAAATTCATCGCTGAGAGCTGGTACTATTGCTTTGCTTAAAGGTTGGCGAACCTTAAGATTATTTAACCTTCTTATCCTTAGAATAAGGGATGTTATTCTTTGGCTCACTTTTATCTGTTCTTCTAATTGAAGATTAATAGTATCCTCATTCGCTGTTGGGAAATCTTGCAAGTGAATTGACTCAGAAGTGAAGTTTAAATCTCTATATAGGTTGTCAGCATAGAAGGGACTGAAGCTACACATCAACTTTGCCACTGTATCAAGGCACTCTTGAAGTGTTTGATATGCAGCAATTTTATCAGAAGAAAGCTCTCCCTTCCAGTATCTTCTTCTATTTAAACGTATGTACCAATTGCTTAAATCATCTATAACATAGCTTTGAATAGCTCTAGTCGCCTTTGTAGGTTCATAGTCTTCCATAGCTTCTTCTACATATTTTATAAGCGAGTTTAGCTTACTTAAAATCCACTGGTCTAGTTCTGTTCGTTCTTTTAAAGGAACCGGATTATAAGTATTCGTATACTCGTCAATATTGGCATATAGTGCATAAAATCCATAGGTGTTATGCAAGGTTCCAAAAAACTTACGCTGGGTTTCTTCAACTCCAGCAAGGTCAAATTTTAAGTTGTCCCATGGAGCAGCATTACTTAGCATATACCATCTAATAGCATCTGCACCATATTTATCCACCGCCATAAATGGGTCAATAGTATTCCCTAAACGTTTGGACATTTTGTTACCAGATTTGTCTAGTACAAGACCATTTGCAATCACATTTTTGTATGCTACTGAATCTTGTAACATTACAGAAATAGCGTGCAATGTAAAAAACCAACCTCTAGTCTGATCCACGCCTTCGGCAATGAAATCTGCAGGGTAGTGAGTTCTGTCTTCTACTTTTTCTTTATTATCAAATGGATAGTGCAGTTGTGCAAAAGGCATGGCACCTGAGTCAAACCAAACATCTATCAGGTCTGTTTCCCTTTTCATTGGCTTCCCAGATGCAGAAACTAAGATTACTTCGTCAATAAACGGACGGTGCAGGTCAAAGTCGTCAGTTACAATGTCCTTTTCCATCATCCTTGCGTCAACTGCTTTATTTACTTCCTTTTTTAGTTCTTCTATAGATCCTATGCACAGCTCTTCTTCACCATCTTCAGTTCGCCAAAGTGGGAGAGGAGTTCCCCAATATCTACTTCTACTTAAGTTCCAATCAACCAAATTTTCTAACCAATTGCCAAATCTTCCTTCTCCTGTGCTAGCAGGTTTCCAGTTTATCGTTTTATTGAGTTCTAGTAGTTTATCTTTTACTGCAGTAGTTCGTATAAACCAGCTTTCTAATGGATAGTATAAAATTGGTTTGTCGGTTCTCCAACAATGAGGGTAACTGTGCTCGTATTTTTCTACCTTGAATGCTTTATTATCCGTTTTTAGTCTAATAGCAATTTTTACGTCAGTGGACATATATCCATCTGCAGATTCATCTTCGTTTTTGTAATTCTTCACATACAATCCAGAGAACTCACCTACGTTATCAATAAACTTTCCTTGTTTATCAACTAGTGTTAATGAACCTATGCCATTTTGTTTCGCAGCAATAAAGTCATCACTACCAAAGCTTGGAGCTAAGTGTACTATTCCAGTTCCGTCTTCAGTGGTCACAAAATTTGCCGCAATAAGTTCAAATGCTTTTCCATCTTCAGGCTGCTGGTACGGCATAAGTTGCTCGTAATTTTGACCAACCAATTCTGCTCCTTTTACTTCCTTTACTACTTCAAAAGGGATTTTCTTATCACCTTGATTATACTCCTCAAGCGATAAATCGGCATTCTTTTGAGAAAAGTATTTGCCAACTAATTTACTCGCGACTATGACGGTAATTTTGTCAAATGTATAGGGATTATAAGTCTTGACTACAGAATAATCAATCTTCGGACCTATACCTAATGCAGTATTGCTAGGCAGTGTCCAAGGTGTGGTTGTCCACGCTATACAGTATGTGTCTCCCCATCCTAAATCTAATGCTACGTCCGACGGATTTGACAGTTTGAACTGAGCTACGACTGTAGTATCCTTCACATCTTTGTAAGTACCTGGCTGATTTAGCTCGTGCGAGCTTAGTCCTGTTCCAGCTGCAGGAGAAAAGGGCTGAATTGTATGTCCTTTATACAAGTAACCTTTTTCATGAAGTCGTTTTAGCAGATTCCATACCGACTCAATGTACGTATTTTCATAGGTTACATATGGATCATCAAGATCTACCCAATATCCTATTTTCTCGGTTAATTCATCCCATTTATCTTTAAACTTGAGTACATCCTTACGACAAGCGGCATTGTATTCTTCGATGCTGATTTTTTTACCGATATCATCCTTAGTAATCCCTAATGCTTTTTCCACTTGAAGCTCTACAGGAAGTCCGTGTGTATCCCACCCAGCCTTACGTTCTACTCTAAAGCCTTTAAGTGTTTTATATCTACAGAATACATCCTTTATGCTTCTACTTATCACGTGGTGAATACCAGGCATTCCGTTGGCAGAAGGTGGACCTTCATAAAACACAAAAGTATTTTTAGCGTCTCTGTTTGAAACACTTTTTTCAAACACATTTTCTTCTTTCCAGTACGCTAGTACTTCTTTTTCCGTAGCCGGAATATTTAGTTGTTTGTACTGCGGATATTTTTTGCTGTCGGATATTCCCACCTGATGTTTTCCTTTAAAAATAAAGTTCGCGAAGATAATAAAATACCAAGCCAAATGGAATAGGTAAATTAGATAGGGTCTAAGCAAAAAAAAGAGCCTTTATAGGCTCTTTTCATTTTATATGGTTTAAACTATTTAAGAAATGAGAGCAACTTGCTTTCACCCATATAACCATCATTTCGTTTAAGTACGTCTCCCTTCGAATCAAAGACAAATTGAGTAGGGTACCCTCTTACTTTATGCTTTTTTACCAAGTTAACACCTTCTCCTCTTTCACCATCAATTGCAATTGCTATATACTTTTCATTCAGTGTTTTTGCTACAGATTCTTCGGAATAAACATTCCTTTTCATTTTTTTGCAATAGCCACACCAAACTGCACTTACATCAACAAAAATTGGCTTACCTGTTTCTGCAGATAATTTTTTTGCTTCCTCAAGAGTCAAATCTTTCCATTCAATTTTTTCAGTTTCACTAAAAGCATCGACTGTTGGATTTGTAGAAAGTTGATTTGTAGTAAATGAGAAAAGAATCGCTGAGAGAGCGAATAGTCCTAGAATGTTTTTCATTTTTATCATCTTGTTTCTTTATTATAGTAAACGTAGGAAAAGTAAAACCCTTACGTGTGAGGGATTAAACTAGACAAAAATGCGACGAATAGTTCGAGCAAGTAGTACTTTATATTTTAAGAATAACCTTTATTAGGTGTCAATTTATTTTTGACTTATAAGATAGGTCTAATGCTGTAGTAGCACTATGATATAGCTTGCCTAATCTTATCTTTTTGTTGAGAAGTGAGTTTGAGCTCTTCTTTTGATTTTGAATCAACTATCTTGGAAATAGCCTGATCCAGCAACTCATTATCTTGAGCATATTTTTCACAAGGTGGACATATTTTGGCATGCATACGCATTTTTACTTTCTCAAAATAAGAAAGACCACTTAGGGACTCCTTCGAAGCCAGAATGGCTGCTTCTCTGCAGGAAAGTGAAAATATTTTATCGAGTACACTCTTTGTATTAATCTTGTTTTCAATTCTTTTCTAGACAAGACCTAAGTTGCAGCTTAGCTCTATGTGCCATTTGCCATAAATTAGACGAGGTAATTCCCAATTCCTTACTTATTTCAGCTCCTTTTTTATGATCAATGTATTTTCCTACGATAACACCACGCCATTGTACAGGGAGGTTTTCTACACAGGCAGCCAGGACTTCTGTAAATTCTACATTGTCCAACAAGTGTTGTTCGGTATTTGCCCACAAGGAATTTACCGCTTTATTCCAATGACCACCGGAATCAAAGTTGTCATCTTCAAGTCTCTTTCCTTGCAACTCTGTTTGGTTTACTGATTTACTAGTATTACTAGCTCTGTAGTAATCAATTATTTTGTTGTTTAGAATAGTAACAAGCCACGTTTTAGGATTACTTTCTGGCTTATACTTATCATATGCTTTAAAAGCTGATAGCAATGTTTCCTGTACCAAATCCTCTTCTGTTTCTTTACTTGATGTTTTATAATTTGCCCATGAGTACAAATCATCCCCATAGGTGTCAAGCCATTGACTAAGAGCAGCATTGCCATCAAGTTTTTGAGTAACAGACATAGACTACAATGATAAAGGATTAAGTAAACTACAAAAGCCTGAGGTTCTTAATTCTTGGTTTTTTTACTATCATATGAAAGTAGAAGACTAGGCAGCAGTAATAGATTTGAAAGAAGTGCTATCAGTAAGGTTAGAGCTGTAAATAACCCAAGAGCTATTGTTCCACCAAAGTCTGAAAAAACAAAAATGATGAATCCGAAGAACAAAATAACTGCCGTATAAATCATACTGGTACTTATTTCTTTTTGAACCTTTTTAACTGCTTCACTTATACTGCTAGATGTAGCAAGTTCCATTTTATATTTCGTAAGGAAATGAATAGAGAAATCTACAGCTATTCCAAATGCAACACTAAAGACTAGCACAGTACTTGGCTTAAAATTAACTCCAAAATAACCCATTATACCAGCTGTAAATAAGAGTGGAATAAGGTTAGGAATAATAGAGATAACTATCATCCGCATAGATTTAAAGATACTGGCAATGAGTAAGGAAATGATAAAAAAGGCTATGAGCAAACTCATTAGTAAGTTTTTAATGAGGTAGTCATTTCCCTTTAAGAAGATAACACTAGTACCTGTAATAGAAATATCAGAGTGCTTACTGCTATCTAATGGGGAGTAGCTTACATTCTTGAAGGAATAATAGGTAGTGTCCAGTTCTCCAGTGATAGAATCCAAAACACTAATATCTATTATACTATCCGTGAAGATGTCTTCGGATATTTTTTTGAAGTTAAATATTGTATCAGCCATCAAGGAGACTTCTTCTTTCAGCTCCTTTATTTTGACACTACCAACATCAGCCATTTGTATACTAATTCTAGCCTTACTGTAGTCATCATTGACTAATGCGCTAAGCATATTATCGTTGGTCTCATCTTTAGGCACCGCACCAATAATGTTTCCTAGGTCTAAAACGCTTGGAGGCCTATATCTTCTGGGATCACCATCATAATAGGATTGATTTAGAAACTTCATAGTCTGAGATATAGACACAGACTTAGAGAATTCAGGATATTTTTGAAATTTACGTTCCAGAAAATCTAGGTTAAGTAAAGTTCTGACGTTCTGAACACCTTGAGGCTTTTTAGTATCAACAACGATTTCAAAAGGCATTACGCCATTTACATTCTTCTCAAAAAACTTTAAATCTTTATATAATCGATCAGTTTTTGAAATGTCGTCTACCATATACCCGATATTCTTCAGGAGCGTCATCCCAAGAAGAGAAGCTACTACCAAAATAATCGTTCCTGTATATACCCATTTTCTATTTTTCTGAACAATGAGTGACAAAGCATCGATGAGATTATTTAAGAATTTGTAATCTAGATGCTTAGTATGTCTTGTCTTTGGTTGTGGTAAAAAGCTAAATATAACTGGTATCAGAATAATAGATATAAAGAATACAGCCATTATGGCTAAAAAAGCCGTAAGACCAAATTCTTGCAAGACGGTGCTTCCAGTAAGAGTGAATACCCCAAAGCCTACCGCTGTGGTAAGATTTGTAAATAAAACAGCCCTTCCTACTTTTGAAATAGTTCTTTGTAATGCTTTGATTTTATTATTATGCTTCTTGAACTCCTCGTGGTACTTGTTGAGTAAATAGATGCAATTTGCTATTCCAATGACAACGATAAGTGGAGGCAGCAATCCAATGAACATCGTAATTTTAAATCCAAGTAGAACAAGAATTCCCATACACCACAATACTCCCACTATTACAGTAAGCATGGAAAAGACCAAGGTAGGTATACTCCTGTAAAAGAAGAGTAAAATCAATGATGTCAATGCCATAGAAAGCAAAGTGAAAAATATCAACTCACTTTGAATCATTTGAGACATTTTAGTACGGATAAATGGTAGACCAGAAAAGTGCACCGATATCTCGTGTTTGTCACATACATCTTCTATTTTTTTTGCTAGACCATTGACAAATGGAACCCGCTCTTTTGTATCTAGAATTGACTTCTCTAATGTAATCGCCATTAACGAAAAATCAGAGCTATCCTTGAACAATAGACCTTCGTAGAACTTAAGATTATCTATTCTACGGAATATAGAGTCAAGTTCTTCTTGAGTTTTAGGATTGGAAGAAAAGACATTATGACCATGCAAAGCAACCTTTTCATAACTCTGACCTTCAAAACTATCTATTTGTACTTCCTTTTTGAGGTCTTTTAAATTTGCAATAGACAGTACTTGATTAATGTCTTCAGTTTGACTTAAGTCTTTAGTAAGATCATACCAGTCATTAAAAAATGATAATTGTCGGATTTTAGAAGAATTGATACCTACAACCATCACACTGCCGTCATCACCAAATGTGGTTTTGAAGTCTTGATAAGCAATCATATCCTTATCATCATCAGGGATAAACTTAGGATTGTCGTATGCAAGCTGTACTTGAGTGGTTTTATAAACCATAAGTGCAGTAGTAAGGACTAAAAATGAGATTAGTACTAGTCTATTCCTGAGGATACTATTGGCTATTTTTTCCCACATCTGAAAGCGGGTGCAAAAGTAGTGAATTATAAACCTATTCTACGACCGAATTTGTAGGTTGAAAAATTGGAGGTTTTATGGCTCTCATTGACTGAGATGTAACCCTGTAGATCCCAATAATGAATCTGAATAATCACATACTCACTAGACGTTGGACGGTCTTATTTCCAAAAGAATCGACAAGAAAAATGGTATAAATCCCGGAGTCTAATCTGATAATTTCATTGCTGGACGAAATAACCCCTGACTTCACTAGTTGTCCTAGGCTAGTTGTAATAGAGTAGGTGTATTTTAAGCTATTTGTTTTAGCAATATGAAATACTTCCTGAGATGGATTGGGGTAAATTCTTATTTGCTTTTTCCTTAGTACTGTTGTTGCACTTAGAAAGAGTCCACAACCTTCTAAATTATCATTTACTCCCTGCTTGATTTTTTGAATTACACTAGTAATATTACTGCCTGGACAAGCAGTTGAACACCCATCTTGATGTATAGCAATAGATCCTAATTGATCTCCGAGTGAATTCGGATGAATTGAATTCCCAAATGGGTTAAGGTTTTCTTTGAAAAGTTTCCACGAAAGAAGTTGCTTCAAACTTTCTAGCATTGCATCAGAAGGAGATACAAGATCATAATTGCCAAGTAGGGCGATCCCCATAGTTCTACCATTTTTACTACAAAAGTGAGCACCTTGAATATTATCTTCATCTGTGAGATCTTGAGGATCTCTACCAGAGTAAATAGTGCCATCCTGAGCTATCAGATAGTTATATCCAATATCATCCCAGCCATTCCCCTGGGTATGAGCTAAGTAAATATTGCGAACTACATCAATATAATCTGTATTTGAGTTACTTCCCGCAGTGTGATGCACGATACAGTGTTTTACTAGTGTTGCAGTTCTTCCCTTCTTTGGTTCAGGTAATCCTGCTCTCCAAGTAGTATATGAAACGGTAGAAGGCTTTTCACAATCTAGTTTTTTGTTTTTTGAGTTTCCAGGATTTATCTGAATTTTAGGAGCATAGAACAGGTCGTATTTTAGGTTTATAGAAGAAGGGGAACTTAAGGTGAACTCATTTATTGGATAATTAAAAATGATGAACGCACTTGGTCTTTTTCCGTGAACATCAATATTATCCCTCAATGCATAAATTGTTCCTTCGGTGTTTAACTCAATATCTAAATTATCAATAGATTCAGCTGTAATAAGTATTGAACTAACTGGATTATCAACTTTAATGAGTGACTTTTTTGTTGACAGGAGCTCTATGCTATCAAATTGGTGAAACGTTTGAGCACCAGAAAAAAGACTCATAAGTACTAGAATTACACTCCCGACTAGCTTAATAATTCTCACTACCATAAAGTTAAGCAAAAAACTAATCCAATGAGGGTAAATGGCTAGTATCAAAGCCATTCAAAAAATCCTTGATATTCATTCTCTTTTTACCTTGTAGTTTTATATCATTAAGGAATATAATTCCATCATGAGCTTGGACAACAAGGTATGTTTTGTTATCCGAAAAAAAGCTTCCAGGAGTACTACTTTTGGGAGTACCTCTAAAGTGTGCAGAGTAAATCAGTAGCTTTTTGTTTTCAAACACTGTATGTGCTGTGGGATAAGGGCAGAGACCTCTTATTAGATTAATTATATTTTCTCCACTTTGATTCCAATCAACAGCGGTATTTTCAGTATATAGCTTGGGAGCATTTCTTAGCTTATCACTGTCTGTTCGTTGAGGAATTTCTGAGATATTATCTGTAACAATCAAATGAAGAGTCTCCAATACAGCTTCTGATCCTAAATACATTAATTTATCGTGAAGGGTACCTGCAGTTTCTTCTGATGATATTCTGCACTTTTTCTGGATGATTAGATTTCCAGTATCTATTTCGTGTTTTAGTTTAAATGTACTGACCCCAGTTTCTTTTTCACCATTAATAATTGCCCAATTGATAGGTGCGGCTCCTCTATACTGAGGAAGTAGTGAAGCGTGTAAATTGTAGGTGCCAAGAGATGGCATATCCCATACTCTGACCGGCAACATTCTAAATGCAATAACTATTTGTAAATCAGCTTTGTAGCTTTTTAGCTCCTCTTGAAATTCTTGGTTTTTTAAATTTCTAGGTTGTAAACACGGAATACTTTTTTCTCTGGCATACTGAGTTAGAGGTGTGGAAAGGAGTTTCATACCTCTACCTCCTTGTCTATCAGGAGCTGAGATTACAGCTACAACATTATAACCCGCTTCAAGTATTTTTTCTAGATGGAATTTTGCAAACTCAGGGTTGCCAAGAAAAATAATTCTAAGATCTTCTTTGTTCACTAATGAATTCGATTGAAAATTCTACTCCAACGGATTCTTTCGAACAGTCCTTTTTGTCTATTTCCGTATATCCTGTCTTGCTCTATGCTCATCCAAATAAATAATGCTTTACCAACTACGTGATCCTCTGGGACAAATCCCCAGTATCGAGAATCCGCACTTCGGTGTCTATTATCGCCCATCATAAAATAGTAGTCCATTTGTACTTCGTACTCTTCTAATATCTTGCCGTTCAGGTGAGCTTTACCATCTCTAATTTCATAGGTTGAATTTTGCTCATATTTTTTAATGAGGTCTTTATAAATCCACGCATTTTTTTCATTTAGTTTTAGCTTATCTCCTTTTTTGGGAATGTAAATGGTCCCATAGTTGTCTCTACTCCAGTTGATTACAAATTCTCGTTTACCAATTTTAAACTTTTCTGTATTGGGAAATATTTCTGGCCTATTACCAAATGGATCTATTAATGGTGTTACCTCGACAACACCTGGTGTTTGCCGTAGTTTTTCCACATTCTCCTTAGTGAGCCACATTACATAAGAGCCTGAATTTTGATTAAACTCATATTCTGAGATGTCAATTTTTTCTAACACTCGTCTATCCAATACAGTGCTTGAGACTACATTATAACTCATCTGTCCGTTTACAGCTACAACATTTCTCTCATCATTAAGATAAACTTTACCATTAATGACTTGTAGGCTATCACCCGGAATACCAACACATCGTTTGATATAGTTTGTCTTCTTATCTACGGGAAAGTCATCTTCTCCTGGATAATTAAATACTACGATATCATTGTTCTTTATGGTTTGAATCCCAGGAAGTCTATAGTAAGGTAGTTTAAGGGCCTCACTATACGCCTTGGTTTGACTAGATCCAGGCATATACTGATGAACAAACGGAAAAGAGATAGGAGTCATAGGAACACGTGCTCCATAATTTACCTTACTAACAAATAAGAAGTCTCCTCGCAGCAGTGATTTCTCCATAGAAGAGGTAGGTATTTGATACGCTTCTATGAAAAAAGTCCGAATGAGCGTAGCTGCTATTACAGCAAACATTGCTGCATCTATCCACTCACCACCGCTTACCTTATTTCTTTTTTTGTATCTGAACATATAATAAACCCAGATAGAAACTTGCCAGAATACGAAGTATATAAGTGGAGGTAAAAGTCCTGCATCTGTATTTACGAGTAGTAATACAAATGTGAGTAGATTGACGATTGTGAATATGATATAAAATATCGCGGCTCTCTTGCTTAGGAGCTTCCAATCTTCCTTAAAATTTAATTTCATTTTGTTAGTTTAAAAATTTAGTAAGTCTTCCATCCCAAATACACCTTTTTTACCTACACACCACTCGGCTGCAATAACTGCACCCTTTGCAAACCCTTCTCTGTTTTTTGCATTGTGGCTAATGGTTATTTGGTCTATTTCACTTTCATAATTAATGGCATGGTATCCAGGAACTTCAGGCTCCCTCTTACTTACTATCTGCAAATCAAACGGCGTTAGTTCTGCTTTCTGTCCTTCTAGTAGACCAATATATTTCTTTTTTCTATCAAGAGAGTCTATTATTCCCTCGGCCAGTGTTACCGCTGTTCCACTAGGGTGGTCTTTCTTCTGTAGGTGGTGAGTTTCATCCATCTCAACATCATATTCAGGAAAATTATCCATTATTTTACCTAGCTGCTTATTGATGTGGAAGAGAATGTTTACTCCGATACTAAAATTAGTTGCTGTAAATAGGCATTGGTCTTCACTTATAGCTAGTTTGGCAAGTTCATCATAGCGTTCATACCAGGCAGTTGTGCCTACTACCACTGGCACATTAGCTGAAAAGCATTTTTTTATATTATCATACGCCATATCTGGCTGAGTAAACTCGATTGCCACGTCAGCAGAGGAAATATCTTGTGGTAAAAAATCACCTGAATCTATTTTTGCTACTATTGTGTGACCTCGCTTGGTAGCTATCGATTCTATGGTTTTACCCATCTTCCCATAACCTATTATTGCTATCTTCATCGTAAAGTCGGCAAAGTTAAGGTATATCTTCGCTTACTTTGCATCTAGAATTCGAACAATTGGGCAATAAACGAAAATCAAGGAGCTTAAGAAAAGCTTTGTTGGCAATACTACTGATAGCAGGTGTTTTAGGTTCAGGAATAGTATACTTTATACTATTCGTAGATAATACTTCTAGTACTGAAAATGAGGTATTCTACATTCGAACTGATGATAGCTACGATCAGGTAAGACGTAATCTAGTATATTTAGGAATTGTTAAAAACCCTCAAACCTTTGATTTAGTAGCTGAACAAATGAACCTTCCGAACACCTATAAAGCTGGGAAGTACAAAATTAAAGAGGGTTTATCGAATGTGGAATTAGTTAGGAAAATACGCAGTGGGGATTGGGAAAATACAGAGGTTACCCTAAAAATAGAGATGACTAGAGATCAGGTAGTGGAAACTATAGCCTCATCATTGCAGTGTGAGCAGAGTGAAATAACAGATGCCCTGAATGGTGAAGGGATTTCTGTCAACGGCTTCACAAACGAAGATAAGTGGAGTATTTTTTTACCAGATAAGTATTACTTCAACTGGGCAACTACAGGGGAAAAAGCAGTTGCTAGATTTTTAAGCGAGTACAACAAGTTTTGGACTGCAAATCGAATATCTAAAACAAAGAAACTCGGGTTAACAACTAAAGAGGTGTGTATATTAGCAAGTATTGTGGACGGTGAAGCTATACATGTCGCAGAAATGCCTATCATAGCTGGTCTATATTTAAACCGATTAAAAAAAGGAATTCTCTTACAAGCTGACCCGACTGTGCTTTATGTTGTCGGAAGAGAAGGTAGAAAGCGAGTGCTGAATAAAGACCTAAAATCAGATCATCCTTACAATACGTATAGAAATATCGGATTACCGCCTGGACCTATATTCTTGCCAGATAAAAGAGCAATAGACGCGGTCTTGTCTCCTGCAAATCACAATTATATTTACATGTGTGCAAAGCCAGATGGATCATACTATCATAACTTTACGGCTAGCATAAGTCAGCATAATAGGAATGCTGCTGCATATCGAAGGAGTTTGGATAGGCAAGGGGTAAGGAGATAATCTTTCACAAATATGGAACTTCAGGATTCCAATAGTGTATAAATAGTACCATCGTTATGCTCAAATCTTATGAAACCACTAGGAATACTAAAAAGTAGTTTATTTACCTGAGTGAATTGGGTATTTGTATTTTCTCGAGGAAGTTCTAGTACAGACTGATAGATTTTTTCGTTAAGAGTTAAAGAATCGTAGCAGTATGTCGGTCTAATGCACCACGGATCAGTAGTGCCTTCCTTGAATCTTAATTGAAAACCAATGCCAGAATTCTTTTGTAATGGTGACCATAAACTTAGATCCATAACATCATTGTCGCTGAATCTTTTACTGATATAAATATTCGCAATCCGTTCTCTATTTAGATTAAGAAGGTTGCAGGTTATTTGTTCTTGTCTGTTTGGCTCAGCACATCGTTCGCATACCTCCGGTGTATAATATTCAACTACTATGTCAGCAGTACACACTATAGTATCCTCATTATTTCCAACAAAAATCACTTTTTCATCCTGCGTGTAAGGTATAAGGTTCTTGAAATACTCCGGTATATAGTCAGTTGCCTGATCTTCTGAACAGCCAGCTAAATTCATAGCAAGTGCGGTGAAAATGATGCCAGCGAGCTTAATGTTAAATCTTATCATGGTGTTAATTGGTTCTAGTCGTTCCCTTCTAAGAATACTGTTAAAATCTGTTCAGCTTTTTCTATATCAGATGCATATATATATAAGTCTACATTATTAGAAGTGGATCCGAAACCCGCCATTACAGCAGAGTTTACATTATTTCTAATAAGTGAAGGGATATCACTGGACTCTAGTATTTGAGCCAATCGATTTATTGTAATTGACGTGTCAGTGCGAAGTTTTACTTGACTATCCATTTTTTCTATTCCATATTGCGAGGTGAATATATACATTTTAAATCTCGATAAAGTCAACGATTTAATATCTGTATCTTTTATAACTAAAAAAGCCTGCTGGTCAAGAATAGACCAGCAGGCTGAGAAATATTATATATTTTAAGTTAGAATCTCCTTCTTCTTCTCTTAGCACCGTGACTACCCCTACTCTCTGATCGTGCCCCGCTGCGTCTTTCTCGTCCACCTCTGTTTCTTGATCCAATAGATCCACGACCATCTTTACGTTCTCTTCTATCGCCACCAGTACTTGGCTTGGGTGAGCTCTCCTCTATACTAACTGGTCTACCGTTGTGCTCCATCTGCTTTGCTGCACGTTGTAAGTCACTTGTGTGGCCGCTTTCCATTTCAAAGAATGAAAACATCTTCATTATTTCAATTTGGCCAATTTCCGGTGTAGTTCCGCCAAGGTTACTGTTTATCATTCCCATAAGAATCTTTGGGCTAAAACCATCTTTTTTACCTTGGTTTATAAAGTAGCGGGTCATATTATCCGCTGTTTTATGCTCTCTACGTTCTTTCCTGTCTCTTCTGCGTCCATCTCCTCGGTCGTTGTCACGATCTCTATCTCTATTTCTTTCTCGCTCTCTGCGGTCGGAAGTTTTGTTTAAATCTGGTGCATCTCTATAGTAGTCTAAAAATCTGTTGAATTCCGCAGAAACAATTTTCTTAAGCACTTCTTCTTTACTCATTTCAGAAAACATTTCATATATCTGAGGTAAGAAGCTATCTATGTGTGAGTTAGCGATTTCGGTTTCTTTGATATTATCGATAAGGCTAAACAATTGCTTCTCACAAATCTCTTTACCATTCGGGATATCAACTCTCTCAAATTTTCGACCTATTTTTTTCTCAAGATACCTTAGCCTACGTTCTTCATTTCCAGTAAGTAGGGAAATAGAAAATCCTTCATTTCCAGCTCTACCGGTTCTACCACTTCTATGCACATATACTGCGTCTTCATCAGGTAGTTTAAAGTTTATAACATGGGTAAGTTCATTTACATCTAATCCTCTAGCAGCTACGTCTGTAGCTACTAGAAGTTGTAGTTGTCTGTTACGAAATTTTCCCATAACGTAATCTCTCTGTGCTTGAGATAAGTCACCGTGTAAGGCGTCGGTATTGTACCCATCTTCTGCTAATCTTTCTGCAACTTCTTTTGTTTCCATTCTTGTCCTACAGAATATAATTCCATAGATGTCTGGAGCAAAGTCTACAGCTCTTTTTAGAGCAGGATATCGGTCTCTATTGTTTATCTTATAGTATTGGTGAGTTACGTTAGTATTTGCTACTTGTTTGCTTCCAGCATTTATTTCAGCTGGATCGGTCATGTACTTCTTACTTAGCTTCACCATGTCTGGAGGCATAGTTGCAGAAAAAAGTAAAGTTTGTTTTGTAGATGGGGTGTTTGCCAGTATAGCATCGAGATCTTCCGCAAAACCCATGCTTAACATTTCGTCTGCTTCATCTAAAACAAGAAAATCAACACCTTTTAAATTAAGCCTATTTCGCTTGATTAAATCTAAAGTACGTCCTGGTGTGCCAACGACAATATCACATCCTCGTTCTAGTTTTTTCATTTGACTAACTATATCTGCTCCTCCATATACTGGGACAACTTTTAGTTTTTTCAAATTCTTACTATAGCTTTTTATATCAGATGCTATTTGTAATCCAAGCTCTCTTGTTGGGCTAAGTATTATACATTTTATCCCTTCTTGCGAAGGATCTATTTGATTTAAAATCGGAAGACTAAAAGCAGCCGTTTTACCGGTTCCCGTTTGAGCAAATGCAATTAAATCTTGTTTAGATTCTAGTACTTTAGGAAGTGCTAGGGCTTGAATAGGTGTAGGATTTTGATATCCTAGTTCTTCTATGGCACTCAAAATCTCTGATTTCAAGCCCATCTCTTTAAATGATGTCATGTGTCTATATGTTTGTTAAAAACAATAGAGCACATTCTCATACCTTGTAGGACCTACTAGGATTTTAAGAGTAAAATTAAAACGACAGTGGTGCTCCGCTGCTTCTAAATTTAGTGCAAAGGTATTTAAAAATAGTTATTGTATTTTTTACATTAACTTATGGTTTGTTTTTTGCTAAAAAAAAATCCCGATTGATAGATGTCAATCGGGATTTTTATTGTTTGTATTTTACATTACCTAATGAGAGTAATAGTACCGGAGTAGGAGTATTCTTCATCATTAAGAGCAGTTACCTTTAGGGTGTATGCATAGACATCTTGTTGAGCATATTCCCCTTGGTAGGATCCATCCCATTGTTCTT
>CBFHGJ010000025.1:0-27503 GCA_965655315.1 Bacteroidia bacterium
AACAGGCATAATCATAAATTCCTGAAAATCAATAGAGTTATCCGCGTGACTTCCTCCGTTAATGATATTCATCATAGGAATAGGAAGTGTGCATGCGTTCACTCCTCCAAGATATCTATATAACGGTTGCCCACTTTCTTCTGCAGCTGCCTGAGCTACAGCTAAACTTACCGCAAGCATTGCATTTGCTCCAAGATTCGACTTATTATCAGATCCATCCATTTGAATCATCTTATGATCTATATGAACCTGTTCAAATACATCTTCTCCTATAATCTCATCTGCAATTGTTGTATTCACGTTTGTTACAGCTTTCATCACACTTTTTCCCAAAAAGTTTGACTTATCACCATCTCTCAGTTCTACTGCCTCGTGTATACCTGTACTTGCTCCACTAGGAACTGCAGCTCTTCCAAAAGAACCTTCTTCGGTAAAAACATCAACCTCCACAGTTGGGTTCCCTCTACTGTCTAATATTTGTCTCGCGTGTATGTGTGCTATTTCGCTCATTTCTTCAATAATTTTTATATCAATTTATGTGATTTTTTTTATTCACCATTGCAACAATAGTACTTTTAGTATTTTATACAATAACCATATTAAGTTACTCGTATTATGCTTTGTGAAAATAGAATTAATTTGTTCTATGACATCATAGAAACGAAATCGTCAAATAAGTAACGACTATCGTGAGGACCTGGACTTGCCTCAGGATGATATTGCACCGCAAAAGCATCTTTATCTTTTACTCTGATTCCTTCTACAGTATTATCATTTAAGTTAATATGGGTTATTTCGGCAGTTCCTGGATTCGTTTCAGGGTCTATTGCAAAACCGTGATTCTGTGATGTAATTTCACTTTTACCGGTCAATAGGTTTTGTACTGGATGATTTTGCCCCCTATGACCTTTCTTTAGTTTGTAGGTCTTCATACCAACTGCCTGTGCAAGCACCTGACTTCCCAGACATATCCCGAACATTTTTTGATTGTCCTCAAGAATATCTTGAACGGTCTTAACAGCATAAGGCATAGCAGCAGGATCACCAGGTCCGTTACTAATCATATATCCATCTGGATTCCAAGACTTCATCTCGTTATAACTGGTATTCCCCGGAAAAACCTTTATGTGACATCCTCTGTCGGCTAAACATTGGATGATATTTTCTTTACTTCCTAAATCTAAAAGTGCAACTCGCTTTGTTCCTGTTTCATTAACCTCATACGGATTGGATGTCCATACTTTTGAGCTTAATTCAAGTCCTTCCATGCTTGGCACTTCTTTTACTCTTTTTATTAATTCATCGACATCAAGTATTTCAGAACTAATAATTGCATTCATAGCACCTTTATCTCTAATATGTTTAACAATCTCACGAGTATCTACATCACTAATCCCTGTAAATCCGTGCTCGATAAAATAATCATTCAAACTACTATCAGCCATAGATCTGCTATGCATAGGAGAATAATTCTTGCAAACCAAACCAGCAATTTTGATCGACTCAGATTCTTGATCAGCGTTCATAGCACCATAATTTCCAATATGGTCCATTGTCATTACCAGTATTTGACCGAAATAAGATGGATCTGTGAATACTTCTTGATAACCAGTCATTCCTGTATTAAAGGCAATTTCCCCTGTCGTTGTACCAATTTTTCCAATCGCTTTCCCTTCAAAAGAAGTTCCATCTGCTAGAACCAAATACGCTTTTTGTGAATTATTAACTGTCACTCTTTATTAGATTTCAGCAAAGTTAAAATTTCAAATCTGGTTTGAGACTTTAGTTATCAAAAGTTAATCAACGAATGTTATGATATTTGAAGCTATAACGCTTAAAATTTAAAATTAACCACTGAAAATGATAGATAAGAAAGGCTTTTGAAAAAACTGACGACTGCTTCACCTATGCTGTTGCTTGAATGATGGCCAAGTAGAGAGGCATTCCTAATGTAATATTGAACGGAAAAGTAATACCTAAAGCCATAGGAAGGTAAAGACTTGGATTAGATTTTGGGTTTACCAAACGCATAGCCGCTGGCACTGCGATGTAAGATGCACTTGCAGCTAGAATGGCATATATAAATTGATTCCCGATTTCAGGAGTGACCCAAATGCTAATCAATGCAACTAGACAATCATTTATCGTGAACAAGGGTCTGCAACCAGACAGATAATGGAGTCATTTCTTAAAAGTAAGAATATTTCCGTGGAAAAAAGATTACAGCTCACGTCAAATGAAGCTGTGAAACAGGCAGTAATAGCTGACTTAGGTTTTAGCATCATGCCACTCATCGGAATAAAAAATGCAATAAGAAATAATGACCTTCAAAAAATGCCAATAGAAGGACTTCCAGTAATTACAAACTGGCACCTAATTTGGCTTAAAAACAAGCAATTCGGCAGAACTCAATTAGCCTTTTTGGATTACCTAAGAAATGAAAAGGAAAATCTGATTTCAAGTAGATTTAGCTGGGTAAATGAATATGGATATTAGTAAAAGACTAAAGATTTAGCCACTTTTTAAGAAGCTTATTCTCTTTGTCAGTTACTTCTAAATCATGCTTTACAAATGGGCTATTTACGTATGTAAGTTTACTGGTCAGTAGTTTGCTATCTCTTGAATAAAGGATTTCGACCACTTCGCCGGTATTGTGGCTTTCATCATACTTTTCTATCTCTTTGTTTACTCTCCAGTTGTTGATTGAAATGACTTCATCGTTAACACTCAATCCAGCATCTAAAGCCGGACTATTTGCATAAACTGTAGTAAGAATATTTTTGCCTCCATCCATTTTACTCTTAACTCCTGTCCATGGCAAAGGACTAGCTTCATTTTGATCTTTGGCTACGATTCCATATTTGGCAAACAAGGTATTGTAATCCAATGGTTTGGTGCTAAATATTACATCATCAAAATACCATCGCATATCTCTATTGGCTACATCGCTGCATACAGAAATAAATTCATCATGTGTAAAGCCTCGACCTTTATTCTTATAATAGTCATTGTATAAAGTAATCATCACATCATCTAAACACTTGTTACTTTCTGATCGAATTTCTAAATCAAGCATAAGAGCTGCTAGCATCCCTTTGTTGTAATAACTGATCGTTTTATTTACACTCTCCTCGTTTGGGAGGTACGCTTTAACCCAAGCCAACATACTACTATGTGCAAGACTCATGACTTCTTTACCAGGTGTATTCTCTAACCTATTTATTTGACCTGATATAATACCTAGATAATCTTTCAATTCGTATTTACCTATCCGATAAAGGGTTAAATCATCATAGTAACTGGTGATTCCTTCAGCTATCCAAAGCATATCTGTATATACCTCCTCATTATAATTAAAAGGTCCTAGCTGAATAGGTCTAACCCTTTTCACATTCCAGAGATGGAAATACTCATGAGCTATCAGACCTAAGAAACGTTTGTAAGCCGACTCATCTGTATAGCTCCATCTTCTCATCATACTAGTCTGACTATTAAGATGTTCTAATCCGCCACCTCCACTTGAGACATTATATACAAAATGAGTGTATTGTTTGCTAGGGTGATCACCCATCATCTTTATTTGAGAATCACTGATAGCTTTAAAATCGGCATTTATCTTTTCTAGATCATAATTCCCCTCTCCTATCATTACTACCTTATGAGGTACCTTGCCACTTGTATAATTTGTTTTCTCAAAGTTGCCACAAGCAATTGGAGAATCTGCCAAGAGGTCATAGTTTGTGCAATTGAAAACAAATCCTTGTGCCTTATTCTGAGGCAAAGCAACTTCTACGTCATTCCACCCAGTAAAAGGTTCAACTATCAGAGTGATAGCCTCTTCTTCTAATCCCTCAACATATCCAAAGGCAGATACACCGTGTAAAAAAGCATAATATTCATCTGCATAACTTTGGCGTACGCTAACAGTGAAACAATATACATCGTAAGAAAGCTTCACGTTGTCAATCCCTTTGGTATCAACTCTCCAAGTATTCTTGTCCACACGTATCATCTCCCTTCCATCTGCTGTGACATTTTCAAAAGCATTGCTAAATTCTCTAACCTTGTAAGATCCTGGTGTCCAAACGGGTACGTGGAAATCAACGTAATCTTTTCCATTAGATGAAAATTGCATTTCTACGGTAACATAGTGAGACTTCACTTTATCAAAACTTACTGTGTAAATCATAGCTTTAGATGTAATTCCAATAAACAAAGCGATTAGGATAAATACTTGCTTTCTTATCATGCTGCAAATGTGTAGTTTTTTAGAGTAAATACTAACCTAGAATACAGTGTTAAGAAAAATCTGATTAATCCATTACCTAACTACGTGGATTTCACCTTTCCTATATGTCTTTCTACCTCTATTGTCTGTGATAGTAGTCAAGTATATGTATACACCCGTTTGCACAAATTCTCCATTGTATGTCCCATCCCACGATTCAAATGAGTCCTCATCCAATAGCTTCTCCCCCCACCTGTTAAATATCTGCATTCTTACATTGGTAAATCCTAAACCATTTAATCTAAAGACATCATTTAAATCATCGCCATTTGGTGAAAATGCGTTTGGTATCATTAACAATAATTCATCATTTATCGTAACCACCTGGAGTGTGCTATCTATACATCCGTTTTCATCTTCTATATAAAGTACTACACTATAATCTCCTCCACTCTCATATAGGTGACTCGGGTTTTGATCCATTGATGAATTACCATCGCCTAAACTCCATTGCCAACCTACTACATTGCCAATTAACATATCCTGAAAGAATACTTCTGGATTGGAGATCGTTATGGAAAGCCAAGTACCTCATCATAGATCAAAACGGAAAAGAACAATATTCCATAGAAGAGGAAAACGAATGGATAAAAGTTTGGGATAATTTGCTTGGCGAAATCCCGATACTCGGACTACTCACCGGATACTTCTTTAATCCTAGCTACGCAGTTTCAGATAACGATGGGATAAAAGTCACCAGGTTGAAAAAAACTCGGTCAATGATAGGACGTAGGTTTCAGATTGATAAATTGGCTGATATAGACCACGATGATCAAGAAAGAATAATTCTAAGTCTAATGATGATGATTCTTTTAGAAAGACATAGAGGTTAAAAATAGAGTTCTTGAGCTACTCTAAAGGTATTTGCGTGAGCTTCTATGATGTCTCGAATCTGCTCAGAGTATCCTCCTCCCATGCTGACCGCTACTGGTATGCTTCTTGACTTGGCCTGTTCAAAAACGAATCTATCTCGAGTCTTACAACCTTCCCTAGTCAAAGCTAGTCTACCTAGTTTATCCGTAGCTAATACATCCACTCCAGCTAGATAAAAGATGATATCAGGTCCGAACTCATTTATAGTCCTTGGCAAATGCTGCTTAAGTAGAGAAATATAATCAGTATCTGTTATACCATCTGGCACACCAATATCCAAATCACTTTTCTCCTTCTTTAAAGGGTAATTTTTCTCCCCGTGCATACTGAGCGTAAAAACCCTGTCATCCTGTTCAAATAGTTTGGCTGTACCGTTCCCTTGATGCACATCTAAATCAACTATAAGTATTCGCTCGACTTGTTTTTCTAATAGCAATAAGTTTGCTGCTATTGCAAAATCATTAAAAATGCAAAACCCCTCCCCTCTGTCTGCAAACGAATGATGCGTACCCCCTGCTATATTCATGGCTACTTCATGCTCCAATGCGTATTTTGCACACAAATGAGTGCCCTTTGCTATATGTTTCCCTCGTACAATAAGCTCCTCTCTTATGGGAAACCCAATCGCTCGTTGTTCCTTTTTAGTAAGAAGATTGGTATTTAGTTTACTCAGGTAATCAGAAGTATGAGTGGTAAGTATCTCCTGATCAGTAAGTGCTTCTGGATGAAAAAAATGATCCTTGGTTACAGTGCCTTCGTGCAAAAGTTGCTGTGGTAATAGGTCGTACTTGTCCATTGGGAATCTATGACCTTTGGGCAAATCATATTTGTAAATAGGGGAAAAAGCGATTTTTAGCACCGATTCAATAACATTCGTTGCTCCAAGAAAGTTCTTACACCATTTCCGTTTCAGGTATGTTCGCACTACTCATAAGCTAACCTATTTGGTAAAAGATGACTATCTATGGCATAGATTGATAATTAATTGTACTTTTGCACCCATTTTTTTCGTAAAGGAGGACATGATACTTTGACAAGCAACACAAACGAAAATCAAGATACAATCTTGAATGAAGCTACTGAGGCCAAGGATGCCGCAGTTGAAGCGACAACAAACGATGCTCCTGCAGAAGCTATTGAATCTGCAACCCCAACACAACCTGTTTCTGAAACACCTGTTCACAATCCAGACGAATTTGACTGGACTCAGGATAAAGCTGGTTTCGGTGCATATGACGAATCTCAAAATGATGAGATGAAAAGTCTTTATGCTGGAACTATCAAGCAAGTGGAAGAAAAAACACTAGTAAATGCTAGAGTGGTAAGCATCAACGAAGATGACGTACTGCTAGATATCGGGTTTAAATCTGACGGACTTGTTTCCCTTAGTGAGTTTAGAGACACGCCAGACCTCAAAGAAGGTGACGAAGTGGAAGTGTATGTAGACGAAACTGAAAATGCTCTTGGACAATTAATACTTTCTCGTAAGAAAGCTATTGCTGAAGGTGCTTGGGAAAGAATTCAGAAGATTATGGAGAACGGTGACATCGTTAAAGGTTACATCCAAAACAGAACCAAAGGTGGTTTAGTCGTAGATGTAATGGGTATGGACGCTTTCCTTCCAGGATCTCAAATAGATGTTAAACCAGTTAGAGATTACGACCAGTACGTAGGTAAAACTATGGAATTCAAGGTTGTGAAAATCAACGAGGTTTACAAAAACGTAGTAATATCTCACAAAGCAATCATTGAAGATGACATTGAGGCTCAGAAAGCTGAAATGATTTCTAAAATGGAAGTTGGACAAGTACTTGAAGGTACTGTTAAGAATATGACATCATTTGGTGTATTCGTTGACCTTGGTGGTCTTGACGGTCTACTTCACATCACTGATATCTCTTGGGGTAGAATCAATCACCCAGAAGATGTTCTTGAACTTGATCAGAAAATACAAGTTGCAGTTCTTGAGTTTGATAACGACAAGAAACGTATCTCTTTAGGTATGAAGCAATTGACTGCTCATCCTTGGGATAGTATGAAAGAGCTTAAAGAAGGTGAGAAAGTAAAAGGTAAAGTAGTTACTGTAGCTGATTATGGTGCATTTGTTGAAATCGAGCCAGGCGTAGAAGGTCTAGTTCACGTTTCTGAAATGTCTTGGTCTCAGCATTTACGTAACCCATCTGACTTCATAAAAGTAGGTGACGAAGTAGAAGCAGTGATACTTGATATAGACAAAGAGGAGCACAAGCTTTCTTTAGGTCTTAAGCAACTTACATCAGATCCTTGGGAAAAAATCGAAGAGAAATACCCAATGGATTCTAAGCACACTGGTATCGTAAGAAACCTAACTAACTACGGACTATTCGTTGAGTTAGAAGAAGGTGTTGACGGTCTAGTACACGTTTCTGATTTATCTTGGTCTAAGAAAATAAAACATCCAGCAGAATTCACTAAGAAAGGTGAAGAGCTAGAGGTTGTTGTATTAGAAATAGATAGAGACAACAGAAGACTAAGCTTAGGTCACAAACAAATAGATGAAAACCCTTGGGATACTTTCGCAAGCGTATTTACGCTTGGGTCTGAGCACGAAGGTGTAGTATCTGAGATTAACGACAGAGGTGTAATACTTACACTTCCTTACGGTGTAGAAGGTTTCGCTCCTAAAAAACACATCAAGAAAGAAGACAAAACTGATGTGAAAACGGATGAGTCTTTAAACGTAAGAGTTATAGAGTTTAACAAAGACGCAAAACGTATTCTAGTTTCGCACACTGATATTTGGAAAGAGGCTGAAAGAGCTCAAAGTTCTGAAGAGGATGCAACTAGAAAGCGTAGAGCTACAAATACTTCTAAGTACGTTGAAAAAATGAATAAGGGAGCTGAGAGATCTACTCTTGGTGAACTTGGCGTACTTGCAGATCTAAAAGCTAAAATGGAGAGTGCTCCAAAAGCAGAACCAAAGAAAGAAGAGAAGAAAGTAGAAGCTAAAAAGGAGAAAGCCCCTAAAGCCAAAGCTGAAGCTCCAAAGTCTGAAGAAGCAACAACTTCAGATGATCTTGGTTCCAAAACTGTAGCACAACTCAAAGCTATCGCTAAAGAAAGAGGTATCTCAGGATACACTTCTTTGAAGAAAGCTGAACTTGTAGAGATGTTAAGCAAGTAATACTTTGCTTCGATAATCTTAAATCCTTCCCGAATACTCGGGAGGGATTTTTTTTGCTCTTTTTCTTAGGAATATTTTTGAAGCTATTTAGCTAATATTTATAAAAAACTAGAAAGTAATAATCAAATACAGATATTTGAACCGATATGAACTATTGGCTAATAAAATCAGAACCTTATAAATATAGCTGGGAACAGATGGAAGCTGATAAAACCACCTATTGGGATGGAGTAAGAAGTTACCCTGCTCGAGTTCACCTTAGAGCAATGAAAGTAGGAGATATCTGTTTATTCTATCATAGCAACGAGGGTAAAGAAATAGTTGGCCTCACGAGAGTAGTAAAAGAAGCTTACCAAGACCCTACAACTGAGGATGAAAAATGGGTTGCGGTAGATGTACAAGCTATTAAGAAAGTTAACAAGTCCGTGACTCTGAAGGATATCAAGGCCAATGAAACGTTAGCACACATGGCACTTATAAAACAAAGTCGATTGTCCGTTGGACCGGTTGAAGAGTTTGAATTCGAAGAAATACTGAAAATGGCTGAAACTGAGCTTTAAAATGAAGAGAATCATCTTAGAAGAAGAACAAGTTCAGCTCATTCTAACAAGGATATGCCACCAATTGGCAGAAGGATATGGTGATTTTGAAAATGCGGCACTTATTGCCTTACAACCTCGAGGACCACTTTTTGGCAGAGCAATCAAAGATAGGCTGAAAGAACTATTTGACGTAGAAGCTCACTATGGAGAGCTAGATACGACTTTTCATAGAGATGACTTTCGAAGAACCGATAAACCGCTGATTCCTAATGAAGTAAATATAGACTTCCCAATTGAGGGCAAGCGTATTATTCTCATTGACGATGTGTTGTATACTGGCAGATCAATAAGAGCTGCTCTAGATGCCATCAATGATTTTGGTAGACCTTCCAGCATTGAACTTGTTACATTGATTAATAGAAAGTTTAAACGAGAAGTTCCTATTCATCCAGATTACATTGGTGAACAAATTGACTCTCGGAATAATGACTACGTGAAAGTGGAATGGGAAAAGGAAAATTGTAAAGTTTGGATCATTACAGATAATCAATAATAATGTCACTACTATCTACCAAGCACCTACTAGGTATCAAAGAAATCTCTAAAGAAGACATTGATTTAATTTTCAAGACAGCTGACAACTTCAAGAAAGTCTTAAACAATCCTATAAAAAAAGTTCCTTCGCTGAGAGATGTTACTATCGCGAATGTCTTCTTTGAAAATAGTACAAGAACAAAAATTTCATTTGAATTAGCTGAGAAACGATTGTCTGCGGATGTGGTAAATTTCTCTAGTTCAAGTTCTTCAGTTAAAAAAGGTGAAACACTTATTGATACGGTAAACAACATTCTAGCAATGAAAGTGGATATGGTTGTTATGAGACACCCAGCTCCTGGAGCTCATCAGTTTCTTTCCAAACATATAGATGCGAATATTGTGAATGCAGGTGATGGAACACACGAACATCCCACCCAAGCATTGCTTGACGCGTATTCACTACGTGAGAAATTTGATAGTCTTGCAAATAAAAAAGTTGTTATCGTAGGTGATATCTTGCACTCAAGAGTAGCCCTTAGTAATATTTACTGCTTGCAAAAATTAGGTGCGAAAGTTCGGGTATGCGGTCCTCCTACCCTTCTACCTACCTATATAGAATCTCTAGGCGTAGAAGTAAGCCATGATCTTAAAGAAAGTCTAGAATGGTGTGATGCAGCTAATATGCTTCGTATTCAGCTTGAACGTCAAGAGGATAAGTATTTCCCTAGTCTTAGAGAGTATTCGCTGCAATATGGTGTAACTCTTGAAATGCTAGATAATCTATCGAAAGAAATTATTCTAATGCACCCTGGCCCAATAAATCGTGGAGTAGAAATAACCAGTGAAGTTGCAGATTCTGAGCATTCTGTAATACTGGACCAAGTAGAGAATGGAGTGGCTATTAGAATGGCAGTTTTATATCTACTAGCAGCAAAAAAGTCTTAGTAATTCATCAATGAAAAGTAGCGTATATATCCTTTATACAGGAGGTACTTTTGGTATGAAAACCGATGAAAAAGGAAGTCTATCTCCAAGCAGTTGGAGTGAAATTATAGACTATCTGCCGGCTGTAAAGAATCAAACTTTTTTCAACTACTTTGATCGAATAGACTTCACTTTCGAAACTCTTTCCCCTGTTATTGATTCCTCAGACATCACACCTGAAGTATGGAAAAGGATAGCCGAAAAAATTAATCAGCATTACGAAAATCATGATGGTTTTGTCGTAATTCATGGAACAGACACCATGGCTTATTCTGCCTCTGCCCTAAGTTTTATGTTCCAAAATCTAAGTAAACCAATTGTTTTTACAGGGGCACAACTTCCTATATATCATCCGAGGACAGATGGCATTATCAATCTTAGCAATGCTATATACATTGCTGGTTACAAAAGCTTCGGAATTCATAAAATCCCTGAAGTATGTATATGTTTCAACGATGACATGCTTCGAGGAAATAGAGCGGTTAAAACCAGTACCAATGATTTTGAAGGATTCAGTTCACCAAACTTTGAAAATTTGGCCAATCTAGAACAGAACATTACTGTCAATAAGCATTTAGTCTATCAAAACAATAAAAAGGACCTACAGTTACGGGCAGATTTCAGCGATAAGGTGGTTAATGTAACAGTCTTCCCAGGGTATAATCCTACTCCATTAATAGAACTGGTAAAATCAAAACAGATAGAAGGAATCGTACTTAAGACGTTTGGAGCAGGGAACTTGCCAAACTCAAAAAAATGGATTGAGCTTGTTGGAATATGCGAAAAAGAGCATTGCATTATTCTAGCTACTACACAATGCCCTAATGGGCGAATAGAACTAGGCCAATATGCTAGTAGCAATGTGCTTAAAAGCAAGGTGGTAATTGACGGAAAAGACCTTACTTCTGAAGCCGCACTTACCAAATTAATGTGGGTTTTAGGTAGTTTTGATTCTGATGAGCAGTGTAACATTTTATCTCGAAATCTGAGAGGAGAAATGTCTTGACGTAATACCCTGAAAAACAAAGCTTTACGAATTAATTTTTGTTGGTTTATTGTGGATATATGAATCTATCCTAAACAAGGTCTAAACGCCTGTTTTATCGTATTTTCACGCATTAATTGTTACTAACAAATGAGCGAACAGAACAAAAGTTATGATGCTGATAGTATCCAAGCCTTAGAGGGCATGGAACACGTAAGAAAACGTCCTTCGATGTATATTGGGGACGTTGGTGTACGAGGATTGCATCACTTAGTATATGAGGTAGTAGACAACTCTATAGATGAAGCAATGGCTGGCCATTGTGACAAAATTGATGTATGGATCAACGAGGATAATTCTATATCTGTAAAAGATAATGGTAGAGGTATTCCCGTGGCTATGCACAAAAAAGAAGGTGTATCTGCCCTACAAGTAGTAATGACCAAAATAGGTGCAGGAGGAAAGTTTGATAAAGACTCCTACAAAGTATCCGGAGGTCTTCATGGTGTAGGTGTATCTTGTGTAAATGCACTTTCTATACACTTAAAAGCCTCAGTCTATAAAGATGGTAAAGAATGGGAACAAGAGTACTCTCAAGGGAAAATAAAGTATGAAGTAAGGCAAGTTGGGCCAACAGAAGATCAAGGTACAATGGTTACTTTCCTTCCTGATCCAGAAATTTTTGGTGAAACTACCGTTTATAATTACGATACGCTATCTCTTAGAATGCGAGAACTATCGTTTCTAAACAAAGGAATAGAAATCAGCATTACAGATAAAAGAAACAAGGATGATGATGGGAACTTCATACGTGAAGAGTTTAAGAGCACCAATGGTCTAAGTGAGTTCGTGAGATACCTTGATGGTACCCGTACGCCTATTATGAGTGAGGTTATTGCTATGGAAGGTGAAAAAAATGGGATTCCAGTAGAAGTAGCTATGATTTATAATACTTCATATGCTGAGAACCTACACTCTTATGTAAATAATATCAATACCCACGAAGGTGGAACCCACCTTAGCGGATTTAGACGTGGACTTACACACACGCTGAAAAAATACGCTGACGAATCTGGTATGCTATCAAAACTAAAATTTGATATTCAAGGAGATGACTTCCGAGAAGGATTGACTGCTATAGTATCGGTAAAAGTAGCGGAGCCTCAATTTGAAGGACAAACTAAGACCAAGCTTGGGAATAGAGAGGTAAGTGCTGCTGTAAGTCAGGCTGTAAGTGAAATGCTTACAAACTTCCTAGAGGAAAACCCAACGGAGGCAAAGCAAATAGTGCAAAAAGTGATGCTAGCTGCTCAAGCTAGACACGCAGCTGCCAAAGCAAGGGAAATGGTGCAACGAAAAACTCCAATGGGAGGTGCAGGTCTGCCGGGGAAATTATCAGATTGCTCGGAAAAAGATCCAACCATTTGCGAATTATACCTAGTGGAGGGAGATTCTGCTGGAGGTACAGCAAAACAAGGACGTGATAGAAATTATCAAGCCATTTTACCTCTAAGGGGAAAAATACTCAATGTAGAGAAGGCTTTAGAACATAAGATTTACGACAATGAGGAAATAAAGAATATGTTCACCGCTCTTGGTGTTACTATAGGTACTGAAGAAGACGCACGTGAATTAAACACAACCAAACTTCGTTACCACAAAATTGTGATAATGACAGATGCGGATGTAGACGGAAGTCACATACGTACTCTTATATTGACCTTGGTATTTAGATATATGAAAGCCCTCATAGAGCAAGGATACCTATATATTGCCACTCCTCCGCTTTACCAAGTAAAGAAAGGAGCCAAATCGGAATACTGCTGGAGTGATGAGGAACGTGATGAAATTATCACAAAACTTGGTGGAGATAATCCAGATAGTGTAAAAGTACAACGATACAAAGGTCTTGGTGAGATGAACGCTGAGCAACTTTGGGAAACTACTATGGACCCTGAAAGAAGAACACTAAAACAAGTAACACTTGAAAATGCAGCTGAAGCTGATCGTGTATTCTCTATGCTAATGGGTGATGAAGTTCCACCACGTAGAGAGTTTATCGAAGCAAATGCCAAATACGCTAATATAGACGTATAACAATATATGTTATAACAAAAAAAGCCCCAAATCGAGAATTCAATTTGGGGCTTTTTTATTTAGTACTCTGATCTAAATTGCCAATATCTGTGCAAGTTCAATCATGTCTCTTGATGGTATTTTTTTACCATTAATGGCTTTTTCAAATGGCGTATAGACTACTTTGTCACTGATAATCCCCACGGTTACAGCTTTTTCTCCTTTTACCAGAGCTCGTACTGCTTCTGCTCCTAGTCTACTTGCCAAAATTCTATCTCTTGCACTCGGACTTCCACCCCGTTGTACGTGACCAAGTATTGTACTTCTTATTTTTAAATCTGGATATAAGTATGCTAGCTTTTTCTCAAGAATCAAAGCTCCTCCTTGTTCATCTCCCTCTGCTACCACTATTATGCTAAAAGACTTCTTTCTTCTACCTGGCTTATTGAAGTGTTCGATGACTTTATCCCAATCACCCAAGTCTTCAGGTATCAATGCTCCCTCTGCTCCACCTGCAATAGCTACATCTAATGCAATAAAACCACTATGTCTACCCATGACCTCAACTATAAATACACGTTCGTGCGAATGTGCTGTGTCACGAATTCTGTCTATAGAGTCTAGAGCAGTATTTATTGCTGTATCGTAACCTATCGTAAAATCCGTACCATATAAATCATTGTCTATAGTTCCTGGCAACCCAACACAAGGAATTCCAAACTCTTCATTGAACTTCATCGCTCCTGTATAAGACCCATTTCCACCTATACATACTAGTGCATCAATGTCGTGTTGCTTCAAATTATTGTAAGCTAGCTTTCTACCCTCTTCAGTCATAAAAGCTTGGCTCCTTGCAGTTTTTAAAAACGTACCTCCTCTTTGGATAATATTGGCCACTGATTGACGATCCAAATTGATAATATCATTTGCTATCATTCCTTCATAGCCACGCTTTATTCCCTTTACCTTAAAACCATTGTAAATAGCTGTCCGGACAACTGCTCTTACGCATGCATTCATACCAGGTGCATCTCCCCCACTTGTATATACTCCTATAGTTTTCATTTTCTATATCTTAGTTGATAACAAAGCAAATAAAAAAAGGTCGATGCTAATGCACCGACCTTAATTAATTTTATGTTAAATCCGAAGATCTACTGTACGTACTTATAAATGAATTGTACGTAATCTGAGTTATTCCCAGTAGTCTCTTCAATCTTAGTTACAGAAACAAGTGCATATTTATCACCTCCTTTTAATTTGAGAATGTAATTAGCTCCATCTTCCATAAGGATTGCAGTTTCAGCCTCGCCAGCTGCATTCCAAGCCTCTTCTATACCTCTTTCATTTGTGATAGTAGTCCAAGCATTGTCAGCTACCTTTTTGAAAGTTGTACCGTTTCTTGAAGTCCATCGAGCTGGCCAGTTTGCGATTTCATCATTTCTTGTAGAATCTTGAATATCTTTTTGAGCATCTGGTTCGCCTGAAGTCAAAGTACCTATACCAATTTCGTAAGCACCTGCTTCTACACCTTTAAAGTTATAAACCCTAAAAGGATCTCCATTGTTATCTTCTTCTAAAACGGCAAGATCAGCACCACCATCGCCAATATTAGTTATTGTGATAGTTTTAGTTGTAGAGTTACCATCTTTATCTGCTACAATGAACTCGTATATCTCAGTTCCAGCATCAGCTCCAGTTACACCTTCAAAATTGTAAGTGAAATTTTCTGTTTTAAAATCTGCAGAGTCAACTAGATCAACTGATGGAGTTCCGTCTAAAGACTGTACTACTTTAAATGATACAATGTTAGAAGTGTGGTTTGCAGCAATACCAACTGTGAAAGGAGTATTTGCTGTAAGAGTAGCATCATTAGAAAGATAATCTGCTCCACCTAAAAAGTTTACTACTGGTACTGGATCTGGATCATCCTCAGTGCCTGTACAGTTTGATAAGAAAAATGCTCCAAATGACAATAGAGCGATTAGAGATAAAAATTTAACGTTTTTCATGGTTCGTATTTTGATTATTGATTTTTGCACTGCAAAGATACCAAGTTTACTAATTATTCACCTAATGGATTAGAAACTTGCTTAAATCTTGCACTACTCTAAATCAAATCTGTATGGCATAGGCTTTGCCGCATTTAGTACACTTCGAAAACATGAAGTTTTCGTGTGACAGATTGACAAAATGACATTTGATAAAAATATAGTATTTGGTAGCGAACTACAAGGTGAGGCTGATGGATCGGAAATCATATCGGTAATAGCCGATAGTGATTTTGAGGATGACAGTAAAGGAACGTATCCTTCAAATCTGCCATTATTACCACTTAGGAATACCGTTTTATTTCCCGGAGTAGTTTTTCCCGTTACCGTTGGACGAGATAAATCAATAAAACTTATAGAGGATGCTTACAAGGCAGACAAAATAATTGGAGTAATTGCTCAAAAAGATCAAGATATTGAAGATCCTAATGCTAACGATCTTTATAAAACGGGAACTTTAGGCCATATCCTAAAGATGCTTAAAATGCCCGATGGTAATATAACTGCAATAGTACAAGGAAAGAGAAAATTTGAATTGGAGGCAATTACTCAGGAGTTACCCTATTTTAGAGGAGACATCACCGCAGTAACTGATGGTAAAGCAAAAAAAGGAAAAGAGACCAATGCAACTATAGATAGCATTAGAGAATTGGCATCTAGTATAGTAGAGCAATCTCCAAATATTCCTTCTGAAGCAAATTTTGCTTTGAAGAATATTAACTCTCCAAACTTTCTAGTCAATTTTATTTCCTCTAACCTAAATGTATCTCTAGATGACAAACAGGAGATTCTAGAATTAGATACATTCAAAAACAAAGCAAATCGGGTTCTTGGTCACCTTGACAAAGAACTACAGATGCTCCAACTGAAGAATAAGATTCAAAGCAAAGTCAAAGTTGACCTAGATCAACAGCAAAAAGAGTACTTTCTTCAACAACAGATAAGAGCAATACAAGAAGAGCTTGGTCATGATAATCCTGATAAGGAGGTTGAGAATTTAAAGGCTAGAGGGCTAAAGAAAAAGTGGAGTAAAAAAGTAGGTGAAGCTTTCAACAAGGAGTTAGACCGTCTAAGGAGGATGAATCCATCTACACCAGATTATTCGGTAAGTCTAAACTATGCCGAGTTATTATTGGAACTACCCTGGGACGAGTTCAGTAAAGATAATTTTGATTTAAAACGAGCTAGAAAAGTCTTGGATGCAGATCATTTTGGATTAGAGAAAGTGAAGGAAAGGATTTTAGAGTATTTAGCAGTATTAAAGTTAAAAGGCGATATGAAAAGTCCCATACTTTGTCTATACGGCCCTCCAGGAGTAGGAAAAACATCGCTTGGTAAGTCAATAGCAGAAGCTATGGGTAGAGAATATGTAAGAATGAGTCTAGGTGGGCTTCACGACGAATCAGAATTGAGAGGACATCGTAAGACTTATATAGGTGCTATGCCAGGTCGTATCATACAAAGCTTGAAAAAAGCTGGCACCAGTAATCCTATTTTTGTTTTAGACGAAATAGATAAGATTGGAAATGACTTTAGAGGAGATCCATCCTCTGCTTTATTAGAGATTTTAGATCCAGAGCAAAACAGTGCTTTTCATGACAATTATGTCGAGTTGGATTACGACTTGAGCAATGTGCTTTTTGTGGCCACTGCTAATAGGCTGGATACGATACAACCTGCCTTAAGAGATAGAATGGAAATCATAGATATTTCGGGTTATACAGTGGAGGAAAAAATTGGGATTGCAAAAAAACACTTGCTGCCAAAGCAAAAGAAGGAACATGGATTGAAGGCGAGCCAACTTAAGCTGGCTGATAAGACCATAGAAAAAGTTATAGATCAGTATACTAGGGAAAGTGGTGTTCGTACCTTAGATAAACGTTTAGCTAAAATCAGTAGGTGGCAAGCCAAAGAAATTGTTTTTGGTACTGAGCCGAAACCTACTATATCTGCCGATCAAATAGAAGTCATTTTAGGTAAAGATAAAATAGAGAAGGAACTCTATGAAAATAATGAAGTAGCAGGTGTCGTAACCGGACTGGCTTGGACCAGTGTAGGCGGAGATATCTTATTTGTAGAGAGCTCTATCACAAAAGGGAAAGGTAAGCTTACTCTGACTGGGCAACTAGGTGATGTAATGAAGGAGAGTGCAATTACAGCTACTACTTGGCTCAAGGCAAATGCTGATGATTACGGTATTAATCCTAAGATTTTTGATCAATACGATCTTCATATTCATTTCCCTGCTGGAGCAATTCCAAAAGATGGCCCAAGTGCTGGTATAACAATATTAACTGCACTGACATCACTTATTACTCAGCGAAAAGTGAAAAATAGGCTTGCTATGACTGGAGAAATCACACTAAGAGGAAAAGTTCTCCCAGTGGGTGGAATTAAAGAGAAGATACTAGCTGCGAAACGTGCTGGTATCAAGGAGATAATTATGTGTGCGTCAAACAAAAAAGATGTTGATGACATCAAGCCAGAATACATTTCAGATTTGAAGTTCCACTTTGTAAAACAAATGAGTGAGGTTTTAGACAACGCTCTTTTGAAGACTAAAGTAAGTAATGCTAGAGAATTTGAAATAGATACGCCCGCCCAGTAAATAAGTTTTAAAGCCTAAAGTGCTTTAGACCATTCTGCAATATCTTGTATGACCTCGTAGCTCACATTTTGTGGTACGAAGTAGTCATTTGGACCAGGTTTCTTAGCACTAGAGGGTGTAAAAAGATGGGTGAGGTTTGGGTAACTCTTGAGACTTACATTGGGTTGATTTCCTACACCATCTTCCCATAGATTGAAATCCGTCATTGTGATTTGATAATCCTTTTCTCCTTGTAAAATATAAAATGGAATCACTTGATTATTTGACAACTTAGAAACCGGGTTATAGTTTGATATGCCTTTCCAAAACTTACCAGGCCAATAAGCCAATAGTGCATCAGCCTTAGTATCAAGACTATATTCTCCATTACGAATTTTGGCTGCCTTCAACGTATTTTTCTTAATAAATTCCGCTTCATCGGCATCTATTTCATTATTGTAGTTTGTAAGATACTCCATCTGATATTCAATCAAGTCTTCTAATCTTCTTGCATTTGCAGAAAATAAAATAGCCCCATCTAACTCTCCACCTAAACTATCTGCAATAAGAGGCATAGCATAAGCACCTAAACTATGACCTAGTAAAATGTGCTTTCCAAAGTAAAGTGAAGTGTCGTTCTTTAATACTTTAAAAGCTGATATAGCATCATTTATAGTTTCATCATAAATATCAAACTGCTCATTCAGCATTTCAGGATAGACTTTGGACCTCTTATCATACCTAAACGATGCGACTCCCTGCCTAGCTAGTCCCATAGCCATATCAAAAAAAACTTTATTGGGTCCAATAGTCTCATCTTTATCATTCGGACCAGAACCATGTACTAGAATAACTACTGGACAGTTCGTGCAATTTAGCGGTATTACTAACTCTCCAGGCAAACTGTATCCGTGACTTTCCAAGGTGATATACTCTTTCCCCACTCCTAACCCCTCAGCATATTTTGGAGGAGCATACCCCAATTGACGAACAAATAAACCAGTTATTTCATCATCCTCATTAGTTGAAAGTTCTAGCCTCATGGCTAATTCTTCAAAACGAACTAGACCGGTCTGAAAGGACCCGCCTTCCTTTTCTTTAGTTTCGATGTTTTCAAGGGCTACATAGCTACCCCCAGTTTCCTCTAAACCCTTCCAAATTTTTTCAATTTGCTCTTGACTTATCTTATTCTTCATATTATCTGAAAAACATCTATAAACCTTTTTAAACTTATGCTTACCCAAGGAATTTGCTATATCCTCGATTTGGGTTTGTGCTGCACCAGTTATACAAATCATAATCAGAAATAAGGAAGAAAATAATGCTCTCATGTTTTATTAATATAATTAGACCGGCCGGTCATACTTGCGTAACTGTTTCAAAAATACAGCTAAATCTTTAGGGTAGGGAGCTACTATATTTAGCTCTATATCATCCAAACCTAAAAGGCTTAAAGAATACGCATGTAAGGCAAAACGTCCTATCATTGGTCTTTCCTCGCCTTGCTTAGACAATGAAAAATTCTTTTTAAACTTTGACAAATAAGGCAACTTGCCACCATAAATTGTATCTGAAACTAATGAAGCTCCTTGAGAGGCTAAATGTATCCGAATCTGATGTTGACGTCCAGATTCCGGTTCACAAGAAACTAATGTATAATGTCCAAATGCTTCAATTGTGTTTACTAAGGTCTTACTAGGTTTGCCTTTTTGTTTATTGATTGCGGCTCTCCCACTTCTTGTAGTAATAAGCGGCAAATCAATCTCATAGTTTTCAAGTTGATGAATTCCATCACATACAGCGTGATAGATTTTTTTTACATTTCTTCTTTCAAATGCAATTGCTGCGTGCCTATAAGCTTCAGCGTGTTTGGAAAGCAATAGTACTCCACTAGTTTCTTTATCAAGTCTATGACAAAGTTGTAAATCCTTATAATATGCTTTAGCTTGTTCTACTACGGAATTCGCTTCTCCTAATCTTTCATGTAAGCTACTAACACCTGCAGGCTTGTTTATCGCTAGAAAATTATCATTTTCAAATACGATTTGATCTTTAAACCGAAATCTTTTCACGATTGGAATAATGCTGTAGCCTTATCTAAGCTTAATGTATCTTGACTACCAGATTTCAAATCTTTAACCGATAAATCACCACTCTCTATTTCATCATCTCCTATCACTACTGCATATTTTGCCCCGGTCTTATTTGCGAAATCAAATTGTTTATTGATTCTTTTTTGATCTGGATAAACAATAACTGAGATGTTATTTGCCCTAAGTTTTCGTGCCACTTTATTAGCATGAATCCGTGATTTATCATCAAAATGACAAATCACCACACTCTGATTTCCAGAAAGATCGTTTGGCCAAAGCTCCTCTGCATCAAGGATTTCATAGATTCGATCTACACCAAAACTAATCCCAACACCTGAAACGTCTTTAAGACCAAAAACTCCCGTCAAATCATCATACCTTCCGCCACCAGATATACTTCCTATTCCACTATCAGGCACTACGGCTTCAAAAATGGAGCCTGTATAATAGTCCAATCCTCGAGCTAAACTAAGATCTAGTACTAGATTAATTCCAGCATCATGTCCATCGAGATAAGCAACAATTTCTCCCAAATCTGCTATAGCCATTTTAGCCAATTCATTCTGATTAAATCTAGCTTCTAATTCAGATAAGCCTTCTTTAGTTAATGAAACACTTTCAATCATCCTAAATAGACTTAAACACGTATTATCGTCTACTCCTAAGGCCTTCAATTCTTTCGTTACACCTTCCTCGCCAATTTTATCTAGTTTATCCAAAGTTGTTGTGAATCGGGCTACCGGAAAATCTAGTTTCAATTCATCAACTATAGCTTCTAAAAACTTACGGTGATTTATTCTTAGTATAGCCCTTTGCAGGCCAAGGTTACACAAAGCTTCATCATATATCTGAATCAAATCAGCTTCGTGCAGCAGTGAATTGGAACCTATACAGTCAGCATCACACTGTGTAAATTCTCTGAATCTACCTTTTTGAGGCCTATCTGCTCGCCATACAGGTTGTATCTGAAATCTTCTAAAGGGGAATACTATATCATTACGGTGTTGAACCACAAACCTTGCAAATGGAACTGTAAGATCATACCTGAGTCCTAGTTTCGACTTCCCTGGTATCCATCTGTTTGGAAGTAACTCCTTTATAGTATTTGCTTCGGTTTGACCTATTTCATTTACTATTTCCTTGTTGCTGCGTATTTTATATAGTAGTTTATCTCCTTCAACACCATACTTTCCAGTCAAAAGACTAAGATTCTCTAATGCTGGCGTCTCCAGGGGTTCAAAACCATATTTTTCAAAAATCGTCTGAATCGTGCTTAAGATATAGTTTCTCCTTCTCATTACTCTTGGAGAAAAGTCTCTAGTCCCTTGTGGATTAGATGGTTTTTGCATGGTCACAAATGTAGGATAATAGACTACTCAAATTCGTTGTTTATCATCTTATAATTAAACTTTTGTATAAATAACTTGAGTTCTCTAAACAAGCTATCTCCTAGTTGAGGATTAGTGATACTTAGGTTCTCTGACTGCTGAGGGTCCTCATGATATGCAAATAAATCATACTGGTTAACACCGTTCCATTGTAATGACAATGAATCAGAAGTTGCAGTATATACATTCCCATCAAAGTGCTTAACACTTTGAACAGAGGTATCAAATAATGATTTGCCAAATGAAGTAACTCTATTTTTCCCTCCTAATTGAAATAGCGTTGGGTATATATCTATATGTTGGACTGGACTTTTGACTACCTTAGGCGGAAAGAACCTAGGAGAATATATCAATAATGGGACTTCATATTTTCCTCGATATGTCCTGTAGATATCTGATTCATTGATAGACGTATGATCTGCAGTTATTATAAATACTGTATTCGAAAACCAAGAGCTCTGCGCATACTTTTCAAAAAATAGCTTTAAAGATTCATCTGTATACCTCACTGCTTTATGTATAGGTAGTGTGCCATCTGCTAAATACTGGTATGCCTGGGGTACAGCATAAGGATGATGACTACTCAAAGTAAATACACCACTAAACCACGGCTGTGGCTGGGATGCAAGCCTTTCGCCTGCAAACTTTAAGAACGGACCGTCAAATACACCCCAAGTCCCATCCATATCCTTATCATCTGGGTATTGTTGCTTGCCATAATAATCTACCACACCTTCTGCTTTCAAAAACGGCTTGAATCCCATAGAAAGCTCATCAGCTCCGTGAAAAAATGATGAATAATAACCCTTTGTAAGTAAGGCCTCTGGTACAGAAACTAAACTATTTGTGCTGTAAACAGAACCTATGTAGGGTGATTTCATAAAAGACGGCACTCCAGTCATGATACTTGCAACCGCATCCATTGAACGAAGTCCATTTGCATAGGCATTGGTGAAGCATATACTATTTTTAGATAAACTATCTAAAAATGGAGTGTAACTCGGTCTTTTGGCTCTGTTTAAACCAGTATACTCTTTTCCAAAACTCTCAAGAATTATCAAACATATATTTGGACGTATATCTAAAATAGGTAGTAATTGTTTTTCATCATTTTTGATCGAAGCATCCAAATATTCTTCAGAGACATAGTTTACTTGTTCTAAACTAGGTTTCCCAAACGATTCTAGCAATATGTACAAAGGTGTCACCGCGGAAGTGGCTTCTTTTGGTGCAAGCACTGCATATGCGTCAAGAAGATTTAGCGGTTTTAGTTTGAAAGATCCTCTAGCGGCGAGTACAAGTAAACAAAGTACTAGAAAATTTAAGATTAGTTTCGAATAAATGGACTTGAGATGAACATGAGTTTTTACTTGAAGCCAATAAATCAGTATTAGGCTAATCACTATTAGAATTAAATAAAGACCATAGGATAGAAAGTATTCAACGACAACGCCCAGTTCTTGTCCGCTCAATAAGGTAAATAAATCTGCACCAACTATACTTTTTGCAATCGGATAATAGAATATAGCTGAGAAGTTGAATAGAAAGACTGCTAGTAGCAGTGCAATGAACAGTGAATCACATAAGACTCTTAACCATTTTTTTGGAAAAAGTAAGTGTACTCCTAACAGTAAAAACAAGGGAGAAAACCATATGGCTATGGTCTTTACATCAAATCGGAATGCGGTAATAATGTATTGAGTGGTATCAACTATGGTCAGCTCTGGAGTTAACCATAAAAACAGTAACCTTGTAGTCCAAAAAGGAGATAAAAGCACAATAACGAAAATTATAGCTTTTACGATATTTTTTATATGTTTATCCACTTGAATAGATTGCAAATTATGTTAAATTTGCAGTCCTTTAAAAGTAAAAGGTGATTTTTCACAAGTTGAAAAGGCACTAAATATTCTAAAACAGAACTTAATTAAAATGAAAAACGATATACATCCAAGCAATTACCGTTTAGTGGTATTTAAAGATATGTCTAACGGAGAGCAGTTTCTTACTAAATCTTGTGTAGAAACTAAAGAAACTGTTACTTATGATGATGGTAATGAGTATCCAATTTATAAACTAGAGATTTCTAGCTCATCTCACCCTTTTTACACTGGTAAGATGAACTTTGTTGATACTGCAGGTAGAATTGACAAATTCAATAAGCGTTACGCTAAAAAGAAATAAGAATTTAGCTAAAATAAATTACAAAGGCTCTCTATATTTGGAGAGCCTTTTTTTATGAGTATTATTCTATTTGATGATGACAAACGAAGCGATTTACTTCCCTTATGCTTCACTCGTCCTTGTGCTGAATTAAGGGTTGGTATTTTAACAATCACCGAAAAATGGCAACGTGCATTCAATGTAGAATGCTCACACCTAACTTTCGATTATCTTACCTCCCTATATCCTTGTATCTATGCTGATGAAAATCTTTTTATAAATGGAAGATTACTCCCCGATGCTAATTTAGTTTCAGCGATAAACTCATTAGAAGAAGGTCAGCAATTGAAAAGTGCGGAAACAATTCTCGCATTCAGAACAACGGAGAACACTCAAATTTCGAATATTTCAGATACCCATTTAGATATCATTACCTATAGCGACACATATTCAATCATAGATTACACCTATGACATATTTAAGCTAAATGGGGAAGAAATTCGAAAGGACTTTTCACTGTTGACAGCTAATAGAAAGTCTGCACCACTTTCTTCTTCTAACACCTTAATTGGAGGAGAGATCTTCGTAGAAGACGGTGTTGAAGTAGAAGCTTCAGTTCTGAATTCAAAAAATGGGCCTATTTATATAGGGAAAGAAAGTACCATTATGGAAGGTGCCCTGATCAAAGGACCATTTGCAATTTGTTCAAATGCTACAGTAAAAATGGGAGCAAAAATCTATGGAGACACTACTATAGGTCCTCATTGCAAGGTAGGAGGTGAAGTTAGCAACTCATTATTCTATGCACGAAGTAATAAAGGTCACGATGGTTTTTTAGGCAACTCAGTTATTGGAGAATGGTGTAATCTAGGGGCAGATACAAATAGTTCAAATCTTAAAAACAACTATGCTGAGGTGAAGCTATGGAACTACACTAGAAGTAGATTTTTAAAAACTGGACTTCAGTTCTGCGGGTTGATTATGGCTGATCATAGTAAATGTGGAATCAACACTATGTTTAATACCGGCACCGTAGTAGGAGTTTCAGCTAACATTTTTGGAGCTGCTTTTCCAAGGAACTTTATTCCTTCTTTCACTTGGGGTGGGGCCACTGGATTTGCAACTTATTCACCAGCAAAAGTATTTGAAACTGCACGAATCGTAATGAAAAGAAGAAATATTGCACTTACCGATTTGGACAAAGAAATATTAATGAACATATACGAAGAATCTGCTAAACACAGAGTCTGGGAAAATAAACCACTAAATACATGAGACAGAAGATTATAGCTGGAAACTGGAAAATGAATCTCGATATCGATCAAGGAAAAGAGTTATTAATTAGCATATTAGACAGCGAAGTAGATAAAAGTGTTCAAACAATAATCGCTCCTCCATATATTCATTTAAATGGGTTTAAAAGAATGCTCTCTCATACCAATATTGCTTTAGCAGCCCAAAACTGTCATCAACAAGATGAGGGAGCCTACACTGGTGAAGTATCTGTAGGAATGTTAAAGAGTGTTGGTGTTGAATACGTAATTCTCGGTCATAGTGAGCGAAGAGAGTATTTTAAAGAAGACAGCTTATCTATATCCTTCAAAGTAACCAATGTTATTAAGAATGGGTTAAGGCCTATTTATTGCTGCGGGGAAACCTTAAGCGAGCGAAAGGATAGAGAACACTTTAATGCAATTGAGCAACAAATCAAAGAAGGCTTGTTCCAGCTAAACGAGATGGAGTTATTAAATTGCGTTGTTGCTTATGAGCCAGTTTGGGCTATTGGCACAGGTGAAACTGCGACTCCGGAACAAGCACAAGAAGTTCATGCACATATTCGAAAAATAATAAGTAAGGAGTATGGCGAGATGGTGGCAAATAACATCTCTATTCTTTATGGTGGCAGTGTGAAACCTGACAACGCAGTAGATCTATTCAATAGACCAGATATAGACGGTGGTCTTATTGGAGGAGCATCATTGAAAGCAGAAAGTTTCGCAACGCTGACACAGTCTTTTTAAATAGCTCCCTTTCTTTTCTAATTCCAATTTAGTGAGTCCAGTTTGGACTTGCTTATTCACGTATTCATTTATCTATATATAAACTACCAGTTTCACGTAGCGTAGTTTCGTCCTACGTATGAGATGCAAGACTACTGAACCTGAATGAAGATATATCACAAGTCAACTAAAATAAGTTATAAATAAAAAGGTGGAAAAGTATTAATACTCTTCCACCTTTTTAAAAATTGTAATTTTTATATCTACTGAGGTCTATTTCGATTGACCTAAATCAATGCGACGAGTACTATACTCAACATCAGATCCAGTAGTATAATCAGCGTCAATTCGGCTTCTTTCTATGCCATAATTAGCCTCAAGATGATCAATGATTGAATTTGTTCGTTTGTATGCAAGTTGCTCACCGGTTTTACTTCTGGTGTATCCAATAGCAGTCACTTTAAGACCTGGACAAGCTTTCATTTTCTCAGCGATAGCATAACGCACACCGTAAGAAGCTGGTGCTATTTTAGAGCTATTATTATCAAATATAATAGTAGGTAGCATTACATTTTCACAATCACAGCATCCGCCGCCCTGACCTAAGTCTACAGCAACACCTCTAATGTCTACAAGACTTCCAGGTGCAATATTTGGTTCCTCATCTAAACAATTAGGAACACCATCACCGTCTGTATCGAGTGCTACACCATTTTCATCTACCTCTGTACAGATAGAGAATAACTCACCGTCCTTGCAATCATTCACACCATCATTATCTTAATCGACTGCTTTACCGTTAGCATATACTTTATCACAATCAGTATTTTCTTCTTGGTCGAAGAAATCTCTAATACCATCTCCATCAGAATCTTCTATCAACGTTTGAAGATCATTTGTTACTGACTTCATAGAATCCATATCTGCGAATATTGTTTCCATTGGATTTAGCCAGTCATAGTGCTCATTGTTATCCTTATCACCGAACTTTAATGAAGCTTGAATGCCAAACAGTGAATATTGATCAAACATTCTGTTTCTCCAAATAGGGAAAGAAAATGCATCTAAATTATCACCTCTAGTCCAATTTAATCTATATTCTATAGCAATATCTAGTCTATTCCCAAAATTTCTCTTAAAGCCGATACCATATGGAATTGTAAAATTTCTACCCTCATACGTCATTTGAGCTTCGTTAATAGATGAAGGATTCGCTAAGGCATCTGCATCTGACAATTCATTACCACTAGCATCTAATGGCGTAATAAATTCTCTTCCCCATCGCTGGTAGAAATATTGCGACTCTTCAGGATCTGTGAACGATCCAGTAACATCACTCCATATAGCACCTAAACCAAAAAAAGCAAACATTTGAATTTTACGCAGAGGTCTTAAGAATGATATATTCCCTAAGGTATAAACCGTAACTAAATTAAGATCTCTGAAATTGTTGGTAAACTCATAAGAGTCCTCAGATGGATTCTGGTTTCCTCTATCTAAGAAAACAGTACCATTTGAATTTCTACTAAAACTTTGATCTTGTCTTCCTCCGTTAAGAGTACCAATATTCCCGCTTAGCTTCAACCCAAAAGACTGCGATATAGAATACTTGGCGTGTTCCCCAAATGAAAAACCAGGAGTAAAGTTGTCTGCATCACTATTGTATATTGTAGGACTCAACTGAATCCCCGCTGACCATCTTTGTGACTTGTTAAATTGTTCGAAGTAACCTCCTACTTGTGCAACAGATTCGTTGACAAGGAATAAAGCCGT
>CBFHGJ010000026.1:0-25362 GCA_965655315.1 Bacteroidia bacterium
AGAAGGGGTTATACCTGAGAATGTAAAGCTCGCTTTTGGTATTGGTGCTATCGTGTTCTTGTTGGCTATTCTTTATACCATTTTTACCACTAAAGAGTATCCTCCAGAAGATATGGATGCTTTTGAAACAGAAAAAGCGGCAACAAAAGGTATAGGGAACGCCACTAAAGAAATTGTACAAAACATTGTTAATATGCCATTAACTATGAAAAAGTTAGGAGTGGTACAGTTCTTTTCTTGGTTTGCATTTTTTACCATGTGGAGTATGGCAACCCCTGCACTTACTGATCACGTGTACGACAGTCCTAAACCTGATAAAGCTCAATATGATTTGATAGACAAAGAACAAAAAGCAGATTTTGATTCAAAAAATGCTGCATTTAATTCTTCTGCAGATTTAGTAGGAAGTGCTATGGGTATGTACGGCTTATCTTCTATGGCATTTGCATTTATCCTATCGATGATAACGAGAAAGCGTACCATCAACAGAAAAAACTTTCATATGGCTAGCTTAATTTTAGGGGGACTAGGTTTTATCCTAATGTATTTCGCAAAAAGTACAGTAGCACTAAACGGTTGTTTTGCATTAATTGGAATCGCTTGGGGAAGCATCCTATCACTGCCCTATGCTATGCTAAGTAGTTCAATAGATCCTAGTAAAATGGGAGTATTCATGGGCTTGTTTAATATGTTCATAGTAATACCTCAGATCGTTGCAGCAGTTGGTGGTATCAATCTGCTTTCTTCCGTATTTTTTGGTGAAATAAGCATAGGACCTATGTTATTGGCTGGAAGTAGTCTAATACTAGCAGGATTACTGAACATACTTATCACCAACAAGAACGCAATTCGATATCAAGGTCAGGTTTCATGAGATTAGTATTTGCATGTTTCTTAAGCTTCTTAGGATTAGTTTATGCCATTGCACAAAATGCAGTTATAGAGAAAACACCTGCATTTGAAGACGACGTCGTCCCAAAGATCTATATCATTATTCCTGAAGATTCATTAGCAGAGATTCTGGACCCGAAGAATAAGGATAGTGATTACCACTACAGAGCTTCATTTGTTTTTGATAATGGTAGAGTCAGAGATTCTATAGGAGAAGTTGGCTTTAGGCTAAGAGGAAACACTTCCAGAAAAGCTCAAAAAAAGTCATTTAAAGTTTCGTTCAATGAATATGTAGCTGATCAAAAATTCTATGGATTAGAAAAGCTTAATCTCAATGGTGAACATAATGATCCGACTATTTCTAGGGCTAAACTATGTTTCGATTTTCTAAGAGACTTGAAGGTGCCAGCATCTAGAGCTAATCAGGTAGAATTCTATATTAATGGAGACTTTTTTGGTGTTTACCTAAATGTGGAACACATAGATGAAGAATTCACCAAATCTAGGTTTGGTGGTGAAGGTCCTTTGTACAAGTGCTTATATGGTGCAGACCTTGCTTATCGTGGGGCAGCAGCTTCTAGCTATGACCTTCCTTACTATGAATTGAAAAAGCCGAAAGGTGCAGGAGACTATGAAGAACTGGCATATTTTATTGATGTGCTTAACAATACTTCAGATGATGATTTTGTATGTGAACTTGAAAAGGTGTTTAACGTGGATAGATACTTGAAATGCATCGTTATGGATGTGCTCACCGGTAACTGGGATGGACCTAACTACAACAAAAACAATTTCTATCTGTACCACAATCCTACGACCCAGATAATGGAGTATATACCTTATGATCTTGATAATACATTGGGAGTCGATTTTTTGGGTAGAGATTGGAGCACAAGGAACATCTACAACTGGAGTAGGGGTACAAGTGGAAGGCCCTTATTTGATAAAATAATAAAGCACGATGTATTTAAAGAAAAGTATATGTACCTCTTGAATCAGGCATTAAATGGATATTTTAAGGTAGATTCAATCACAACAGAGATTTACAAGCTGAAAAGCTTAATTCAAAGTGCTGCCGAGCGTGATACTTACAGAATGTTGGACTATGGGTTTACCACAAGTCATTTTAACAACTCTTTTGGTTATTTCAGCAAAGAACACGTAGATCAAGGTTTAGTTGATTTTGTAAAGAGAAGATCCCAAAGTGCATTTGATCAAATCAATAGTGTTAAAGCTATTTCTCCGAGTGTATATTGGCATAACTATACGCTAGACTACGAGCAGGATTCCGTTACATTTCAAGTCTCTGTAGAAGGTCATTCGCTTCCTATCCAAGTGCAACTATCATACAATTGGGAGTTTCAGTCTGCCATATGGAAAGACAGTATGAGGTGGAATAAAGACAGCTCTTTTTTAAGCACCACTATTGCTTGGCGTCCCGATATGGATCAACTAAGCTACTGGTTTGAGCTAGAAGATGGGGGAGGAGTCACTTCTGTATATCCGAGTTGTGACATGTTTCAAATAGTTCGTAGCAGAGGAGACATACCCTTGTATATAAATGAACTTATGGCAAGCAACCAAAATGGTATCACTGACGAAGAAGGGAAAATGGAGGATTGGTTCGAGATATACTATGATGGAGATGAATTTCACAATTTCAAAGGTTACTACGTTACCGATGACATTAATGAACCTTTTAAATACCCTCTTTCAAGTCAAACTATTGGACCAAAGTCTTTCCATCTTTTTTGGGCGGATAGTGATGTAGAGGATGGAGATAATCATACCAATTTCAAACTGAGTGCGGCAGGTGAGGAGTTAGCCATTTTTGATAGTAGAGGTACACTGATAGACTACATTGAGTTTGGACAACAATCCGCTGACATCTCTTATGGTAGGTCTACTGATGGCGGCTCGGAATGGATCTATTTTAATATACCAACGCCTCGAATTAGTAATACTGGAGAAGTTAATTCTATTAACTCTTTTGATCTAGGGAAGATAGTTTGTCCTAATCCGTTCAGAAGCACATTAAATTTAGTGGTACCTTATTTAAGTAGAGTTCAAGTTTACTCTTCAGATGGAGTTATGGTCTATGTAGGGTCAGAAAGTACTATTTCTGCCGACCTCTGGTCATCTGGGTTGTACGTGGTTGAAATCCTAATGCCAACAGGCACTAAAAAAGTTGTTAGGGCTATAAAGCTTTAGCTCTTATGGCATTGGCTCAGCACAAGGGTCGCATTCCAGATAAATGGTGTCTGTGATTATAGAAGTATTTTTAGCGACCTCAAAAGAAGTTAATGGCTTTAAGGATCTTTGTTTGATACAGTCTTCACGATTTTTATCAACTGCTAATGCAATCTGATTGGATTTACTCTCAGGTGCGGTATAAACTGGATATCTAAAGATATAATAAGTACCCTTGATTAATCCTTTAACTTCAGCTGAACCATTAGTTATCTTAAGAATAGTAGGTTCGTCTGATCTCTCTTCTGTACTATGAATATAGATAGTGCCAGAGAAGTTCTTAGGCATTTTTAGTTCATCTAAAACTTCCTGAGGAGGATACGCACCACCGCAATAGGATGAAGTGCTTTTCAGCATTAGATTTATCGGCTCCACAGGTTTTAAGTTTTTACAGCTAGTAGCTAGAATTGAAATTAGTATAAAGTAAAAGATGTGCTTCACTTTACAAGTATAGAGCAGAATACTGTATTTAGATTGGTTGCCATAAAAAAAGCTTCCTACAGCAGAGGTAGGAAGCTTTTGAGTTAGCTTATAAAAAAAACTTATTTTTATTTTTTAGTGAACGTTAAAGAAGATGTTTCATTAGCTGCATCGATAGTATAAACCATATCGTAAGTCCCATCAGCAACAACTGACATATTTCCACCTGATTCTTGAATGTCATCCCCGTTTGGTCCACCAATAACATTGGCATCGTATCCAAGGTTGATATCATCCCAAGATCCAGAAGTTCTTAGTTTGAAACCGCCTGCTGCCAATAACTGAATATCGTTGAATGCCCAAGTATAAACGTCTCCGTCTTTAGCAGGAGTTGTTTTACCTAGTTCATCAGTATCGTCAGCATTTGCTGGCCAAGCACTACCAACAGCTCCGTCACCTACAATACCTACTACTACCGCAGAGTAGTCTCTTGCAGGTAAATCTCCAGTTCTTGTAAGTTCTGCAGAATGACCTTCTCCAGCAGTCCAAGTGATAGAAACGTCATACACACCACTTTGGTCAGTAGTCATATTGCTTCCTCCTGGTACTAATGCATCAACAGCACCACCGAAATTAGAGTTTACTTTAACTCCTTTCTTACCATTTCCTAAATCTTCAGTAGTATCTATTTCTACTTTCCATCCTCCAGAGTATCTGAATTTCCATTCTCCTTTAGATAATTCTACTCCTGTAAGGCTAAATGTCATTGACTCAGCGTCAAATGCAGGTACATCTAATTTAGTGTCTCCAGACCATCCGTTAGGAGTAGCTTGTCCAATGATTCCCCATTCAACTGGAGTAACAGCACCTCTACCAGTTTTAGTATCAAGTACTACGTGATAAAGTCCATCAGCAGGCACAGTGAATGTAGCCTCACTTGGCTCTATTGTTCCTCTTTGAATTTCTACATTTGGTTCTTCATTCGTACCTCCTTGAGCTGCAGTCCAATCAGCACCTGGTCCCCAAGAAGTGCGATCAGCACCTGCTACCTGAGAGATGTTGAATGTCATACCACCTTTTAATGCAACGAATGCATTTAATAAAGTTTCTCTAGCATCTTCTGTTTCTTCGTTAAGTACCTCATTTCTTGTAGCACTCATTAAAGTTTTGATGTTGTAAGCATCGCCGTAAGCTGTAGCAGCACCTACTACGTAGATTCCATCTTCTACTATGACTGTGTCTCCACCACCGTCTGGATCTTCATCATCATCACTACACGCACTGAAGGTGAGAATTCCAAATAAAGCAGCGAAAAGCATCGCCATTTTTGTTGATCTTAAAAGTAAATTTTTCATTTTCTTGTTATTTATTGTTTGTATTTAAAAGTTAAATTATAAGCCTAAATTAGGATTGGCATCTATTGCCCATTGTGGAATTGGGAATGTTTTTCTGTCTGGTCCACTAGCAGTTTTTTCCCACCAAGCGTCTCCAAATTTCCCAAAACGTATTAAGTCTTGTCTTCTATGTCCTTCGCAAAATAATTCTCTCCCGCGTTCTTCCAAAATTTGGTCTAAAGTAAAACCAGAAGTAGTTCCTGCTTCTGCTCTATCTCTAATCGGTGCTATCCATTGATCTCCAGCTCCAGCTCCACCCAATCTTACAGCACATTCAGCCTTCATCAATAAGATATCTGCATATCTAAACAATGGGAAATCATTGTTCAGATTTTCTAATGCTCCTTCTTCAATTTCATATTTTTTAACACGAGCTCCACTCATTCTTATTTCTACTTGTGAGTTTCCTGAACCCATTACTAGAGCAGGTATTTTTGGTGTTAATACAAGATTAGCACCTGCAGTCTGATCAAATATAATTGCACCATTGGCGTCATACTGCTCACCAACCATAAACCACTCTTCTTTTCTTAAATCTTTATCATCATAAGAATTGTAGTGATCTTCAAGCGTAGCAAAACCATTCCAAGGACCTACAGCCATTCCAAACGTAGCATCGCTCAAGTAATGCAATGTTCTCATATGTAGTCTAAAACCCTGAGCATTGTTTTCATCAAAAATGATGGTGAAAATATTTTCAGGATTTCCATCATTTTGTGCTGCAAAAGGAGCAGTAATGCTTCCTCCTAGACTATAAACACCAAGATTCATTACACTATCACACATAGCTTCAGCTTTATCATAGGCTGGTGTCCCATTGTAGACTTCTTGGTTGATATATAACTTAGCAAGCATGGTATATGCCATTCCTTTTGATACGGCAAAATTCTTAGCACTGACTGGCAATAATGGTAGGCTTTCAGTTACTTCTTGAACTACAAAATCATAAATATTTTCTCTTGATTCTTTTGTTGGAAATTCTGGAGCACTTGAAAAAGAAGTTATGTTAGGGACGTCACCATAGTTATCCATAAGAAGGTAAAGGAAAAAGGCTCTTAGCGTTTTTAGTTTCGCAATTTGAACATCGATTTCTGGATTTCCTGCTAGACTATTGAGTTCATCTAATATTCGATTTGCTTCTCTTATTCCATCATTTAAATGGCTCCACATGGAGTTTACCGCATCTACATCGTTACTCCATTCATGTTGATGCAAAACTCTCCACTTGCCTCCATCATTCCAATCGGTGCCACGAACTGGGAATACAACCTCATCACTTGTAACTTCTTGAGCCCAGAACCACCATCCGTTATCATCTATGAGATCTCTTAGCTCTATATATACATTTGTTGGATCAGCTTTTCTTACTGTGCTTCCATCTCTAATGGCGTCATCAAACTTGGTACAAGAACCAAGGACTATAAGACATAATATGTGTGTTATTTTTTTCATATTTAGCTTCTATTAAAAAGTTGCGTTCAATCCGAAGGTTACACTTAGTGTTCTAGGGTATACGTCATACTGATCTCTACCAAACTCAGTTCCACTGAAATTCAATTCTGGATCTAAACCTGTATATTTTGTCCACATCCATAGATTGGTTCCATTTAGATAAAGGCGTAAATTTCTAATTTTACTTATGCTTTCTAGAGGTAGGTTATAACCGACTGATAAGTTATCTAGCTTTATAAAATCTCCATCTTCCAAGTAGAAAGTACTAATAGCCGGATCACTTTTAATCTGAGCATTCTGACCTTCAAGGGCAGACTCGAGAACATTTAAGTTAGGAGCGTCAGCAGGATTACTAAATACCATTCTTGTCACGTTAAAAATTTGGTGCCCAAAGATACCTCTTAGTGCTATGCTAGCATCCCAATTCTTGTAAAACTGAAAGTAATTTGACCAACCAATGATAACATCTGGTTGAGCACTTCCTACGAATTGCCTGTAAGGATTTGCGTTATCTCTAGAAACACCACCTGCTTCAGTCTCATAAAGAAACTTACCATCTGCTGAAAGACCAGCATATACAGGCAGGAAGAATGATCCTATTTCATATCCCGGAAGGATAATCTGGGTGTAGTTGTTATTTCCAACTAAACCTCTACCTGAGACAAATAGCTTTCGTAATCCATTATCATCCAGATCAGGGTCTCCTAAAGTTATGGTCTCTTGTTTATTGGTGGAAGCTGCTATTGAACTTTTCCAGTTGAAATTCTTATTATCTATAATCACGCCATTTACAGTAAACTCGAGTCCACGATTCAAAATCTCACCAGCATTTAAGAACGTTCGTGGTGCTACATTCGGTGGAACAGGAACAGCTACTTCGGTAACTAAGTTGTCTGTAGTTTTAGAGTACAATTCTAATGAACCTGTAACGCGGTTTTTTAATAACCCAAAATCTAAACCAATGTTTAATTCTCTTACTTCTTCCCAAGCAAGATCTGGATTAGCATTGTTATCTTGTTTGTTGTTCCAAGCAATTGTTTCTTCACCAGTTTCAGCGTCGATACTAGGGCCATTAGGAGCGAATATTACTCTATCAATCTCATTAGGTATGTCTGCGTTACCTGTTACTCCATATCCCACTCTAAGTTTTAAGTCAGAAACACTTTTCACATTTTTCATGAATTGTTCCTTTTTAATGTTCCAAGCAGAAGACAGTGCCCAAAATGTTCCCCACTCTATGTTATCTCCATACTTTGTGGACTTATCTCTTCTTAGAGAAGCAGTGAGGTAGTATTTTTTATCAAAATCATAAATCGCTCTAGAGAAGTATGAAGACAATCCTTCAGGTCTCGAATTATATGAAGATACGCTACCCCAATTGATTACACTATACGCTTCAAGATTATCTGCTCCTACATTTTCATAGAAAGGATCAATTCCTCTAGCTTCTGCTTTGAACCCATCTGTAGATTCTTGCTGCCACGAGTGACCACCAATAACATTCAGATTATGACCGTCTTGAAAAGTGTTGGAATAACTGATTACTTCAGAAATCTGACTGAAGTATTTATTATTATACTCTCTACTTGCGTTACCATTTATCTGATTACTAAATGCAGAAGCTGGAGAAGCATACCATTTTTGTTCATCATCTCTACCTACTGCACTCGTGATATTGATGTTCCAATGATCATTGATATTGTATAAGACTCCAAAATTTGCAAGTAGACGTTTTGCATCTCTTTCGTTTTGAATCTGCTCTATAAGTGCTACGGGATTATTGTATTGGAAGTTTCGATCGGTTTCAAAGAATCCACCGGTAGAATCATACACTGGATCCGTTGGACTTCTTCTCATGGCTTGATAGATTACATTATCAGGCGAACTACCATCGTCATATTTTACATATTGGTTAGACTCTATAGTACCACTTAGACGAGCAGTAAAGGTTACTTTATCATCAAATGCCTTCTGAGCTACATTTAATCTAGCTATATAACGATCCTTTCTCGTTCCCTTCAATACTCCTGTAAGATTATTGGCAGAAATAGAAGCTCTATAACTTGTATTATCATCATTCTTACTAAAAGCAAGCGTGTGTTGCTGTGAAATACCAGTTCGGTATATCTCATCCATCCAATCTGTGTTTGCTCCATTATCTTGAAAGTTTGCACTTCCGATTTCTGCAGCATAATCTCTGACCTGATCACCATCTAGGAAATCTAATCGGTTGGCAACTCTGTCAAATGAGACAAAACTATTGTATTCAACTCTAATCTGATCATCAACAGGACCGCTTCCAATATTTCCACCTTTTGTAGTTATGATGATTACACCGTTAGAACCTTGAGTACCATAAAGAGAAGTTGAAGCTGCATCCTTAAGCACGTTAAAAGAGGCTATATCATCAGGATTTATAGTGGTAGGGTCAACACCAACAACACCATCCACTACATATAGTGGTCCAGTTCCACCTGTGATACTTGCACTACCACGTATATTAACCTCAAAACCAGCATTTGGATCTCCACCTTGTTTAGATACATTTACACCTGCGGCTTTACCCTGCATTCCTTGTATTGGGTCAGTCACTCTACCTTTATTTAGTTCTTCAGCAGTTACCTGAGTAACAGCACCGGTTTTATCAGATTTTTTCTGCGTACCATATGCGATTACTAGTACTTCATCTAGTTTATCTTCTGGTACCAGGTCTATAAGTATTACTTCTCGACCATTTATGTCTATTACCTTATCAGCGTAACCCACAAAGCTTGCTTTGATTTGAGTGACTCCAGTAGGAACAGTAATATTAAATTTACCCTCCTCATTAGAAATTGCTCCACCTTTTGCTCCGACTGGCACTAAATATGCCCCAACAAGAGGTTCTTGTGTTTCCGCATCTTTGATTGTACCGGTTATTTTTGACTGGGCTACCGCAAGCTGGGTAACAAAGAGCAAAGCCAGAAAAGGCAATGCAGACTTGAAGATTTGATTCATTGTTGACATACTATAGCTTTATACTTAGTGTCAAATTTACGCTAAGTGCAACAAATATATAAGTTCACATTAAGATTACAAGAATTTCACATTTTTTTAATATTGGGAGATATCATAGGTATAATTGAGGATAATATATTCATTAACAATTGGTTAAATCTATAATATCAAGGAATAAATTGGTAGAACTTGTGTGTTACTCTGTCTCGATTTGACACTAGCTATGGTTAATCAAGAAAAAAAGGTCGATTTAAGCGTCGTGATTAAAATGTTAGGTCTAATCGCAAGAAGTGCTATCAACAAGCCTATATGCCTATTTATGAATGCTTTCAATTATCCTTTTTATTCTGTAAAAATAATATGGGAGTACTCTATGTATCAAGTTTTTCTTTTTTTGCGATATGGTCTGACATCTGCTACAAGTAGTTTTATTGCTGGTGTTCTGGATTGACGTTGAGGGTGGGACTACCCTAAGTTTCATTTTTACGCTAAGTATTGCGATTTTCCTGATTTATTTATGCATTTTTGGGAAATGCTTAAAGCCTATTTTTCATTTCTTGCTGTTCTATTATGCTTAGTTGCATCGTTTAGTTTGAATGCTCAGGTAGTGACCATAGATCCTAGGTTTCCTGCAGAAAATGATGCCGTTACTATCACTTTTGATGCATCACAAGGCAATAAAGGTTTAGAAGGATTCACAAGTGATGTATACGCACATACGGGAGTAGTGACAGATAAAACTGTTGCAACAAATGGATGGACCAATGTACAAGGCGAGTGGGGTACAAGTAATGCTCCAAAGCTTACCAGTTTAGGTAATAATTTGTATGAGTTGAAGATTGATGGCATTAGAAGCTTTTATAGTGTAGCCTCGGCAGATGAAGTGCTGAAAATAGCTATTTTGTTCAGAAATGAGGCTGGTGATAAAGCTGGAAGAGCAGCGGACGGAGGTGATATTTTCATAGATATATACAAATCTGGTTTAGTAGCTCAAATAACCTCACCTCAGAACAATCAAGTATTTGGTAATAATAACAGTATTACACTGGAAGGAAGTAGTTCTGATGATGCTACTTTAACCTTATTTTTAGATGGTCAACAACATGCTACAGCACAAGGAAAGGAGATTTCTTCTTCAATGAATGTTACCTCTAGTAGCAATCACGAGCTTGTACTTCAAGCTACAAATGCTTCAGAGACTGTTTATGATACGGTCAACTTTGTAGTATCTTTAGAGAAGATTGACGCAAGACTTCCTGATGGTAATAAACTTGGAATAAATTACACTTCCGACACAAGTGTTATTTTAGCATTGTATGCCCCATTTAAGGACAACGTCTTTGTTATCGGAGATTTTAATGAGTGGAAGGTGAGTTTGGACTATGCAATGAATCGGAATCCAAACTCAGATACGCTTTGGACAGAGATTATAGGACTAGAAGCAGGCAAGACGTATGCATTTCAATACCTTATTGACGGTACACTAAGAACATCAGACCCTTTTAGTGAGTTGGTTTTAGATCCGGGGAATGATGGATTTATTTCCTCGCGTGTGTATCCTGACCCTCATCCATATCCTTCGGCTAAGACATCTGGAATAGCAACGCTAATTGAAATGGGTAAGGCTGACTTTAATTGGGAAGTGGATAAGTTTGATGCTCCGGAAGAAAAAGACCTCATCGTATATGAATTGCTTGTTAGAGACTTTTTGCAAGATCATAGTTATTTGTCACTGATTGATAGTTTAGATTATCTGCAAAACCTCGGTATCAATGCTATTGAACTAATGCCTGTAAATGAGTTTGAAGGCAACATATCATGGGGATACAATCCTTCTTATCATATGGCACTGGATAAGTACTACGGAACTCCGGAACATTTTAAAACATTTGTAGATGAGTGTCATAAAAGAGGAATTGCCATCATTTTAGATGTCGTGTACAATCACGCATTTAGTCAGTCTCCACTGTGCCAAATGTATTGGGATGCAAGGAATTTTAGACCCGCAGCTAACAGTCCATATGCTAATATGACTGCAAAGCATGATTTCAACGTAGGATTTGATTTAAACCATAACAGTTCAGCTGTCAAGAATTTTGTAAAGCAAGTCGCACAATATTGGCTTACAGAATATAAAGTTGATGGATTCCGATTTGACTTGTCGAAAGGATTTACCCAAAAAAATACGCTTGGTGATATCGCAGCATGGAGTGCGTATGACGGAGAGCGTGTGAATACTTTGAAACGAATCTATAGTGAGGTCAAGGAAGTCAATCCAAATGCCTACATCATTTTGGAGCATTTTGCTGACAATAGAGAGGAAAAAGAGCTTGCTGATTATGGATGCATGTTTTGGGGTAACGTAAATCACGAGGGACTTGAAGCAGCTATGGGTTATTCTTCTAATCTCTCGGGAGCACACCATACTGCTCGAAACTGGAATGAGCCTAAACTCCTTGCATACACAGAAAGTCATGATGAAGAGCGTATGATGTACAAGACGTTGACTTTTGGTAATAGTGAAGGAGATTATTCCGTTAGAGACATTAATACTGCATTGGACAGATCAGAACTAGCATGGGTCGTGTTTTCTAGTATTCCAGGTCCTAAACTTATGTGGCAATTCCAAGAGTTAGGCTATGAAATTCCAATCGATCAAAACGGAAGAACAGGGGAGAAGCCTATTTTATGGAATTACTTCCAAGACAGTCCCAGAAAAGATGTCTATGAAGCGTTCTCTGAGATGAACAAATTGAAAAGTACGTATAATGCTTTCCAGGGTGATAGTTTTACGATGGATGTAGCTGGTTATGTAAAGCAAGTTGTTTTAAGAGATAAAAATCAGAGCTTTATCGTTGTGGGTAATTTTGATGTGAAAGCGGTCGAAGCAATAGTTCCATTCAAACGCGATGGAATGTGGTATGAGTACTTTTCTGGTGACAGCTTATATGCTCCTATAGACGAGATGATTGTCAATCTAGAACCGGGGGAATATCAAGTATGGACGGATAGACCGCTTCGAACTGAGCTTTCAATTGGAAGTATAAATGAAATAGAAAATGGATTGGGGCTATATCCTAACCCAGCTCGCAAAGAGTTTCAAATCAAATTAGACCAAGGTGTCGTAGATGGATATACCATTTATGATATGAGTGGAAGAGAAGTATTACAAGGGAGGACTTCTGTGGTAGATGTGAAAGTATTGCAAAATGGAGTATACTATATTGAGGTAAGTGCTCAATCTAAAACCCTAAATGCCAAATTTATAAAAGTAGACTAGGCTCTTAGGGAATTAAAAATTCCTTTAGCAACTAGTTTAGATGGTTTCTTATCTCCAAGATTTTGTCGGAGTATATCGTAGTCCAGCAGCAGCTCTTTTCTTTCCTTAGAATCTTCTAACAAGGCTGTCAATTGTTTTTTAATATTCTCTGCGGTGAACTCATATTGTAGCAATTCATTGATGGCTTCTCTATTGAGAATTAAGTTGACCAAAGAGACATATTCTAGTTTCACTACAGCTTTTACAATAAGATAACTGATATAGCTCGTCTTGTAGCATATCACTTGAGGTACATTCATCAAGGCAGTTTCCAGTGTAGCAGTACCTGATGTTACAATAGACGCTTTACTATCTGCCAGCAGGCCGTACATGTCATCTTTTACTAGTGTTAGACGTGGATCAAAGTCGTGATAAAAAGCGTCACTGAATCCAGGGGCTTGAGCTATTTTTATTTCGTATTCGGAAAAGTCACTAAGTGCTTCCAACATTATCGGCAGAGCAGCGTTGATTTCTGATGATCGACTACCTGGCAGAAGAGCGATACTTTTTTTTGTTTCTGGAGTAGCATTGTTAGCTAAATATTCATCTACCGTCTCCTTACTTGGGTTTCCGACATAATCAACCTGTATATTATGTTTTTGAAAATACTCGGGTTCAAAAGGCAATATGCAGTACAATTTGGTTACATATCTTTTTATCAGTTTTACTCGGCTTTCTTTCCACGCCCATACCTTTGGAGCAATGTAATAATGTACAGGGATATTTAGCTCAGCAGCATATTTTGCAATTTTGAAGTTGAACCCTGGATAATCTACCAGAATGATACATTCAGGGTTCCAAGTAGCAATATCCTTTTTGACTAGTTTTAGATTTTTGGCAATTTTCCTAAGATTTCTAACCACTTCAAAAAAGCCAATGATTGCCATTTCTTTTTGATGCAGAAGTAATTGCTGACCTGCAGCTTCACTTCTATCTCCACCCATTCCTCTAAACTCTGTATTTGAGTCTAGTTCCTTTAGTTCGGTAATCACACGTGCAGCGTGATTGTCTCCTGAGGTTTCTCCAGAAATGACGTAATATCTCATAACTTACATAAAGGTGAAATAGACAATTACCAATCCGCTTAATATGGTGGCGAATACAATACCTTGAGCCAAGCGTATCCTATTGTCATTTATGAAATAAAAAAAGGGAGCTAAATTAAAGAGTGTTGCCATTTTGAGCCAAGGACTTATTGTTCTGGTGCTAAATCCAGTTTTCAGAAAAATCCAAAAGGACATATGCTCAAAGCTGTAGACCTTTATTCCAAATAAGATAAGAATAGGACAAGCTAGTCCTAAGGTCAATCCTAACGGAATGGAATTGAACTTTTTTTTCATAAGTCCCAAGAGTTCAATGCAGGAATAGCGTGATGAGCAGTTAAGTCGAATTGTACAGGTACCATCGATACATATCCATTTGCGAGGGCCCATTCGTCTGTGTCTTGTCCTTTGTCAAAGTTGGTAAACTCACCGGTAAGCCAGTAATAATCTCTGCCATAAGGATCGCGTCTCTGGTCAAACTCCTCCACCCATTTAGCTTTAGCCTGACGACATACTTTTACTCCTTTAATTTCTTCTAAAGGAATATTTGGAATATTTACACTCAACAGTGTGTCGGAGGGCAAACCATTTTGTATCACATTCTTGGCAATTTTTTCCATGTAAATCTTAGTAGCAGCAAAATCTGCGTCCCAACTAAAATCTAATAGTGAAAATCCAATCGAAGTAATCCCGCTAATTGCACCTTCCATAGCTGCACTCATAGTACCTGAGTAGATTACATTTATAGAGGAGTTAGAACCGTGATTGGCACCTGAGACAAGCAGATCTGGTTCTTTGTGCATCACTTTGTCAACAGCTAGCTTTACACAATCTGCTGGAGTACCACTGCATTGGTAACTTTCCACTTCCTCTCCAAACTGGTTATTTTTTACCAATCGAAGAGGTTTGTTAATTGTTATAGCGTGTCCCATACCACTTTGAGGGCTATCTGGAGCTACTACTACCACTTTACCTAGTTTTTTCATCACATCCACGGTAGCTTGAATACCTGGAGCGGTTATCCCATCATCATTACTCACTAATATGAGTGGTCTATTATCATCAGTCATAAAACTTAGTGCGAAGTTAAGATGATGGTATCAAATTGGACAAAATAAAAGGCACTACTTGCAAGTAGTGCCTTTCCTATATTCTTTTTATCTGATATTATGACTAGCAGTACTCGTTATATACTTGCTGTAAGTGACTAGATATCATTTCAGCTGATCTGCCTTCGATGTGTAGTCTTTCTATGAAATGTACCAATTCACCGTCTTTGAAAAGTCCCATACTTGGACTAGAAGGTGGGTATGGCAGCAGATGTTCTCTGGTCGCTGCAGTAGCGTCCTTGTCTTGACCTGCAAAAACAGTGTAGAGGTTATCTGGTTGCTTATCTCCTGAAAGTGAATGAACAGCACCTGGTCTAGCACTTCCTGCTGCACAACCACATACGCTATTTACTACTACCAGAGCTGTACCTTTTTGATTACTCAAAGCGGCATTCACTTCTTCTGAACTCTTTAGTTCTGTGAAGCCATTATTTGTTAAATCTGCTCGCATTGGAGCTACTAATTCTTCCGGATACATATCGTTTATGCTTTAATTATTGCAAATATGCAACAATGTAGTCAATCCGTTTGTTTAATAAATATTAAATTTGCACCCGTTTTAAGAACATCAAATGACAACACAATCGATGAGTAATTACAAAGTAAAAGACATTTCTCTAGCTGAATGGGGAAGAAAAGAGATTAACATTGCTGAAGCAGAAATGCCAGGATTAATGTCTCTTAGAGAGGAGTACGGAGATAGAAAGCCACTTGCTGGAGCACGTATAGCAGGATGTCTACACATGACTATTCAAACTGCCGTTTTAATAGAAACATTACAAGCACTAGGAGCAGAAGTAACTTGGAGTAGCTGTAATATTTTCTCTACACAAGATCAAGCTGCTGCTGCAGTAGCTGCTGCTGGAACACCAGTATTTGCTTGGAAAGGGATGAACGAAGAAGAGTTTGACTGGTGTATAGAGCAAACACTTCATGCATTTGAAGGTGGTAAGCCACTTAATATGATATTGGACGATGGTGGTGATTTAACCAACATGGTATTAGATAAATACCCACAGTTAGTAGATGACATTAGAGGAATCTCTGAAGAAACGACTACTGGAGTTTTAAGATTATATGATAGAGAAAAAGCAGGAACGTTACCACTTCCAGCAATAAACATCAATGACTCTGTAACAAAGTCTAAGTTTGATAATAAATACGGATGTAAGGAATCTGCAGTAGATGCAATAAGAAGAGCTACAGACGTAATGATCGCAGGTAAAGTAGCAGTAGTTGCAGGATACGGAGACGTAGGAAAAGGAACTGCAGCATCACTTGCAGGAGCAGGAGCGAGAGTTATCGTAACTGAGATTGATCCTATTTGTGCACTTCAAGCTGCTATGGATGGCTTTGAAGTGAAGAAAATGGAAAATGCTATTCCAAGAGCTCAGATTGTAGTTACAGCTACTGGTAACAAGGATATCCTTACTGAGAAGCACTTCAAGTTGATGAAGGATAAGACTATTGTTTGTAATATCGGTCACTTCGATAATGAAATAGATATCGCTTACCTAAACAATAACTTTGGAGATACAAAGTATGAAGTTAAGCCTCAAGTAGATGTTTACAATGTGAACGGAAATGAGCTTATCGTTTTAGCGGAAGGTAGATTGGTTAACTTAGGTTGTGCTACAGGTCACCCATCATTTGTGATGAGTAATTCATTCACTAACCAGACTTTAGCTCAAATGGAGCTTTGGGAAAGCAGTGACAATTACGAAAACAAAGTATATGTTCTTCCTAAGCACCTAGATGAGAAAGTAGCAGCACTTCACCTTGCTAAAATAGGAGCTGAGCTAGAAGAGCTTACTTCTGATCAAGCTGATTATATCGGTGTAGGACTTAATGGTCCTTACAAAGGTGACGCTTACAGATACTAAGTCATAACAAATCACTATAAATACTAATCCCAATCGTGAAAACGGTTGGGATTTTTTATTTTATCCTAGTTACACCCGTGCTTCCCTTGCAACTATAGACCGCATCTGCCGCATCTAAATCTTTAAGTGTAATTTCTTTTTCAGTGATAGCAAATCCATAATTACGAAGCAAAAACCGCTGCGTGGCTCCATTTACTCCTCCGGAAAATAGTGGTGAAATGAAAAAATCTTCTCCAACTTGTAAGAGTAAATTGGATACTAGTTCCTCGCATATGTAACCTTTATCGTTTTGAATGAGTAAATAATCTGTAGGGTGCTGTTGTTTATATTTCGCTGCAAGCACATAGTAGATGCTGCTCAGGCTTTTTACCGTCATCCAATCTACAATTGGTTTAGGTTTAGGGTAGATAGTAAGTTTACCTTTCTTGACAGGAGCATTCTTCAAATCGGCCTCTAGATCTAGACTAGTTGGTACAAAAAAATCATTGTTGTGTTCCTCAAACGTATGGTCAAAAGCCAACGCATTACTTTCAGGAGCGTATTTTCCATTTCCTTCTCTAAAAAAATTGATACGCAATGTTCCATTTTTGGGATAAGTCCCAACGATTGCATAGACGAAATCTTCGTCTATAGAAAAATCAGGTTCAAATTCGTAAATATGGAGAGCATCCTCAATTCGATCTAAGTGGCCATCAATCATTGGTACTTGACCATCTTTAATTCTTATTGTTTCAAAGAAACCGTCTCCGTATAAAAATCCTCTATTCATATCTTAAAATAACATGCCAGCTATGGTAGCGGTCATCAAACAAGCCAGTGTACCCCCTATAAGGGCTCTAAGACCTAGTCTAGCTAAAACAGGCCGTTGATTTGGGGCTAGTGAACTGATCCCACCAATTTGTATCCCAATTGAACTGAAATTAGAAAATCCACATAAAGCATAAGTCAGTATTATTATACTACGTTCTTGCAATTGAGCTCCTCCTTCTGCAGCTATCATTCCTTTAAGCGATAGATAAGCAATGAATTCATTTATTACGGTCTTTTCTCCAAGCAACTGACCAGATAGCACCATATCCTCAGATGTGATACCCACCACCCAGGCAAGAGGGGCAAAGATGTAACCAAGAATTATCTGAAGATTCAATCCATCATAGGCTGTAGCAGCGGCAATGGTTTCATTTAGGCCCGTGAAATGACCAATGATGTCAAAAAGGAAATAGTTTATCATAGCGATAAAAGCTAGAAAGACTAAAATCATACCTCCGACATTTACTGCCAGTTTAATTCCGTCTGTAGTACCTAAAGAGATAGCCTCTAGTGGTCCGCTACCCATCTTTTCTTCACTGATATCTAGTTTTTCATCTACTTCTTCCGTTTCTGGGAATAGAATCTTAGCACATACAATTGCTGCTGGTGCAGACAAGATGGATGCCGTAAGCAAATGCTTGGCAAATTCCCGTTGAGCAATAGGATCATCTCCACCAAGAAATCCTATAAAAGCTGCAAATACTCCGCCAGCAATCGTCGCCATTCCTCCAGTCATGAGACACATAATCTCAGACTTAGTCATTTTTTCTATGTAGGGTTTTACGACAAGAGGAGCTTCTGTTTGTCCAACAAATATATTTGCCGCAGCAGCTAAACTCTCGGCTCCAGATAGTCTCATTGTTTTACTGAGAATCCAAGCAAAACCAAACACGATTTTTTGTAAAATACCAAGGTAATACAGCAGCGAAGTGAGAGCTGAGAAAAATACCACAGTTGGAAGTACTTTGAAGGCAAAAATGTATCCAATGGTTTTAGTGATCTCTGGATCACTAGAAACCATGTTGCCAAATATAAACTCTGCTCCAGCATCGGTAAATGATAGTAGTTGAGTGAAAAATCCTGCAACCACGCCAAACACAGAAGCAAATGCCGGTACTTTGAAAACCAATAGAGCCAATAGTAGCTGTATTGCAACGCCAGAGCCCACTAGCTTCCAATTGATTTTTCTTTTATGCTTACTGAATAAAAAAGCTATTCCTATGAGGATAAGCAATCCAAAGATGCCTCGTACTATTTCCATTTTTGCTAATAGGCTGTAAATATAGCCGAATCTGAGGAGGTAGCAACTCTGGGTAAGGTGCGGGTCCAATCTTTTCCGCTATGATATAATCTGGCTAAATTCAGACTTATTCCAACTAATATCTCAGGACATAATACTCGCCACTAACTATTATCTTTGCAGACCACGTAATAGATTATGCAAGAACAAACTCCTTATACTCCAAAGAACAAAGTTAGAATCGTAACAGCGGCTTCTTTATTTGATGGACATGATGCTGCTATCAATGTGATGCGTAGAATCATTCAAGCTACAGGTTGTGAGGTTATTCATTTAGGTCATGACAGAAGTGCAGAGGAAGTGGTGAATACAGCTATTCAGGAAGATGCTAATGCTATAGCAATGACAAGTTATCAGGGTGGGCACAATGAGTATTTCAAATACATGTTTGATTTACTTAAAGAGAAAGGTGCTGGGCATATTCGATTATTCGGTGGTGGGGGAGGAACTATTCTTCCTTCTGAGATTGCAGATCTCGAAGAGTACGGAATCGCCAAAATCTATCATCCAGATGATGGACGTGCCATGGGACTTCAAGGTATGATCAATGATTTGATTCAAAAATCTGATTTTGCAACAGGCGAAAATCTAAATGGAGAGGTTCAAGATTTTCGTGCTGGAAATAAAATGGCGATTGCTAGAGTAATTTCTGCAGCAGAGAATTTCCCAGAAGAAAATACAGCTTTTCTAGAAGGTGTAAAAGAAGAAGCTAAATCTATTGCGACACCGGTGCTTGGTATTACAGGTACAGGTGGTGCAGGAAAGAGTAGTTTGGTAGATGAACTCGTGCGTAGATTCTTAATTGATTTTCCAGAAAAGAAAATTGCTATCATTTCTGTGGATCCAAGTAAGCGTAAAACAGGAGGGGCTCTGCTAGGAGATAGAATCCGAATGAATAGTATTCGTAATGATCGAGTTTATATGCGTTCATTGGCTACTCGCCAAGCTAACTTAGCACTTTCCGCTCACATCGATACCGCCAAGGATATCCTAAAAGTGGCTGGTTACGATTTGATTATTCTGGAAACTTCAGGAATAGGACAAAGTGATACTGAGATTACCGATCATAGTGATGTTAGTCTGTACGTAATGACGCCTGAATATGGAGCAGCAACTCAGTTGGAGAAAATAGATATGCTGGACTTCGCAGATGTGATTTCCTTAAATAAGTTCGATAAACGAGGAGCTCTGGACGCATTAAGAGATGTGAAAAAACAGTTTCAGCGAAATCACAAACTCTTCGAGCAAGATCCAGATACAATGCCTGTGTATGGTACAATTGCAAGTCAGTTTAATGATCCTGGAGTGAATGCTTTATATGCAACCCTTATTCAAACCATACAAAAAGAAACAGGTGCAGATTTGACTACCACTTTTGATACTAATCAGGAGTTGAGTGAAAAGATATACATCATTCCACCAAAGCGAGTAAGATACCTGAGTGAGATTGCAGAGAACAATAGAAACTACGATAAATGGGCGAAAGAACAGTCGGCAATAGCACAAAAGCTGTATGGAATAAAGAAGACAATAGCTACGCTTCAAGAGACTGAAGTTGCTGATTCGGATAGAATTGTAAAAGACTTAGAAGAAACGTATACCAAAGTAGCTTTAGACTTTGATCCAAAACTACAAGTAGTCATAGATGAGTGGGACGGTGTAAAAGAGGCGTATGCCAATGACATCTATACCTATCTCGTAAGAAATAGAGAAATAAAAGTAGAGACGAAATCTACTTCACTTTCTCACCAAAAAATAAGTAAAGTATCTCTTCCAAAATATGAAGGTTGGGGAGATATACTACAGTGGAATTTGCAGGAAAATGTACCGGGTAAATTTCCTTTTACAGCTGGGATTTATCCGTTCAAGAGACAAGGAGAAGACCCTACTAGAATGTTTGCAGGAGAGGGTGGTCCTGAACGAACTAATAAACGTTTTCACTACTTGAGTAGTAGCATGCCTGCCAAACGTTTGAGTACAGCGTTTGACTCTGTAACTTTATACGGAAATGATCCGGATCACAGACCAGATATCTATGGGAAAATAGGAAATGCTGGTGTAAGTATTTGCTGTTTAGATGATGCTAAAAAGTTGTATTCGGGTTTTGACTTAGCAAATCCTATGACTTCTGTGAGTATGACCATCAATGGTCCAGCTCCGATGTTGCTAGGATACTTTATGAATGCTGCCATAGATCAACAGTGTGAGAAATACATCAAGGAAAACGGTCAAGAAGCTGAAGTTCAGAAAAAAATAGATGCCTACTTCGAAGAAAGAGGAGTAACTCAGCCTCAATACAATGGGGAATTGCCTGAAGGCAATGATGGACTAGGACTAATGCTTTTAGGACTCACAGGAGATAAAGTGCTTCCGGCTGATGTATATGTAGAAATAAAAGCAGCAACTCTCAAGCAAGTTAGAGGAACAGTACAAGCTGACATTCTTAAAGAAGATCAAGCACAAAACACGTGTATCTTCTCTACAGAGTTTGCTCTCAGACTGATGGGAGACGTACAGCAGTACTTTACAGATAATGGAGTGAGAAACTTCTATTCTGTAAGTATTTCAGGGTATCACATCGCAGAGGCGGGTGCGAATCCTATTACACAGTTAGCATTTACCTTAGCGAATGGATTTACGTATGTAGAATACTACCTCAGCCGTGGGATGGATATCAATGACTTTGGACCAAATCTATCGTTCTTCTTTAGCAATGGCATAGACCCAGAATACGCGGTAATAGGCCGTGTAGCTCGTAAGATATGGGCAAAGGCGATGAAGCTAAAATATGGAGCCAATGAGCGTAGCCAGATGCTCAAGTACCACATCCAAACCAGTGGTAGAAGTCTACACGCACAAGAGATAGATTTCAATGATATACGCACCACGCTGCAAGCCTTGTATGCGATATATGACAACTGTAACTCACTGCATACCAATGCGTATGATGAGGCCATCACTACACCTACAGAAGAAAGTGTACGGAGAGCAGTAGCTATACAATTGATCATAAACAAGGAACTTGGATTGGCGAAAAACGAAAATCCAATGCAAGGTTCGTTCATTACAGAAGAACTTACGGAGCTCGTGGAAGAAGCAGTGCTTACGGAGTTTGATAGAATAACGGACAGAGGCGGAGTGCTTGGAGCCATGGAGACGATGTACCAACGCTCTAAGATTCAAGAAGAAAGCTTGTACTACGAGACCTTGAAGCATAATGGAGACTTCCCTATTATAGGCGTAAATACCTTCCTAAGCAGTAAAGGTTCGCCTACTGTACTGCCCAAAGAAGTAATACGAGCAACAGAGGACGAAAAGCAATTCCAGATCAAGACCCTACAAAACTTACATAAATGCTATACCGAAGAAGCAAAGGAAAACTTGACCCATGCACAAAACGTAGCCTTGAAAAATGAGAATTTGTTTGAAGCTTTGATGGAAGCTTGCAAGGTATGTTCGCTTGGTCAGATTACGGATGCATTGTTTGAGGTTGGTGGGCAGTATAGGAGGAATATGTAATGCGAATAATAACGATATTAGTTCTTTTAATAATTTTCGTTTCTTCTGATGCACAAGAATTAGATGAGTTTAACCTGCATTTTAATTTATCAGCCAGCTCTAATTTTAATATTGTGAGCCCGTTATAAAAGGATTTTAATCCTTTTATTTGGAACTATCCTCATCAGGTAAATGGATTTAGTACATTGGATGAATTGAAATTTGAAGGAGATGAAAAAGAGAGGAGTTTAGACTTTTACCTGCCTCTTACTATGAGTTTTGGCATTAGCAAAATAATAGATATCCATTCTAATATTCAGTTAGAATTTGGTGTAGTGAACATTATAAAAAAATCTGAGTTGGGCTCAAGTCTGAGATTCTCAGATCAAATATCAGGTCAACAAGGGTTCGTACAACCTACACGATTTAGACTAGAAAATAGCTTCTATAAATCTAGTCTTCTTAACTTATCCTTGGGATATGAAAGAGAAATAGGTGAAAAACAATTTATTACCGTTAGATTAGGAGTTCTAAAATTAATTAAAAGTAAATATTACTTAAATATCATCGACCTAGATAGAAATTTAAATTACGATTTCAGTGCACAAGACTTATCATTTAAGGATGGTTTTTCAGTTCCACCCCTTCAATGTCTCCCCGTGGTTGGAGCAAGCTCTGCAAGGGACCCGGAAACCTTGTGAGCAGGGTGTTTCAGGGACACTTAAATGCTTACTTCTGTTTAACTCAGCAGGCGGAGACTTACAACGTTTTTTGATTTCTGTTTTTTCTCCCTTGAGTTAGGTTATAAAGAGTGCCAAGGCTCTATCTAACTATTTTGTCGCTATCGCCTCATAACTCTATAGGTCTGCTTGGGATTGTTTCCTATTTGGATAAAGTACATTCCAGCGGCTAAATTTTGTAATTCTACTTCCGTCTCTCTAGCAGTGATTTTTCCAGTGAGCATCTCTGTTCCTGTAGATGAGTAAACAGTATAGCTCGTTCCTATTTGATCGATCGGTGCACGAATATTAGCTACTCCAAACGTTGGGTTTGGGTAAACAACTAATTCTGTAACAACTAGTCTCTCAGCCAAATCTGCCTTTTCACCGTATACGTCTTCACAATTGCCTATGGCCAATAATGGATTTATACTACAAGCTCTGAACGTAAAGTTCTGACTGAGGCTAACAAAATGCTGAATAGCCGTCTCTTCTGCAGTAGTAATCACATCTCGAGCACTCCAATTATCCGAAGGCGAGAAATTGACTGTGGGGTACATACTCTGCCCCTCTTCATTCACGTGGCCTAGTCCTAATGAGTGCCCCATCTCGTGAAATAATACATAGCGAAACTTAGTAGCACCGGCTGGAGCTTGCCCCGTGCCATAATACCAAGTCACATCTGTATCAAACTGCAGTAGTTGGGTCTTATAGTAGTAAAAAGTCTCCGAACCTAGTATGCATGACGACCATCGTTTTGCGTTGTACCCCACTACGTCTAGATTTTCATCAGGTGCTATAATGTGTATCCCTTCCGCTAGACTGAGAGGCACCTCGTCGTTTAGGCGTTCTATTACATAATTTACGCCTGTTTTACATCTGAACTCTTTGACCACAGCTGCTATAGCTTCTCTTATTTCCAAATTATCCCAAAAGGCAGGGTGTACGTACCAAGTAATTCCTCCAGCACCATTTTTGTCTATAAGTAGATTATATACCAACGGGTTCACCTCGCGATAGCTCAGATTAGCCATTACTTTCAATATATCTGCTGACTCTATTTCATTGCCGTCTTTTACTACCTTTACTTTATTGGAAAATGCTACGGGCATTTGCAATGTTATTTCAGAATCATTCCAGCTGATATAGCTAAAGCTGTTACTCGTACTAGCATCGGTGTACGTCGATTGCTCAGTATAAAAACTCACAAAACTGCTACCTCTACTCGCTCCAAATCCGCTTCCCGTGATGGTCAAAACATCTCCTTTCCCACCGATGATTTCTGTTGGAGAAATGCTTGTGATTTGCTGAGCATAACCTATATTGAGTAAGCAGATGAAGAGTGAAGCTGCTGTTGTAATAGTTTTTATCATATTCCAAAGATAGTTTTTTTTCACCTTCGGAGTTAAACAAAAGTCCTAATCCATAACCACCAAAAATCTCAAATTTATCATTAAGCGGGTATCCAATTTCCAGCGATAAAATACCTCTGGTAATATAATCAATCGAGTAATCCTAGATTTCATAATTATACCCTGCTCCATAGATGATATTGGCCTCACGCGTAATAAGTCTACCAGTTGACGTACGGTTTAAGCCAATGGATGGTCGAATCGTAAATTTTTCTTTCCAAGGGCGAATGACCCCAACTTCAAGATTCACTTCTTTTAACGGCTTGATAACAGATGTCCCAACTGATAAATAGGGAAAATTAAACTTACGTTTTTGTTCTTGTTCCCCCCTATTATTCAAAGTTGCAGCATAATTTCTTATGACGATCCATTCGCATTGAAGAATATCCAATTAACCTTACTCAATATCACTTAAATAATGAGTGTAAACTTCCTCTAATTGTGAAGGAAGTAGCTCGATGATTCTTTGGTTTCTAATTTGTGGTTAATGCCCTGCTAAACGTAGTTTTGGATATTTTGAGTAAATATAAAGAATTTGTATAATCATTATTAGATAAAAGACTACCGAATAGAATCTAATAATGATTCATCAAATAGATAGCGTAGCTATTGTTATTTGTCAAATTCTGATTATTGAGAACAAAATATCCAAATCCAAATTGTGTTTAGCTTTTGTTGGATTGAGTTTTGCGAAGCGAAACATAGCAACTTTGGTCAGCCAAAGGCTGAATTCAATCCAACGGTCTCGGCTATGAACAGTTGGGGATTTTACGCTCTAACTGTTCAGTTTAGCACTAACCTTTGTTTTATATTTTTTGTTTCGTTTTATCACTTTCGCCCCAATTGTTTATAGCCATTGTTGGCG
>CBFHGJ010000027.1:0-23212 GCA_965655315.1 Bacteroidia bacterium
AAGTGTGGCATAACTACCAAAAAAAGTTTCTATTTTGTATCTTCAGCGGAGGAGTTTTCCAAGGCTGAGGCTTCCATACTTATGGCAGCTCTATTTACCTTCATTTTTGTTCCTCCTCCAAGATCTATAACAGCCGTCAAATCTTTTAGTTCAGCTATCTTACCGTGGATTCCACCGGTAGTTACAACCTTATCACCTTTCTTTAATTCGGTGATGAATTTTTTTTGTTTTTTCTGTTTTCTGATCTGTGGAAGAAACATAAAGACATACATTGCTACCAACATCAAAACCAAAAATATTAAACTAGTATCCATTGTTTATTTTTTATCTATATCAACTTTTATCTGAAGTACTGTCTTCACAGGGTTAGTATTTGCAAGTATCGTGATATCCTTACTTACTATACCACCTTTTCCAGCACTATTAAATACAACCTTTATTTCTCCAGATTTCCCCGGGGCAATAGGTTCTCTTGGCCACTGAGGTACCGTGCAACCACAGCTTGCAGTACAACTAGATATCACAAGGTCTCCTACACCAGTATTCTTGAATTTAAAAGTATGCTCGACACTTTCACCTTCAGTTATTTTACCAAAATCGTGCGTTTGATGCTCAAACGACATCTCTGGTTCTTTGATTGCTTGGTTATCAGTTTCAATTACTGACGCGTCCATTTCTGAATCTTGAGACTCTGGACCGCTGCAGGCTGCGAAAAATGTTAGGGTTAAAATAAGGTAAAAAGCTTTATTCATAATATCGTAATATGTTTTGCAATTAAAATGTTCTGTACGTAACAAAAATAAATCTATCCAATTAATCCTCTTCCTTTTTTCTGGATCAGATTCTTGTTTTTCCATTCTTTTAAAATCTTATCAAGTGTGCCATTCACGAATTTAGAGCTCTTTGGAGTACTATACATTTTAGCAATCTCTATATATTCATTCATGGTCACTTTCACAGGAATCTCAGGCATATACTTGAACTCCAGTAAAGCCATAAGGATTAGTAAATAATCGATTTTTGTTATTCTATCACTATCCCACTTTGGAGTATAGTTACTCAATTCTTTCTGCAATTCTGCGTTATGCAGCGAATATTGCTCAACTAGGTTGTCTACCATTGCCAAATCTTCATCTTCATTTCTAAAAATTGAAGGAATGGTAATCTCTTCTGATGTTTCTAAATCATTAAATATCTTTTCTACACTTTTCAGTATTGGAATCTTTTCGTCGTACCAAAAGATATTCTTATCCTCCATTAATTGTTCGAACTCAACCGAATCTAAGATCAAATACTTATACAATGACTTAGCAAATTCTATTGGATTGTGCTCTGATGGGTTAGAAGTAGAAGCCTTATATGTATCTGAGTTTTTAAATTCTTTATACATTAAGAACATCACATCTTCTTCATCTTGCCACTTCAAAGTAGGGTGTTGGGCATACTTAGCATAAACCTGATGATTAGCTAAGTTGAGAAAAAACGGATTTTCTACAATGAACTTATAGGTTTGAACGTCTTCTTCCGTAGGCTTGTACTTAAACTCAAGTGGGTTTTGCTTCATGGAAAGGTAGTGGCTTAGTTCTGGTCCATAACTCAAGACAGAAAAAAGATTTGATCTCAATCCTGACATTGATTTTTTAACACTTGATATAATCTTTTCAGCAGATGAATTTTGCTCGCCTAGTTCTCCAAAGAGTGCCTGAAAAGTCTTAATTCTGATGAGACGTCTATTTAACATTGAACAAAATGGAGGGCAAACCTAAGGTTTTTTAGCAACTACTCTATACTATTTTAATTTTTCAAAAATCTGAATTTCAAGACGATATTAATGCTGTCTTCGCTGCTCTTTTTACCTTTTGATATTCTTTGCCTTTCGACTAAAACAAAATTCATACCGATTTTAGTATAGCTTTATCAGATCACCTAATTTCTTGCGGTGAATACATAATATTAATAAACTCTTTTGGAAAAGTAGATTACCTATTAATAGGTAGATTGCACTCCTGCTATATCATCTATACGTTTTTGAGCAAGGATGGTAGCGGCTTTTTGAGTATGCATGTCCTTTTGATCTGCTAAATCATATATACTTAGAGTAGTGTCATAAATCTTTTCCGTGTCTCTCATTGCATTCTCTCGGTTATATCCGATTACCTCAGAGTAAACATTTATTAAACCACCAGCATTAATAAGGAAGTCTGGAGCATATAGCAATCCTCTTTTACGAAGTAATGAACCATGCTCATCTTCATTTTCTAATTGATTGTTTGCTGCACCTGCAACAATGTCACAATTCAAAGCATTGATATTTGCTGTGTTCAATGTAGCACCTAAGGCACAAGGAGCAACAATATCTACTGGCATACTGTACATTTCATTGCCATCTACAATGGTACTTTTATACGTACTGACAGCATGGTCTAAGCTACGCTGATTGATGTCTGAGACATAAACCTCAGCCCCTTCTTTACTTACTAATTCCACAAGATGCATACCTACTTTTCCAATACCCTGAATAGCTATTTTTTTACCATTTAGACTATCACTTCCATATGCTCTCTTGGCACTAGCTTTCATACCCATATATACACCATATGCAGTTACTGGACTTGGATCTCCTCCGCCTCCCATACTTTCTGGAAGTCCTGCTACACTATCAGTCTCCATTTTTACATACTCCATATCTTTCGTTGTAGTCCCTACATCTTCAGCAGTTATATATTTACCATTTAAGTTTTCTATGAAACGTCCAAATTTTCTCATCATAGCTTCACCTTTTCCCTTACTCGCGTCACCTATGATTACCGCTTTTGCACCACCGAGATTCAACCCAGAAATTGCAGCTTTAAACGTCATCCCTCTGGATAATCTTAATACGTCATTCAACGCATCTGCTTCTGTAGCATAATTCCACATACGAGTACCACCCAAGCCTGGACCCAAAACAGTATTATGTATTGCAATAATTGACTTTAATCCGGTTGCGTTGTCATTGCAAAACACTATTTGTTCGTGGTTTGTTGTACTAACTTCAGCAAATAAGTCTAACTTGGTGTCTTGGAAAGAAGTGGTTGATGCAGTCATTTATAGTCGTTAAAATAATGGTTAATATTGCTGCAAAAGTAAAATTTATTTTAACAAGGAATAATACTAACTAGTGAGAGAATTATATAGCCTTAAGAAGTATTTTGTAAAGTACAAGAGATCTATTTTTCTAGGTTTATTCTTCATTATTCTTTCGAACTTATTTGCGATCCTAATACCTCCGATTGTTCGTGAGTCAATAGATGGCATCGTTTTACTTTTACAAGAAAATAAGACTCCGGAGTATATAAAATCTGTACCTGCTATGTTTCAGTCTCAGTCTGGACTTGCTGTTTTGTCCGGATTACTAATTGTAGGAGCTGCCCTACTCAAAGGAGTATGCCTTTATTTTATGAGAATGACCATTATAATAATGTCACGAAAAATCGAGTATGATCAAAAAAATGAGATATTCAGGCATTATCAAAATATGGGTCAAGCATTCTTCTCCAAGAACTATACAGGGGATTTAATGAATAGAATTAGTGATGATGTATCTAAAGTCCGGATGTTTACTGGACCGGCTATTATGTACGCTCTAAATCTTTCTTGCATGATTTTATTAGTGGTGTCACTGATGTTTTATGTCAATACGGAAATCACGTTTTATGTGCTGATTCCATTACCTATTTTGGCTATCACAATCTACTTCGTAAGTGATACTATGAATAAGAAGAGTGATCTTATTCAAAAAAAACTTTCCAGCTTAACTACATATGTACAAGAGACATTCGCAGGGGTCCAGGTTGTGAAATCATATGCTGCAGAAAAAGACTTTTCAGATGATTTCTTAGAGATGAATAGAACCTATCGAGATGATAATATGGCTCTGGTTAAAGTAAATGGAATTTTTATGCCAGCGGTACTTGGGTTAATTGGTATGAGTATACTTATCACCCTCTATGTTGGTGGTAATGCGGTGATTGCTGGTCAGTTTACATTAGGAAATATTGTAGAGTATGTGATTTATGTAAATATGCTCACTTGGCCTGTAGCAAGTCTAGGATATGTCACTTCTCTGGTTCAAAGAGGAGCTGCTTCTCAAAAAAGGATTAACGAATTCTTAAATGAAGAACCTATAAAAAATGAAGGTAAGCTAGAGATTGAAAAAATTAAGGATGGAATAGAGTTTAAAAATGTATGGTTTAAGTACCCGGGAACCGAATCTTGGGTCCTGAAAGACATAAACTTTAAAATAGCTGCAAGCTCTAAATTTGGAATAATAGGTACTACAGGTAGCGGGAAGAGCACTATATCAAAATTAATACTCGGAATATATCAGCCGACGAAGGGTGAAATAATGATAGATGGAGTGGAATTAAAAGCTTACGATAAGCAAAGTCTTGGTCGTTTGTTCGGCTATGTTTCACAAGACATTTTCCTATTCTCAGAGACGCTTAGAGATAATATCTTGTTTGGTAGAAAAGATGACTCGGATAAAGAGCATCTAGAATCAGCTATCGAATCAGCATCCTTTAGTGAAGAAATAAAAGCATTGCCTGAAGGACTTGAGACGATACTAGGTGAGCGAGGGATCACACTAAGCGGGGGTCAAAAGCAAAGAACTGCTATAGCACGAGCACTGATTAAAAAGCCTAATATACTTCTTATCGATGATGGTTTATCTGCTGTAGATACAAAGACCGAAGTAGCAATCAAGTCCAATTTGGACAGATGGAATGAAAATCAAACATTTATAAATATAAGCCACAGGATTTCTACTATACAAGACTCAGATTTAATCATTTTCCTAGATAAGGGAAGAATTATTGAAATGGGAAAGCACACCGAGTTATTAGCAACCGGTGCTCTTTATCAAGAGTTGTTTGAAAAACAAATGATGTCAGTAGACTAACGATTCGAGAGTAGTCATTTTAAAAAACTTTTCCCGATAACTTTTTTTTTACGTCCTTTGTGTTACTTATCATATTAAATACTAGTACAATGGGAGAGTCAAGTTATGACAGAGAGGAAGTGTTTTCGAAGAAAGTAAGGGCTGGAAAAAGGACCTATTTTTTTGATGTAAAAACAACTAGGAGTGATGATTATTATATAACTATCACAGAAAGTAAAAAAAGATTTGAAGACGGCGGATATGTAAAACATAAAATCTTCTTGTATAAAGAGGATTTTAATAAGTTTTCAGAGGCGTTTACGGAAACTGTAAATTATGTAAAAAGTGATTTAATGCCTGAATACGACTTTGATGAGTATACCCGAAAGGATACTTACGATTCTGAAGGCTAGTTAAATCTCAAATAGTCTTTATATGCAAAAATCAATCTGGATTTTTGGTGGTATCGCTGGAGTACTCTGTGCAGTTCTAGAGTATTTATTTTTCAATTCTTCTGAAGGAAGTGCCAATGTGATGTATGCTACGAAGCTTGTAGTTCTGGTAGTATGTTTAAGCTTTGGATTAGTCTGGATAAGACGTCAACTTGGTGGAACTGTCAGCATTGCACGTACGCTTTTATCTGGGATTATGATCTCACTCGTTCGTGCTATAGTAATGATAGCATCCTTTACTTTTTTCTATTATCCGACAGGGGATTTTTATAAGCCTAAATTAGAGGAATCTTATGTGCAGGCTGAAAAGAAAATCAGTTCTGATGACAAGATTAAATCAGCAGATAAGGAAATGGTGCTAGAAGAAACTAAAAAACAGATAGCTAACCAGTATACTCCTCAGGGTTATATGCTTATAACTGTGGGCATGAGTTTGGTCACAGGATTCATCTTTTCGGTTTTAATGGCGGCATTCATTTCCACCAATTTAATGTATAAAACAGAGTAACAATGACAGAGATAAAAAGCGAATCAGTCCAAATTAATAAGCCAATAAAAGAAGTATTCGAGCATTTATCAGTACCAGCAAATTATGAAGAGTTAATGCCAAGTAAGGTGCGTAGCTTTTCGGCTTTAGATGATTCAGCGACACTGGATATTGAAGGTATTGGTAAGGTGGAATTAGCTTTTACCGATAAAATAGAGTATTCAAACTTAAAACTGGAACCTCAAAATAAGGTCCCTTTTAAATTTGATTTACAATGGCACTTAACAGAAATTTCTTCTAGTCTAACTGAGGTAAAAGCGGTTATCAATGCACAGCTAAATTTTATGATGAAAATGATGGCTGAAGGCATGCTAAAGGACTTTCTAAATGTGCAGGTTCATAAGCTTGGCAAGAAGCTAAACGATTGATTTTAAAACTCCCTAGATATCTGTGGACCCTTTACTTTTTTTTCTGGTTCCTATTAATATTTATAGTCCTTTACCCTGTATTTCTGGTTTTATTATCCAAACCTAAGTGGTATAGGAAAGCACACGGCTTAAGGCGGATTTGGGGGCGAACATTGATGGTGCTAACAGGTCTAAGGGGAGAGGTAACCTATGAAGACCCCAATATGGATAAGAATAAGGTCTACGTATTTACACCGAATCATTTTTCCTATTTTGATATTGTTTCGGTAAATACTCAAATGCCATTTTTCTTTAGTTTTATGGCTAAGAAAGAGCTAACGAATATCCCTCTGTTTAAGATTTTCTTTAGAACAATAGACCTGCCAGTAGATAGGAAGACGAAAAAGGGTGCAATTAGAGCATACTATTTAGCAAATAAGAAACTAACCAGTGGAATAAGTCTTTTGAACTTTCCTGAAGGTGGTATAGGCCCTCAAGTACCTAAGATGCGTAAGTTTAAACTTGGACCTTTTAAACTAGCCATAGAACACGGAGTAGATTTGGTCCCAATAACAATTGCAGATAATTGGAAACGCTTACCGAGTGGTGAATTTGTTCCTCCTGGAACACCTGGGAAAATGAGAATTCATATTCATCGACCCATATCCACTAAAGGTCTAAAACCAGGAGATGAAATTAGGCTGGCAGAGGATGTATATGCTATAATTGAAAAGAAATTTGAAGAAATGAATGCCTCATGAGTATATCTGATAAAAAGATAGATGAACTAGCACACCTTGCACGGTTAGAGTTTTCAAAGAATGAAAAAGAGAAAATTAAAGGTGATTTAGATAGAATTATCACCTTCTGTGACAAACTAAAAGAGGTGAACACAGACGGAGTTGAGCCTTTGATCTATCTTTCACAAGAACAAAATGTTTTGAGACAGGACAGGGTTGTTTCTCAAATCAGTAAAGATGAAGCTCTCAGAAATGCTCCCTCAGCTGATTCTGACTATTTCAAAGTACCAAAAGTGATCACAAAGCAGTAATGGCTCTTATTGACCTCCAAGAGATATTTAAAATTTATAAGATGGGAAGTACGGAGATCTATGCTCTGGATGGACTTGAATGCAGTATAGAAGAAGGTGAGTATGTAGCGTTGATGGGACCCTCTGGATCCGGTAAATCTACCTTGATGAATGTGATAGGATGTCTAGATTCACCAACTTCAGGAACATATTTACTCAATGGTACAAATGTGAGTTCGATGACAGATGACGAACTCGCAAGCGTTAGAAACCTAGAAATTGGTTTTGTTTTTCAATCGTTTAATCTACTGCCTAGAACTACAGCTATTGAAAATGTTGCTCTTCCTTTAGTTTATGCAGGGATTTCTAAATCCGAAAGATTAAAAAGAGCACAAGAGTCTTTAGATAAAGTAGGTTTAGGAGATAGGGCGGATCATAAGCCAAATGAGCTAAGTGGTGGCCAAAGGCAACGTGTCGCTATTGCGAGAGCTTTAGTGAATAACCCATCCATAGTTCTTGCGGATGAACCAACTGGAAACTTAGATACAAAGAGTAGTTTAGAGATTATGAAGATATTTGAAGACATTCATAATGCAGGTAACACGGTGGTCATGGTTACTCACGAGGAGGATATCGCGAAATATGCAAAGCGAACTATCCGAATGCGTGATGGAAAACTAGAAAGTCAATTGGCAAACCTTTCCTAGTCTGAGGGGTTAAAGCTACAGTAATGAAGATATATACCAAAGGCGGAGATAAAGGTGAAACCTCACTAGTAGGGGGGACACGAGTTAGTAAGGCACACGTAAAGATAGAAACTTACGGTACTGTGGATGAGCTAAATTCAAGTATCGGTGTATTTGCCACGGCTTTAGATGGGATATATGCGAATTTCTTGCAAAATATTCAACATAAACTCTTCAACATTGGTAGTCTCTTAGCCGCAGAGGATAATCTTCCATTTGAATTGCCGTCTGTTGAAGACGCAGATATTCTAATTCTAGAAGAAGAAATAGATCGGTTAAATGAGAACCTACCTAAATTGAAATCATTCATTCTCCCTGGAGGGTCTATGGTCGCTGGACAGGTTCATCTTGCAAGATGCATTTGTAGACGAGCAGAACGTAGGGTTGTAGCTCTAGACGAAGAAGAGTATTCAGTAATTTTAAGGTATTTGAACAGACTAAGTGATTATTTTTTTGTACTAAGCAGAGAGGTGCTTAGATTAGAATCAAAGAAAGAAGTGAAATGGGATAAAGAGGTATAAATTACCTTCCACCCATCATCATTTTCTCAATTTCCATCAAAACGTATCTAGACATTTCAAACTGCTCGTATTCTTGCAAGCTTTTTCTTAGGTAAGTAATCGCCGTTCGAACGTCTTGTTTACTTTCTAAGGCATTATTTCCGATTAAAAATAAAGTTGCAGCCTTGATTGGTACGAGTTGATTTCCTCCAGAAACTGGGCTAGGCATCGGAACCATAGTTTGAGCAACGGTAGAGTCCGAGTCAGATAACTCCAATATCTGGGTACTTAGGCTATCAAACATAGGCTGATTTCCAGATTCGTATTTAATCACTAGTTGTTGGAATAAGTATTTGTTATTTCTCGTATCTCTTAGAAGTGCTCCAATAAACTCTTCTGACTTTTCCATTTCTCCTATTTGTTGATAGGCAAGGGCCATGTTTTCCTTTAGCTTATTGCTTGCTTTACCAGCATTGTACACCTCTTCGGCGTATTTCAGACCTCCCTCAAAATTACCAGAGGTCATATAGACTCTGGAAAGTGAATCTTGATATTCTGCATTAGTAGAGTCTATCATTAGTATTTGATTTAGTGCGACTCTAGCTGTTATAGCATCGTTGTTTTCTAAGCTTTTAGCATACAATGCTTTAGCATTATCTAAATCCGATGTCTTTTCTGTACAGCTTCCTATAAAGGCTGCAACTAGTGTGAGTAAGGTTATTGTTTTTTTCATGAAATTGCAGCGAATTTAAACTCTTAAACGTTGAAATTGGACTTTAAAATAGAGCAATTGACCTTGTAAACGGTCTAAATCTATATTAAGCTAAATAAATTCGTTTAACATGAGCTTAACGATACGTTCTACATTGATTCTGACGTGGATGTGCACAACACTTCTCATATCTATAAACTTGAGGAAATAGATCGATGTGGTTATTCTAGTGTTATAGGTAGAGAGGGTAAATCAATCTTACTCAAGGGAAGATATCACGAAGGAAGTATCTTGGAATGGACCGAATATAGAAAATGGAAGAATGGTGTCAATTCTTATAACTTAGAAGTGAATACGGATGGAGATTTTCAACGTATTTTTCAGAATAAAGGAAACGGTCTATCTTTTGTTGACAATGCAATATATGGCAATGAAAACGGGTCCCACTGTTACCGTGTTTTTGCCAGAAACCAAATTGGGGATACTAGTTACTCTAACACGACATGTCTTTTTGGCCCTCCAAAAAACTATGTGCCAAATGCATTTACCCCAAATGGAGATGGTCTAAATGATGTCTTTGAAACCATTTCTAAGTTTTTAAAATCAGCTGATTTGTCTGAAGTTTCAGACTTCAGTATGAGTATTTTTAATAGGTGGGGAGAAATGCTCTATTCCTCAAATGACATCTCTGCATATTGGGATGGAACTTATCGTGGCAACGCGTGTACGCAAGGAGTTTACACGTATACGATTAAAGTTGCAGGTATGGATAACTCATTAGTCTATGAAAGTGGAACAATCACGCTATTGAGATAGCATTATATTTATTTAGCGAATAACCTTTTTGAGAGGCTTTGGCTACCTTATTTTTTTGGTAGATTTGCAATTGCAAAAACAGTACAATGTTCGAGAATTTATCATCCAAGTTAGACAAGGCTTTTCAGACCCTGAAAGGTCAGTCTAAATTAACAGAACTTAATATAGCTGAAACGGTAAAAGAGATTAGAAGAGCTCTAGTGGATGCTGACGTTAGTTATAAAATAGCTAAAGACTTTACGAATAAAGTAAAAGAGCAAGCTCTTGGTGGAGACGTACTCACCAGTGTATCTCCAGGTCAATTAATGACCAAGATCGTGAATGATGAGCTTGTTAACCTACTAGGTGGTGAGACTGCACCTGTGAACCTATCTGGAAATCCAGCCATTATTCTTATTGCTGGTTTACAGGGTTCGGGTAAAACAACCTTTTCTGGAAAGCTGGCGGCTCATTTGAAGTCTAAAGGCAGAAGTCCCTTGCTAGTGGCTTGTGACGTGTATAGGCCTGCGGCTATCAATCAAATTAAGGTGCTTGGTGAGCAAGTTGGAGTTGAAGTGTTTGCTAATGAGGAGAATAAGAACCCAGTAGAAATTGCTCAAAATGCTATCGGTCATGCAAAAGCTAACAGTAATAATGTAGTCATCGTCGACACTGCTGGTCGTTTGAGTATTGACGAAGCTATGATGACTGAAATTGGAAATCTGAAGAATAGTTTAGATCCAAGTGAGATTCTATTTGTAGTTGACTCAATGACAGGTCAAGATGCTGTAAATACAGCGAAGGCATTCAATGACAAGTTGGACTTTGATGGAGTAGTTTTAACAAAACTAGACGGTGATACAAGAGGTGGTGCTGCGATCTCTATAAAAACTGTTGTTAATAAGCCGATAAAATATGTAAGTACTGGCGAAAAAATGGATGCTTTAGATGTATTTCATCCAGATAGAATGGCCAGTCGTATTTTGGGGATGGGAGATATTGTTTCTTTTGTCGAAAAAGCCCAAGAAAATTTTGATGAAGAAGAGGCTGCTAGACTTCAGAAAAAAATGCGTAAAAATCAATTTGATTTTGACGATTTTTTGAAGCAGCTGAATCAGATCAAAAAGATGGGGAACATCAAAGATCTTATGGGAATGATTCCTGGGGTTGGCAAGGCTATCAAAGATGTTGATATAGATGAGAACAGCTTTAAAGGAATAGAGGCGATAATAAAAAGCATGACTTTATTCGAACGTCAAAATCCTAATGTTCTAGATGGTAGTAGAAAACAGCGTATAGCGAAAGGGAGCGGTACTTCGGTCACGGAGGTGAATAAACTTGTCAAGCAGTTTGAAGAAATGCGTAAAATGATGAAAGTGATGAACGGAGGAGGAAAAGGAGCTAAAAGAGGAAGAATGCCATTTAGAAGATAGTGAAGCATTTAAGACAGAACTACACACTTGGCTCTCTTTTAGAAAAGGATTTACCTCAAGAACCATTTTCATTATTTGAGAAATGGTTTGAAGATGTAGAAAATGAGTCGGGTATACTAGAACCAAATGCTATGGTTCTATCCACCGTAGACAATGGAATCGCCGATTCAAGGATAGTTTTGCTCAAAGACTTACGAGATCAGGAGTTTGTATTTTATACCAACTATACGAGCAAGAAAGGCAGTCAAATAGCCCAAAACCCCAATTGTTCCCTTCTCTTTCCTTGGATCAATCTTCAAAGACAAATTATTGTCAGAGGAACCGTGAAAAAGGTATCTGAGACGGAGTCAGATGAATATTTTTTTTCTAGACCTAAGTCGAGTCAAGTTGGTGCTTGGGTATCTGATCAATCTAGCCAAATAGAGAGTAGAGCAGAATTAGACAACAAACTTGCTTTGTTTTCTCAACGTTTTGAAAAAGAGGAGATTAAGAGGCCAATTCACTGGGGCGGTTATGCTGTTGAACCAATTGAAATTGAGTTCTGGCAAGGAAGAGAAAACAGATTACACGATAGAATTTCGTTTAGAAAAGAGGGTGCTGATTGGCAAATAAATAGGCTGCAACCCTAAGCTATCTTCTTCATTTTTCGGTCAAAGACCCTCGTTACCTGCTGTGCAGTAGGTTATAGGATTAACTTTGTGTACAATCAAGCAATTCGGTTTGGGCACACAGTTAAATAATATCAAAAAGGGAATGAAAAAGAAGTCAGTTATGGCTTCTTTAGCCATTATTCCAGCTGTGCTTGGAGGCTTGTTGCTTTTAGGATTTCAGACTTACATGTTATTTACCGGTAAATCATTTAGTGATTTGAATTTTGACATAGGTAAGTTGTGGCAAACTCCAGAAAAAATAGATGTACCCTTAAGGTCAGTTAATTCTGATGTTTTTATAAATCCATTATTCAAAGAAAAGGAAAGTAATTTTTCTCTATTTGATCAACTGAGAGAAAAGACAGTCAGCTTACCTAGTCCCAAAAAACAAGCGAGCATACCTGCTTCTCAAGAAGCTAAAAAAGTGGAGGAGAAGGCAAAAAAAGAATTCTTTGAAGTGGAGGCGTTGGATCAAGTGAAGATTTACTCTGTAACTAGAGGTAAACAGTTTGCTAAATATGTTACTAGATTGGATAAAGAGTACCTTATTAATCCTAACATAACTCCAAAACAGGGTAAGTGGTACATATGTGCAAGTTTTTCTCCAACGTTGAATTACAGAACATTTAGCTATGATCATACCCTGGTAAAAGGTGTAGCGGTGGATGGTAATAGACGGTACACCTTTGGTTTGACCGAAAATCAAAGAGATGTTTCGGACAAATCCATAACCTCATATTCTTTCGGATTTGATATCGGTCGTCAGCTCACACCAAAAATCACTTTTTACAGCGGCCTGCATTATGCTCGCTATGGTGAGCAGATTCTTGTAAAGGCAGTAAACCACAGTAATCCTAATTACGAACTCTCTTCTTTTCACGGAGAAAAACCAAAATACGAAGTGTTTGATGAGGAAAACGCTTTACTTAATCTGCCTTTCCGCAATAAGTATTCTTTCATAGAACTACCAGTAGGAGTATCCATAGAAATTGCTCAATTCAATAAATCAATCATTCGAGCTGAACTCGGAGTTGCCTTCCAAAGGCTAACTACGGTAAATGCTCTGATATATGATTTTGATACTGATTACTATTACTGGATGAATGAAGAAGCTTCAATGTTCAGAGCTTATGGAATAGGTTCTCAGCTGGGTTTATCTATCTCTCAATTTGTTGGTGAGCGAACTGAGGTTTTTGCTAATCCACAGTTTAAGTTTAACTTAAATTCTACTTTTGAAAGACCTTATCCAGTTTCGCAGAATCAGTATACCACTGGGCTACGATTAGGTGTCAAACAGCACATATTGTAGCACCTCCAAGGGCTAAAAATTCACTTTCTTTAACGTATCTTTGCACCAATGAAACGAGTATTTATTGTATCGGCAGTGAGAACACCTATGGGTAGTTTTTTAGGTAAATTAAGTGGAATTTCTGCTCCCAAATTAGGTGCAACAGCTATAAAAGGTGCTTTAGTGAAGTCTGGGGTTAAACCTGCAGATGTAGATGAAGTTTACTTTGGAAATGTATTGCAAGCAGGATTGGGACAGGCACCGGCTAGACAAGCAGCTATTTTTGCTGGACTGCCACACGACACTCCTTGTACGACAGTGAATAAAGTATGTGCTAGTGGTATGAAATCTGTGGCTTTAGGAGCGACTTCCATAATGCTCGGGCACAATGATATTGTGGTAACTGGTGGAATGGAAAATATGAGTCAAGTTCCTCACTATCTTCCAAATTCTAGAGGGGGATACAAGTACGGAGATTTTAAAGCAGTAGATGGTTTAGCTCACGATGGCCTAAAAGACGTATATAATCAATATATGATGGGAAGTGCTGCAGACAATACTGCCAAGGTGCACAATATTTCTAGAGATGAACAAGACAACTTTGCAATCAACTCTTATAAAACATCTGCAGCTGCTTGGGAGTCTGGTAAGTTTAATGATGAAATTGTTTCTGTAGAGATTCCTCAACGTAAAGGTGATCCAGTAATAATGGATGAGGATGAGGAGTATAAAAACGTACGATTTAAAAAAATACCAGCTCTTAGACCTGTATTTGAAAAGGATGGAACAGTAACAGCAGCTAACGCAAGTACAATAAATGATGGTGCTGCTTGTATCATACTAGCGAGTGAAGATAAAGTAAAAGAACTTGGCCTTACACCTATAGCGGAAGTTGCTTCTTTTGCAGACGCCGCACACGAACCAGAATTTTTTACAACAGCTCCTGCTAAAGCAGTGCCTATAGCATTGGATCGAGCAGGTTGCAGTTTAGAAGATGTAGATGCATTTGAGCTAAATGAAGCTTTTTCTGTAGTAGGTATAGTAAACACCAATATGCTGAATATTGATAAGTCAAAAGTTAATATCAATGGAGGAGCTGTGGCTTTGGGTCATCCTTTAGGTGCTTCTGGTGCTAGAATACTTGTAACCTTGATCAATGTCCTCAAACAAAATGGGGGGAAAATTGGTGCTGCTGGAATCTGTAATGGTGGAGGCGGAGCAAGTGCTATGGTAATTAAGATTATCTAATTACTTGACACAGGCACTATTTTTGATCTATGGTAAGTTATAAAGTTAGATGAGGATAAGTGTTTTTATATCATTACTTGTATTAATACTTCAGGCTTCGGCTCAGCAAAGAATAGATGATGAGCTAAAACTGGTGTACGAGGACAGTATACGAAACATTGAGTATCAGCTTGAAGGGCTGAGTCATAACATAATAAATGGTACTGATGAAAATGAGAGGATAACCTCTTGTTTTTATTTCATACAAACTCTTAAGAAAGCTCTTCAGGTGCCTCTTTCTTTCGACTATAAGTTTACTACACTAAGCACTATATCAATCATTAAACCTGACGATAACACTTTTCGTATGTTTACGTGGAACCTATTACTAGATAGTGGAAAGTATATGTATTTTGGAGCGTTACAGATGAATGATAATTCAGATTCACTTACTTTATTTGGTTTATACGATAGCTCAGAATATGTAAGAGATGTAGATTACGGTACAATAGACAACAGACATTGGATGGGTTCTCTAGTTTACCAAATTCATCATTACGAGTACAAGCGCAAAGATTACTATTTAACCTTTGGTTGGGATGGTCAAGATGCGAGAAGTAATCGTAAGATTGTAGATGTACTTTGGTTTAACGAAGAAGGAACACCTCAATTTGGAGATGAGATCTTTGATGTAGAGGGTGATTTACGTGCAAGAATGATATTCACATTCAGTGATAGAACTGCTATGCTATGTAGGTATGATAAACACGAGGAGGCCATTGTATATGCGAATCTTGTTCCAATCAACCCGATGTTCAAGGGTAAATATGAAACATATATACCTGATGGGACTTACAACTACTTTAAACTAAATAAAGGTATCTGGCGAAGGTATGATTTGATGTTTGAAGATAGGAGAGAGAATACCAACGATCTAAGAAAGTATTAATTAGCTACCTATACTTATCATTCAGCCCTTTTCCCTCAAGAATCAGAGGAATTATTTTCGTAAGTCTATTCAATCTTGTTTTCTCCTGTTTAGCTTCAGAAATATAGGTGGCGAATTCTTTTTGCTTACCCTTTAAGAGATCGTAAAATGCATTGTCTAACTGCTTATTGCGAAGTTCTTTTTCCAACAGTTCAGGCATTTGATAAGAAGTGTCTACTTTCACAGTGATTGCTTTCCCAGCTTTATGATTGTCTATAGCTTCATAGATATAGGCCCGAATCAAATCTAAATCTAATTTTTGATTAGAGTCAAACTTCCAATGCCGCATTGCTTTAGTTTTTCCTTCCTGTGCATTATTCAAAACATTTGCTGAATCTAATAGAAAAACGCCTTGGAAAAACCAAATAGCAAAGTGATCCTTGAATGCACCTATTGCAATCAGATTTTTACCCTCTAGTGTGTAAGTAGGGAAGGCCCATTTGAAGGTTTCTGATAGGCCACAAGTTAATATAGTTTCACGCAGAACTTTTAGTTGATCAGCGTATCGTTGATTTACCTCCCAAAACTCTTCTAGACTTTTTGGTTGGTTCATTACTAAGCTAATATAGTAGCCTTGGTAGTATCCAAGATAGCTATAACTTCCTTGCTTGTAGGAGCTTGGGCGTATACTCGTAATAGAGGTTCTGTTCCACTTGGACGGATCATCACCCAGTTGTCATTATTCAGTTTGAACTTATATCCGTCTATAGTTTCGTGACCAGATACTTGATATTCTCCAAATGTATCGTAGCCTCTTGCTTTACACTTTTCTATGATAGCCAGTTTTTGTTCCTCAGGCATTCTTAGATCATATCTATCCATTGCAAAAGATCCTGTAATCTCATAGACTTCTTCTATCAGCTGATTCATTGTTTTACCTGTTTTGGCCATATACTCCCATAGGATGAGTCCCATCCAAATTCCATCTCTTTCTGGGATATGAGTGCTTACTGCTATACCACCACTTTCTTCACCACCCAGTAGAGAATCATTTTCTATCATCTCTTTACAGATGTATTTAAAACCTATTTTGGTGACGTGATGTTCGAGACCATAATGCTCACATAGAGTCTTTATTTTAGATGTACAGCTAAAACTGGTGTACACATTACCCTTAACTTCTTTGAACTCTACCAGGTATCTTAGTAAAAGAAGAATAATGTGGTGAGAATCAACAAAATCACCATTTTCATCAAAAAGGCCTATTCTATCTGCATCTCCATCTGTGGCCAAGCCACAAGAGATATCACTATTTTTTATTTTCTCTGCAAAGGGTTTTAGATTCCTAGCTATTGGTTCAGGGGCTTGTCCCATAAAGCTTGGATTATTCTCTGCATGCATCAATTCGCATTCTGGAAGTAATCTTCTGATTACATTTTGACCAGCTCCATACATTGCGTCATAGCCAAATTTGATTCCACTGTCCTTAATAGCTTCAATATCAAAGTTCTGATAAACATGATCAATGTATTCCTGCTCCATGTCAATCTTACTCACCAATGGATCATCAAGTAAATCAGCCATAGTACGAATTTGGTAATCTTGACTTTCTGGAATCAGGGCTTCTACAGCATCGATTTCTGATTGTATAGCAGGTCCTCCATAGTGAGCTTTTATTTTAAATCCATTGTAGCTAGGGGGGTTATGACTCGCCGTTATCACAATGCCTGCAAATGCGTTATGCTTCAAAGTAGACAATGAAACCATTGGCGTAGAGACGAATCCTTTTGACGTATATACTTTTATCCCCTCATTTACTAATACAGAGATTGTGGTTTCTGTAAATAACTCACCTCCAAATCTACAGTCGTGGCCAATGACTACACTGTGATTTTTAGTGCTATTTTTTATCCAATTTGCAGTGGCATAGGCAACTCTAGCCACGTTGTCTGTTGTATATTCCTTAGCTATAATAGCTCTCCATCCGTCAGTTCCAAATTTTATTTTAGTCATATGTTCTATTGGTTTTTAGTTTAGTTTATTCCAATCGTTTTTCAGCAGAGATTGGTAAGTTTTTTCTGAATTATTCGGTAGTATTTCTTCTTCGTTTACCTGTTCTACAAGGTAGCTGAATCGTTTTTCACTTAAATATTCCACGAATCCTTGTAGGTTTATTTGAATCCCCATTTCATCTAACTGGCTAGAGGTCAAAGTTATACCCTCTTTTTCAATAAATAGCGTGATACTTTCAAACTTTTGAAGTGGAAGGCTAGATATATTTTCCCATTCTTCGACAACGGTTATTCCGTTTATAGGCCAAGGCTCGTACATATGCTCCTTAAAGTAATCAGAATTACTAGCGTTTAGGATGGTTTGTTTGTTGTTGTTGACGTACTGCTGTAGCTTATCGAAAACTACTGAGTTTTCTGGGTTTGTACTTATTTCAGGATTAAGTATTTTATAAGAAATCTTTTTTCGTTCAGGTATCCTAGTGAATTTCCTATAAACCTGAGGATCATGAATGGCTTGATACTGAAGTACGGCTGATATTCTCGCATCTTGCTTGAAGTTATTGTTTCCGAATTGTATCAGGCTGAAATCATACATCATAGTATGCAGTGCATCCCAGTAGGTAATATCCGATGAGCCATTAGCATCTGTAGGTACAAATTCACTCTTTAATAATGCGATTAAATCTGGAGCGTCTACATATCCATAGTTTATCACCGAACCTGATTGTGATTCTCCTGAAAATGAGAATCCTTGTATTCCAAATTCGAAGTTTCGTTTAAATATTTGCCAATATTGATGAATGAACAAATTGTTACTTCTTACAAATGGTTGAGTAGCTATTTTTTCAAGAGCTCTAAGCTTTTTAGGTCCTTTAATTGCTGACTTATCAGCATTTTCCCACAAAGCCAAATCACCTGTAAGTATTCTTGGGTATAATAGCTCAGGAATTGCTTCGGCAAGGTTAAAACTTAGACTATCGGCTTGCTTATTTGCATCTAAATGAATTAAAACAGGAGTGAAATTATAATTCCTTGGAAGACCGGATTTCGTTTTGCAAGATCCAAGTAAAATAAGTATAAGTAGGATTGTTTTACAAGAATGCATTTTCACCAGTAATTTCCATACCGAGTATTAATAAGTGGATATCGTGAGTACCTTCATAGGTAACTACACTTTCTAGATTCATCATATGTCTCATCATAGGATAATCACCCGTAATTCCCATTCCACCGTGCATTTGTCTTGCCTCACGAGCAACGTTCATAGCAATCTCTACATTGTTCCTTTTTGCAAGAGATATTTGTGCTGGCGTAGCTTTACCTTCATCCATCAGCTTTCCCAATCTCCAACATACTAATTGAGCCTTTGTGATTTCGGTTAACATTTCTGCTAATTTCTTCTGTTGTAATTGAAATCCACCTATCGGTTTCCCAAATTGATGTCTCTCAGAAGCATACTTTCTTGCACTTTCGTAGCAGTCCATAGCCGCTCCTAAAGCACCCCAGCTTATACCGTATCTTGCTGAATTTAAGCAAGTTAATGGTCCCTTTAAACCCTTGACTCCTGGCAATATATTTTCTTTAGGGATTTTGACATCATCAAAAACAAGCTCGCCAGTGATGCTAGCTCTCAGACTCCATTTATCGTGAGTTGTAGGGGTAGAGAATCCTTCCATTCCTCTTTCTACTATTACACCACGAACTACGCCATTACCATCTTTTGCCCAAACCACAGCCACATCAGCTTCCGGTGCATTGCTGATCCACATTTTAGCACCATTTAGGAGATAGTGGTCTCCTTGATCTTTAATATTCGTGGTCATTCCTCCTGGATTTGAACCGTGATTTGGCTCAGTAAGTCCAAAACAGCCAAGCATGTCTCCGGAAGCTAACTTTGGGAGAAATTTCTGCTTCTGCTCTTCGCTTCCAAAAATTGAAATAGGATACATGACCAAAGATCCCTGCACACTGGCGGTGCTTCTAATACCACTATCACATCTTTCTAGTTCTTGCATTGCTAGACCATATGAGGTGTAGTCCATTCCACCTCCACCATATTCAGCAGAGATTTGAGGTCCAAAACAACCCGCAGTTCCTAGTTCCTTTACAATATGAGAAGGAAAGTAGTTTTGCTGTGCACATTCCTCTATAATAGGAGATAACTCCTTTTTGACAAATAATCTAACACTATCTCTTACTAGTTTTTGTTCCTCGGTAAGTAAGTCGTCAATTCCGTACAGATCAGGGTGAGAAAAATTATCCTGTCCCTGTTTTAATTCTTTTAGTTTGAGTATTTCTTCTGCAGTCATATGCTTGATAAAACTATGTTTGCAAATGTAAATTTTATATCGTTGAATACAGAGTATTATGAGTGGAAGAATAGAAACAGTGCTTAGTGTGGATACCATACGAGTGAAAGCAAATCATGGTTGGTATGAATCTGAAAGAAAAGTAGGTGGAATGTATCAGATTAGTATCCAGATTTATGACAGTACAAGCTCAGAGGAGTGTTACGATGAAATCGGAGATACGATAAACTATGAACAGATTTACGATACCGTAGTATCAATGATGAAAAACGAGTATAAACTAATAGAAGAGTGCTGTAAAAGCCTTTGGGATGCACTCAAACCAATGAAGCCAGAAGCAGTTTGGGAAGTTACCTTATTAAAGGAAGATGTACCTATCAAATTTCTTAAATCTACTTCATTTAGAGTTAAGGGTTAATCGTTGAGCGGCTATTCATTTAGCTTTGTCCATAACCCATTTTCAGAGCCCTCAGATTCTGATATAAAAACATATTTTCGCAGACTTAATTTTTACAGATATCATGGATACCTTAATCATGGCAGGCCAACTTATTTTGGCCTTAGCAATATTAGTTTCATTACACGAATGGGGGCATTACATCGCCGCACGTAGTTTCGGGATCAGAGTAGAAAAGTTTTACATCTTTTTTGATGCCTGGGGCAAAAAACTATTCAGTAAGCAAATAGGAGATACTGAATGGGGAGTAGGATGGTTACCACTTGGAGGATATGTGAAAATATCTGGAATGATAGACGAGAGTCTAGATAAGGACCAAATGGAAAGTGAACCAGAAGACTATGAGTTTAGAAGCAAACCATCTTGGCAAAGACTTATAGTTATGATTGGTGGAGTTACTGTGAACTACATTCTTGGAATTCTAATTTTCGCATTGTCCCTTTTTTACTATGGAGAAGACAAATTGCCAAATGAGGTGATTATGAATAACGGAGGTGTGATTGTATCGCCAATAGGGAAGACAACGGGATTACAAGATGGTGACAAGGTTGTATCTGTAAATGGCAAAAAAGCTGATAACTTCTTAGATCTGTTTGATCCGATAAATTATATAAGAGAAGGATTGAACTATGGCGTTATTAGAGAAGGTAAGGAAGTAACTATTCCTGTGGCTGATTCTACAAGAAAGAGAGTTCTGGAAAGCCGAGGTGGAATGAAATTGTTTTCATTTAGACAAGAGCCTTACATCGGTTATGTTGCTCCTGGTAGTGGGGCAGAAGAAGGTGGAATTAAGGAGAATGATATTATTCTGAGTGTAGATAGTGTTGCAGTTCCATTCTTTGATAATATTAGCGACATTGTTAAGCCTGCAGCTGGCCAAGAGGTATCCGTTGTAGTAAAAAGGGCAGATCAAGAGGTTTCAGTTTCTGTAAAAGTCGACTCTTTGGGTAGACTTGGCGTGGCTCCAAAACCTTATGCTCAATATGAGGATAAGATGGTGCATAAGAAGTATGGATTTATTGAGTCTTTCCCTGCTGGATACAGCAAAGGAACAAATGCTTTATTAGTGAATATAATTGCGTTTGGTGAAATGTTCAAAGGAAAGCTGAACCCAGTAAAATCTGTAAGTGGGCCAATTGGTATCGCTAAAATATTTGGAGCGACTTGGAATTGGCAACGATTTTGGCAGATTACAGGGATGTTATCCTTTATACTTGCTTTTATGAACTTGCTTCCTATACCAGCACTTGATGGTGGGCACGTTTTGTTTTTACTGATTGAAATGCTTAGAGGTAAGCCGTTACCTGAAAAAGTAATGTACTATTTCCAAGTAGTAGGTATGATCTTACTGTTTGCTCTAATGGGCTTTATTATATTCATAGATTTTTTCAACGCGTTGTTTTCCTAAACCCAAGGCGTGGTTGATTTTTTCGCCTTTTTTGATCTCGAAAGGAAGTTTCATATCGATGAAGCTGAGCTCAAGAAGAGATATTTTCAAAAGAGCAAAGAATTTCATCCAGATTTCTTTCAAAATGACCCGGACAAATACGATGAGGCTCTAGAATTATCTAGTATCAATAATACGGGTTATAAAACATTAAAGAGTTTCGATGGCCGACTAAAGTACATATTAGAACTAGAGGGATTCCTTTCTGGAAATCAGGAATTACCACAATCTTTTTTGATGGAGATGATGGACGTAAATGAAGCAATCATGGAGTTACAAATGGGCGAATTAAATGATGCTGGAGAGTCTGTTTTACTTGAGGTTAAGAATCGCGAAAGTCAGCTAGAAAGCCGGAATAAACGTTTATCTAAGCAGTCTGACGAAGAGTCTGATCAGGAAGCAAGAAAAGACATACTCAATCAATTGAAAGAAAACTACTTAAAACAAAAGTATGTATTGCGTATGAAGGAAAACATAGATAAATTCGCATCGTTTTAACGACCAATAAATGCCCAGATGGCGGAATTGGTAGACGCGTCGGTCTCAAACACCGATGCCGCAAGGCGTGCCGGTTCGACCCCGGCTCTGGGTACAAAGCCTCTCCGATTGGAGGGGCTTTTTTTGGTTTAGTGGTGATTGTTTCTTTGTAAAGGAATATTGTATAACAAAATAATGCTTACCCTAACTGAGGGTAAGCCTTATTTGTATTCTTTTCAGTTTTGTTCTATAACATCTGTAACAACCAGAGTATAAGAATAACTAATAGCACCACAGATAGAATAGCACTAACAAAACCTGGAAGTATAGCCAGTATTAAGTTGATTATAATGAGCACTAAAATAACGATTAAGAGTGTCATAATCAGCCCTCTATCGCTGCTTGACTTTGCTGCTTTTTTCTTTATCATCTTAGGGGCATTTTTGAAATGTTGCTTTACCTTTTTTATCCTTTTGAGTCCATCTAGATTTTCAAAACCATTTGAGCCAGTTTTCTCATATATAGTTCGTAGTTGAGAAGTTGCGTTATCAGCCTTTTCAGAATTATTTCTAGGTATATCTGACCTTTCTTTTACAACATTGAGTCGTGGATGATTTGTCACATCTAAACCAGCTGACCCTTGACTGTTTGATGCAAGTATATCAGTAGTAAGTGGAGCTTTTGCTTTTATTGGTTTGGCCTTAGTCGTTCTTACCTGGTTAGAGGTCCTTATATTATCTTGAACTACTTTGTCCGCTTTTACTCGTGTCATTCTAATTCCATATCTCGCATTGGAACAAGAAGTAAATATAAGGACAAGAGATAGGCAAATAGTAGAGAGTAAGTGGTTTGTTTTCATTCTTTTGTTTAAGTAAAGTTTGTTACCGCTAATGTAATTTATCTTAGGAATTATTTCGAAATGAATGATTGAGAT
>CBFHGJ010000028.1:0-18789 GCA_965655315.1 Bacteroidia bacterium
ATCTCCTTAATTCTATTTCCTATAGCGTGTACCAAGTGAGTTTTACCAAGTCCTACACCTCCAAATATCATCAAAGGATTGAAAGCGGTACCTCCTGGCTTGTTAGCGACAGCATACCCTGCAGAACGAGCTAACCTATTGCATTCACCTTCTATAAAGTTGTCAAAGGTGTAGTTAGAGTTTAGTTGGGAATCAACATTGAGTTTCTTTAAACCTGGAATAATAAACGGATTATGAATATTATTCGAAAGATTGATAGGCATTCCCATTACATTCTTATTGTTATGGGTGACGTTTCTCGTAGGCATGTTTACAGTATATGGTCGAGCAGAACCTGCACTGTTTTCTACGATTACATTATATTCCAATTTAGAACCAGCACCTAGTTCTTTTTCTAGCGTTTTCTTCAACAATTTCACATAATGTTCTTCAAGCCACTCATAAAAAAAATGACTTGGAACCTGAATCGTTAAAATCTTGTCCTCTAATTTTAATGGTTTTATAGGGGTAAACCAGGTCTTAAAACTTTGTGGATTAACATTATCTTTTATTGTTTGAAGGCAATTTTTCCACACAGTTTCATGTTGCTCACTCATATATTGATCAGTCCGTTTTTTGGTTAATTAAATGTTAATGTATCGTTAAGTACCTGTGGTACTAAGATGGGTGCAAGTTGGGGTAAAAAAAGTTTCTAAAAAAATGAAATCACTATTGATTTTATCAAATATTTTGGTATGTAGACCGCAGTATATACCCGGTCTGAGAGCTATTTATCTCATAATCAAGGCGTCCCATATTTATCCCTGCCCAACCGGTTTGATTAATAAAAATTTCCTTACCAGCTATGTTAATTTCTGGCTGTGGAGAACTTAAAAAGGTGTGCGTATGGCCTCCTAAAATCAAGTCTATATTTCTAGACATTTTAGCTAAAACTTTATCGCTCACCTTGTTAGACTTGTAGCTATATCCTAAATGTGATAAACAAATGATTAGGTTACAACCTTCATCTTTCAAAATTTTAGCAGTTTCATTGGCTACTTTTATTGGATCGTTATAAATAATATCTCCAAATAATTTTTTTGGAACCAATCCATTCAGTTCTATTCCAATTCCAAACACTCCAATTTTAAACTTTCCTCTACGAGTAATCGCATACTTTTTGACCTTACCAGCTAAATCAGTTTTTGTGAAATCATAGTTGGCACACAGAAATTGAAATGAGGCGTGAGGTAATTGTCTAACCAGTCCTTCTATACCTGCATCAAAGTCGTGGTTACCTAATGTGGCAAAATTATACCCCATTTCACTCATCAGCTTAAATTCTAGCTCTCCACCATAATAGTTAAAATAAGGAGTACCTTGAAAAATATCTCCGCTATCTAGAACTAAGACGTGCTTATATTGGTCTCTTATGCTTTTGATATATGCGGCTCGTCTAGCGGCACCACCCTGGTTCGGGTATCTTTTATGGTCAGCAGGGAAAGGCTCTATGTGACTGTGCCAATCATTCGTATGAAGAACTATCAACCTATCTTTATCTTTCCCAAAAGCAACGTGTGGGGCTAGTGAAGTTCCTGCTGCTAATAAACCTGCTTTTTTGATAAAATCTCTTCTTTTCATAAAGCTCGTTTTTTATAGTCTAATACTAAAGGATTGTTTCTTTTCACATAGCCGATTATAGCTTCCCTTATTTTTATGCCTGTGGATTCACGTTCCACTTCATTTTTTAGAAAGCTGTAATTGTCTCCTCCATTTGCTATGTAATCATTGGTAACAAGGTAGAAGAAGCCCTTTTCATATATCTTGTCTGTATCTAATGATCGAACCTCGTCTGAAAGAGGCTCACCATTTTTTCGTTTTACAAAGTATTTTAAGGTATCTAAATACGGGCTTTCTAACTTTAGCACAACAATTTCATTCTCAAAAGGCATAATTTGGAATATTTCTCCAACGGTGATGGCTCCAGAATCTAAACTGCTTCGAATTCCTCCATAATTTAACAAGCAAAAGGTTACATCTTTTTCTATTCCATTTATTGCATCCATTACTGCGTCAGCCATCATGCTTCCAATCGCACTAGAAGGTTTTTTCTTTTCTATAAATGCAGGACAAAAACCTATCACTTCATTCATAGCCTCACTCATTCCGAGTTTATAAGGCTCTATGAGCTTATTTATCTTTTCTGATGTACCAGTCTCAGATGTGACCAAAACATTAGAAGAAGGCTGTTTATAGACGTTGTCAGTAAATCTACAAGAGGAGTAAACACTGACAAAAACAAAAATCAGTACTTTATAACGCAATCTCTATTTCTTTTTTAAGCAGTTCAATTGCTTTTTGAGTTGATATTTGCTTCTCATTCATTAGACGAGTCAGTATTTTTTTACCCAATCCACGGCCAGTCTCATTTTCATTACATTCCTGATAACAAGTTTCAACAATACCAATGATCTGTTCTTTGACTGCTCTAATCATATTCCAAGCGTCATTTGTGACGTATATCTGTTGAGAAATATTATGACCAAACTCAGATTGAATTGTCTGAATGAGTTCACTTCTAAGTTGTGAAGCGGATTGACCAGACTTTGATAATCTTAGCACTAAGTTGTCAGGACTAATTCTGTCTAAAAACAACGTTAGTCTCTCATAGGCTTGCAACTTAAGCGGGGTAAGTGCACTCATCTGTTCTTTCTTCACCTCTAACAGTCTAATTTTACGCTGTTCATCCATGAACCTATTGAGAATAAAATAAACTACACCAAAAACCACTAACGCTGGAATTGTATAACTGAGAATATTGATAAATACCTGTAATACGTCTACATACATAATCTGAAGAACGAATTTAAGTCTATCCTAGTCTTTGAGAAACATTATGAGTAATATTTTAAAATCGAGAATAAAGCCCAATTGATAGAACCAAAAGCTCATCACCAAATACTTGGCGAACTTTGTACATCTTCTAGTGACACTTATACAAAACATAAAAGAAGCTTTCACTTCAATAAGAGGTAATATAACACGTACCTTTATTACTTGTATGATTATTTCTATAGGGATAATGGCTCTTGTAGGAATACTTACTGCCATAGATGGGGTGGAGAGTAGCCTGATAAAGAACTTTAGTTTTATGGGGGCTAATTCATTCAACATTCAGAATAGAAGCTCTGGATTCAGTATGAATCGGAACAGAAAACGTGTTAGATATGAAAATATAACGTACAAAGAGGCACAAGAATTTAAAAGTCGATTCGAGCAAGACGCGACTATTTCCGTAAATGGTAATTATTCCTGGAACGCAATTGCCAAGAGAAAATCAAATAAGACAAATCCAAATAGTCAGATTATAGGAGGGGATGAGGGATATATCACCGTGTCTGGTTATGATTTAGCTGAAGGTAGAAACCTAACTCCAGTAGATGTAGAACGAAATGTTAGCGTAGCCTTGATTGGCCAAGAGATAAAGCAAGCACTTTTCGGTAATGAAGATTGCCTAAATAAATTCGTAAAGATTGGTGGTGTCAAACTCAGAGTAGTTGGGCTATTGGCAGAAAAAGGAGGGGCTTTTGATTTTGGTGGAGATAGAGTGATTATTGTCCCAGTTTCTCTTGCAAGAGCAAAATTCTCAAGAGGGAACACTAGTTATAACCTAGGAGTTTCAGTAAAAGATGTTTTAGCTATGCAGGCGGTTTCTAGCTATTCTGAAAATCTTTTTCGTCAAGTACGAAAACTTCGAGTGAAAGAAGAAACAAATTTTACCATCATAAAATCGGATAGTATTTCTGCATCTTTACTAGAAAATCTTCAAATCATCATTCTAGGAGCTGTATTTATAGCTGGAATAACGCTGGTTGGAGCGGCAATAGCACTTATGAATATAATGCTCGTTTCAGTGACCGAGAGAACAAAGGAAATAGGGACACGCAAGGCCATAGGAGCCAAAAGTGGAACAGTGCTAAATCAATTTGTTATAGAAGCCATTACTATCTGCCAGATTGGAGGTATTGGCGGTGTGATTTTAGGTCTAGTCATAGGAAATGTAACAAGTAATTTTATTGGAGGTAGTTTTATTGTCCCGTGGAACTGGATACTACTTGCTTTAGTTGTCTGCACCATAGTAGGCCTTGGAGCTGGTATATGGCCAGCATATAAGGCTTCAAAGATAAATCCGATCGAGGCCTTAAGACACGAGGGCTAGTCTTGGAGTATTAACTTTTTTATAAGCAGTATTTGGCCTAAATGATAATAGGCGTGCTCGATCATTACATCAATGTTTCTTTGAAGACTGCCATATTCAGGTTTATCAAAATCAGACTCTAACTGTTCGTCAGACAATTCACTTACCAATGAGACGAATTTCAATGCACTTGTTTTAAATTCACTTTTTTTAATATCCCAATATTCTACATTGGTTAATGCTGGAGTCTCAAAGCTATACTTATCTGATATGGTTAGTTGACCTCCTTCTAGTACTTGGGCTACACCTTTTAGATAGTAGGTGATATGGAAAGTGAGATCTAATATACTGTTTAACCCCTGAATACTTTGACAAGCAGAATTGAAAGAGACAGACTCTAGTTCATCTTTCCAATTTGTGCCAGTAACCCATTTGCCATTCAGTAATACTTCATTTAGTCGAGAGGATAAGTATTCTGCCGATTTCATATTCCAAAATTACTGAATACCACGGATAACCGCTAAGACTGAATTTCAATATGAAGCAAAAAAAAATCCCAGCCTTTCGACTGGGATTTATACATTTATTCAAAAAAAGATTAGAATTTAGTTACTCTTGAACTACTCCAACATCTATTTCTACTGACACTTCTTTGTGCAGAGAGATAGTTGCTTTGTATTCTCCTATGTTCTTCATATCTGAAGAAGAGATCTTACGTTTATCAATTTCAAATCCTCTTTCAGCTAAGCTCTGAGCCAACTGAATATTAGTAACAGAACCAAAAATCTTACCGTTAGAACCTGCTTTTGTAGGTACTGTAAGTTTAAGTCCTTCTAACTTATCTGCTATAGCTTGAGCATCTTCTTTTACTTTAGCCTGCTTGTGAGCAGCCTGACGTACATTTTCTTCTGCCATTTTGATAGCAGAGGGAGTAGCTATAGTAGCTAGCCCTTGAGGTATGAGGTAATTTCTACCGTATCCATTTTTCACTTCTACGATATCGTTCTTCTCACCAAACCCTTTTACGAAATCTTTTAATATTACTTTCATCGATTTATCAATTTTTATGGGTTAGACGTTTATTTCATTTGGTCAGCAACGTAAGGAAGTAGAGCTATATGTCTACATCTTTTTACAGCTTGAGCAACTTTTCTTTGGTACTTTAAAGATGTTCCAGTTATTCTTCTTGGAAGTAATTTTCCTTGCTCGTTAATAAACGGCATTAAAAAATCTGGATTTTTATAATCAATATACTTGATTCCACTTTTCTTGAACCTACAATACTTCTTTGGTCGTACAATGGGGGTCCTTTTGTATCTTTTTCTTTTTGCCATTTTCCTATTCCTCTTCGTCGTTAGTTGTTGTTTCTACCTTAGCTTCAACTACCGGAGCTGGAGCGGCTTTTGCAGCTGGTTCCGGCTTTGCTGCTGCTGGAGCATCTGCTTTCTTAGGTTTGTTAAATTCTCCGTTTCTTCTTCTCTCGTTGTACTTTACAGCGTGCTTGTCCAGTTTGATGCATAGGTATCTAAGTACCTGCTCATCTCTTCGGTAAGCTAGCTCTAATTTGTCTACGATTTCTGCTTCAGGATCAGCAGTGAATTCAAAGATTTGATAGAAACCAGTTGTTTTGTTTTGAATCGGGTAAGCCATCTTAGTTAGGCCCCAATTTTCTTTGTGGATGAGCTCTCCACCGTTTTCTGTGATCAGCTTCTCGAATGAAGAAACTGCCTCTTGCAGCATCTTTTCGCTAAGCACGGGTGTTAGTACAACCACAGACTCGTAATTTGTTTTTGCCATTTGTGTTAAATGTGTTTAAAAAATTTTAGGGCTGCAAAAATACAAATTTTTAATAAAGATTTAATGCGATTTTAAGAAGGATTAAATATTTTCATTGATAGATGTTTACGCATTGATTTTCAATAATTTACGGCATTTGTCTACATCTATTATGTATTCGAACAAAGTTACATATTATCTTTTTCAATTTTTTCAACACCGCTTGTTTATCACGTTTAGCTAAACCTTATTTGCAGAGAGCAGATGGGAAACTACGTAGTAAGTGCCAGAAAATATAGACCAGAGACCTTCGACACAGTTGTTGGTCAGGCTCATATTACGAAAACCTTATTTAATGAAATAACCAATGATAGATTGGCTCAAGCCTTCTTATTCTGTGGTCCTCGAGGTGTAGGTAAAACTACTTGTGCTCGTATTTTAGCTAAGGAGATCAACAAGAATAGTGTACCAGATAACTATGATTATTCTTTTAACATTTTTGAGCTAGATGCAGCCTCTCACAATTCTGTAGATGATATAAGATCTCTAAACGAACAAGTACGTATACCTCCTCAAACTGGAGATTATAAGGTTTATATAATTGATGAGGTTCATATGCTTTCTGCTGCCGCCTTCAATGCGTTTCTTAAAACACTTGAAGAGCCACCAAAATATGCAATTTTCATCTTAGCTACCACAGAAAAACACAAGATCCTTCCTACGATACTATCACGTTGTCAGGTATTCAACTTTGATCGGATACAAATACCTCAGATTGTAGATCATCTTAAGGGAATTGCAATAGATGAAAATATAGAAGCTGAAGAATCAGCTTTACATCTTATTGCTCAAAAGGCAGATGGAGCTATGAGAGATGCTCTATCTATATTTGATCAAATGGCAAGTTTTGGTACTGAAGGTAATATCTCATATCAAGATGTTATTGAAAATCTCAATATCCTAGATTACGATTATTACTTCAGTATGGTAGATCATTTTCTATCTGGTAATATTAGTGATGCACTTATCAGTTTTGATGAAATACAAAGAAATGGATTTGATGGTCAACTATTCGTTAATGGTTTAGCTAACCATTTTAGAGACCTACTCGTCGCACAGAATGCGAGTAGTCAGCAATTGTTAGAAAAATCAGAAGAAATAGCTGGGAGGTATAATAAGCAGTCCGGTGAGGTTTCTACCTCATTTATCATCAATGCAATAAATATTTTGGGTGAAACCGATGCATCATACAAGACCAGTAGGAATCAGCGGTTACATGTAGAATTGTGTCTGATAAAACTAGCTTCACTTCAACACGCTATTGACGTGACTAAAAAAAAAAGCCTAGGATAGACGTATTATCAAAATCCGGGTATTTTTCACACTTATTCAAGGATCAGGTTAGTGAAAATGCATCGCCAGCTACTAAAAAAGTAAGTCAGCCCAAAGGAGAAGAAGATGGGCCAGCAGAAACTGTCAAAATAGGCGGTCTCAGAAGTGCAGCAAAAAGAGGCAGAAGCAATAAGGTTGATACTAAAAGTGAAATAAGTGCTGAACCCAAGGTCGATACTTTTAACACGCTAACTGACAAAATTGCTAGAAAACTGCTAAAAGATTTATCCTTAGAATTATCAAAAGAGAAAAAAGACAGTGTGGCATCGTTTTTAAATGATCCACTTTTACAGGTGCAGGATAATAGTATTCACATGACAGTAGGTTCCCGTCTAATCTCTGAGAGCATTCGAGAATTGAGTCCAAGGATTAAGAAGTATTTTGAGTCAACAGGCTATTTACTAAATGAGTTGAAATGCACTGTCAATGCCACAGAAATAGAGGAGTATAAAGTCTTCACTCCTGAGCAAAAGTTTGCACAAATGGCCAAAGAGTTTCCCGTATTAAAAGACTTTGCATCTAGGTTTAATCTTGATATAAATGGGTAACAAAGTAGTCTTAGATTTTAACGAGGCTTTCATTATCCATGAAGATCTTTCTGAAATTATCGGAAATCTAAGTTTTAGCATTAACAAAGGCGAGTTAGTCTATATAGTCGGTCGATCTGGGGCTGGAAAGACTTCTTTGCTTAGGACTATTTATGCTGATTTAAAATTGAAAGAAGGTAGAGGACAGGTTCTTGATTTCGATTTGTCGAAACTACGCAGTAAAGAAATACCATTGCTTCGCAGAAAGCTTGGTATGGTATTTCAAAATTTTGAGCTGCTACAAGATAGATCTGTACAAGATAATCTTGCCTTTGTTCTTAAATCCACAGGATGTAAAAATAAGACTGAGATAAACGAAAGAATAGAGGCGGTCTTGGAGAAAGTGCATATAGGAGACTTAAAAAATAAACTTCCAAATCAGTTAAGTGGTGGAGAACAGCAACGTGTTGCAATAGCAAGAGCGTTGATAAATAAACCTGAATTGATTCTTGCTGATGAGCCAACGGGGAATCTAGATTCGGAAACAAGTGATCTCATTGTAGGGTTGCTCAAAGAAATAACAGAGAAAGGTACAGCTGTTCTAATAGCTACACACGATCATAGGTTGGTAAATAAGTACCCTGGAACTGTGTATAGAATTGAAGATAGGGTTTTAGATAGAACAAGTATCTTTTGAAAATTAAGCCTGTGCTACAATCAATAGGTTTGGTTCAAAAACCACGTTATGCCAAGTGCGTGCAGTTGCAAAAAGTATGAGTTTCTTCAGAGTTTTATACTTCCACCACCATACTTTCCTTATGAATTCTTTAACTGGATTAGTGTTATAAACCAGTCCTCCTGATACTTCCACCGTGGTGAAACCTACCGCTTTCATAACTTGTAGGGCAGAACTTTTATTTAGAAATACCTCATGGCTAATATCCCCGTATGCATAAACACTTGTTTGGGGAGCATCCATATTCGGAGTTCTGAAAATGGCCTTGCCTCCTGGTTTGAGCGTTGCTTTAACTTTTTGCAAAAAGTCTACCAATTCATCTTTTGTGAAATGTTCGATAATGTCAAGTCCAACTACTACATCTGCCGATTCTCGCTTTTCAAAATATGCTTCGATACTCAAGTGTTGAACTTCTTTTATACCTAATGAATGAGCTACTTCAACCTGCTCCTTGCTAATGTCATATCCACTTACATTAGTATATCCAGCATCTATTGCTGGCTTTACAAATGTTCCAAATCCACATCCTAAGTCAACAATTTTAGCATTCTTATCTATAGGTAAAAACTTTAGTACTTCCTGACCATTATGTCGTGCTTGCTCGGCGAGCATACTTTCATATTCTCGCTTTTGCTTATTGACTTGATTGGTGAAATAGTTATTGTAAATGGTATCTCTGTACTGGAGCATTTCGACGTGCAAACTTATGCTATTTTTGTTCGATGCTCAAGAGCTACATGCAGAAGGGACTGGTGGAAGCAGGATGTGACGAAGCTGGCCGAGGTTGTTTAGCAGGACCTGTGTATGCAGCTGCTGTTATTTTACCGCCTAGGGTCCGCTTACCCTTATTGAACGATAGTAAACAAATTAGCGAAGAGGTTAGGAATAAGCTTCGGCAAAAGATAGAATCAAAGGCAATAGCGTGGGCAGTAGCAAGTTGTAGTGAGCGTGAGATAGAAAAGTATAACATTCTCAATTGTAGTATCCTCGCGATGCAAAGAGCTATAGCAAATCTTAACGTGAAACCTGAACATCTTTTAATAGATGGGAATAGGTTTAAACCTTACGATTTCATTCCTCATACTACTGTGATAAAAGGAGATGGGAAGTATCGTAGTATAGCTGCAGCTAGTATTTTAGCTAAAACTCATCGAGATGAATATATGAGATCATTAGCCAATCAGTATCCTCAGTATGGTTTTGAAAAACACAAAGGATACGGCACGGCTGAACATGTGAATGCCATTAGTAAATTTGGATATCAAGAATGCCATCGAAAAACATTTGTTTTGAAGAAACTTCAATAATGATAAGAAAATCTCTTGTTTATCTGAGCTTAGTTTGTGCCCATAGCTGTTTTGCCCAAGGACTAAACTACTTCAAAGTACATATGGGCCCCAAAATAGAAAGCTATACCTCAGATGCCGCAAATGCTAAAGGATTGATAAACGTAAATGCAGGTGCAGGAGTATCTGTAGGAAAGTTGTTTACGGAGCAGGTGTATGTTGAGTTAGGATTATATAAGAATGACTATTCAGCTAGATACGAGCTTACAAGTGTTTTGGCAAACGGACAAGAGGTTAAAACGGCAGGATCTAGCATTTATCCTACTTTTTCTACTACACAATTGGCTAGCATTGTTGGTTACAGATTTAATCCTGGTTTTAACTGGCAAGCTTATGCTGAAGCAGGTTTGCACTTTTTCGTTGCTCGTAAACTAGATAGAGAAGGCTCATCTACATATAATGAAACTGCTCAGAATGACGAAACAGGAGACGCTACTGAGCTTAGTATTATTGAGTTTTCAAATGGACTGGAACCTGGCAATTTACTCTTTAGAGGAAATGTCGGTGTCTATAGAGCGTTAAATGAACGGCTATCTTTAGACATATCTATTTCAGGGAGAATCTCAACTCTACCACTAAACGAATTCCAAGTCGATTACACAGAAATAAACAGCCCTAATCAGAACAAACAAACCGCACGTTTTTCTACAAACGGTGCTCAAATAGGATTGTATTTTGGGATCAAATACAATATAAATCCCTTTAGACAATCTTAGAGCTTTTAAATAGTGGCTGTACATTTGTAATGAATTAGTTATGTCAGATCTTTCTTCAATAAATAGTTTTAAGTTCAAGAATTCTAAGGAAAAATGGCATCACATTATCTTCGGTTCTGATACAGTAGAAGGGAGAAGATTTGATATCTGGTTGCTTTGGGCAATTCTACTGAGTGTGGTTGTCTTAATGGCAGATAGTGTTACTGAACTGAGGGATGAGTACCATGATATCTTTCTTTACATCGAATATTTTTTCACTCTCATTTTCACCTTAGAGTATATAGTTAGACTTTGGGTGAGTGAAAGCCCAAAAAAGTATGCTTTTAGTTTTTATGGTATAATTGATTTGATTAGTACTTTACCTACCTATCTCAGTTTCTTTTTCCCAGCAACTCATTTATTTCGAATTCTCCGGACCGTTAGACTGTTAAGAGTATTCAAGGTCTTAAGGTTGACTAGTTTTATGGGTGAAGCAAAGGGTATGGGCAGAGCATTAAAACGCAGTGGTGCTAAGATAACAGTGTTTTTTGGAGCGGTACTTATTGTAGTTATAGTTGCAGGTGCTGTTATGTTTGCTATCGAGCCGGCAGAAGCCGGGTTTACAAGTATTCCTAGAAGTATATATTGGGCTATAGTTACACTTACTACAGTGGGATATGGAGACATTGCTCCAGTTACATCATTAGGACAATTTCTAAGTGCTGCATTGATGATACTTGGTTATGCCATTATAGCGGTCCCTACAGGAATAGTAAGTGTGGAAATGAACAAAAAAGGAGAGGATACGTTGCACTGTGCAGTATGTGATGCCGTTGAATCTAATTCAGCAGCTAATTATTGTAAAGAATGCGGGAGCAAGTTCAAGAAGGAGTAGATTATTATATCAACGATGATGGATTTTTAGTATTTACAGAAAAGTTTCTGCTAAAAAGGGGTGTTTGCTGCGGGAATGCCTGTAAACATTGTCCCTATGATCACATTAATGTGAAAAAAGATAATAAAGAAACTACCTGAACCGAATACTTTGGCTAGGGTCTATTTTACTGATAAGACGTACCGGGATATAGGTAAATATAAAACACACGAGAAGTGCACCTATATTTATCGCAACCCAATAGCTGAGTGGTAACTCAAAAGGTACGGCATCCATATAGTAAGTGTCGGCATCTAGTTTTATAAGCTTAAAATTGACTTGTAAAAAAGCTAGAAGGCCTGCTAAAATATTGCCGATAATAAGTCCACCAATAAGTATAAATAATCCTTGCCAGTTAAATATGGACATAATTTGTTGAGCGTTTGATCCTAAAGCTTTCAGTATACCAATCATCGGAATACGGTCAATAATAAGTATAAGTAAGACCGTGATTATATTGATTACAGCAACTACAAGCATTAGGATAATGATTACTAGAACATTGGTGTCCACTAGTTCTAGCCATTGAAACATTGTAGGGTAAAGTTCGGACATCGTTTTTATTGCATAGTTATAGTCCAAAATCGACATCAAATAATTCTGGATTTCTGTAGGCAATGATGTAGGAGATATTTTCACTTCATAACCCGCTGCTTTATTATACTCTCTATCTATTAGTTGTTGTAGAGCTCTTAAGTCGGCTATGGCAAATTGCTTGTCAAATTCCAAAAGGTTTGAATTGAAGATGCCAGTGATACTTACCCTCCTGCGGAGGACAGTTCCATTTTCGATAAAGTATAGCATCAACCTATCTCCAGTATCAACCTCTAGTATATTAGAGGTGTACTCAGAAAGTAGTATATCGAAACTTATTGACTTGTGATTATACTCAGGTATCTTACCTCTGAGCAAATTTTTTTCGTAGAACGTAAAATCATAATCATGGGGCAGCCCTTTCAGAATTATACCTTCCAAAGTAGAATCTGATTTCAGTATTCCTGCTTTATTAAGAAATGGAGATATTCTACTAATCTCTGGGTTATTTGAGGCTGTGGCAAGGAAGTTGGAGTCTATTGTAAAGATGTTAGATTCATTCCCAGAAGCCAATTGGTAGCGTGTAATAGAAATGTCTCCAGCATATCCTCGCACTTTTTGGCGTATTTCTTGTTTGAATCCTAGTAAGATGCCGTATGCCAACAATACAACGCATACGCTTATGGAAACTGCAGACATGGCCAATAGAGTAATCGTTTTGGTAAATGATTGTTGCTTACTTGTACCAAGCTTCTTGGCTATGTAGTATCCTAATTGCATACTTTTGGCATCGCAAGATTATAAATCTAAAATGAAGAAAATAGGAATAATCATTTTTTTGATGGGAATATTTGTGGCTTGTGAGTCATCACAGGACCAGCGGGAACTTGACAAAACAAAAAAGTCAAAAAATCAGGACCAATTTCCCGCGGATGATATTGTGCTCGGTGCCGAGCAGCTCACGGAGTATTTGCCCATGCTTTCAAATAAGAGAGTGGCACTAGTAGTAAATCAAACTAGTGTTATTGGCGAAACACATTTAGTTGATACATTAACAAGGTTGGGAGTAAATATAATCAAGGTATTTGCTCCAGAGCACGGCTTCAGAGGAAATCATAGTGCTGGAGCGGTAGTGAAAAATGGATTAGATCAAAAGAGTGGTCTTCCTGTGGTATCCTTATATGGAAGAAACAAAAAGCCTACCGAAGCTATGTTGGAAAACATAGATTTAGTGGTGTTTGATATTCAAGATGTAGGTGTAAGATTCTATACCTATATCTCTACTATGCACTATGTTATGGAGGCATGTGCTGAGTTAAATAAAAAAGTTCTAGTATTAGACAGACCAAACCCAAATGGGTTTTATGTAGATGGACCCGTCCTTGATCCAGCTTATAAATCATTTATAGGAATGCATAAAATACCCTTGGTCCATGGTCTTACAGTTGCGGAATTGGCTCTTATGATAAACGGAGAGAAGTGGTTAAAAGATGGGGTGATTTGTGATTTGAGTGTAATCTCGTGTAAAAACTATGCTCACGACAAACTTTATCAATTACCCATTCGTCCTTCTCCAAACCTTCCTAATATGAATTCTGTATACCTTTATCCATACTTAGGTTTATTTGAAGGAACAAATGTCAGTATCGGGCGAGGAACAGATTTGCCTTTTCAGATAGTTGGGAGACCGAAAGGCGAAGGTGACCATAGTTTCATACCCAGGAGTATTCCTGGAGTTTCTGATCATCCCAAACATGAAGGAAAGAAATGCTATGGAGAAGTTATTACAGACGTTCAGGATAGTTCTATATTTATAAATCAAACCTTAAATCTATCATATTTGATAAAATATTATCGTTCTAATCCATCAGAAAACGGCGAGTACTTCAAAGATTTTATTTATAAACTAGCTGGTAATAAAGAGTTTAGAAGTCAAATAGAGAGTGGTTTAGATGAAGGTGAGATTCGTAATTCTTGGGAACCAAAACTAGATCAATACAAAGAGATCAGAAAAAAGTATCTTTTGTATCCATAGTGTTGTTTAATTAAAATTTTCGTTTCATCTTTGCAGCCCTAAAAAATAGAGGTATGTCTAGAGTTTGTGACTTAACAGGAAAGAAAGCTATGGTTGGGAATAACGTTTCCCACTCTAAGAGAAGAACGAAGAGAAGATTTTATCCAAATCTTCAAACTAAAAGATTCTATCTGCCAGAGCAAGATGAGTGGATTACTCTAAAAGTAAGTACGTCTGCATTGAAAACAATCAATAAGAAAGGAATAAGTGCTTGCTTAAACAACTTATTGAAGAACGGAAAAATATAAGCAATGGCAAAGAAAGGTAATAGAGTTCAAGTAATCTTGGAATGCACTGAGCAGAAAGGTACTGGTGTAGCTGGTATGTCTAGGTATATCACTACTAAAAACAAGAGAAATACCACTGAGCGTATAGAGCTCAAAAAGTACAATAAGTACATGAAAAAAGTAACTGTACATAAAGAGATAAAATAAGATGGCAAAGAAGGTAGTAGCAACGTTAAAGAAAGCTGGATCTGGTAGAGACTGGGCCAAAGTAATAAAGTGTGTAAAGTCACCTAAAACTGGTGCTTATTCATTCAGAGAAGAAATGATGCCTACAGAGTCTGTGAAAGACGCTTTGGCTAAGTAATCTTAAGAAATAAAAAACTTATTGAAAAGCTTCCTACATTTGTTGGGAAGCTTTTTTTGTGATTAAAAAATGGGATTATTAGATTTTCTAAAAAAGAAACCTACTGAAGAACAGAAAGAAAAATTAGACTCTGGCTTAGAAAAGACCAGAAGTTCTTTTTTAGATAAAATTTCTAAAGTCGTAGTAGGTAAGAGTAAAATAGATGATGAATTCTTAGATGATTTGGAAGAGATTCTTATTTCATCTGATGTAGGTGTCGATACTACCGTAAAAATAATTGAAAGAATAGAGGCAAGAGTTTCCCGAGACAAATTTGTAGGTGAAAAGGAACTCAATGAAATGCTTAAAGATGAAATCTCAGATTTACTAGCAAGTAATAAAGGACCGATAGATAATGCTGAAGCGAAACCTTATGTCATTATGGTGGTAGGAGTAAATGGAGTCGGTAAGACTACAACTATAGGTAAGCTCTCTAATATGTTTAAGGAGCAAGGTCTAAATGCAGTGTTAGGAGCCGCTGATACGTTTAGAGCTGCGGCTGTGGATCAACTTAAGATTTGGGGAGAAAGAGTAGGGGTAGAAGTAGTAGCCAAAGGTATGAACACCGATCCAGCTGCTGTAGCTTTTGAAACCGTGAAATATGGTTCAGAAAATGGTGCAGATGTAGTCATTATAGATACAGCAGGAAGACTTCACAATAAAGTTAATTTAATGAATGAGCTTTCAAAAATAAAAAGAGTGATGCATAAGCAAGTAGAAGGTGCCCCACACGAGGTGTTATTAGTCCTCGATGCTTCTACAGGTCAAAATGCATTTGAACAAGCAAAACAGTTTACCGCGGCTACTGAAGTTTCCTCCTTAGCTCTAACTAAATTAGATGGCACAGCAAAAGGTGGTGTAGTGGTTGGCATTAGTGACCAGTTCAGTATTCCGGTAAAATATATTGGTGTAGGTGAACAAATGAATGATTTGCAAATCTTTGATGCCCGTTCATATGTTGATTCTTTGTTCTCCTAAATAATATGAAGACAAAAACGTACAAGCCCAATAAAGTTTCAATAGTTACTTTAGGTTGTTCTAAAAACACGGTAGACTCTGAGGTTTTGCAAGCCCAGTTGGAAAATGGAAATATTCAAACAGTTCACGAGGATACCTCTGATGCAGATACAATCATTGTAAATACTTGTGGTTTTATAGATAATGCTAAGCAAGAAAGCATAGATACTATTTTGGAATATGCTGAGGAGAAGAAGAAAGGGAATATCAATCAACTGTTAGTAACCGGCTGTTTGTCAGAGCGGTACAAAGAAGATCTTTCCCCAGAAATACCAGAAGTGGATAAGTGGTACGGCACTTTTGAGTTGCCTCAATTATTGAATAAAGTAGGTGTTGATTATAAAAAAGAACTGCTGGGAGAGCGGAGGTCTTCTGTCTCAAAGCACTATGCCTACATGAAAATATCTGAAGGTTGTGATAGGCCCTGTTCATTTTGTGCGATACCTTTAATGAGAGGAAAGCACGTTTCTAAATCTATGGATGATTTAGTGGCTGAAGCGAAAAACCTAGTACGTGATGGTGTAAAAGAGATTATGCTTATAGCACAAGACTCGACTTATTATGGCATTGATTTATATGGTGAAAGGAGACTCCACGAATTGTTAGATAGGCTAAGCGATGTTGAAGGTTTAGAATGGATTAGACTGCATTATGCGTACCCTTCTAAATTCCCTTTTGAAGTTCTACCGATCATGAATAGTAAGCCAAATATCTGTAAGTACTTAGACATACCTATTCAGCACATCAGCGATAATGTACTTAAGTCTATGAGACGTGGAATCACTAAAAGAAGAACAGAAGAAGTACTTGATAGGATTAAAAGTGAAGTAGAAGGTATAGCATTGCGAACCACACTGTTAGTTGGTCACCCTGGCGAATACGAAGAAGATTTTGAACAAGTGATGCAATTTGTTGAGCGATATAGATTCAATCGACTTGGAGTTTTCACCTATTCACACGAAGAAGGAACACATGCTGGGACATTGGAAGATCACGTGTCGGACGAAATAAAAGCCAAAAGAGCTGAGCAAATAATGGCCTTACAACACGATATTTCACTTGAGAATAATTTAAAGTTGGTTGACTCAAAACAGAAGGTATTGCTTGATAGGGTAGAAGGTGATTATTACATAGGTAGAACACAGTTTGATTCACCAGAGGTAGATAATGAAGTATTGATTTCCCTAGATAATGGTTATTATAGAATCGGTGATTTTGTAGAGACCGAGATAGTTAAGGCTGAGGCTTTTGACTTAATTGCAAAACCTACTGTTTAAATGAGGCACTTTTCAGTTGATAGGTCAAAGACCTTCTTTTACAATGATTTCTTAAAAGATTATTTTGAGACGAATAAATTAGATCATCTAAGAAGCTACAAGCCAGATTTATCAGAGATTCCTGACACGATTCACAATAAAAAGTCATTCTCAAATGAGAAAAGGCAGCAACTAGTTTCTTCTCTATCAAGTCAATATTCGCAAGCGGGTATTGATATAAATAATTCGATAGTTGGTAAGCAAGTTAAGCTGTTAGTTAAGAAAAACACCTTTACAATTACTACGGGCCAACAAATTCACATTGGTCTTGGCCCATTATATGTAATTTATAAGATTCTTGATGTTTTAGGTATTTCTAAAGAACTAAGTGCGAGGCATAAAGAATATAATTTTGTTCCTGTTTTTTGGATGGCTTCCGAAGATCACGATTTAGAGGAAATACAAAACGTCAGTGTATTTGGCAAAGAGTTTACTTGGGAGACAAATCAGTCTGGTGCTGTAGGCAGGATGAATACAGCTGGTATAACTGATCTATTTTTAGATATTCAAGAAGAATTCAGGTTTACCGAAAGTCAAAATGAATTTATTGAAGTTTGTAAAAAAGCCTATGGAAGCCAACAAACTTTGTCAAGTGCTTTCAGAGAAATAGTTCATTATTATTTTAAAGACGAGGGTCTCGTAATTTTAGATGGGGATGATTTAGGAATTAAGAACTCATTCATGCCGGTAATGCAAGATGAACTTTTTCACAAAAATGCAGAAGCATTAAGAACTGGTACTGCCAATCTGGAAAGCGGAGGGCATAAAAGGCAATTACTTGTTAGAGAATGCAATGTTTTTAGGTTGTCGGAAGGTGCTAGAGAAAAAATAGTGGGGAATCCAATTCAGCAAGTTTTAATCGCAGAAGATGCTTTGCAGCTAAGTCCTAATGCTGCTCTTAGGCCTTTATATCAAGAATGGGTATTGCCAAATCTATTATATGTAGGTGGTGGGGCTGAAGTAAGGTACTGGATGCAGTTGAAGGGGCTATTTGATAATTATAATATGCCTATGCCAATAGTCAGTCTCAGATCTTCGTACATAATAATACCTAAAAAGAATGCTGATCATATTATTGATTTAGAACTAATGTTCAATTCTGAAGTAGAAATAGGTACGAGATTGAATGAAGATTTGGACAAAAAAATGAAAAGAATCAATGATTCCTTTCATCAAGTAATATCATCTTTAGACAAGTATTCTGAACTGGTTTCTGCTGAGTTACCTGGATTTAGTTTAGCAGGAAAAGTGACAAAGATTACACCAAAATTACAGGAACTAGAAACCTTAACAAAAAGCAGACTGTCTAAGGATTTGGATCAAAATAATGCCTTAAATAAAGTGCTTAAATTGAAACGTAAATACTTTGATAGTCAAGACATTCAAGAGAGAAAAGATCACGTAATTGAGCATATTCACGTCCTCAACAAACTAAAAGTAAGTAAGGAGGATCAGTTTTCTCAAATAGATTACCCATACTTACAAGTAGTTTTTGACTGATTTTAGTTTGTAGGTGTCTTTGTAGGTGTCTATATATAGATTACTTCTGCTAATCACAATATTAAGCAGGAACTAATAGAATATTTATTTCACCCAAAGGTATGAAAAATTTAAAATTCATTTACATTTTAACGG
>CBFHGJ010000029.1:0-18079 GCA_965655315.1 Bacteroidia bacterium
TTAACATTTTGTGAACCTCCGCTTGGACAGGTTATGGTAAACTGTCCTCTGCCTAACGGAACACCACGACAGTCTCGATAGTAAGTGACAGTAACTTCAAATCTTAATGAGTCGAGACATTTATAGGTAATATCCGCCCCCATCATATGAGTAGCTTCAGACTGGTGGGAGAACATTATTGATATCCCAAGCATCAATATTGTAACTAGTGACTTTTTCAGTAACATAAATGATTTCATTTCAGTGAAACGAAAAAACTTTAGGATTGGATTCATAAGTGATGTCATTAGCAATATCTTATTTGGTTAGAATTAACTTTTCTAAAAAGCTTCCACCTTTAGTATTGATGGTTATATAATAGACTCCTTTTGTCAGGGTATTGTTGCATAGTACACTTGCACTATTGATTTTATTTTTTGAATAAACTAGTTTTCCAAGATTGTTTCTAATTTGTATGCTGTTTATCAGGCGATTAGACTTAATTGTGAAGATCGATTTTGCTGGGTTTGGAAACAGTTCAATTGTAGATAGCACATCTTTAATAGATGAGGTTTCCCTAAATAATTTATCCGCATATAAAGACTTTTTAAAGATGTCGTCGATGATATTTTCATTGTTGACTATACCAATATCAAGAAGAACGTTAAATCTGATAAAGTCATCTCTACTAAAATCTGTATGTTCAACAAATCCAGCAATGGTCCTCGCACCAACCATATTGGGTGCATCCTCTTCAGCCCAAGGGTTAAGGTTGGATTGATTATAGATGAAACCTGTTCGAATATTGCCTGAAGTCCCATCATTTCCAACGGTTAAGAATGAGCTATCTTTCCAAATTGAGTTGGAGTAATTAATGAAGTCTTGTGTTAATAAAGGTTTACCATTTTTATCCTTACTGTCGTTGAAGGCAATGCTGTTATGTAAATTTTCATTTTGGAATGTAGCATAGATATAAGGAAGGTCATTATTGAAAAATCCCTCGTCAGTCTCGTCTCCTTGATATACAAAAATACTTTCTGGATAATTAGAGAAAGTACCTGCGTAATTGTCAAACCTATTCCCACATTGTCCATCGATAAAGAATCCAACCTTTATGTTTTCATAATCTGTTGGTCGACGATTGATAATAAAGTATTCAAGAAATGAAGCTGAGCTATTGACTTCGAGCTGAGACACAAGCATAGTAACTTCTATTCCAATTTCTTGGCCTAAAGATGCCTTATGCTCTCCTTCTAAATCATTGAATATGCAATACGCTGATTTAATACCTTTTATATCTGGATAATCACCTTGTTCAGGTTTGTATTCTCCATCATCATTAACGTCTATAAAAGGTGCTAGATAATTGGCAAAACCATCGGATCCTTTTGCGGGCCAACTTCTTAAGGATAAAGGCACTTCATAACCAACTTTTTGGGAGTTTTCTTTATGGTAATCTATTTCATCTTTTGTTACCGTCCAAACCTTGTTCCATTCGCTTGTTCCACTAGTTTGACCAGTTAATGTATCAACGGGACCAGCCCAAAAATCATAACCGTCAACTTCATTTTGGAAATGTGTAGCAGTATGATATGCACCGCCTTTGTCTTGAGCAATAATCCATAAACCCGCTTGTTTTAAAAGAGGTAAGTTCGTATTGTTTTCGTAAAAAGATGCAGGACGAAGTGTGTTTAAATCTACACCTAGCGAACCGTTTGCATTGATACGAAATGCATGTTTACCATCCCAATCTGAGTAAGCAACTTGTCCAAAGGAGAAAGACGCTAAAGCTAGAATACATATCGTTAATAATACTCCTACTCTCATAGTCTCACTCTAAATCCAAGATGTCCAAATACTCCTATTTCTCGCTGCTTTAGCAGGTATTGATTTGAGAAAGAGGAATTAAGTGTCATTCTTGCTTGAGGGTAAGCTAAAAAAGTAAGTCTGTTATTTATTTTATAAAGAGCTCCAATTCCTATTCCTGCTTGATTTATTCCAGCCTCACGGTAATCAGAGGAGCTTAATGAATTAAGGTCACCATTTGCTGATATTTGGGTGCCAGATGCTTTGCTATATACGCCTGCTAGAATTTCACCTTTCGAGATTACTGACCATTTTTCAGACCTATATAAGTATCGCTCAATGGCTATGGGAATTGAAATATTCAAGTAACTATTTTGGTTCTTGAATAGTTCTCCTTCTATTTCATTACTCTCTGTAACCGTTACGGTATACTCTCTTACAATTCGACCATATACAGGGTGAATTACAACTTCCTGTCGTTGCTTTTCTCTTACAGTCTCAACAGTAAAATCAGGGGAGCGGTACTCAAAGCTCTCATTTCTCTTAGATGTATTTACACCTAACTGCATATTCCACTTTTCATTGATCTCATAAACAGCTCTGACGTCAAAATCATAACTTATTTGCTGTGTTTCGGTGTTGTTTCTTGATTTTATATAATTCGGAGAACCGCTTAGTACTCTGCCTGCGAAACCTGGACCTACGGATGAGCTAATGCCCCATTTTGAATATGGAACTAATTTATGTATAGGAAGATTTTTGTTGTCTTCATTTATCTCTGTATTCTCTAAATCAGCTACATTTTCGTCAAAAGTTGATGAGTCATCCATGTTGCTTGTGTTTTCAGATGCTTTTGAGATTTCCTTATCACTAATACTATAAGTAGACGAAGTAGTGATGTTATTCTTCGATTCAGAAGTGTTATTATTCACATCTCTTGTCGTTTCGTTACTTCTATTTTCAATAATTGGAGCTTGATTCACCTGTTCTTTTGAATCTCTTTTAAATAAAGTCCCAGCAGTACTATTAGAAGGGTTATTATTTTTCAATATCTCTTCAAACAATGCAGCCAGCTCTTTATTCACTATTTCATTCTCGGTAGATTCTTTATTTGTAATTTCAGTTGACGTTTGCTTATTGGTCTTTGTAGATCCAATGGAATTATTAGACGTTACTGCTCTTTCTTGCGTAGAGATGGCTGTACTCTCTATTACTTCATTTTTGAAAGTAGAATTTTCATTTTTATCGTCTACTACTATATCCGTAGAAGAGATATCTGATTTGTTAGCGGAGGGAGCCGAAGTCTCAGTTGTATCAACAATATTGGACGGGGTAAGAGTAGAATCGTTTTTCATATTCCACCAAGAAACTAGGCTAATTATCAGAATGACTGCAGCCGAGCTCCAAATCCAAGCCATTTTTTTCGACTTAGCTCTTTTGGCTTGTATTTTATCAAACAGACCTGAACTAGGTTCAGACGTATACTGACTAAACTTTTCTTTAAAAATATCTTCTATCTCGTGCTTCATTTCCGTTCTATACCGTACTCGGTAAGTAATTTTTTTAATTGCTGTTTAGCTCTGCTGTATTGAGTTCTAGATGTAACATCAGAAACTCCTAACATTTCCCCTATCTCTTTGTGACTATAACCTTCTATAGCATATAGATTGAATACAGTTCTGTACCCTTCAGGCAGTTCTTTAAGGATGTTCATTAAACTGTCGGTTTCCATTTTACTAAGAGCTTTAGCCGCATAAATCTGTTCAGGTACTGAGTCTAGGTTGCCAGGTTCAAATTTTTTCACTCTTTTATCGTTACTTTTTAAAGCTGTAAATACAACAATTCTGCGTATCCACCCTTCAAAAGAACCTTCGCCTTTGAATGTACGAATCTTATTGAAGATCTTAATAAAAGCATCTTGTAAGACATCTTCGGCCTCCATTTTACTATTACAATATCTTAAACTTACTCCCATCATTTTGCTGGCATATTTCTCGTAAACCAATTTTTGACAGTGCACATCATTCCTCTTACATCCCTCGATGAGTTGTTTTTCATTCAATTGGTTTGATTTAGTACAGTCCTTAGTTTGGTTCAATGGGTAGACTCCTTGTATCACAAATATGTTGCATACATACATAAAATTAGAATAGAATATAACAATAAATAGCATAAGGTGCTGTAAATCATAATTTTAAGGTTAAGAAAAAAGTGTGCATTTTTGTTGCACAATGAATTTGTTTCGTAGTAACGAATTACATCAGCTAGCTAAAGAAGTTTTTTTAGCTATGGGATCTTCAGAGGAACACGCAGAACAGGCTTCTGACGTTTTATTAGCTGCGGATTTGAGAGGAATAGATAGTCACGGTGTTTCTCGTCTGATCGGATATGTAGCTCTTTGGGAGGCTAAAAGAATAAACATGAAGCCAAAAATATCCTTAGTGAGGGAACACAAATCTACCTTTACAATAGATGGAGACAGCGGACTAGGCCTAGTGGTTGCTCCTTACGCAATGAAAATAGCTATAGATAGGAGCAAAGCCTACGGAAGTGGTTGGGGTGCGATTAGAAATAGTAATCACTTTGGGATAGCAGGGTATCACGCCATGATGGCACTCAAACATGATATGGTAGGAATGGCTATGACTAACGCTACGCCTTTTATACCCCCTACACACAGTAAAGAAGCAATGTTGGGAACTAATCCGATAGCATATGCATTTCCTACATCAAAAGAGCAACCTTTGGTTATAGACTTAGCAACAGCATCAGTTGCACGAGGAAAAATTGAGATTGCAAGAAGAGAAGGGCAAGCAATACCTGAAGGTTGGATAGTAGATAAAGATGGCAAGACGAGTACGAATGTTGATGAACTGAAAGACGGAGGTATGCTTACTCCATTGGGTAGTTTAGAAGAATTAGGCAGTCATAAAGGTTACGCTCTAGGTAGTTTGGTAGATGTCTTAACTGGAGTTTTATCCGGTGCCAATTATGGAAAATGGGTTCCTCCCTTTGTTAGCTTCTTGCCACTTCTAAATAATCTTCCAGGAAAGGGACTAGGACATTTTGTGGGTGCTTTTGAAGTGGAAGGTTTTAGACCAGTAGATGAATTTAAAATGAGTATGGATCATTGGATATCCAGTTTTAAGTCAGCTAACAGAGTGGATGAAAACCAAGAAGTCTTTGTTCCTGGTCAAAAAGAGAATATGGCTCAATTAATTAGAGAACAAGAAGGCATCCCATTAAATGACAAAGTATTAAAAGACTTAGAAGGTTTAGATGAAAAATTTAAGCTCAACATATTGTAGCTACTATATGAGAATTGTATGTCTATCGAAAAGTGTAGTATGTCCATGTCATTTCTATTAGATTCGCTGCTCTAATAAATATTAAAAGTTAAAATGAAAGTTTTATTCAGTACCTATATCGCCTTGCTTTTTAGTTTCATAATCATCCTTTTTGGTTTTAGTTATTCAGCTAACGCTCAGATTAAACTTGAACTTGAGGATCCAGCGTTAGAAGAATTTAAAAAGTACAAAGACCCAAATAGGTTTGCCGACCTTCAAATTCTCTCGTACGACGCATCAAGTATCAACAGCTTAAGTATTCAGCAGAAGGAGTTGGTTTATTATTTGTCTCAGGCGGCTTTGAGTGGAAGAGAAATTATATATGCTCAGAACTACAAACACAATATATTTATCAAGCGTGTTCTAGAAGATTTTTATTTGAAATATGACGGAGACAAAGAGAATCCAGATTGGTACGAATTTATGGTTTACCTCAAGCGTTTTTGGTTTTCAAACGGCGTTCATCATCACTATGCCGAAAAGAAAATAATGCCGGAGTTTGATCCAAGATTTATGATGCAGGAATTGATGGAAAATACGGATATCTATGTTGGAGATGTATCACTGGAAGAAAGAGAAGAAGCCGTATTTGGTTTTATTGATTTACTTTTTAATAATAAGGATGTCAAAAAAGTAGTAAAAGACAAGGGAGTAGATAAGGTTCTAGTTTCCGCTAATAACTATTATGGTGAAGGAGTGACTGAAGCTGAAGCAATAGCACATTATGCAGCTATGGGTACAAAAGGAGATCCTACTTCAATAGAATATGGATTAAACTCTCGTCTGGTAAAAGATAAAAAAGGGAGGTTAAAAGATTTGACCTATAAATCAGGAGGCTTATATGGCAAGGCACTAGATCAGGTTATATTTTGGTTGAAAAAAGCTAAAACTGTAGCTGAGAATGAAACGCAAGCGGAACATATAGGATTACTCATAGAATACTTCAAAACAGGAGACTTGGAGAAATGGGATGAGACCAATATAAAGTGGGTGACTAGTACAGAAGGGGATATTGATTTCATTCTTGGATTCATAGAAGTATATGGTGATGCAATAGGATATAAAGGTGCATATGAGTCTGTGATTCAAGTAAATGATAAAGAGGCTAGTGAAAGAATGGCCGTATTGAGTCAGAATGCTCAGTATTTTGAGGATAATAGTTCGATAATGGATGAACACAAGAAGGAGAATGTAGTAGGAGTGAGTTATCGAGTTATCAATGCAGCAATGGAGGCTGGAGATGCAGCACCTGCAACTCCCATAGGTATAAATTTACCAAATAGTAATTGGATCAGGAGTACTCACGGAAGTAAGTCTATAAGTCTAGGAAATATAGTAGAAGCTTATAATTCTGCTGGTGGGAGCAGTTCTCTTGATGAGTTTTACTTGGATCAAGAAGTTAAAGATAGGATCAAAAAGCACGGAAAACTAAGTAGTAAAATGCACACTGCTATGCACGAGGTCATAGGACACGCAAGTGGGAAAATAAATCCGGGAATAGGAACGCCGAAAGAGACTTTGAAAAACTATAGCAATACGCTTGAGGAGGCACGAGCAGATTTAGTAGCTCTTTATTACATCTATGACTCCAAGCTAGTGGACTTAGGCCTGATGCCAAGCCTCGATGTAGGGAAAGCAGAGTATGACTCATATATAGCAAATGGAATGATGCTTCAACTAAGAAGACTTGATAAAGGGGAGAATATAGAGGAAGATCACATGAGAAATAGACAACTAAATGCTAGTTGGGCTTACGAAAGAGGGAAGAAGGATAATGTAATTGAAAAGAAAGTAGTAAAGGGTAAAACCTATTATGTGGTTAATGATTATGCTAAGCTTAGGGTAATATTTGGGGAATTACTCAGAGAAATCCAACGTATAAAATCTGAGGGAGACTATACTGCTGCAGAAGCACTAGTCGAAGGTTACGGAGTAAAAGTAGATCCTGAGATACATGCTGAGGTGAAAGAAAGATATAGTACATTGAATCTTGCACCATACAGCGGTTTTGTTCAACCAAAACTAACCCCAGTAAAAGATAGTCAAGGTAAATTCCTCGACTTGAAGGTTGAAAAAGAAGGCTATGTAGAGCAAATGATGAGATTGGCGAAAGAGTATGCTTTTGTGGGAATAGGCGAATAGTAGAACAATGAAGAATAAATTTCTCAAGCTATTTATTCTAGTCCTCTTTCTAGGTGCTTTCGTTGGTTCGGCGGTTTGGATGTACATCAAGTACGTGAAACCTCAGAGTCCTTACAATACAGAGATAAAACTTAGAGGAACAAAGTAAATCCGCTTTAATTGTGCACGAAAGCTGGAAAGACGTATTGTCAGAGGAATTGTGTTCATCCTATTTCTTGGATTTACAAGAAACTTTAAGAAAACTTTCAAATCGAGGTGTTTCTATCTACCCTCCACAAAAAGAAGTTTACTCAGCCTTTGAGCTAACTCCGTTGGACGAAGTTAAAGTAGTTATAATTGGTCAAGATCCTTACCACGGTAATAGTCAAGCCCACGGACTTGCATTTTCTGTTCGGGAAGGAAGTCGAATACCACCCTCATTGCGAAATATCCTCAAGGAATTGCACGCTGATCTGGGTTTGGACATTCCTAAAAATGGAGACTTAACTCCGTGGGCTAACAATGGAGTTTTTTTACTGAATACCATTCTTACAGTAGAAGCAAAATCTCCTGGAAGTCATAGGAATATGGGCTGGGAGAGGTTTACAGACCGAGTAATTCGAGTTATTTCTGAGAAAAATGAAAAGGTAGTTTTTATGCTTTGGGGTGCTTTCGCTCACAAGAAACATAAGCTTATAGACGAATCTAAACACCTCATTTTAAGAGCACCACATCCGGCGGCTGAGGTTTATCAAGGTGGTAAAGCAGGTTTTTTTGGTAGCAGGCCGTTTAGTAAAGCAAATGAATTTATAGATAAACCTGTAGATTGGGCTCTAGGTTAATCTACCGTTTCAACTTTGGTAATGAAGTATTTAGTATCACCTAAAACAGGTATACGAATGAATTTCTCGTCGTAATACAGTCTTACCATTTCTTTATTGGCATTTTTAAGCTGATCCAATATTTCATCATCACCTCGACGTACCGAGAAGTTCCAAATACTACTAGTCATATCTCCATCACCTTCGCTAAAACCCCCGGTATTGAGTTGACCTTCGTAAGTTTTAAACACATAGCCTTTTTCCGAAACCTTTATGATTCTGCCAACTCTGTATCCACTGCTGAAGTTTGCATACAGTGCTAGTACTACTATAATTACCATTCCGGTAATACTGAGTCCTATTAGCCAAAGTAGTATTTTCTTTATCGTATTCATCTCTCCAATCGTTCTTTTATAAATCTAATGCTTTCTTCATATTAAGGTTGAAGTGCTTTTCAAAAGTGGTTGCAAAGGCGTCTATATTAGAGTTTCCAAGTTCCTTTTTTATCGAGGTTACTTCCTTATCAGCTATGCCACAGGGGACGATATGGTTAAAGTAACTTAAATCCGTGCTTACATTAAGGGCAAACCCATGCATGCTAACACCATTTTTCACTCGAATTCCAATAGCTCCAATTTTACGTTTAACTTCATTTTTTGCTCCAACCCAGATGCCTGTAAGTGAGGGGATTTGATATGCCACAATGCCAAACTTTGCGAGTGTATCTATGATAGATTGCTCAAGTAGTTCAACGTATTTTTTTACACCTAATCCGTGTTTTCTCAGATTTATAATCGGATAACCCACCAATTGACCTGGACCATGATAAGTAATATCTCCTCCACGATCAGTTTCAAAAACCTGAGCGTTTATAGATTTAAGGAAGCTCTCAGAGATCAAAAGATTATTTCTTTCAGCACTCTTACCAAAGGTATAGACGTGATTATGCTGGCAAAGAATCAAAGTATCGTCTTGCCCTGCCAATACAGAATCATGAATAGATTCTTGAGTTTTTAAACCTACAGCATAATTAACTAGTCCTATTTGTTTAATCCTCATTTTTCTGTTGCCAACTTAGAAGTAAGCCCAAGCTCAAGTTGTTTTTCTTTTGACAAATAACCCTAAAATAAAAAACACACCAATAAAACTACCAAATCTGCCGATATAGTCACCGTATTGAGCGTAGAAAGTAGTTTTCGCTTGATTTTTAGTATTTACTTTTAGCACCGTAGGTTGCCACCACTCGGTCCTCTCGTGGATTTTTCCTAGTCTATCAATTCTACAAGATATGCCGGTATTTGCACTTCTTAATACTTCCTTTCGTTGCTCAATAGCACGCAGACAAGCGTAGTACATGTGTTGCTTATAACCATCAGTGTCTTTCCACCACCCATCGTTTGTGATTACTAACAAAATTTCTGCTCCCTTTCTTGCAAATTCTGAAACATAACCTGGGAATACACTCTCATAACAAATCAACGGAGCTAACGCTGGGTTTTCTCCAGCACTAAAGACTTTGGCTTCTTTGTCACTGCCTAGACTTCCATTTACACCACCCAAATCCAGAGCAAATTTTTCTAAAAAACTGAAGAGCTGAGGGTAAGGCATTTTTTCAGCTCCAGGCACAAGTTTACTTTTATGATAAAAGTCAAGGCTGCCGTCCGGAGATACTTCTAAAGCGGTATTGTACGACTCATAATATCTGCCATTACTCTCCCTTGCAGTGGGTGAAGTCTTTTCACCTTTATCATAAAAATTATAGGTGGAGACTCCTGTAATAATATGAGCTGATGGGTGTTTTTTTACAAACCTCTTGAGTAGTTGAATACTTCTGAATTGGGTTGGGTAGTCTTCATCGATATATTCTACCACAGCAGTTTCAGGCATAATAATATACAGGGTACTATCCGAAACTTCTTGCTCCACCATATCAAGCATGGTTTGTAAGTTTTTGACTTCTTCTCCTTTGTTAAACTTTAGGTATGGGTCAATGTTTGGTTGAACGATTAGTGTCTCAAAGGTTTCATCTACGTGACAACTGATGTCAGTTGCTAAAAACTTAAACCCATAGGAGATAATTACGGGAACAAGCAGCATTAGAGCTGGTTTACTAAATGCTCTTTTGTTGTTTAAGACCGATAGGGAAGCCTGAAATAGTAATACATTACAAACTAGAATCCATAGACTGCCACCCATAGCCCCTGTTATTTCATACCACTGCACAACATCATTGTGTTTAGCAAATATGTTCCCAAGCATAAACCAAGGCCACGTGATGTCCCAATTTAGGTGAAGGTATTCAAACGATAACCAAACAGTGATAAATACAAAAAGTGCTTTCCCGTCTCCAAAACTTCTTCTGGACTTGCGGTAAACTAACCAAGGAATGTACATAAGCCCTGCATTTGCCACCATCATAAAAATACTAGCAGTAGATTGTGCATTCCATACCCACCACGATATTACAATGTTCCAAAGTAGTAATGATAGATATATTAGCCACCCGCTTTTTTTTATCTGTGTTGTTTCACGTTCTAAATAGAATAATGGAACAAAGGCAATGAATCCTAAAAAAAACAAATCACGAGGAGGCCAAGCAAGCCAAAATAAGACTGCAGGAAGGGCGGTAAGCAAACTGATTCTTAGCTTTCTATTTTGTATCATATCCCGCTACTAATAATACAAACTCACCTTTTGGGCTATTGTTTTCGAAATGTGTCAATACTTCGGCCACTGTCCCCCTTACATATTCCTCAAATTTTTTTGTGAGTTCTCTGCCCACTACTATTTTCCTTTCATCCCCTAACAATTCCTGAATCATTTTTAAGCTTTTTATAATACGATGAGGAGACTCATAAAATATAGTTGTCCTATGCTCTTCTAGTAAAGAAAGAATTTTGGTTTGCTTGCCTTTTTTATGCGGTAAAAAACCTTCATACAAGAAGGTGTCACAAGGCAAACCAGAATTTACTAATGCAACAATGGCTGCTACTGCTCCAGGCAAGGTGATTACTTCAATGTCTTCTTTTACTGCTTCACGTATAAGTAAAAAGCCTGGGTCTGAAATGCCTGGCATTCCTGCATCCGTACATACAGCAAAAGTCTCACCACCTTTTAGTTTGGTTATGACTACATCTAGATTTTTGTGCTCGTTATGCTGATGGTATGGAATTAGCTTTTTTTCAATATGGTAATGGTCTAGAAGTTTTTTAGTCTGCCTTGTATCTTCGGCTAAAATTGCATCAACTTCGGACAACACTTGCACAGCTCTATAGGTTATGTCTCCCAGATTCCCGATTGGAGTTGGGATAATGTATAATTTACCAGCACTCAAAATGTGAGGACAAAAATAGTTATAATTGAACCACAGTATGTACAGATTTCATCTACTCTTACTACTTGTTTTTCTAGTTGCGTTTGAGGTATCTGCACAATTGGTTAAAACGGTGGCCTCTTTGCCAGAACAATTACGCGAGAACTCTGGCTTAGCCTGGCATTCTCCAGGGAAGCTTTATTTTATTAATGATGGAGGGAATCCAACTGAAGTTTATTTATACGATACCCTTACTGGTGGACTTCAGAGTCAATTTATAGGTGGGGTTACGAATATAGATTGGGAAGATTTAGCAACTGATGATAATGGCAATCTTTTCATTGGTGATATTGGAAATAACGGAAACAATAGGCGTGACCTTAAAATCTATAAGCTCAAACGAAATACTATGTTTCAAGGTGTGGCAGTAGGTGCAGAGCTTATCACATATACATACGAGAATCAAACTGATTATCCTCCTCCAGCAAATAGTCTAAACTTTGACTGTGAAGCAATGCTTTGGTTTAATGATAGTATTTATCTTTTTACAAAAAATAGGACTAGTCCTTATGATGGATGGTGCTATATGTACTCACTTCCTGATCAACCGGGTGACTACGTAGCAAAGCTTAGGGATAGTGTCCAATTTCCTTCTGGATCTATGGAGGTAGGATGGATTACTGCAGCAGATATAAAAGGAGATAGTTTAATCCTATTGAGCAGTGCTCAAGTTCACCTAGTTAGTGGTTTTCAAACCAAAGTGCTAAGTGGATTATCTTGGGAAAGTATCAATGTTGGATTTTCTCAGAAAGAAGCTATGTGTTTTGGTAGAGATCACAAAACCATTTATCTCTCAGATGAATTTAATTTCATTGGAAACAAGCTATACAAGTTACTTCTTGGCCAGTCTTCGAATTTTATTCAAGATTTTTACTCGGAAACAGGAATATCATATTCGGTTTCTTCTTCTGAATTCCATTTGAATCTAAACAAATCCGTTAAGGGGAAATTAGCTATTTCTGACATCAATGGAAGATCATTTGTACAAGCTCCATTTTCTACCTCAATGACACTCTCAGGGAATGATTTGCCCAATCAAGTCTATATTGTCCAACTGGAGGCTGATGGCTGGTATCAGGAGTTTAGGTGGGCGAAAACCAGGTGAAGATTCTACCTTTGTACATCTATATATGCGTAGCATCATATTTATATTATGTTTTGGACTTTTTGCATTTATTTCGGACAGCGAAGTGAGCTTTAAGACAAAACAATTGGAATATCCTCGGGTGGCTTCAGCCTATGAAGAACTCGGCGAAGAAGCGTTTGCTCGTCTTAGAGCTGTTGAGGTGAACCCTAAATCATTTGACTTATATCTGCGTGCGTTTAAGTTTGAAGAACAACTAGAGGTTTGGGCGAAAAACAAAAATGAAAAAAATACAGACTGGTTGTTTCTTATCCTTTTTGTAGCAATGTAGGGGCCCTTGGACCCAAGAGAAAAGAGGGGGACAAGCAAATTCCTGAAGGATTTTATCAGCTAAGTAAATTCAATCCTAATAGCAATTACCATTTATCGCTCAAGTTGAATTACCCTAATGCAAGTGATTCTATTCTCTCAGATCGTATTTCCCCGGGAGGACTTATTTTTATTCATGGTGGATGCAGAACGGTAGGATGCATTCCAATCAAAGATCAGCGAATCAAGGAGCTGTATGTATTAGCAGTAGAAGCTGCTAATGATGAAAATACAACTATTCCCATTCACATCTTCCCTGCAAAATTTACAGAAGAAAACTTTAGTTTAATGCGGAAACAGTACGATGGTTCACTTTTAGATTTTTGGAGTCAACTCAAACCAGGATATGATTGGTTTGAGAAAACAAGAGAGGTAAGCATACCTCAAGTGGACAGCATTGGTAAGTATATCTTTAATTTTGGAAATTAAGGTCTATACCTGCTGGCTCTAAAGATGCCAACCAGGTCATCGTTATTTAGTAATTCGTGTATATCCACATCCGGATGATTTTTCATATAGGAACGAATGATTTGCCAACCAACCCATAATCCTATTCTTGGACTACTTTCATTTCCGAAGGGAGATGTGAATGGACTTTCATTGAAAAAATGCTTTTGGTATTTATTCTTATCGGAGTTAAAAATCATTTCTTCCTCTACCAGAAAGGTCCATATATTTTCTTCATTTGCCTCCGCCCACTCTATTTGACCACCGAGATAGTTGATTTTTAGTGAATCGTGGTATTCAGGTAACAGAAGATCAAGCAGATAAAGTTTTTTTCCTTCGTGAACTGCTTGTTCTATAAAGGTAGTGGTATTTGGGTTTGGTATTTTATAGTCCATAAATGTTTGAACACAATTTGGTGCTATTCTGTAAGGCTCAAATTTGGCAATGCGATACATTGGAAAATGTTCTGGATTTAGCATAGTGTAAACCTCAAAATCGCTACCTAAATACATGTCCAATCCAACTCCAAATGATTTCTTTTCCTGATCAAAAATACTTCCGTATTGAAAGGTCGATATGAACGTAGTTACGTTTTCTATTTTTTCATTTGGGAAGTAGAAGTTGATGTATTTAGCTGCTTGTTGCAGCTCATTTTCATAAGTAGAAAAATCATTGAATGATCCCTGAACGATGGAATAGAGTGAATCCATATCCTTATGAGCAATGTATTTATATACTTCCACAGCTAGATCTGTATCGTTACCTCCAGGAGTGAAAACATTTGGACCAATAATTGTAGAAGTGTAGACATCATAGAAATGAGGATGTGTTTCCTTTAGCTTCAGAATTTCAGATACGCTATTACTTTGGAAGAGTTCTTGTTCAAATCTGAGTGAATTCATTTCAAGATTTATATGAGATAGATCTTTAGTATGTGGACTTGTATCACAGCCGGCAAAAAAAGAAACAAGTAATAGTATGAATACTTTGTGGGGGGTTTTTATTTTTTTGAGTGTAATATTTGTGGTCATTAAAATCAACTAATTCAAATCATTATGAAAAACGTTACAATACTAGTTTTAGGTATGCTAATAACGCAACTATCTTTTGCACAAAGCAACTTTCGTTTTGGACTTAAAGCCGCTGCTAATTTAGGATGGCTAGCAGGGACAGATAAAAACACTGAAAACGATGGGATAAAAGCTGGGTTCGCATACGGCGTAATGGGAGATTATTACTTTGACAACGATCACAAATATGCTTTGAGTACTGAGATATTGCTTTCTACAGTAAGAACTGGATTCAATTTGACTTCAGATCAATCGTTCGTAGGTGATTCTAGCAATACTGTTCTTCAAGGATTAAACTATGACTACACTGTGCAATACTTAGAAATTCCGGTAAGTATTACGTTCAGAACAAAGGACATTGGAAATATGGCCTATTGGGGAAATTTCGGGTTCTCACCTGGATTTGCTCTCAATGCAAGGACATCTATCACCGCTAGTAATATGCCTGAAATAATCGCAGATTTGGAGCCTACTGATTATCGAGTAAATACAGAGGAAGGAGATGATTTTGCTGTAAATGACTTTGATGACAAAGTTTTTCTGGTGCGTTCTCCACTTATAATTGGTGGTGGAATAGAATATAAAATGCCTGGGAATACTGCAATTCAAGGAGGAGTTAGATATGCAAATACATTCACAGATATGTTTGTAAAAGACAAAAGCGTCGTGGCTAAGAATAATTATTTTGCCATTTCTCTTGGTGTATTGTTCTAATAATAGATTAGTACAACAAGGACCTTTAGTTTTATGCAAATAGCACTATCTCAACTCAACTATGTCATAGGTGATGTAGAAGGGAATACAACAAAAATTATTAATGAAATTTCTAAGGCAAGAGATAAAAACTTAGACTTGGTAGTATTTTCTGAGCTAGCTATTTGCGGATATCCACCAAAGGATTTACTTGATTATCCTAGTTTTATACAACGTTGTGAGTCAGGATTAGATTCCATAAGAGAAGCTACTGAGGACATAGCTGTCTTAGTTGGTGGTCCAGCTTGGAGTAAGCTATCAAGAGGCACAAAGTTGTATAACTCTGCGTTCTTTTTTTCTGACAAAAAATTATTGCGAAGGATAGACAAGACTTTACTTCCCACTTACGATATTTTCGATGAATACAGGTACTTTCAACCCAACGAGCAGTTTGAATGCGTCGATTTTAAGGGTGAAAAAATAGCGGTAACCATCTGCGAAGATTTGTGGAATGTGGATGAGGAGAAATTGTATAAAGGGACACCAATGGATGAACTTATAAAGGAAAATCCAACTGTGATGATCAATCTAAGCGGATCCCCTTATAGCTACAATCATGTTGAAGGTAGAAGAAGTAGGATGCAGTTGAATGCAAAGACCTATGACCTTCCTCTTTTTTATGTCAATCAAGTAGGTGGTAATACAGATATTCTGTTTGACGGAGGATCAATGTTTATCAACAGAAATGGTGAGATTGCAGAGGAGTGCGAATTTTATAAAGAGGATTTTAAGATCATAGAATGGGACTCATCTCAGACCTATAAAGATAACCATCAAGAATATTATGATTATGATATAGGGTTGATTCATGATGCCCTTGTGATGGGTGTCAAGGACTATTTTGGGAAGGTAGGTTTCAAGAAGGCAGTTCTTGGTAGCAGTGGCGGTATAGACAGTGCAGTGGTACACGCTATAGCAGCGGAGGCTTTGGGTGCAGAAAATGTAAAAGCTATTTCTATGCCTAGTAAATATAGTAGTTCTGGCTCTATAGATGATGCGAAGAAACTTGCTGAAAATTTAGGTTCTCCCTTCAGCAACATTTCAATAAAAAGTGTATTTGATAGTTTTAATGAAACTTTAGCTCAAGAATTTGAGGGTACAGAACCTAATGTAACTGAGGAAAACCTACAGGCACGAAGTAGAGGGATTATTCTTATGGCTTACAGTAATAAGTTTGGGAATATGGTACTCAACACTAGTAATAAAAGTGAAAGTGCTGTTGGTTATAGTACGCTATATGGTGATATGTGTGGTGGTCTTTCAGTTATAGGTGATTTGTATAAAGAACAGGTATATGAGCTTGCTCGATTTATAAATCGCTATGGTGAAGTGATTCCCTATGAAATTATCAATAAAGAACCTAGTGCAGAGCTTCGCCCAGATCAGAAGGATAGTGATTCCCTGCCACCTTATCCCGTTTTAGATAAAATCTTGTTCCACTACATCGAGGAACGGAAAGGTTGGAAAGAGATTGTATCTCTAAATCTTGAAGGAACGGATGAGACACTAGTAAGAAAAATAGTACGGATGGTAGACAGAAACGAATATAAACGGTTTCAAGCATCACCAACTTTGCGTATAAGTCATAAGGCATTTGGTTTTGGTAGAAGAATGCCAATAGTAGCTAGATATAATCACTAGTTTCACCTTCAAAACAGTACCACTAGCCTACTTCTTATCAACTTCAGTTTTTCCTGCGGTACCTTCGATTTATTATCGATGGCACTCAAGCAGTACATAGTATTCGGTCTTCTAATTGCTGGCTTATTTACCTCCACTAGGAATAATCAAGTCCCTGACTACATGTCTAATTACGAGGGACTTATAACTGAAGCACTTTTAGACTTAGAACAATGTGTCAACCTAACGAAGTCCAATCCTTCAAGAGAAGAGCTTCTAGCGGCTACATATAGGGCAAGATTAAGTATGAAAAGTGCTGATTTTTGGTTGCGATATCTCGAGCCATTAGCATATAAAAAAATAAACGGCCCTTTACCGATAGAATGGGAAGTAGAAGTTTTTGAAAAATGGGAGAAACCCTACAAGAGAATTGGCTCAGGTTTGACCTTGGCGGAAGCTTATCTCGAAGAAGATAATTGGTCTGCAGATTCCCTTGCCTGGTATTTTAAACAAGCTTCTAAAAGCTTGAAAATTTTTATAGCGGATAGTCTAACTAAAAGTATAGAGTCCTATGACTATTTTTGGTACGCTAACAGACTCCACTTATTAAATCTAGCTTCTATTTATACCACTGGTTTTGAGTGTGCCAATACTGCACGAGTGCTCCCGGAGCTACTTGTAATGATGAAAAGTGCTCAAGAGATTTACACCTCATATAACAGTACATACTCTGACAAATTACTGTCTTCGGAGTATCAAGATTTATATAGTGAAGCTATCGCCTTTGTTTCAACCTCTAAGAAATATACTGATTTTAACCATTTTGAATTTATTCGGGACTATATAAATCCATTATTTGCCCTAAATCAGAAGCATATAAGGGAATACCAGCCAGTTTCGACAAGTTTCAATGATTATAGTCTAAGTAATAAAGCCACTTCGATTTTTGATAGGCAGTTGTATGAGGCTGTATCTACAAGTGGTCCATATAGAGATGTCTCTCAATCTGATAAGGAGAGAATTATTGACTTAGGGGAGATGCTATTTCACGATCCTATCTTAAGTGGAAATAATAAGCGTAGTTGTGCTAGTTGTCACGATGGTACTCAAGGGTTCACTCAGAATGAGCAACTTACTGCATTCCATTTTGACGGTGAAACACAAATGGAGAGAAACACACCCTCACTTCATCATGTCTATAGTAATCACTTGCTTTCGGCAGACGGCAGACAAATAAGTGCTATGGAACAGATTAGAGAAGTGATTAACAATCCAGAAGAAATGGCCTG
>CBFHGJ010000030.1:0-16065 GCA_965655315.1 Bacteroidia bacterium
GAAGTAAATATAAGGACAAGAGATAGGCAAATAGTAGAGAGTAAGTGGTTTGTTTTCATTCTTTTGTTTAAGTAAAGTTTGTTACCGCTAATGTAATTTATCTTAGGAATTATTTCGAAATGAATGCTTTTCAGCAATCTCTATTTTCTTTATTTTTGATCAGGACTGCAATTTATCAATCACGATTTCGATATCACCTGTGCAGCTAGCTTTTATTAGAATTTCCTTTGAGGTAATATCTATTTTCATCAGCTTAGTATTCATCTTATTTATTTCTGGATGCCATTTATCTGCTGACTTCCCTCTCGCCAGTCCTCGTTGGATAAGCTCAGGGATCTTATTTAGTGAGGAGTCCAATTGAAACCCGCTGAAATCTTGCAGATAATCATTTATAAAACCACCAAATATGAGATGGGCAAATTCAAGTTCCATATCCCCACTAATTACCTCGGTTTGCTTCAAAATAATATCTAACTTTTGACTTTGTGTATCTAAATTTAAATCACATAATCCCCTTAGTATTCTATTGACAGTACCTTCCAGACTCACATCAATCATAATGCTTGAAACTGAAGCTTGTATTGAAGCCGAAGTTGGTAAAACTTCATAACCTTGAATATTAAGTGTCTGGTCCTCATTTAGAAGACGATTTATGCTTTTATTAAGGCTGTCTAAACTGATGCTAGCAATAACGTTTAAATCGAATCCTTCACAGTTTTGCGAGCTTTTTTGTAAGTTTGGCAATGGTGATGCATCCTCTGCTTTGCTTTTACTCTTGCTGTGAATGCTAAAGAAGGAAGAGATTAGTGGATTTAGATTCACCTCTTTATTAACAATTTCGTGATTTAAATAATTAATTTCCTGTGGCTCTATGTGAAGGTAAAGGCTCTCACTTTCCTTTTTTATCAAGTCATGAGGTTTTTGAAGATTCACCCAGGTTTTTTCCAATTGGGGTTTGATGCTCACTTTTTTGTGAATCGCGTTATCTACTTTGGATATTAATACCTCTTCATTTTTTTCAATCTCTCTTTGCAGAATAGGTTTGATGTCTAGTTCAAGACCAAGGATGCTTATTATTGGTGCTTCCAACCAGGTCACGTTTTCCAAACGACTTCTTGATAAAACATCCCAATTAGTTGAAAAGTCCAATGCTGAAGAAATACATAGCTCTATTGTAAATTCAGTCTTAAGTTTTGACCTGAGCTTTCCACGTCTAGCTTTTACTTTTACTGGTATATAGGTGAGCAGTTTATTATTTAATCCATCAAGTCTTATTGGTCCTGCACGTTGAATGTCTAGTCTAATGTTGTGTTTGGTGGTTATATTCCTTGAAAGAACACTAGGTATTTTTTTATTTATAATATTTTCAATCTGCTCTAGTTCCACAACTATTGGAAAGCAAAAGAATGAAATATCTTGATCTATACTAGTTTTAGATTTAGAAGATTGCACATTAATATTAGAGTTGTTTGTAGTACAACTGATACTTAAGCATATCAAAATAAAGAGAGCCGTATTTCCAAGTCGCGTTGAGCGGTGGAATATCGGAAGTTTTCAGGAATAGATGCCTATAAAAAATTCAGATTCGATGTATTGGTTTCGGTCTGTAAGGATTACATTATTTCTGCGTATAGTAATACGATGAAAACAATAAGTTATTTAGCCCTCTTGAGTGTGTTAGTTTTTTTTTCTTGTAAAAAAGACTTGGTTGATACGTCTAGCAATTAGATTGCTGATGTATCCGAAGAAACTAGTTTTGAATCAAGAATTGAAACCGGAGTATATGTTGTTTTCTTTCTTGCATCGTGGTGTTCTGTTTGTGAGGAACAACGACCGGCAGTAGAAGAAGCTTCGGAGCTTGATGAATTATCCTTTGCAAGCTTTATAGAAGTCGAGTATGATGACAGTAGGGATTTATTTGAATCTCAAAATGTAGATGGGTTCCCTCAGCTTTTGATATATAAAGACGGTGTGGAGCAGGAGAGATTGAAGGGAAAGAATCACAGTGTAAACAAAATCAAGGAACTTGTATTGACCTACATGTAACACAATCACTTCAGAATCTTATTATTTAGGTAATCTGAAACTGTAACGTAGGACTATCTTTGCGACTATGATTGTACGAAGTAAAGCACCACTTAGACTAGGATTAGCTGGTGGTGGTACTGACGTAAGTCCTTATGCTGACATACACGGTGGATCTATATTGAATGCAACAATCAATATGTATGCACACGCTACGATAGTTCCAACTGAGAACGGGAAAATTGTACTTGAAGCCCAGGATATGGGTGTAAGGGAAGTTCTTGATAGTAAAATATCATTAGAGCCTGATGGCGAGTTAGCTTTGTTGAAAGGTGTCTACAATCGAATTGTAAAAGATTTCATTCAAAAACCCCTTTCTTTCGAGTTGTATACTAGTGTAGATGCACCTCCAGGTTCTGGTTTGGGTAGCAGTAGTACATTGGTAGTGAGTATAATAGGAGCATTCGCTGAGTGGTACAATATTCCTCTAGGAGAATATGACATAGCACATTTAGCTTACGAAATAGAAAGAGTTGACTTAAATCTAGCCGGTGGACGGCAGGATCAATATGCTGCTACTTTCGGAGGATTCAACTTTATGGAGTTTTACAAAGATGATAAGGTAATAGTAAACCCACTCCGTGTAAAACAGAAGTATACTGCTGAACTTGAGCACAATCTCGTTTTATTTTATATGGGGACGAGTCGAGAGTCAGCTAAAATAATTGAAAAACAAACCTCTAATATTAACAACAAGGATGAGATTGCTTTAGCTGCTACACATAAGTTAAAAAGCCAAAGTGTTAAGATGAAAGAGGTAATATTAATGGGTAGAATGGATGAAATAGGAGAGGTGATTAACTATGGATGGGAATCTAAAAAAATGATGGCAGATGGAATTAGTAATCCTGAAATTGACGAAATATATGCCACAGCTATGGCAAATGGAGCAACGGGAGGCAAAATAAGTGGAGCAGGTGGTGGTGGTTTCTTCTTCTTCTACTGCCCAGGAGTTTCTAGAATGAAACTAATCAATAGTCTCAAGCCATTTGGTGTCCAACCACAACATTATCACTTTACTAAAACAGGACTTTATACCTATACCTTACCTATATGAAATTTGACGTAATAATACTTGCAGGAGGTTTAGGTACCCGTCTTGCCAGTGTGGTTAAAGATGTTCCAAAGCCTATGGCACCAGTTGCTGGTGAGCCTTTTCTTAATCATATTTTAGAGAAACTCCCACTATCGAATATCGGAAAAATCATCCTTGCGGTCGGTTATAAATACGAAGTTGTGAAATCTTATTACGGAGAGGAATACAAGACTACACCTATTCAGTACTCTGTTGAAAATGAGCCTCTTGGAACAGGAGGAGGAATAGCCCTAGCATTAGAGCACGTCGCTGAAGATACCGTTCTTATTTTAAATGGTGATACTTCGTTTGATATCAATTTTGAAGAAATGTGGCAAACCCATAATCAGTCTGATTACCTGATGACATTAGCATTAAAACAAATGCCTCAACCTGATAGATATGGAACAGTCTTGCTAGAGAAAGACCAAATCGTTCGTTTTCAAGAAAAGACAGTCGGATTAAGAACAGGTTTGATTAATGGAGGTATTTATTGGGCAAATAAACATTTGAAATATGAATTGCCATTAAAGGAGAAATACTCATTTGAAACAGAAGTGCTTGAAAAGAAGGTATTCGAATCAAAACTAGGTGGTTATATTTCAGATGAACAGTTTATTGATATAGGAATCCCTGAAGATTATGACAGAGCACAACAGATATTTGCCAAGTAGGCAACAAGCTACAGAATATACGCTCTTTCTTGATAGAGATGGAGTGATAAATGAGCCAATTGTCGATGATTATGCTCGAAAGCCTGAAGACTTCGTCTTTTGTGCTGGAGCTATAGATGCTATTGCCGAATTAAGGAGTATTTTTAAAAAAATAGTCTTGGTGACAAATCAACAAGGTGTGCATAGAGGGCTTATGAGTGAAAAAGACCTGGAAGATGTACATCTAAAGATGTACAACGGTCTAAAAAGTAAAGGCATCCGATATTTTGATGGCATATTATTTGCTCCCTATTTAAAGACTGTAAATCATAAATGGCGTAAACCTTCAAATGGAATGTTATTGAAAGCCAAAGAATACTTTACGGATATTGAATGGTCTAAAAGTATAATGGTAGGAGATAGTCCTGGAGATATGCAGTTGGCAGATAGTTTAGAGCTCATCAAGGTGCGAATTGAGAATCCTCAGTTTTCCTTTGATAATCAAGACTACAAATTCAAATCTTTGGCTGAATTTGTAGATTGTCTGTCATAATAGACGACTGAGCAAACAACAGGGTAAAAACTAGCGTTTTAAGCTTGGTTTACTTATATTTTTGTAGCAAATTGTTGACCAATTGAGATTGATAAAGAAAATAACTCTTCTGCTCTTACTAGCAGCTTCGGCTTTTCAAGCCGATGCAACGCACTTAATAGGAGGGTATATGAATTATGAATTTCTAGGAAGACTACCTAATGGCGATTTTCGATATAAGGTTTCGTTCAACCTTTTTCGTGATGCTTTAAATAGCGAGATACCATTTGCCGATGAACTTGAGCTAGGTGTATACCTAAATAACGATAATAAATCTATTACTGCTATCGAGCCATTCAAATTAGTTTCACAATTTGAAGTACCTGCTCCGGGATCCATAGATTGTGACTACTACAAAAAGAACGTAAGAATTTATTATGGTTTGTATGAGGGTATAATAGTTCTCAAACCAAGTCAGATTGGATATCACCTTACGTTTGTCCAATGTTGTAGAAACGAACAGAATAATTTGATTCAAGGGGATAACCCTACTCAAGGTCAAACGTATTACTGTTTTATTCCAGCTACTAGTTTCGAAAACTCTTCACCATCATTTTATGGTGTTCCAAGCCCGTATATGTGTGCTTCAGATACTACTTCTTTCTTATTTGATGCCATAGACAAAGACGGAGATAGTCTTGTTTATGAGATAATGAGACCTTTTGGAGGTGGAACTACAGGAAACTCTACTCCTGTTCCAGAAGACAACCTTGAATTGAAACAATTGATTTATGCTCCTGGCTATAGCCACCTGGAACCTTTCGGAGAAAATGGATATATCTCAGTTGACCCAAGTACCGGGCGAACCTTGATGTATGCACCTGAACCTGGTAGATATGTAGTAGGTGTGCAAGTAACAGAGTATAGGAATGGGCAGGAGTTAAGCACTGTAAGGATGGACCTCCAGATTGATGTTCTAAACTGTATACCTAATAAACCTCCTAATATATCCTCTGGTGATGGGAAGAGATTTGAAATTGAAGAAGGAGAAGAACTTTGTTTTATTGTGGAAGCAGACGATCCAGAAGCCGATATTGTGAGATTATCTGGTCGAGGTGTGATTTTAGGTGATGGAGATACTACAGGTATTACACAAGGAACATTTGAAGATAAAGCTGCGGTAGCTGAAGTGAGTAGTGAATTTTGTTGGGTTCCAGGATGTGATCTTGCTAGAGATAATCCTTACTATGTCTATTTTACAGTTGAAGATAACGGATGTCCTCCAAAGTTTAACCACTTAGATGTAGAGATTAAAGTAATCCCATTCCAAGGAGCAGAGGATCTGAATGGTCCTACTAATGTTTGCCAATACAATGAATATACTTATACATTAAGTGGAGGTGGAAATGGTTCATCTTATGCATGGATACTTAATGGTGGGTATATTGTTAATTCGGAAACGGACTCAACGGTAACTATTCATTGGGAGGAAACAGGTACACAAACAATTGAAGCAAGAGAGGTGAGTGGAGCTGGTTGCCTAGGTGATTGGGTTATTCTTGACGTAGAAGTAAATAGTAGTCCAGAGTTACCAATAATTAATGGGAGAGACACTATCTGTGAGAATGAGTTATCTGTCAATTATTCTTTAGCTGATGATGTGACATATTCCTACAATTGGATGGCTATGGGTGCTTCCGGCACGGCAAATAGGAATGAATTTATAATAACCTCTTACAACGTTCCCAATTTCACCTTAGGAGTTATAGCAACAAATGCCGCTGGGTGCCCTAGTGATACGGGAATGATAGATGTATTCGTTAGTATGCCTAACCCATCTATCTTAGGTCCAGATGTAGTCTGTCCAAATGCAGATGGAATGATGTATTTCATAGATCCCTCTTGGGTAGGTTCTACGTATAACTGGAATATAACTGGCGGGACGCAATCAAGAGGCGGAACTACAGAAGGAATAACTGTTGATTGGGGCAATGAAGGTCTAGGTCAAATAGCTGTGATTGAGACAGATAGATTTGGTTGTGTCAGTCCTCAAGCTCAGATAACCGTAGAAAAATCTTACGACTTAGGATTTTTAGATCTTCAAGGATTTAATGATGTATGCGAATTTGAGCAAGCAATTGATTATGAGGCGATTGAGTCAAATGGAAGTATTTTTAGATGGACGATAGATGGAGGAATTCAAGCCTCAGGAGATAGTTCTAATAAAATATCTGTTGACTGGGGAGTTCAAGGAAATGGGTCTGTAAATGTGTTTCAATATGCATTTGATGATGTTAACAACCGAGAGTGTATAGGTCAAGAAACTGAATTGCCAGTGGTCATTCATCCCAACCCGATAGCCAATGAAATACAAGGGAATATGGGGCTTTGTCAATTCACAGATACTATAGAGTATAGTATCTTAGGCTTTCCAAACTCAACATTTGAATGGACAGTTGGAGGTAGCTCGATGAATATAATTGGCCAAGGAACCAACACTATAAAGGTTGTGTGGAATCAACCTGGAACTTTCAACATAACAGCTATTGAAACATCAGAGTTTGATTGTCTTGGAGAGTTAATTGATACTCAAGTAATAGTTCATCCTAAACCCCAGACCTCAATTATTTTGGGAGATTCAATTATCTGTCCTGAAAATGCCTTAAATCTGGGTTACTCTGTGACTGGGTTTGCAAACTCAACTTTCAATTGGTTCGCTGATAGTGCAATAGACCTAAGAAATAATGGAACCTCCTCTATTGAAGTAGACTGGGACACAGATAAGACTTTTGGTAGGATATCAGTTGCAGAAGTATCTGAGCATGGCTGTATAGGTGATACTCAATCGATAGATATTGAGTTTGACAACTTGGAAATAGATCTACGGTTTGTAAGTGTTGGTTCACCAGACGATCGAATGGAGTTAGAGTGGGAACTTGTTAAACCAGCTGAGACAAACAGCTTTACCATTTCTAAAAAGATAGCAGGAAGTACGGATGAGTTTAGTGCTATTGCTTCTGTTTCTGGCAATGAATTCAACTATATAGAATCCAATATTAATACTGATTTAACAGCATTCGAATACACCGTTTCCTCTACAAATAAGTGTAGAACCAGAATTGTTTCTGAGCCACATACTAATATTCTATTGGAAGCTGAAAAAGATTTAGAGTTGAATACTGATGTCATATTTTCTGAATATTATGGTTGGGAAAATGGTGTTTTAAATTATGATTTATGGACAAGCGATAACGAAAATGTTTATTTCGTTTATCAGTTTGGAGCCATACCTAATCAGAATCAAATCATAACGTTTAATCCTGAATTGTATAGAAAGTGCTACCGTGTTTATGCCGAAGAAAACGGTGGAGATTCTACCACTTCTTGGAGTAATGAAGTCTGTGTTTTCTTTAGTCCTCAAGTCTTTATCCCTAATGCGTTTACTCCTAATGGAGATCAGCTAAATGACGGTTTTGGTGTGAAGGGAATTGCGGTAAATGAATTTAATATTCAAATATTTAATAGGTGGGGAGAAAAAGTCTACGAATCAAGTGATATAGATGCAAAATGGGAGCCTATCTATCAAGGTACAGAAGTCCAAATGGGAACATATATGTACTTGATTAATTTTACAGATGGTCAAGACAAACCATATATAAAATCAGGAACCATTAATTTGATTAGGTAGTTTTTTGAAGACAAATTACTTTTTTAGTCTCAAAAAAGTCTTCATCAAACTCATTCTTAATTTCAAACTCGTACCAACGAAAATTTTTGTGTCTAGCTAGTAAGTGCTTTTTTTCTTCTGCTAAATCACCACCTTTTAGGAATATATGAGTCCCTTTGGGTTTAATTGCCTGCTTTGTGAAGCTAACTAGTTTTAATGCTGGAGCTACAGCACGAGAAACGACTGTATCATATTGGTCTTTTATATTTTCGAACCTATCATTCAATACAGTGATATTATCCAGCTCAAGTGCAGCTTTTACAACTGCTACGACTGTTGTTTTCTTTCGAATAGAATCTACTAAAGTGAAACTGGTTTGCGGAAAGAGAATCGCTAATGGTACACCAGGGAAACCTCCACCAGTTCCAATGTCGAGCACTCTTTCATCTTTTTCAAAACTATACCATCTAGTTATCGCCAATGAGTGCAGAACGTGGTTGCAATAGAACTCGTCCATATTCTTTCTGCTTATAACATTGATCTTAGAATTCCAATCCTCATATAGCTCTTTTAGCTGTGAAAATTTTTCGACCTGTGAAGAGTTAATATCCGGGAAATACTTTCTTATTAGTTCCATGTTTTTGGTTTAAGAAAAGGTTTAATAAAAGCAAACAGGATTAAGTAAACCGTGTATAGCATATCGTAATAAGGTAGAGCGAAAGCGACTTTCTTATAGTCAAGAATCATTGCTGGAATAAACATAACTATCCATTGTATCAGCCATTTTGAGCCTAAAAATATAGCTGTATAGATCCAATACTCAGGATATAAAATGAAGCAGAGTATAATTACAAAATAGAACAGAATTTGTGCAAGTGAATAAAGACCAAGCAACGCTTTTCGTGATGTCTTATATTCCTTAGCAGTGCTAAGGTGTCTTGTTTTTTGCTTTATCCACTCTGATAACTTACTAGGAGCAGCTGAGAACATAAATGATTCTTTGTCTACATTCACAGCAACATTAGTTTTATTTGCAGCATGCTGAACAAAAAGATCGTCATCTCCAGATAATAGGTGTTGGTGAGAGGCGAACCCTTTGTTAGTAAAGAATAAATCTTTTGAGTATGCTAAATTTCTGCCTACTCCCATGTAAGGAAGTCCTCTATTTGCATAGCCTGTGTACTGCACTGCGGTGTGAAAAGTTTCATAATTAATGACAGATCCCAAAGGTGTATTTCTTACTTTCAACGGGGCAATGCCTAAAATTAATTCTTTTTCAGAAAAATATGATACCATAGAGCTAAGCCAATGTTCTGTGGCTGGGATACAATCAGTATCAGTAAATAAAAAGTGCTCGTATTTAGCAGCTTTAATGCCCATTGTTAAGGCAAACTTTTTTCCTCTTTGATATCTTTCTTCTAATTCAACTCTAACAATTTTTAGATTGTCAAAACGTTTAGATAAATCTTCTAACAAGCCTTTTGTGCCATCAAAACTTCCATCGTTTATTACAACGACTTCAAATTCCGGATACTTCTGGCTAAAGATATGTGGAAGGTTTTTCTCAAGATTGTCACGTTCATTTCGTGCCGCAATAATTACAGATACGGGTTGATTAAATACCTCTTTCTTAGCACTTTGTAATTTTTTTAAGCCTGTGAAAAAATAAAAATAATAGAACCACAGTATAAAAGAAGAAGAACCAGCAATAAGAAGTAGTACTTGATGTGTAAAAGTTAATTCTTCAAAAAACATATACATAGGTGTGATAAAATTCCTAATTACTCTGTCTAAATCCTAGTGTAGGTAGTACATCTGGCTTTGTTTTATCCTTGTACTCTATAGGTTCTATATCTTTAGCATTTATTGTTTTGATCATTTTGGTCGTTCGTTTTTCAGGTGCCATATCGCTCATTCTCAGATGTTGATTTCGAATAGCCTCTTCTACAATCTTCCGAACACTTCTTCCATTACCAAAATACTTGTCTTTACTGTTATACATGTTGGTTACCAGTTTACTTAAGGCTTTTTCAGCTGCTGCAGCCAATTTAAACCCTGCATCACTAAACTGGTTTTTAGCTATATCAAGTAGGAGAGGAGCATCAAAATCTTCAAACTCAAATATTTTATCAAATCGAGATTTCAATCCTGGGTTAGATTCAATAAATCGAGCCATATTCTCTGTGTAACCAGCTGCAATCACTATGAACTTTCCTCTATAATCTTCCATTCTTTTCAAAATGATTTCTATAGCTTCCTTACCATAGTCAGAATTACCCCCTTCAGTCAACGAATATGCTTCATCTATGAACAACACTCCGCCCATAGCTTTGTCTATGATCTCACCAGTTTTTATGGCAGTTTGACCTATATATCCACCGATTAGACTCTGTCTATCGCATTCTATAAGGTTTCCTTTCTCTAAGATTCCTAATGCTTTGTATATCTGTGCTAAGATACGAGCAACAGTAGTTTTCCCGGTACCAGGATTACCTGTAAACACAGAATGAAGGCTGAAACTATTTTGTACGTCCTGATCCGTTTCTTTGTAGTATCGGACAAGCTTCACCAAGCTCTTTATTTCTTCTTTTACCGAATCGATACCTATTAAACCTTCTAGTTTTTCAATAGAAATTTCGAGTAACTCTTCGTCAATAGGGATGTCCGGTATTATTTCTTTATTGCTGATGGACAGTTTTTCTATATCATCTACTTTGACCTCAGATAATTCTTCAACGCCTAAATCTGCAGGATTTTCTGCATTCATTACGCGAATTCCAAGATTGAGTTTGCTTTCTTCTATTAATGATACTACCAATCGAGCATTTCCGAAAAACTTATCTCTATTGCGATAAGCTTCTACTATTTTCTTGTAAAATAACTCTTCTGCATCGCTAGAAAATGTGATGCCTTTTTTCTCAGAATGAATATGGACTATTTCCAGAAGTTCTTGCGGGGTATAGTCTGGGAAATCATAGATCATTCTAAATCTAGATTTTAATCCTGGATTAGACTCAATGAAAGTATCCATTTCATCAGGATAACCAGCAGCGATTATAGCGATATCCTTACCATCTGATAATTCCTTGAGCAAAATTTCGATAGCTTCTTTACCAAAATCTTTACTATCATCATCTTTTCTAGCTAGTGCATATGCTTCATCAATAAATAGTATACCACCTGCCGCCTTTTTGATTGCGGCTTTTGTTTTAGGAGCTGTTTGTCCAATGAATTCAGCCACTAAATCCGCTCGGTCAACTTCATGCACGTGACCCTTACTTAGTAAGCCGAGCTGCTTGTATATTTTTCCAAGTTTCCTAGCTATAGTTGTCTTACCAGTACCAGGATTTCCTTTAAAGACACAGTTGAGGTTGATATTATCTTCTTCAGCTATGCCCTTGTTTTTTCTTAAGGAAATGAACTCCAAATAGCTTGCATATTCTTTTATTCGGTCCTTTACACTATCTAAACCTATTAGATCGTCAAGTTCGCTCAGAGTTTTCTCTACGTGAGCTTTATTTGATTTACTATTATTCTCAGCAAGTATCAATGGGGTAGGAGTGATAGTTCTGGCATCTTCTACTAAATACTCTACGAAATCATTGCCTATCATAAACTCCTGACGCGTGATCAGCCTGTCCATAAATAGTACGTCTAAGAAATACTTCCCTTTTAGCCAACTGCATGGCTTATCTGCTCCCCAACCTACAGTTATAGTGAATTCATTGTCTTGTTCGTAAACGAACATAAGTTTAGAAACACTGCCTTTTAGAAGGTTTGCTTCTGTAATGAAATTGAAAATAAACTCACAACTCCAAAAATTGACCTTCTTGACCTTATTTGTTGCAACTATTTCAGCCCAAATGTATCTTGACTCCTGAGCACTGAATTGTTCGAAGTACTTTCTGTTCTCAACTTTTACATTGTCAAAAGGACCTTCATAGAAGTTGATAGACTTAATATCAAAGTATGGATTACTCTCTGTAGTGACGACTCCAATGTCTTGAACGTAGAAGCTTTTTTCAGCTACTATTTCTCCATCTACTTCAGCTACCCATTTATATGTTCCTGACTGCCAGTAGCCACCAAGATTATAAGTTCCCCAACCTTCTCTTATATAGACTAAATTAGTGTTTTTAGAAATGGTCCTGTCGCAGTTGAGATTGCAAACTTCATTTTTATTTTGATCTAGACAGTTGAGGTTGAGTTTAAGGTCCCAATCTTTACTCTTGAAATTCAGATTAAAGAATGAAAACTCAGTATAAATGTAAGAGCTGTCATTCTTGTCAAAAACCGATCTATATTTTTTCTTGTTATCAGCAAGCCACTCAGTAGAGCTATAAATCTTCATATTCCTGAAGACATAGTTAGTATTTTGCTTTGATGCCATTAGGTTTCAAGATTAATATATTTAGTGTAAAATACACCTGCTTTTTTTGGAAAATTGCGGTTATTTTTTGTTACAAAAAATAGAAAAATTTTATTCAAAAAGACTTTTCAATATTAAAATCTGATTAACTTTGCACTCCTTTTTTGGTGAGATGGGTGAGTGGCTTAAACCAGTAGTTTGCTAAACTGCCGTGCCCTAACCGGGTACCGCGGGTTCGAATCCCGCTCTCACCGCCAGATTGGACCTAGAATAAAGTTCTTTGACTAGAGGTCTGATTGAATAAAATGGTTCCATAGCTCAACCGGATAGAGCAACGGTTTTCTAAACCGTAGGTTCCAGGTTCGAGTCCTGGTGGGACTACTTTTTTCAGAATTTCACAGTTTTGAAATCATGTGTAGATTCGCGTCCCAAAACGAATCAATTAACACACATCGGGGTGTAGCGTAGCCCGGTTATCGCGCCTGCTTTGGGAGCAGGAGGTCGCAGGTTCGAATCCTGCCACCCCGACTTGATTATAAGTCAATTAAGCCTCTACATTCCAGTAGGGGCTTTTTATTTGCGCACGATTTGCATTTCTTTGTGGAGATAGGCTCATAATTTATTATCAATATTTTCAGAGTTTAATTGCACTACTGAGTTTCTTTACACTTTCAGATGGGTGCCAAACAATTAAATAAACAGAGATGACATTTTTTTTAATCATAACAGGACTAGTATTATTTGGAATATTTTACTTTTCCAGGTCGTCGACAAAAAAAACACTTTTTTAATTTCATTACCTGAATGATCAATTAAATCACTGATTATGGATTTAATAAGATTTTTTATTTCCGCTATCTCTGCTACTTTCCCTGCTTGATTATTTGATCCACCACTAGCTGCATCTTTAATATTAATCCCCGTTTGATTTGTTATTACCTGGTTAGCTTAAAACAAAGCACATTGATTTCTGAGCTACCTAGAAAACGGAAGAAGTTCTTATTTTTTATTCTCCAAGGCAGCCTTTACAAATCTGACAAATAATGGGTGAGGAGCATCCACAGTGCTTTTAAGTTCAGGGTGATATTGCACTCCAACAAACCAAGGGTGATCAGGGATTTCAACTACTTCAACAAGATTGTTATCAGGATTTACACCAACTGCTTTCATTCCAGATTCTTCATATCGAGATAAGAATTGTGAGTTGAATTCATACCTGTGTCTATGCCTTTCTGATATGTTAATTTTACCATAGGCGGCGTGCGATTTAGAGCCTTTATCTAGTTTACACTTGTAAGCACCTAACCTCATCGTTCCGCCTTTTTTGGAAACATCTTTTTGACTTTCCATTAGGTCTATTACAGGATACTTGGTTTTTACCATTTCTGAACTATGTGCATCTTTCAATCCAATAACATTTCTCGCGAATTCAATCACTGCACATTGCATTCCCAGACAAATTCCAAAGAATGGAATCTTATTTTCCCTTATATATCGGATAGTATCTATTTTACCTTCAATTCCCCGGTCACCAAAGCCTGGAGCAACTAAAACACCGTCCATATCTTTCAAACGAGCAGATATATTAGAAGAATTGATATTTTCTGATGCAATGAGATTTAAGTTCACTTTACACTCGTTAACAGCACCTGAATGTATAAAGGCCTCTATTATAGATTTATATGCATCTGGAAGTTCTACATATTTTCCTACAAGAGCTATGTTTACCTCAGTTTTTGGATGTTTCAATTTGAAAAGAAACTCTTTCCAATTCGAAAGATCTGCTTCAGTACCTGTAGGCAATCGGAGCTTGGCCAGTACTACCTTGTCAAGCTTCTCTTTCTCCATGAGTAACGGAACTTCGTAGATGGTAGATGCATCTATACTCTCAATAACCGCATTCTGATTTACATTACAAAAGAGGGCAATTTTGTTTCTTACATCTTTAGTTAGTTTATGCTCAGTTCGGCAGACCAGGACATCTGGTTGAACACCGGCTTCAAGAAGTTTCTGAACAGAGTGTTGAGTAGGTTTAGTCTTAAGTTCTCCTGCTGCGGCTAGATAAGGGACTAATGTTAGATGTATAGTGACAGAATCATCACTCCCTAGTTTCCTTTTTAATTGCCTAACTGACTCAACATATGGCAAAGATTCAATATCTCCAACAGTTCCTCCTAATTCTGTTATAACAATATCATAATCACCACTGTTGCCTAGAATGAGCATTCTGCGTTGAATCTCGTCAGTGACATGGGGGATAATCTGTACGGTTTTACCTAGATATTTACCCTCACGTTCATTCTCAATTACGGTAGAATAAACTCTCCCCGTAGTGACATTATTGGCTTGGGAGGTAGGTACATTTAAAAATCGCTCATAATGACCTAAATCAAGATCGGTTTCTGCACCATCATCCGTAACGTAGCACTCACCGTGCTCGTAAGGATTCATAGTACCTGGATCAACATTCAGATATGGATCGAATTTTTGTATAGTGACTCTATATCCTCTTTTTTGAAGTAATTTAGCTAAAGAAGCTGAGATGATTCCTTTGCCTAAAGATGACGTAACTCCACCAGTAACGAAAACGTATTTTGTATCCATAAATGCTATTTCTGTATTGTTCCAAAAAAGAAAATACTACCGGAATAGGTAAGTGAGTCCCCGTTTGATTACGGGAAACAAAAGTAAGCTAAAGGGAAAGAGAAAACTGAGAAACTTAATTTCTCGATTTCAATATGTTTTCAACAGCAACTAAATCACCTGGAGTATCGACGCCTATTAGTTTGTTTTCAGTGACAATAGCTGATACTACAATGTGGTTCTGAATCCATCTGAGTTGTTCCAATCTCTCATTTTCTTCTAATACAGTAGCATCTAGATTTTTGATCTCTTCAAATGCCGTTGAAGTAAACCCATAAACTCCGATATGTTTAAAAGCTATATCTGGCATAAACTCATCCATAAAAGGAATAGGTGATCGACTGAAATAGCAAACATCGCAAAACCCTTCGTCAAACGAGGTTGGTACCGCCTTTACGGTATTTATACTTCTATATTCTTCTTCTTCCTTGATTGGTGTAATGAAAGTTCCAACATCTACATCTTCTTCTTCGAAAAGATCTATCAATCGATTTATATCCATTGCACTAATTAGAGGTTCATCTCCTTGCACATTGATTATTACATCATATTCAGTGCCATCTGAAGTCAGGATTTCCATTGCTTCTTCGCATCTTTCCGTACCATTTGTTGGTTCGTCAGTTGTGCGAATAGCTTGTCCGTCAAACTCTTCAACTGCAGCAATAATCTCCTCACTATCTGTGATAACAAAAACATCTGTAGCGTTACTTTTCTCTGCTGCTTCATATACCCTCTGAATCATAGACTTGCCAAGTATTGGTGCCAATGGTTTATTAGGAAAACGTGTGGATTCGAGTCTACAAGGAATCAGTATGACACTTTTCATGAGTATTTATGTTTTGCGTGTTATACTTCTCTGTCTACGTCCCAAGCCTCTAGGTAATCAGCTACTCGACGAACAAACATTCCACCTAATGCTCCGTCCACCACTCTATGGTCATAGGCGTGAGAAAGAAACATCTTGTGTCTTATGCCGATAAGATCACCTTGTTCCGTTTCAATAACAGCAGGTTTTTTAACTATTGCTCCCATTGCCATAAT
>CBFHGJ010000031.1:0-15502 GCA_965655315.1 Bacteroidia bacterium
ACTGTGTCTCTACAGTTAAGTTAGTGAAGTTGATGAATGTATCTGTCCCAGCTATGTCTGTCCAAGATGTACCACCATTTGTGCTGTACTCCCAGTTAACTACTGACCCAGTTTCTCCATCCAATTCGATAACTCCTGCATTGTCTCCAAAGCATACACTTGCGTCAGCTGAAGTAGTTCCTCCTACTGTTGCAGGATCAACTGTGATTTCAATTGAATCGGTAAGCGTTGAAGTACATCCTGAAGTTACATTCTCGATGCTATTCAAGTAGAACGATGCATCTGAAGTTAATGCATTTGTAGTAAGTGTGAATGATCCAGAACCGAAGTTAGCTGCACTAGTAGTAGTTACACCATCTACAGTGTAATCTACTCTCCATTGCTCTCCTGTCAATACATCATCAACACTGATTGTAACATCCGAAGTTGAACCTTCACATATTGGCGATACCGCACTTGTGATTGTTGCTGTTGGATTCTCTGTTACGTTTATAGTATATACATCATTCAATGTAAGATCTTCACATCCGCCAGTCTCAGATATACCAGTGATGGTTACTGTTGTTGCTACTGTGATTGAACTTAAATCAATTGCATTTGTGTCTGTAGTAAATGCAGTTCCATTTACTTCATAGTTAAGCGTATAAGCTCCTGTTACATTTCCTAACGTTACATCTAATGTGATGTCATCGCCTGCACATAATGTGCTTGGCCCTGCGTTAGTCCACTCTGCAGTTGGTAGTGGTGTGATTGATATAGTCGTAGCACTTGATGCCATTTCCATACAAGTTCCACTCTGTACTATTGCTCTATACTGTGTCTCTACAGTTAAGTTAGTGAAGTTGATGAATGTATCTGTTCCAGCTATGTCTGTCCAAGATGTACCACCGTTTGTGCTGTACTCCCAGTTAACTACTGTTCCAGTTTCTCCATCCAATTCGATAACTCCTGCATTGTCTCCAAAGCATACACTTGCGTCAGCTGAAGTAGTTCCTCCTACTGTTGCAGGATTAACTGTGATTGAAGTATCTATATCTAACTCATACATACAGTTTGCCAATCCCGGTACAGTATTTTGTGTAGTATTCACAATAGAATCAAGCGAAATGTTACCAGCAACTACTCCATTGGCTGAAGTAATGTTAACTACACTAGAACCTCTACCGTTTACACTACCAGATGTACCATCAACTGTATAGTAAGCAGTCCATTCGTCTAGTGCAGGAACACCTCCAACACTTATTGAGAATGAAATTGACTCATTAACACAAATCTCAGAAGGTAGTGCACTAATTGATGCCGTAGCTCTTGGTATAACATCTACATCAATAGATGCAGGGTTCCCTTGTATATTGAAGCACTCAATATTATCATACACTACGAATATTGTATCGAACTCTATAGTAAAGTCTTCAGTAAGAGTGCCTGGAAGCGTAGTGTAAGCATGGCTTCCATCTCCTGTTCCCGTTATTATTCTATTTATTCCGTTTTCTTTAACAACAGCTTTCCAGTCTCTACCAAATGTACCCGAGATATTAAATGTATCTGTCCAAGTATCAGTCTGGCTGTAGCAGATTGTCTGAGGGGTGCTTGCTGGAATCCAGTCTGCGACTACATCATTAGCAAGTACGAAAACACTGAAAATTGTGTCCAGGGATAATGCTGAACAACCGGTAACTGTGTTCTTGAGATCTGTGACCTCTATGTCAGTACTTCCTTGTGGTGAAAGAATCCCAGTATTGAATGTACCTGAATAAAGCCCACCAGTCTCAGTATCATTATATGCAAACGCAGTGGTTTCCCAATCAAATTCCCACGTTTCCGGGTCAGGAACATTGGTAATAACGTAATCTACTGTTAACTGATTTCCTGCACAAATAGCTGAATCACTAGTGATATCAATCATAGGTGTAGGATGAACAAGTAAATTTACATCTGCTGCACTAACAGGCTGTGAATAACACATCGGGGCATTGTCCCAAATGATGCTATCTATTGCTATCGGTAAAGTATCTTGAGTTCCATCCGTCTTACCACTAATCATAGCTGGAGTTACGAAAGACGAAGCCTCATCACCGCTTCCACTGTGAGTATAAGCTATTGCATCTATCGTATAATAGATAGTCCAATCTCTTCCTTTTGTATCATTAGTTGTATATGAAACAATTGCACTTTCTCCACTACATATAGGACTAGTAACACTTAATGCTGTAACATCAGGATTAGCAAATATGTAGAATGGAAGTGCATCAGCCACAATAGCAGAACCACAATCAAAACCTGTAGTTGTTCTAACTGCAGTAAATCTTATCGTATCTGCACCATCTGCAAAATTGATTGAACTTAATGTGAATGTCCCCCCATTTACAGAACCCATACCTGATACAGTATCCTCATCTCCTGGATTGTTGTTCCAATCGTAAGTGAATTCCCAGCCTTGGGTTGGAGCAACGCCAGTAATATCGTATGTTACTGTGTAATCGAATCCAGTACAAGCCGTATCTGCGTGAGATACGTTTGCAATTTCAGGTACACCGATAACTTCAACTATTAAAGTATCATCTACAGTAGTTGTACAAATCGGAGCATCTGGCAGTCCCGTCTGCAAGCTTAATGTCTCAACAATAAACTTATAAACACCGGCAGTTAAAGAACTATCAATATTGATAACAGCAGACGTCGATGAACCTGTAGCCAAATGTGGACTAGAAATAGACGAAGCAACATTATCCTGGAAAGTTAACGTTCTATTAGCAAACGTTAAAGTACCATTTGGATTAGGACAGTACAGCGTATTTTCTACATCAATTGTTAAAGTTTCTGTATCATCATTGGCACATATAGTGATAGTATCCTCTACAATGTTTGCACTAGGAGTATTATTTACTCTAACGACTAACACATCGTTTGAAATAGTACCATCACCACAAGTAGAATCTGCACCCGTTTCTTCTACATCTGTAATTGTGAATGTGTAAACACCCGCAGTCAGAGATGATAAATCAATCGTTGTACTACCATTACCGGAACCAAGTATTGTATCAGCTAAGGCCATAGGATCTCCAACCACACAAGCATCAGCTACTAAGTAAGCACTCTCGCTAATTTCTACTAACCAATCTATATCAGCACCTCCAAAACTAGCATCTACTACATCAATCGTAGGATTCTGAGATGCGTCGCCTTCACACATGTTAATTGTAGTAGTGGACCAACTCACATCTGGCTTAGGTCTTACAACTAATGTATATTCATTATCAGTTGCGTCATTATCCTTCAGTCCACAGCCCGAATGACCAAACTCATAAATATTATATGTATATGTATCTTCACCAGACAATGGTAAACTAGTTAATGTTATAGTATCATTACCCGTGATAGTATGATCTAAAATATTAATATCACTTGTACTACTTGTAGCAGTAGCTCCTGAGAAAATAGTCACTATATTATCAGGAACACTATTGTGAGTAGCACATCGTTTAGCATTTCTAACACCTACATCAAACGTAATTACATCCTCTTCACACACTGTATCTCGTGCTTGACTTGCAATAAATATTTCTGGAACGTCTAATACTTCAAACTCCACCGTGAAAGGGCTGAAGCCTGTAGAAGTGCACATCACGCCTTGAGTCACATTTTTTATCGAATCAAATGTAATGGTATATAAACCTGGAGCTAAATCTGTCTTAATGTTCAATTCCAAATCATCGTGGTTCCCATTACCTGTTATTACGTTTGATCCTGTAGCTTCTGCTATCGTTCCAGCATCGGCTGAAGTAAATGACGCAAAAATATCACCAACGTAATCTACTTTCTGACAAGTATCTTCAGTAACTAAAGAAACAGAATCAGTATAATAAAATTCCCAATCATAATATCTAAAATCACCTGGGAAGCCACCATCTGCAACAGAGGTGTCTTGCTCTGCGTTTGTTATCGCAATATTAATATCATCATCTCCGTCGGTACTACTCCACTCATCCTCACACTGATCTGCTGGGCCGTTTAGTACTGAGGCGTCAGGAGCATTGAATACCTCTAATGTGTATGTTTCGTTAGGTAAAGAGAAACACGCAATATGTGTCGTACTAACAATGGAATCTAAATCAAAACTGAAATTCTTTACAGAATCAGCCTCAAAAGCAACACCCAGGGATGCGTTTGTAGTAAATACTACTGTGCTATCGCCTATTCCGGTGAAGACTCCACTACCCGTAGCTAATGTCAAACCGCCACTGCTTTCTGCAGCAACAGAATTATCATAACGTACACTCCAACTGATAACTGAATCGCTTCCGATAGAATCACACCATGCAGTATTACTTACCTCGACGATCATTTCACTTTCTTTATCTTCACAGATAGTATCTGTTTCAGGAGTAAGTGTCGCCTGAGGACTAGGAATCATTATAAAAGTTAAAGAATCGTTAGAACCAAAAGTACCTACACAATCACCAGTTTTTATAGAATCAAGCTTTACTGTATAAATACCAGTACCCATTATAGAATTCGCTAATACATCGACAGTAGCATTGCTATTACCAGAGAGTGAACCGGCACCGCTACCAAGAACACCAGCGATGTGGCCTGTGCCTTCACAAGTATCAGTTACCAAAGCACTAGTTTCAGTATACCATAATGTCCAATCATCTTCCGTAGCATTATTAGACACAGTTAATTGCGTTGTTGGTGTGACACCACCACAATCAGTCCTTAGCGCCTCAGTGAATTCAATCTCAGGTACGGAATTTACAGTAATGCTGAAAGTCTCGTTTAGTGTATCAGCACAACCCCCTACCGTAGTTGTTTGGTCGGTAGCAGAAATTGTGAATGAATAGTCTCCTCCTTCTTGAAGAGTACCTATATTATAAGAAATCGTGTCGTTACCAGTGTAAACACCTGTCGTACCCGTACTAGAGCCAAAGTCGGAAGTTGCACCATCGCTATTATCATAATCAAATGTTGATTCTAGCTCAACTGTTCCGTCTGCATCGTAAGCAGCACACTGCTGATTGTTAGCTATGTACATATCAAAAGTGCCAGCACCACCTTCACAAAAAGAGGTATCTGCCGAAAAGCTTACAGATGCGATAGGATCAACTTGGAACACTACAGTGTCACCGATGAATGGTGCATTACAAGTACCCCCTAGGAAATTGATACTATCAATTGTATACTTATACATACCAACTGGTACGTCATTATTTACAGAATAAGTGATTCTATTAGTTGTAGATGCGGTATTAGTCCTTGGACCAGTCCCTGATAAAGGAGACTGAGGTAAAACACCAGGATTAATATCTTGTGTACAGTTAGATGAATCTACACTTCTACCTTCATAAGAGTAATGAAGCACCCAATTGAAACCTGCATCTGCTTGAACACCTATTTCTATACGCTCTACATCATTATTTTCACAAACCGTACTGTCTGTAACAAGGAACGCACTGAGAGTAGGCTGATCACGTACAGAAAGTGCATAATCAAATGGACCTTGGGAACAACTAAGACCACCATACAATGTAGGTAGATTAATTAACTTAACTGAATCTATTGTGAGATCAAAGGACCCATTTGGTGCTAGACTTCCACCAGAGTTTGTAATCAAACTAAATGTATCAGCCCCGCTTGAAACTGTTGCACCACTTACACCTATTTCAGTACCAATATTACTATTGGTGCCATCAGTATACCAAATACCGTAATCTGCTGTTTGAAGGTTGCTTGATCCGTAATCATCACAATATTGTAAGTTAGTTATCCTAACATCAAGAGAACCGCTATCAATTGGACAAACGATCTCAACTGCTCTACTTAAGACTACTTGTGGATTTGGGATGACGTAAGCTTTAACTGTATCAATAAGCATGGTGTCACTACAACCCGCATCTGAATAGAAACTATCTGTTTTCCAAGCAAAGAATCCTGGGAGTAATGTGTCAAAGTCAACAGATGTAGTCACGTTACCAGTACCAGATACTATGAGTGTGTCGTCTAATCTATTACAACTATTAGCAACTAACGCTGGACTGTAGACTAATCTGTATGTCCAATTAGCTGCCGTATCAGCTTCTGCGTGATCGACAATTATATTAAATGAGCCTGGAGTTCCTTCACAGAAAACACTGTCTCCTATTACCTCAACTGAATCTCCGTAAGATAAATAAAATCTTGGTCTAGGAGAAACGATAATCTCAAAAGTATCATTTATGACTGAATTGCACCCTATTGCTGTATCCAGAGTCACTGTTTGATATTCCACAATATATACGCCTGGAGTCCAACCTGTACCCGGTTCAGTTGCCGCAAGAGCATCCAAAACTACAGTATCATTCCCTGACCCAGTATTATTAGCATCAAAATAAGCTTGGAATGCAGCAACACTGGCTGCATCTCCATGTTGAGCTGCAACTACATTAAAATCAGTTGTCCAATCTAAGGGCAACCCATCTAGCAGAGCATTTGTCACCGAATATGATATTGTAGCTGTACCAGTAGCACCTACTGGACAAAATGAAGTATCTCCAACTACCACCTCACCAGTCGGAAGTGGGAAAACAGTAAGATTAGAAACTACTGTATCACTAACGCCACAAACATTTGATGCATAAAACAAAATCGAATCGTTATCATCAAACAATGTAGTAGTATAAGAGTAAGTATCTATATAATTGGGATCTTGGCTGTCAACTGTATCTAATGTCTCAGCAACAAATCCTGTATCCGCAAATCTTTTCCAAAAAGTTTTAAAGTTGCCTATAGGAGTTGGAGCAGTTATGCTACCAGTCCAAGTCATCAATTCACCTGCACAGAGACTACTATCTGCACTTAAAGTAACAGTAGGCTCAGCACTGACTAACCTTGCGCCCCAAAATCTTGATGTGTCAACTAGATTACAGCTTCCAGGTTGAACAGTCCATATACAAGCAATAGAATCGCCACTTGCAAAGAACGTAACCATATCTTCTACATTAAAAGTAGAAGCATTTGCACTGTTATACACACCAACAAGGTCAACCCCAAGGTTTGTCCAAACTCCACCGGAAATTTGCCACCATTGAAACTGAACACCTACACTCGTAGTACACGAGTTGGAATTTACAGGGGCTGTAAATGTCTGACTTTGCGCAGTACTAGCAACTGAACAGTACTCTACCACATCCTCGAAAGGAGAAGGAGTACCTGGCACAATCTGAGCTGTACTGGCTAATGAAGCCAATAGCATCAACGACATGGCTACAAACGTCTTGAAAACGGAACTAATTGTACCGTTCTGATTTGTGTTAAATTTAATCATTACTTATTTGATATTAATCTGAGGGCAAAAATAAATGAATTTTGGAACTATTCGTTGATTGATGTTTTTTTTTTCAATATGATATAAATCAGTGATATAGAGGTAGTATAACACGCATAAAGCAATAAGAAAACACTAGAACCTTGTATCGTTAAATTTAGCTCTAAACCTCAGCTATATCTAACTTCATAGCCTATTTTAAGTATAAAATCTCAGAAACCCATTAAACTGCTTTAGTCGAACAATCAATGGAATGCTAAATTTTGTCATAACTTCTATTTTGTATAAAAATCGATACACCTATTTCTTAGTATGTTGAAATTAATCTTTCAAAGATATATTTCTGAATTCCTGGCATATTCTGAAACATCTACCAATGATTTTTGGGTAGAACTGAAAATGATAACACATCAGAAATCAGATCAAAAATTAGGATAAGATAAAAGGTCAGTCCTGCGTCATTCGTAAATGCTTGAGAATGAATTGTGCCTTACGATTGTAGAGGAAATCTGCAAATACGGTATTCTCAAGGCTTTAAATTAGTTCATAACTGAGTATAAATATCTTATTTACAATTCTTTATGCCTGTTTTTACCCTTAAAAAACTGCGATATTCGAGTTCACTCTCGCACAAATTAGTCCTAATTCAGAGAAAAATAGCTCCAATGACCCTCTTTTGTACCCCATAACACTCAAATCAAACAATTCTTTAAATTCGTCCCATTATGATCGACTTAGACATTGCACAAAGTGTAACACTTGAACATATAAATAGTATTGCAAGTAAACTTGATATCGCACAAGATGATTTGGAGCATTATGGAAAGTACAAAGCAAAACTTCCACTTCGGCTTATTGACGATGAAAAAATAATCACAAATAATCTGGTACTCGTGACGGCCTTAACTCCTACTCCAGCAGGAGAAGGTAAAACTACGGTATCTATAGGATTGAATGAAGGGCTGAACCATATTGGGGAAAACTCTGTGGTAGTATTAAGAGAGCCATCACTCGGCCCAGTATTCGGCATAAAAGGTGGAGCTGCAGGAGGTGGTCACTCACAAGTAGTTCCGATGGAAGACATAAATCTTCATTTCACGGGAGACTTTTCTGCCATAGAAAAAGCGAACAATCTACTGAGTGCACTGATTGATAATAATATACAGAGTAAGACTCGCAACCTGAATATAGATCCTAGAACCATTATTTGGAAAAGGGTAATGGATATGAACGATCGTGCTCTTCGTGATATTACTATAGGTCTGGGCGGAACAGGAAATGGTATTCCTAGACAAGATGGTTTTAACATCACTCCTGCGAGTGAAGTAATGGCAATACTATGTATGGCAAAAGACATCTCCGACCTTAAAGAGAAACTAGGTAATATATTTATAGGATACACCTTTGATAGAAAACCCATATATGCTCGTGACCTGAATGCTGAAAATGCAATGACTTTATTGCTCAAAGATGCTATAAAACCAAACCTGGTTCAAACCCTAGAACACAACCCTGCCATCATACATGGTGGTCCCTTTGCTAATATAGCACAAGGTACAAATACCATCATCGCTACCAAGATGGGTATGAGTCTAGCCGATTACACAGTAACAGAAGCTGGATTTGGTGCCGATCTTGGTGCTGAAAAATTCTTAGATATAAAATGTGGGTATGGAAACCTGAAGCCAAAGGCTGTAGTAATAGTAGCTACCATCCGAGCTTTACGTCATCACGGTGGTTCGCCCAAAGACGAATACAACACACCTAGTCTAGAAAGAGTAAAACATGGTTTTGCTAATTTAGAAAAGCATCTAGAAAACATGGCAAAGTTTGGCTTAGGAAGAGTAGTAGCTATTAATAATTTTCATACCGATAGTCGAGAAGAAATTGATTGGCTTATTGAGAAATGTGCAAGCATAGGAGTGAAAGCAGTACTGAGTAAAGGATGGGCCGAAGGAGGAGAAGGGACAGCCGAACTAGCCAATGCGGTAGTAGATGTGATTGAAAAAAATACTAGTAGCTTCCAACAATTGTATAACTGGGATGCTCCAGTAAAAGAAAAAATAGAAACTATAGCTAGAGAAATTTACGGAGCTGACGGTGTAGATTACGCTGCAGCAGCGGAAAGAGGCTTAAGAACGATAAGCAAGCTTGGTTTGGATCACTTGCCTATATGCATGGCAAAAACACAAAAATCTTTTTCTGACAATGATAGGCTTATAGGCCGTCCGACTGGATTTCGGGTAACGGTTAGAGAATTTGAAATAGCTTCTGGCGCAGGATTCTTAATTCCTATACTTGGTAATATGATGCGTATGCCTGGATTGCCGGCTGTGCCTGCAAGTGAAGGAATGAACATAGATAACGATGGTGTCATAACTGGGCTAAGCTAATGAGAGCTATAACTAGACCACTATTTATCTTAAGTATTCTTTTTATTGGAGGATTGTATTCATGTACAAATCGAGGTGAAGAAAAATCTGACGAGAATGCAGTCAACGAAAAGCCTGAAAAATCACCTAAATATAACTTTAGTGAGGAAGAAAAACAGTTTTCTGTGACCCACTACAGTACTGCGATACAGGCAATAAAGGCCATTCAAAAACGCGAGTTTGACAAACTCGAAACCTATGTGATTGAGGAGTTTCTCCCTCCTCAAGGGTTTGATAGCCTAAAGTTTATGCAAAGCATGGCAGACTATCTTCAAGACAAAGATTTGCCTGCAGCTGCTTCTGTGAAAATGACCATAGGTACCAATTACTATATGGGGAATGCTATAGCTTTTAAGACCTACGACTTCCCTTTTGTTCAACTAGAAAACAATGATACTGTAGGTCAGACATCATTAGTTATAACATTTGCAGATGGTATTGAACTTAATAAAATTGCGAATATCTCTTTCAGAGATTATTAAGCTTTCTGAGCTATAAGATAATCAGCAAAACCATACCAATCCCAATACACTCCCCCACGCACATACCCTTTAGTGATAAATTGAAGTGGGATTTTTATTGGCATCAAAGCAATGTTTATCCAACTTCTGTTTTTGCCAGCCATTTTGACTTTAAAACCATTGTTCAAGAAAATATTAGCTACTTCTTTGATAGAATAAATTCTTACGTGTGTATCGTCATCAAAAAAGTTGAGCGTCTCCTTCTTGCTTGGAAATGAAGCACTTGCCTCACATGGAAACTCTATATAGAACAATCCTCCAGGTTTTAGCTTCTTGAACAAAAGAGGGAGTACCTCGTCCCCGTTGTACAAATGCTCGATGACATGACTCATGATTATCACATCATAACTATCATCTGGTATTGAATCGTACTGAAGTTTTGTGAGATCTAATTGGAAGAACTCATCCATGTTCTTGATGTCATCCTCTGTATTATCATAATTGACATCACGATCTACTCCCGTATAATGGCAATTTGGGAGCCACCTTTTGGTAATAGTGCTCGAATGACTACCAGATCCTATATCCAGTATTCTTAGGTCTGTCCTATTGGTATATTTTTCTATAGTTTTTAGCCTAAACGGCTTGAGTTTCGTACTCATCCACTAAAATCCAAGTTCTATATCCCCGCACATATTGGCCGGCACTACCCATTCATCAAACTGCTCAGCAGTAAGGTAACCTAGTGCTATACTTGCTTCCTTGAGCGTGGTATTCTCAGCATATGCTTTCTTGGCAATTTTTGCAGCCTTATCATATCCAATGTGAGTGTTGAGAGCAGTTACCAGCATCAATGAACTGTCCAGTTTTTTCTGAATCTCATCGTAGTTTGGCTCTATACCTACTACACAATTATCATTGAAAGACAAACATGCTTGCCCAAGTATTCTAGCACTTTGCAATAAGTTAGCTGCTATTAGTGGTTTGAAAACATTGAGTTCAAAATGGCCATTACTACCGCCAATAGATACTGCAACATCATTTCCCATCACTTGAGCACATACCATAGTCAGAGCTTCGCACTGCGTTGGGTTTACTTTACCTGGCATTATGCTAGAACCAGGCTCATTGCTAGGAATGATAATCTCACCAATACCACTTCTAGGACCACTACTTAGCATACGAATATCATTGCCTATTTTCATACAGCTAACTGCTGCACGTTTGAGTGCACCGTGAAGTTCAACCATAGCATCATGAGCAGCTAGTGCTTCAAATTTATTTTCTGCAGTACGGAAAGGCATTGCCATTTCCCTTGCAATTTTTTGTGCTACTAACTCAGCATAACCTTTAGGTGTATTAAGTCCTGTACCGACTGCTGTGCCTCCAAGAGCAATTTCTTGAGCTGCAGTCATGGCATTTTCAATGGCTATAATACTCATCTCAAGCTGCCTTCTGTATCCGCTAAATTCTTGTCCAAGCGTAACAGGTGTAGCATCCATAAAATGAGTACGCCCTATTTTGACGATCTCCATAAAGTCTCTGGCTTTTTTCTTAAATGTATCTTTAAGTACTTGTAAACCAGGAATAGCAAAATCTACCATTTGCTTATATACCGCTATACTCATAGCAGTAGGGAAAGTATCGTTACTACTTTGTGATTTATTTACATCATCATTTGGATGCAAGAACTTTTCGGTATCTGTTAGTTTACCTCCTTTTATGACGTGACCCCGGTTCGCTACTACCTCATTTACATTCATGTTGCTCTGAGTTCCAGAACCCGTTTGCCATATCACTAGTGGAAATTGGTCATCCAACTTACCTTCTATTATCTCATCACATACCTCAGATATAAGGTCGGCTTTCTCTTGAGATAATACGCCTAGATCACAATTGGTCTGAGCTGCACACTTTTTAAGCACACCAAAAGCTCTAATAATCTCAACCGGCATTTTCTGATTCCCGATCTTAAAATTCTCTAGAGACCTTTGAGTTTGAGCAGCCCAATATTTGTCTATAGGTACTTTTACCTCGCCTATACTATCACGTTCAATTCTATATTCCATTGTGTACCAAAGTGTATACAAAGATAATTAAACACGGCTTTTTTATCACCACTAGTAGCATTAGATTTGTAACTTTGTATTCCTAAATCAGAAACGCTTATTTACACATGAAATACTTGAAACTTATTACGTTATCTATTCTACTTGTTGGATTTTATACTAGCTCAGAAGCACAAACACTGAGTAAAACAGAGAAAAAAGCTATCAAAAGAGAGATAAAAACCTTTAAGAAATATCCTGAAAAATGGGTGAGGTTACAAAACAACCATAAAGAAGAGGTTGAATTACTCGAAGCTACAGTAGAAGACCTAAGAAATAAACTTGAAAAAGCTAGGACTGACAAGCGAAGCGTAGAAGTAAAAAACCAAGAACTTTCTGAAAAACTAGCTGCTTTAGAAAGTCAATACCTAACACTTAAGCGAAATGCACCAAGCACAGAACTTCCAGATGGAACAGTTTACCAAGTTCAAATGGGGTACTATCAGTATCTTGATTTATTATCCTTCAATGAAAGACTGAAAGTGATAAAAGCTGAGGAGGTAAATGGAGCAAAAAGATATATGATTGGGCACTTTGAGAATTTACTTGATGCCGTACAGTTTAGCAATGACATTAAAAAACTTGGAATAGACGACGCCTTTGTGACCCAATACATAGATGGTGAAAGAAACATCGATTTTGATGCTTTGGAAGTCTTGGAACAATAGATTCTTTTAAGCTCAAAAGGTTTCATTTGTATATAAATGGAACCTTTTTTATTTTCTTTTTTTATAAACCGGAACTGTGCTGCAAGGCTCTCCATACATGATAGTCTTGGCCACAGGTAACAAGATTGAAGTAAGCATTACATAGGCGTGATTGCTAATTTCACGATCCCCACATCCTTTGATTACAACTCTTTTGTCTTCATAAGAATCAGGTGAAACAGTTGACAATAATCGTTCGGCAATCAGGGCATTTACAGTTTGGAGGTTAGCAAAATAGATTTCTAAGGTATACTCGCGTAAAGCATTGGCAACCAGCATATAAGCCCACGTAGGAACAATAGCATCAACGCTGCAATGCAGAGCAATTCTCTTCCCTTCGTAGATAGACCAATCGTTGTCTTTTACCCAGCCTCTGAAATCCTTTTCCCTTAAAATAAGACCTTGAGATAGCTGAGGAGCAATATCTATTTCTACTACTTCCTTCTCAGGAATCAGTACTTCTAGATCCAAGGTTACTATTCCACTTTGCTCTACTCTATTTACTATTTCTTGAGTCATTTATTATTCCCCTACGGTACTTATTTTCAGTGCATTTGTTTTTCGATTTTCTACTACTGGCATTGCCGCTGTATTTATAACTACATCGCCATCTTTTAGCAATCCGTCTTTCTGCAAAATGTCTATAACACCTTTTATTGTGTCGTCAGTGCTTGTTCTGCTATCATAGAAATATGCACGCACATTCCATACTAAACTAAGTCTAGTTAGCAATTTTTTGTTTGCAGTAAATATAAAGATATCGCAATTTGGTCTGCCACTTGCTATCTTATATGCGGTATAACCTGTTTGAGTCATTGACAGTATAGCTTTAGCACTTATTCCTTCACTCATACTTACAGTTGCATAGCAAATTCTGTCAGACAAAAACGAAGGTGAAGTTGGATCTGGTTTCTTGATTTTATTATAAACATCCCAACCCAATTCGGTACTTCCTAAAATTCGTTCTACGGCTTGAACTGCCTTCAAAGGGTATTGACCTACTGAAGTCTCTGCACTAAGCATAACGGCATCTGCCCCATCCATTACAGCATTTGCTACGTCATTTGCTTCAGCTCTTGTTGGAGTAGGAGATGTGATCATACTCTCCATCATTTGTGTCGCAATGATTACAGGTGTAGAAGCATCTATACACTTAGAAACAATTTTTTTCTGAATCATCGGAACTTGCTCCATAGGCATTTCTACCCCAAGGTCACCTCTAGCCACCATAACGGCGTCAGTGGCTTCAATTATTTCATCAATGTTTTTCACAGCTTGAGGTTTTTCTACTTTAGCTACTACGTGTGCTTCACAGTTATTTTTTCTCAATATGCCTTTTAGTTCTTGGATATCTTGGGCCGACCGTACAAATGAGAGTGCAACCCAGTCCAAGTCATTTTCCATTATGAACTCAAGGTCCTTACGATCTTTTTCAGTAAGGCTAGCTACAGACATATCTGAAGACGGAAGATTAAATCCTTTATTAGAACTTAAATAGCCTCCATTTATAACTCTTGCTTCTACAGTAGATGAATCTACCCGTTTTGTGAATTCTAATTCTAATTTACCATCATCAAGTAGCACACGCTCTCCCACTTTTACGTCTCTAGCAAGCGTAGAGTACTTTACATATATTGTGTTGCCGGAACTTAAGGTAGCTTCGGTCGTTAGAACCATGGTATCCCCATCCTCTAGAAGCATCTTATTATTTTCTACTTCACCAATTCTTAATTTTGGACCTTGCAAATCTCCAAGTATCGCAACATTAGAATCTAACTCTTCATTCGCCTGACGAATGTTTTTGATTACTTCTAAATGAGTATCCCAATCGCCATGGGAAAAGTTAATTCTACAAACATCTACCCCAGCTTTTATGATTTTTTTTAGCAGCGGGACATCGGAGGTTGCTGGCCCCATTGTTGCTATAATCCTAGTCTTATTGTACTTAGTACTATTACTCATAATAATTGCGTGAAATTAAGTATTTCTTTTTGATTTGGAGTGTCTAACTCAAAACATATGGTTATGTCCTTATGGTTTTGAAATATTTGTATAACATCAGAGGAAACTTCCTCCTCTGTGTAGCTGCAAATTAAGTAATCTGCATTCTTATATCTAGGATAAAAATAACCTTCGTCGCCTTTATTCTTAATTAGTAAAAATTCAAAATCATCATCCAGGTGAACCACGTGGTAAGTGGGATGCAAACTTTTCTTTTCAAAACTATGCAAATCCTGTCCCTTCTCAACCTCTAAATCCGGATGTAAAGAAAACGTGTACCCAAGTTTAAGTAGCCTCATCGGGGTCACCAATCCATATATTGATGGATACTCTAATACTAGTTCTTCAGTGGTGAACAATGAATGTGCCATATTCCAAATCTCGACTTATTGGGTTATTGCAAAGAAATATTGTCTTATTTATTTAAAAAATTGTTCTTTTGCACCATTAACAAATTATAAAATTATGTCTGATATAGCTGAAAAAGTAA
>CBFHGJ010000032.1:0-12171 GCA_965655315.1 Bacteroidia bacterium
TGTATGGTGGTTGTCAAGAGTATATGTAGACTACCCAGAGGTGGCTAAAAATGCTCTTCCTGATACAAATGTTTGGAGAAATAGACTAGCTTATAACGAACCTTATGTGGATTATTACTACAGACACCCGGCTTATCAGGATTATCCTGTAGTAGGTGTAAACTGGCAACAAGCTACTGCTTATGCTGCTTGGAGATCTGATAGAGTTAATGAAATGATTCTTGTGAGAGAAGGAATTTTAGAGCCAGATCCAGATCAAATGAATGAAGCTAACTTCAATACTAAAGCTTACTATACAGGTCAGCACGATGGTCTAATGTTCGGTAAGAAGCAGATGAAGGACTATCGAGTGAAAAAAGGTGGTGTGAGAGATGTACGTATGGAAGATGGAATAATGTTACCTTCATACAGACTTCCAACTGAAGCAGAATGGGAATATGCAGCTCAGGCAAATGTTGGAGCATCGACTTACGAAAATGTAAACCAAAAGAAGATTTACTCTTGGGAAGGTCTAACAGTACGTTATTCTGGCGGTAAAGAGCAAGATAGAGGATTGTTCTACGGGAATATGAAAAGAGGTAAAGGTGATCAAGGTGGTATCGCTAATAAGCTAAATGATGGTGCATTAATAACTGCACCGGTAGGATCTTATTGGCCAAACGATCACGGTTTATTCAATATGAGTGGAAATGTATCAGAATGGGTTATGGATGTTTACAGACCATTATCTTATGAAGATATGAGTGATTTTAACTCATTTAGAGGTAACGTGTTTGATAAAATAGCTCTAGATCAAGATGGAATTGTTGACTTGAAAGATAGCTTAGGTAGAATCACTTATGTTCCTGTAACGGAAGAAGAAAATGTAGGAAGAAGAAACTACAAGAGATCTGATAATATTGGTTACTTAGATGAGGAGCTTTATATGGACGGCGAGCAAGGTTATGAGTATGGTGTTAGTACCCTCATTGATAATCAAGCACGTGTATTTAAAGGTGGATCTTGGAATGACAGAGTTTACTGGGCTTCTCCAGGTACTAGAAGATACTTAGATGAGGAACAAGCTTTATCTACTTTAGGTTTCAGATGTGCCATGTTACGAGTGGGAGCACCTTAATAGTACCAAGCATAAAATATTCAAATCCCAACAGAATAACTCTGTTGGGATTTTTTTTGGCTTTAGTATACGATTAGTAGTTCGTTTTAAGAATGTTTCCACCTACTTTCATAATTCAATCCTCCGAATGAGATGATAAGAAGGTTAATTTAGATTCTAGCTACCGGAAGGTTTACAATACCAGTATAATGATGTTTAAAACACTAGTAATACCGAAATAAAAATGAGAGCTCCAGCTACCATAAGTAGCAAAGTGTACGGTAAGATATCTTTAGCTTTAAGACCTGTTATACTGAGTAAAGGTAAAGCCCAAAACGGTTGAAGCATATTCGTAAGTTGATCACCATAGGCCAATGCCATAATCATTTTAGGCAAAGGAACGCCTAGTTTAGTAGCTGCTTCCAAAATAATAGGACCTTGAATTGCCCACTGGCCTCCGCCACTTGGAACAAAAACATTAACTATTCCTGCACTAATAAATGTGAATATCGGTAAAGTAGCTTCGTTTGATAGTTGTATGAAAAAATCAGAAATATCTCCAATAAGGCCGCTAGTTTTCATCAGAGCCAGTATTCCGAAGTATAGTGGGAACTGAATAAGAATGCCAGACGAACCTCGAATTGCTGTATCAATAGCCTTGAGGAATTTGCTAAAGTTTTTGTGAAGCAATAGGCAAAGTGCAAGCATCGAAAAATTGATGAAATTAGGAGTGATAAAACTAAGGTGATTGCCAGTAGAGTTGTACGCTATAATCACAGCAAGAAGAACTAGAAAAAATCCAATAGTCTTACTTAGATATTTAGATTCATCGATATGCTCGGCCCCAATAGGATGGTTGGTTGTTTCGCTAGGTATAGTTTTGACTTTAACCTTAGTATGTTGACCTTTTTGCTTCTTACCTATCCAAAAGAATAGTGCTGGAAGTACAACTAGTAGCAATAGAAAAGCAACCATATTCATTGTACTAAATACAGTTTGATCATACGATATAGTTTCAGGTAAGCTCGTAATCTCAGATATTCGTCTCAAATGGTCTTGTTCTGCAACTTTAGCCAATGCTGATCCAGATAGTCCACCATGCCAAACCATAAGTCCCACATAGCCAGCAGCTCCAATTAGTGGATAGTTTAAAGGCCGATTATTTATTGAACATTGTTCTCCAATTTTTCTGGCTAATATTGCTCCAAAAATGAGTCCCAGTCCCCAGTTTAGAAAAGCAACAATGATTGTAAAGAATACCACTGTTGCTGCTGCCCCTGAAGTTGTTTTAATCGGTTTTACAATTTGCTGAATGATAGTATCAAAAAAGTGACTCAGTGCCAATGCATGTCCGAGCACGAGCATAAGCATCATCTGAAAGCCAAATGCTAGTAAGTTTGATTCCCAAAGACCTTCTTGCCAATCAAACAAAAGGGTGCTTAAGGATTTGTCAGAGACTAAACTGGCTAGAACTACGACTACTAGTGTAAGAATAATAGCAATGCTGAAGGGAGAGGGTAGTAGTCTTTTAAACCATAATGCGTATTTCTCTGTAAAACTCATGAATTACAAAAGACGAACTAGTTGTTCTAAGTATTTTACATCAGTGGTGTCAAAGGCATTAAATTCTGTACTGTCTAAGTCTAATACAGCATAGACCTTCTCATTTTCTAAGCAAGGGATTACAATTTCTGAGTTTGAATACGGACTGCAAGCTATATGTCCCTGAAAACTGTGCACATCAGACACTACTTGTGTGGTTTTCGTTTTCCAAGCTGTTCCGCATACTCCCTTTCCATAAGATATGTTAGTACAAGCCACTGGTCCTTGAAAAGGTCCTAGAATTAGCGATTTATCCTTGACTCTATAGAATCCAATCCAATGATGTTCGAAGTGTGTCGCAATGAGGGAAGATAAATTTGCCATATTCCCTATCCGGTCTATACTAGGATCTATAAGAACTTCAGCCTGTTGAATTAGTTTTTTGTATTTGTCTTGCTTGTTCAATCTTGCAATAATATTACCTATGTTAATCCGTTAAAGGTATTACGAAGTTTAATCTTTACAACAATACTAACTAATGAAGACCAATCATCTAAAGATTCTACTTATTGTATTAATTATTAATGCAATATTTTTACTCGGTCTTTTCTTGTACTTGGACTAGTATTCTATTGCTTATTTAGCACAAGATAACCCCAGGCACCAAGTTCATTTTTTTCAGCATCAAGATTATATTGATCATTCAAAGAATAGCCCTGTTTATAATCGTTTGCAACCAATGGTTCTGAGCTTAGGTTTAGTACAAACCGTATTTGACTGTTTTCTCCTCGGTCTATAACTAGAACATTAGCTTTTGAAAGATCTTCATTTACGTCGTAATCCGAATTAATTGCCAAAGATGCATTTTCTTTAAGTTCATTTAGCTTTTTATAAAAACTAAAATATTCATCTGCATTCTCTGCATTCCAATCAATACTATCTTTAGCAAAAAAGCTCAACCTATGATTGAGTCCGGCTTCTTGTCCAGAATAAATTAGTGGCATTCCTCGCAAAGCATAGCTTAATACAGCCATTACCCTCCAAGATTCCTTTAGGCGTTCGTCGATAGTACCATTCCAACTATTTTCATCGTGATTAGTGATGAAATTCATAGGGAAGGCATCAGTTCCATTCACACTATCTTTCTCATTTACTACTCTAATTACTTCATTAGCATCTACTTCTTGATCGTACATTTTTTGATAAACGTGGAGCATTTCCCAAGCATAATAAGCGTCAAAAGCACTATCGAATTGATCCGGCTTATGTGTTTCGCTTTCTGCTAACATAAAAAGTGGTTTTACTTTTTCTAGGGCAGTTCTTGCTTGATTCCAAAAGTCAGTAGGTACTTCCATAGCTACATCGCATCTAAAGCCGTCTAAATCACATTCTTCAACCCAAAATTTCATGCTGTTTATCATTTCAGCTCTCATTTCCTCATTCTCATAATTTAAATCAGCCACATCAGTCCATCCCCAGCTTATACCATCCTCACCAATAGGGTCAGTGATTTCTCCTGTGCTGTCGTGGGTATACCATTCTGGGTTGTTCTTAATCCAATTGTTGTCCCAAGAAGTATGATTTCCTACCCAGTCTAGTATTACCTTGATATCCATCTCATGGCACTTCTCTACTATTCGTTTGAAGTCCTCTACTGTGCCGTATCTAGGGTTAGTAGCCGTATAGTCTGAAATAGAGTAGGGGCTTCCCCAATACTTGTCATGATCTGGATTATCTAAGTCCTGAACAAAAGTATCTCCAACCGCTTTTCTATTTAATTTTCCAATTGGTTGTATAGGCATAAACCAAAGAATATCTACACCTAGCTCATTTAGTTTGTCTAAGTGCTTCTCAAATGCTGCAAATGTGCCTTCTGGCGTATATTGCCTTACATTAACTTCATATATAGTTGCATTCTGTATCCATTCGCTAGGTGGGGTAGAATCCACGGTTTCCTCTATTGCATCACTTTTTGGATTGGTACATGCCATAAATGCAAGAGCTATAAAGATGTATTTTTTCATTTTGATGGGTAATTAATTTGTGGTGATACTATAAGTCCAATTTGATTTATCTAAGCTAATTAATACTTCATTGTCAAAGTACTTACGCTTATAGACGAGTTTTTTATCTGAACTCTCTATGACGTTAAAATCTCCATAGATGAGTGCCATGTTATTATTTCTAGTAGCTATTTGATTGGCTATTTCTTCACTCAGTGCTTTTTCGTGTTTCTTAAGATTTTCAAATCGCATCATTCTTCTATTATCTGGATCACCAGCTCCAGCCATTCCTATTTCATCTCCATAATAAATGATTGGAATACCAGGAATAGTCATATTGAATGCATTGAACATAGCTAGTTTTTTATAAGCTATGCTATCTTGTACTGTAATATTTTTCTTCCAACCGATTCGTTTGTATTCGATCCAAGGAGTTTCGAAGTTGAGTGTACCATCTGCAAAACTGATAAATCTGGGTTTATCTTGATTCCCTGTGATATTCCCCATAAGATGATGGTATCCATACGTGCTTAAACTTGCTTCCAAGGATTCTTCTAGTCTGATAAATGACTCATCATCTTGAGCAAAAACAGGTAAAGCATTATCATACATATTGAAGTCAAATTGAGCATCAAGTAATCCACTTCCTATGTAACTATTTATAAGCTTATGAACTCCATACGTTTCTCCGATTTGGTAAATATGTTTTCCTTTTTCCTTGCTTACAAGTTTTACTTTTTTGTTCAGTGTACGCCAAAAGTTTAGAGGAATATGCTTTGTAGCATCATGTCTGAATCCATCAAAGTCATACTCGGTAACCCAATGCATTGCTGAATCTACCATAAAATCAGTAATTTTTTGGTCCATTAGGTTTAGGGTAGGAAGGAAGGTGTCGAACCAGGTAGTTAGTCGATAACTGTCCCAGTTTTCTGTATTCATAGTGCCATCTGGAAGGTAAAGTGGAGTGACCCAATCTTTGTGTTTTTGATACACACCATGTTGTTCGTGAACATGATTTGCAACGTAATCCAATAAAACACTCAATCCATTATTATGGGCTACACGAAGCATTTCTTTAACATCGGTTGGATTCCCCAATCTAAAATCAACAGTAGTACTAGTTATTGGCCAATAACCATGATACCCACTAAATTTAGTATTTGGATCTTTGAATTGACCCCATGCGTCTGTTGGGTTCTGAGTTATAGGTGAAATCCAGATTGTGTTAATACCTAGGTCTTGAAAGTAGCCATCTTTTATTTTTTGTGTGACACCTTTAATATCTCCTCCATAGTATTGGGCCTTACTCAGAATGGAGGGATCATTTACAGGTTGGTCATTTGCAGTATCACCGTTTACAAAACGGTCTACCATCATAAAATACATTATACTACTGTGCCAGTCACTGTTATTTAGCTTTTTAGGATCTACAATCACTTTACCTTTTTGAAGTGGGATGAGTAAATCATTACTTGCTGATTTAGCGTTGTAGCCAAACACTCGAATATGCGAGCGTGCTTCATACTTGGCGAAGGGTGGAATTAGAATTTGATATTTATTTCCATCTTTTTTTGCTTCAAGTCTAAAGTTATTCCAGTAGGCATAGAGACCAGAGGTGTTCTCGCTGGATATTACAACTTCAGTTTTGGAAAATGTATCTGTCGAAATTCTTGGGATTTCATTTTTGTCAAGCCCCTGTATTTCTAAGACATTATTGTAACCGCCCATTCCGTTACTCTGTCTAACGGGATTACTTGGGTCATCTATTTCCTTACCATCCGCAACAAGTTTATATTGATATTTACCAGGTTTTGCTTCTGTGGTGAACGTCCATTCATTTTTTGAATCATCATAGCTGAAACCAGTGTTATCTAAAGTCCAATTGTTAAACTCACCTTTTACAGTTAGCTTGGAGTAATCATTCTTTCCTTTTACGACTATTTTGGTGGTCTCAGACTTAGGTGCTTTCAGTAAAAAAGAATAAGGAATCCCTTCAGCGTAGATGATCATATTATTTAGAGGCTTATTAGCTGAACTGCCTACTATGAAAATAAAATCATCGACACGACTTGTTTTTAAGTTTGGATTGTCAATTGCTATAGAGTCTATAACTACTGGACTCAAGAAATAGTCAGATTGAATCACTCTAGTGGTATCTCCAATCAGTTGAATTGGAGAGGCTAATCCATATATCTTGGTATCCCTATAAGTCTTAACATTAGTTTTATTACAACCGAAGAGAAAGACTATACTAGTGATGAAGTAAAAAAACCTATTCATTGGAAATTTTATTTATTGAATGTTTAACCCCTGTTTGTCTACAGTTATTTGCTTGACCTCTCCTCTAAAACGAATCTTAAATGAGAAACTATCCCAGTTTTCAGGTAAAAAAGGACTGAAGGTTAATTCACCGTTTTTGATACGCATACCAGCGAATCCCTGTACAATGCTCATCCATGTGCCCGCCATACTCGTTATATGCAAACCATCTCTAGTGTCATTGTTGTAATCATCCAGGTCTAGTCTAGCAGTACGCAAGTAAAACTCATAAGCTCGTTTTTCATCTCCAAGTTTAGCGGCTAAAATACTATGTACACAGGGACTTAAGGATGATTCGTGTACCGTGAGTGGTTCATAGAAATCATAATGACGTTTATGCTCTTCATCTGAAAAGTCATCTTCAAAAAAATAAAATCCTTGAAGTGTATCTGCCTGTTTGATATAACAACTTCTTAAAATCTTGTCCCAGCTCCAATGTTCAACTATTGGTCTTTCATTTTCAGGTAGATCTTTAACAGGTATCAGTTCCTTATCTAAGAATCCATCTTGCTGCAAGTAGACTTGATGTTCCTCTGAAAATGGATAATACATATTCTCAGATATTTCTTTCCACCTTTGAGTCTCAGCCTCAGCAAAGTTGCTGTTCTTCTGTATTCTAGTGAAATCCTTTGGATAATTCTCTTTGACCCAGGCGATTGATTCTTGAGCGTAGTCCAAGCACCAAGCTGCTATTTTGTTTGTATACCAGTTATTATTTACGTTGTTTTCAAACTCGTTTGGGCCAGTTACTCCAAGCAGGACATAAAGTTTTTTGTCTTCACTCCAGTTTACGCGTTGAGCCCAGAATCTAGCAATACCAATAAGCACATCCAATCCATATTCAGCTAGATACTTTTTATCATTGGTATAACGGATGTAGTCAAAAATGGCATAAGCAATAGCTCCGTTTCGATGTATTTCTTCGAAAGTAATTTCCCACTCGTTGTGGCACTCTTCACCGTTCATAGTGACCATGGGATAAAGTGCGGCACCACAAGAAAAACCTAATTTTTCAGCATTCTCTATTGCTTTTTGAAGATGTTTGTGTCTGTATATTAGAAGATTACGTGCTACTTCAGGATCTGCTGTCGCCTGATAAAATGGAAGGCAGTAAGCCTCAGTGTCCCAATAAGTACTACCTCCGTATTTTTCTCCTGTGAATCCTTTTGGACCAATGTTTAGTCGGTCATCTTCACCAGTGTAAGTACAGTTTAATTGAAAAATATTAAATCTTATTGCTTGTTGTGCAGCTACATCACCTTCTATGATGATATCACTTTCTTTCCATTTCTCGGCCCAAGCTTTTGAATGTTTTGATTTTACGTCTTCAAAAGACTTTGGATAAAGATTCCTGCATGATTCTCTTACCGATGTTTCTAAATCAGCTTTAGCTATATCCAGACTAGACTGAATTATAGCCCTTTTATCAATCACAATTTCTTTGCCAGCTTTAGCACTAAAAACTGCTGTTTGTTTAGTAGATTTTGATTTGACCTTTTTTTCTGTGAAGCTTACCTCTTTATTATTTTTAGTAATTCTAGTGTAAGTCTGTATTCCCACTTGAAATGCCGTTTTCTTGGTTTCAACTATGAGTAGGCTACTATTCTTATTTGCCTTTGAGGTTATTCCTTTCCAAAACTTTTGGTCATAATTGGAGTCCTCATTTTTTACGTTCCCGTCTATGTAGGAAGAAATTCTAAGATCAGCATCCGTATCAAGAGTGAAAGAGTACCTAAAAGCCGCTTGGTGACTTTCAGCCAAATTATAGAATCTTTCTATTTTAGCAATTATGGTCACTCCGTGTTGCATGGTGGCCTTAAACTCTCGTGTAAGTACGCCGTTTTGCATATCAAGAGTACGTCTAAAGCTGTCAATAGAACATCTTGAAAGGTCAAGTGAGAAACCATTGATTCTGATATTAAGTCGCATCCAATCGGGTGCGTTTAGAACCTTTGCAAAGTATTCTGGGTAACCGTTCTTCCACCATCCTACTCTAGTTTTGTCAGGGTAGTATACGCCTGCTACATAGTTTCCTTGAAGGCTATCTCCAGTGTATTTCTCCTCGAAATTGGCTCTTTGACCAAACTTACCATTGCCTATACTAAAAATACTTTCTGAAACCCGATTGAGTTTAGGGTCGAATCCTTCTTCAATGATGTGCCAAGGATGATGTTTGATATAGTTTTTCATCTATGATTGACCTTAAAACAGATTCTTAAATTTATCCAAATCAGCTTCAAGCCAAGAAGAAATGTTCATCTGGGCACCTTTTATTCCTTTATCAGTCCCAAAATGTACACATTTCATATTTGCTTTTTTAGCGGCAGTAATGCCCGCTTGGGAATCTTCGATTACCAGGCAATGTTCTGGTTCTACTTGTAGCTTGGTGGCAGCTAGCAGAAAAATATCAGGTTCTGGTTTTGAATGTTCAGTCATCCCACCATCTACCAACGCTTGAAATGCTAATACTAAATCCAATTTGTCAATAATCCTGACAGCATTTTTACTGCTTGAACCTACAGCTACCTTAAGTCCATTTTCTTTAGCTTTATTATTAAAGGTCTTAAAGCCTTCAAATACCTCTTCTGGAGTCATATTATCTATGAGTTTGAGATACATTTTGTTCTTTTGAACTAAGAGATCTTGTTTAGCTGCCTCAGATATACGAGATCCGCTCCAGTTTAATATCTTATCTAAAGATTCTTTTCTCCCGACTCCTTTTAACTTTTGATTTTGTTTTTCGGTAAGATTATAGTCTAGTTGCTCACCTACCCATTTCCAAGACTTGAAATGATAATGTGCAGTGTCTGTAATCACACCATCTAGATCATAGATAATTGCTTTCAGGCTCATTTGATTGTTGATTTTGGTTTAGTATGGTAATCTGTAAGCGGATCAATAGGCCGTCTTTCTATTTTACCGATTGTAAATCTATGATTTCTCGCCACTTCTTCCAAAACATCTCTAAAATAATAAGCTACAGAGCCTACGAAATTTACTGGAACGTCTCTAAAGTTTTCATAGCACCAAACGTGAATGTTGATGAAACGAGCCATACCTTCATACATCATATCTTTAAAGTATGGATGGTCTATATGTTTACCCGGGAACTTCATAAAGCTTGCTAAGTATACATTCGGATTTGGTTTATTATGAACTGCATCGAAGATGTTTTCTTTAGTTAGATTGTACTCTTTTTCGAATTCGGATGCTAGATCAGCTGGCATTCTTTTATACAACCACTCTGATAACATTATTTTTCCAAAGTATGAGCCACTTCCTTCATCACCGAGAATATAACCTAAGGCTGGCACCTCTTCATGAACCTGCTCCCCGTCAAAAAAGCAAGAATTTGAGCCTGTGCCTATGATACACGATATTCCTGGGTCTCCAGCAGTTGTTGCAAGGGCAGCACCAGTCAAATCGTGATCCACAAGTATTTCGTCTGCAGCTGTAAAAATCTTTCTCAGTCCTTTATGAATGATTTCATTTCGTTCTGGGCTGGAACAACCAGCTCCATAAAAGTAAACTTCTTTAATATCGTTTCTATACTTCTGAAATACGTCATTTTCTAATAACTTAACTTCTACTAAAGCAGAGTTATGGAAAAACGGATTGAAGCCCATAGTATGAGTAAGTTCACGTTTTCCTTCAGGGTGAACTAACATCCAATCACATTTGGTAGATCCACTGTCGGCAACTAAAATCATCTAATTACTAATTATTTACAAGCAAACTTAGCGTAAAAATTACACTTTGAAAAAAATAACTATTTTTACCACTCAAAAGCAATTCCTAACACTACATGACTAAGCTAAAACGCACCAATTTTAAGGTCAATCCAAATGTTTCAGTTGATTGTGTAGTCTTTGGTTTTGATGGTTCAGAACTGAAAGTTTTGCTCGTGCAGCGAGATATTAGAGATAATTTAGATCTTACTCAGGATACCTTAGTGTTGCCAGGAGATTTGATAAGAGATCACGAAAAGTTAGATGAATCAGCAGCAAGAGTGCTGAAGGATTTAACTGGTATGCGGAATGTGTTTTTAGAACAAATAGCTGCATTCGGTGATCCAGACAGACTTTCTAAAGAAAAAGATAGAAGATGGTTAGAGGCAATACGTCAGAATCCAGAGGCGAGAGTAATAACTATTGGTTACTTTTCTCTCGTAAACATCAAAAATTATAAGATCAAACCTTCTGGTTTTGCAAAACATCTAATGTGGGCAGACTACAAGGACGTAGATGAACTTGGTTTTGATCACAACGATATTCTAAATGCCGCTATTCAAAAGCTGAGGAATAAACTGTATTTGGAACCGGTAGGTTTTGAACTGCTGCCAGAAGAGTTCTCTCTGCATCAGTTATACACTTTGTACAATGAGATTATGGATGAAGAAATTGACAGAAGGAATTTTCGACGTAGAATGTTAAATACAGGCTTCCTATTGGAAACCGAAAATTTTCAATCTGGTGTTCCTCACAAGCCAGCACGATTGTACCGCTTCGTAAAAGAGGAATACGAGAACACAGGTAAAGGTAATTTTAAGTTTTTTTAAAAGATATGAGTAATAGAAAACCGAAGTTAAGTTTTTGGGAAATTTGGAATATGAGTTTTGGATTCTTAGGAATCCAATTCGGTTTTGCCTTGCAGGGTGGTTTTATGACTAAGATTTTCCAAAATCTTGGAGCACAACCTCACGATATTCCTGGTCTGTGGATAGCTGCACCATTGGCAGGTTTGATTGTTCAACCGATAATAGGGTATATGAGTGACAGAACTTGGAGCACTCGTTTTGGAAGAAGGAAACCTTATTTTTTGATTGGAGCAATACTCGCTTCTATAGCATTGTTCTTTATGCCGTATAGCCCAGTGCTATGGGTAGCTGCCGGTGCTCTGCTTATGTTGGATGCGTCTATCAATATAAGTATGGAGCCATTTAGGGCATTAGTTGCGGACAAACTTGATGAGTCTCAAAGGTCTTATGGATTTTTAGTTCAGACGCTGATCATTGGTGTAGGTACTTGGGTTGCAAGCCAATTACCTAGATTCTTAACTACACTTGGATATAGCGATACTGCTCCAGAAGGGGTTATACCTGAGAATGTAAAGCTCGCTTTTGGTATTGGTGCTATCGTGTTCTTGTTGGCTATTCTTTATACCATTTTTACCACTAAAGAGTATCCTCCAGAAGATATGGATGCTTTTGAA
>CBFHGJ010000033.1:0-12119 GCA_965655315.1 Bacteroidia bacterium
GAAGGATTCAGGTCATTGAATCAAGACATTGAAACCATCATTAATAAATCCGAATCGGTCAAAAAAGCAAAGAAGGATAAGAACGATGAGCAAATGACCAAAAAGGAAAAGAAGGAACTGACAGAGGAAGAAAAAGAATACAAAAGCCTGAGAAAGCAGATACAAGAAAAGCTCATCAAGTTTGCTACTCGAATTCCAGTTTTCATGTATCTGACGGATTATAGGGAGCATACCTTGAAAGATGTAATCACACAATTAGAACCTGGACTTTTTAAGAAAGTCACAGGCTTGACTGTGAAAGACTTTGAATTGCTGGTAAGTCTTGGAGTGTTTAATTCAGCCCTAATGAATGATGCTGTTTACAAATTCAAAAGATATGAGGACGCAAGCTTAGAATACACAGGAATTAACCGACACAAAGGACAAGCGGTTGGTGGATATGATACAGTATTGAGCAGAGAGGACTACGACCAAATATTTGTAAATGAGCCACAGTGACTCTGATAAAACCTCAATTGAGTAGAGGTGGTTTGGGTCTGTTTGCTTATATTAATATGGAATTCTAAGTACACCAAGTCTTTTTCTGAATTTGTCCCTTATTTGTATCTTAATACTGTAATTAATTGATTTACAGGTTTAATTACTTTCTGTCGGGAAGTAGGAAAGATTCCACCTAGGGATTCCAATGTGAAACTTTGATTAGCTCTACGCAATCCATTCAAATTGTAGAGAATTGCGTTATTTTCGCGACCTTAATTAACGATACACAATGAAAATAAGAACTTTAATTACATTGGTAGCAGTTGGCTTAATCAGCTTTGCCCAAGCTCAATCTTCAAAAAGTAAAACTACTTTTTCTTACCAGCAACTTCCTCTTTATCCTATCTCAGCAGACAAAACATATGATGTAGAAGTATCTACTCCATATGCTGATGAAATACTAGCTCAAAAGGAAGCTATAGCAGCGGAGAATGCTGAACTAAAAGCGGAAGCAAAAAAGGAAAAAGAAGACTACGACAATAAAAAGACAGGAGCAAAACTAGTAGGTAAGGTACTTTTAGGAGACAAAAAGCCTACAGGAAAAGCTGATCTTGTAGAATCTCCATTTTACCAGACTATCTGGAGTGAGGACGAAATCAAAGCACAAGTTAGCATCCCTGGCCTTGAGCAAAAAAGTGGAACAAGTGCCAAAGTAAAAGTCATAATCAATAGATTTGACTACACCTATAATGCTCAGCATATCAGCGAAAAAGGATACTACTACAGAGTAAATGGTGTAGGTACTATCACTATGGAAGTATTGAACGAAAATGGTCAGGTAGTAAGTAGTGAGACTTTCACTTCACAGCAAGTAGGAAAAGGAAATGATTTTCAATCTAAGTACTTCAAATCTGAATACGAAAGAGATAAAGATTGGAACAGAAACAAAGAAGCTAAATTAAGAGCTATTGAGTCTACAAAAATGAGAGCAAACATGAATTCTTTGACTTCATTTTTGAAAAATAATATGGGGTACAATTCAGTATCTTATAACGGAATAATATTCACTTTCAAGTCTAAAAAACACGATTACACTGAGTTAAACACTACATTCCCTAAGGCAGTAGAAGTTTACAATATGCTTAACTCTTACCCAATAGAGCAAGCTACGAAGGATAGAATCGCTGAAATGGCTAAAATCTGGGAAAATGAAATTGGAAATATTGACGGAGGAAATAAAAAAGCTAGAATAAATGCAGCTGTAGGAGAAGGGTTATACCTAAACCTTGCATTTGCAAACATCTGGTTAGAGGACTTTAATCAAGCTAATGTTTACCTTGCTAAGTATAAAGTACTTGACCCAAAAGGTAAAAACAAAGTGTATAAGAGTATCCAGAAATTACTGGATGATCAAAAGGCTAGATACGAGGCTAACCAATAGTCTATACCTTGAAAAAATAAAAAAGCGAGAGGACTGTTCCTCTCGCTTTTTTTATGCTTTTTTCTTAAAGATTCCTATTACTGAAAAGCTCATTATGCTGACCTTTAAGCAATTTAACTATACTCATTATCGACGAATCAATACTTTTTCGGTAACATACTTTCCGCTGTCAAAGGTTACTTGAAAAGTAAAAAGACCTGATAAATCAGGCAATTCGATTACATGGTTTCTTCTCGGTTTTAACTCCTTTCTGAACACCTCTACTCCATAGTTATTGAATAAAGTAACCATTACTACAGGCTTATCTTTAGAAAGGATCTCAATATAACCATTAGTAGGGTTTGGATAGAGCAATACAGATTCCTTCGCTCTTGAACGAACACTGTTTATACAATTAAGATCTTCTACTATGATAGTTTTCATTGAACCACATCCTCTAGGACTAACTGCTTCTATTACATACTCATTACCCGGAAAGAACAATGCTGTTTCCAGAGCTTCTATACCATTAATCCAATATGTGTTCGAATCCAAAATAGATATTAACCATGAGCTGTCTTTACAGAGTAAGGTATCTTTAAAAATACCTAATTCTGGTGGCTCCCAAGCATCTACTTTTATATCTATCGCACGGCTACAACCATTGGTATCCGTTGCATCAGTATAATAAAATCCGTCGATAGAAAAATACCGAGTGCTCCCAAATTTACCATCTGACCATATAAGACTAAAAGATGAATCTAAACTAACTAAGACAGAATCTCCTTTGCAAAAACCCGTATCTCTTATGTCTATTTCTGGCAATTTCAAATCAAGCCGTTTGATGCTGTCTAAGTGCTTACAACCTAATTTATCAACCCAAGTTATGGCTAAATTTGATTGAGAAGATATCCGGAGTAAGTCCGGTAACTGTTCACTTCCTAAATTCCATTGTACAATAGAATCTGGACGTAATATTTCTAATTCGACACCTTCACAAATCTCAAAATCCCAATCGGGTTGAAAAGGTTTTTCAATTGTGGACACTGTTAGTTCTAAAGAATCTAAACACAAATCGTGATTTAGGACCTCTAAGAAAATTGTCCCTGACCCAGTTCTATAAGTATTTGAACCAAATACTCCATTCCATTGATAGCTTAAAAAACTGTCTCTAAGCGTAAGTAAAGTATCTTCTCCTGGACAAACAAAAACATCATTAGGAAGAGATAAATCAATAACAGATAAACGAGATTTAAAGCTATCTGAATATTTACATCCAAAAGAACTTGTTGCAGTCCACTTTGTCTTCACAGTGCTATCTAGAACATAGGACCACTCTACTGATGTGTCCCATTTAAACTGTGTATATCCATTTGTGTTAGGAGTAAGCTCAATTTCCTTACCCTCACAAATCACATATTCTTCCTTAAATTTTGGAATTACCACTGAATCAACTCTTACTTTCACATTAATAGTGTCCGATTGAGTACAAATAGTAGGACCGTGACTTACAGTCAGCTGAAATGCAGTAGTCGAATCTAAAATAATCTTTGGACTTGCTTGAATATAAATGCTGTTACTTTTAAGATTGGTCCACTTGTAAGAGTATCCAGGTATTGAATCTGTTCCAAGTAATAAGGGCTGCTTTTTGCACGCAAAAAGACTTGTATCTATATCAAAATTTAAAACAGGTACATCGTAAAAACTTAACATACCCATTCCTGTTTTGCTCTTAACCCATGTCTGTGCAAAAGCAATTCCGTCATATGACAGCCCTAAGGGTAGACAACTCGCCTTATTTAACGATAATATTATTTCATTCCCTACAAGCTTACCATCTGATATCTGGATAGATGGGTCTCCGACAATTCGAAACAGTGAATAGAAACTTGAATCTACAAATAAACTATCACTTGGTCGCCTCATCACAAGCCTAATTTCGGTATGGCTACTATTATTATAAACGGCTTTATTTATATCTGGAGGATCTACAAATTGCCTCTTGCTGCCATAAAGATCTTTACCCACAAGATGAGATAATTGAAGTCCAAGTGATTCATATCCATCCTTAAAATTATAATGGCAACCATCGTGTCCATTGAGTCCATTGGCCGAAACAGTTTGGCACTTATCTATGGTTAGACCAAATTGACGTTGAGCCTCGCGTAATTGAATACTCGGATTACCACACCCTGAACGCACTTGTAAGACGTAAAGCTTTCCAAAATCTGGGTAATCAAGTTTCCAAGCATCAATAATTTCACGAAACATAGTATCGTGTTTAGTTGCCAATGATCCATCTGACTCACCTTGAAAATAGAAAATACCAGCGATGTTATCTCTGAATCCAGCATTTTCTGTTCTGCTTAGCAGTCGGCCATAGTTTGTAAAAACGTTAAAATGATTTGTATTGTCAGGGAGATGAAAGTTCACGGGGGTTCCCCCGACCGCTCCATTTAATAGGCAAATTGGAGTATCAAATGAATCTAAGAGATTCTTTGCCATAACCGCAGCCCATTGTCCAATAGCTCCTTTTGTATAAATATTACTAGCTTCGGCTGGGTACCAACCTATATCATTTTGTGATAGATACCAATTAGGAGAACTGGTACCAAAACTCCTTATAAAATCACTATTATAACTGGTGTCAAAAGCTGTTGCTGGCACTTTTCTATAATCAGCAGCTACTGCATTACTCTGTCCTTGAATTAAGTAAACATCCCCAACCAATACACTATCAACTTCTGTGGTGTAAGTGCGACCACCTTCAAGACGAAATATAAGTTTGTAATATGACTTAGCAGTTGGAATCAAAGCAGCAAAATCAAAAAGTAGTTCATTTCCAACTCTTTTCAGTTTTGTATGATTAGATTTCAAGAAAACACCGTCTTTATAAATATCAATATAAATCCTGCTGAAATTTAGGTCTGAAACTTTTCCTTTTAACTTATAAATGCTGCCAGACAAACTCTTGTTTTGGGCTAAAAACATATGATCTTGGGGAGTTCGATCAAATATAATTTGACCAAAAGACGCAGTATTAAGTAGAAATTGAATACAACAAAGTATCGTTATGTGACTTACCAGCCTCCTCATTAAGTTTCAATGATAACCAATATTTATGCAGGACTATAATTTTAATATTTAAAACCAATTTGAATATTAAAAATGATTCTTGAATCAATAAGTCATAGAATTATTGCAAAACCTCTCACTCTACTAGTCGAGATTTGAAGTATATTCGAGATTCAATTAATTAACCATGAAAAACAACATTTTACTCCTCACCTTAATTTCACTTCTATCTTGCGGTCAACTTTTTGCTCAGATTCTTGGTCCTAGACACGTTATCAAAACTGATCTTAAGGCGTATGTACCGGCAAATTTTAATTTAATATCAAGTGTGAATTTAAATTACGAATACAAACTGAATAAAAAATTTAGTGTCGGCTTAGTTGCTGGTTCCTTGATTAAAAGAACGTTGGAACTTGGAGCTACAGGCTCTTCTAATTCAGGAGACGACCTAGCTTACAAAGGAGAAATCTCTCCCTCTGGATATTTCATAAATCCATACGCAAGAATGTACACTAAGGAATCGTTGAAAGGTTTCTATCTTGAATTATTTACAAGACATTACAACTACGATTTTGAGATTCCATATGACTACGAAAAAAACAACGGGACTATTACTGCAAATGCTGTGGCAAATGCGAAAGCATTTGGTGGAGGGTTGGTTGTTGGAAGTCAATTTCATCTTGCTAAGAAATTCGTCTTAGACTTGTATGCAGGAGCTGGAATGGGGGTCGGGAATGTATATGCAGAGACCAATGATCCTAACTTAGACGAACAAAATTTCCAAGACATTAAGCAGGAAATGGATAACTTAGGTGATGTAGAAATCGCTATACTGGGTAACGCTATAAACGACTTAACCTATGACGCTAATAGTACCTCCGCTTGGGCTGAACTAAAAGGTGTACCCATCCCTATGTTGAGAGCTGGGATTGCTTTTGGCTATATGTTCTAGAGGAACTGGAACTAAAGGTTTGATTTAAAATCAGAACCTGCTGGGTATTCAAATATTTCTAGACCAAAATATGGTACGGACGATAAAACATGATCGAAGATATCCGACATAATATTTTCGTATGCTTTCCAGTTTTGATTTCTGCTAAAGGCATATATTTCAAGAGGCAGACCCTTTTCTGAAGAAAGCAGTTGTCTTACCATTATGGTCATTTGATCGTTAATATTCGGATTTGCTTGAAGGTATTCCTCTATATAAGTCTTAAAAACCCCAATATTGGTCATATTCCTGCCGTTTACTGGAGTCGAGGTATCTACTTTATTTTCAGCATTATACTCTCTTATTTCTTCATTCCGTTTTATTATATAATCTGAAATTAGCTCAATTTTTTGAAAACGATTTAACATATCTTCATCACAAAATCGAATAGAATCTATCTTAATATGTATTGCCCTTTTGATACGTCTACCATCTGAATTACTCATCCCTCTCCAGTTGGTAAATGAATCAGAGATAAAGGCGTAAGTAGGTATGGTAGTAATGGTCAAATCAAAATTTTGAACCTTGATTGTGGTCAGATTTATTTCCAATACATCTCCGTCTGCTCCGTAGTTAGGAACAGTAACCCAATCCCCTACTTGAACCATCTTATTTGCCGAAAGCTGAATGCTGGCCACAAATCCCAAAATGCTATCTCTAAATACTAGAAGTAGTACGGCAGCTATAGCTCCTAAACCAGTGAGTAAAAACAAGGGGCTCCGACCAATTATGATAGAGACTATAAGGATAGCACCAACTGAAAAGGTAAGAATCTTTGCCAACTGAGTAAGACTACCTATTGGTTTATCCCTGTGCGTTTCTTTTTCAGAAAGAATAAAATATATAGAGTTATAAATAGATATGAGAATCCATACGGAGACTATAATAATGAGTATGTCGGTTGCTCCTAATACTAGAGGGAGAAAAAAGGTCGATTCTTTAAACAACTCTGGTAAGACGTAGTCTAGAATCACAGCAGGGATTAACGTAGCTAGGGAATTTATAATTCGCTCATTGAAAATAATGTCATCCCACAGCGTTTCTGTTTTTGCTGTCAGTTTTGGGACCATAGACTGCAGTATTAGCTTAGACAACCACCATATCACAAAGACCTCAAATACGGTTAACCCAATTAATAAAAGTGTTGCAACAAATTGTGTAACACCGAGATTATTTATAAACCATTCTCTTAATTCTAAATTCATGTTTATTTATGTCTACTGACGTGCAAACCTATTTCAACTATTAGTATAATTCAAATTATAAAAAAAGAGCGGCAGGATTTACTCTAACCGCTCTTTTATGTACTTATTATTTATCGTTACCTCGACTTACCTTTCCCTACTATCGTATTTATAGCAGTGACCGCTTTATCAGTAGCGAAAGAAACTGCTTTTGAAATACTATCTGCATGACTAGTTACTGCTATCGGTTGCTTGCCTTTTAATCTAGCTTCCAATACGCAAGTCTTATCCTCATGACCTGCTTTACTACCGTTTTTATCCTTCAAATGAACCTCTACTCGTGTTATGTGATTTTCAAAACGACTAAGTGCATCAGATATTTGATTTGAAAAATACTCCTGATGTCTTTCTTCCGCTTCTATGCTTTTGTCTGTATTGAATTGTATCGTTATCATGGTATTATTATTCTTTCTTGTTTGACTTCGAACATAGCAACTTATACCAAAACAACCACATATCTGTCGATATTCATCCTTCTATATCGACTAAAATTGAAAAAGAAATCTATAAGAGGCTCTCTACTCCAAAATGAGTGACACTCTGGATAATGAGACAGGAAATAGTGATACCTACAGCGTTAGCTACAAATGCTTTTTTACGTCCATTTTAAACAAATATGCTGCAATAGATCCTGCGTATACAACTGCACGAGGAAAAGGGATCATAACGAACAATGTGAGTCCAGAATACACGAATTTCTTTACGGACTCTCCTATACCTTTTTTTGCCCTATGAGCCACCCAAAGTGCACTTTTCTTATACCAATGCCATCTTGTTAACCAACGGTTGATATTCTCTAGGAAAAACATCGTCAACGGAAAAACCAGAATATTGGCAATAATTGCTAGTAACAACACAAGGTATGGATTCAGGTCATTGAGTAAGCCATATGGTATACCTGCCTTGGCTTCTCCTAGTGGAGATAAACTCCACAAAATAGTAATAATGAATTCTTCAACCATTGAGCAAATTATACCACAAAGAAACGTACATATCAGCCATTGGTTCATTAACAAACTGATAATAAATCAGTCATTTTTAACTGTCTCAGATAAGCACTAATCTGCATTTAAGGCTGAAAAATAAACTCGTTTTAAAGACACTACAACATCTGCTTATTACCTTCGAGAATACAAAGTATGATTGGTTCACCTAATCCGGAAATCCTAGAGCAAATTGTGACCGTGAAAATGCCATATGGTAAATATGCGGGGAGACTTGTTTGTGACTTGCCGATATCCTACTTAGAATGGTTCAAGAGAAAAGGTGGCTTCCCAAAAGATAAACTTGGAGTACAGCTTGATACGGTCTATGAAATTAAATTAAATGGCCTTGACGAAATAATTCAAAACTTAAAACTTCGGTTCCCTAAATAATCTCCTCAATGAAAGAAGTTTCTATTACTGTTCGATTAAAAAGAGTGCCCGGACAAGTATGGTATTTGGCACTTCTAATACCTAAAACTAAGGTAAGTACACTGGACCTAGGCAAGGATAGACGTATTATATGTGAATTTTCAAATGAGATACAAATTCATTGTGCATTAATGCATGATGGCAAGGGAAATTTTTTCATTAATCTCAATAAGGATACTAGAAAAAAACTTGGCTTGGAAGTGGATACACTAGTTGAGATAAAAATAAAAGTAGATGATTCTAAATACGGAATGCCTGTACCCGAAGAACTGCAAACTGCTTGGCAACTTGATTTAGACGCTAAAGGTCTATTTGATCAACTTAGTATGGGTAAACAAAGAAGTCTGATTCATATAGTTGGAAAACTTAAATCTAGTGAAAAACGCATTGAAAAAGCACTAATTATTCTTGAGTACTTAAAGTCAGTGAATGGACAACTAGATTATAAGGAATTAAACGAAGCTTTTAAAGCGAGTAAGAACGTCTAATCAGAATAAACCAATTCCGATACAAGTTATACTCCAAACTATAGTACAAGAAAGTGCCGCTCCTATTGCATTTGCTATAAATGCTTTACGATAGTCCAAACGAAGCAGAAATGCAATTATGGAACCAATATAAACTCCACTTCCTGGAGTAGGAACCATTACAAATAAAGCAAGCCCGATATATCCATATTTTTCTAGTTTAGTTTTCGACCCCTTTTTAGCTCTTCGAGCTACCCATATGGCTGAACTCCTATACCAATGCCATTGTGCTAGCCATTTATTCACATATTCTAAAAAAAATAACATAGCCGGATATACAGCTATGTTACCAAGAATAGCTACTACCAAAACCAATACGGGATTAAGATCATGAAGTATGCCATACGGAATACCAAATTTGGCCTCACCAAATGGAGAAAAGCTCCATAACAAGGTTGCGATATATTCCTTTAGCAAAGTAGTGCGAAGGTATTACTCTTGACCACGAAGTGAGTGAATAAAAACTTAAAAAATCACTCAACATATTGATCAATTCAAATAGTGATAATTAATACCTTCGTTGCTTATTGTTTGTTCACTCAAATTCATCTCGCATACTAAATGAACTCAAAACAACATTGGGAAAACATATACAGCACTAAAACTCCTCAAGAGGTTAGCTGGACAGAGGCCTACCCTCAAATGTCAGTAGACTTAATAGTAAAGTTCAATCTTTCCAAGAAAGCTAAAATCATAGATGTAGGAGGTGGAGAAAGTAAACTAGTGGATGCACTACTTGATTTGGGATATAGCAACATAACCGTAATGGATATTAGTAAGGCGGCAATTGACAAGGCAAAAAAGAGGTTAGGAGACAAATCTACCGAGGTGAAATGGATTGTAGAAGACATCCGTAATTTCAAACCTCTAGAATCTTTCGATATTTGGCATGACAGAGCTGCTTTTCATTTTCTTACGGAAGACATAGATATAGGTAATTATGTTTCTCTCGCACATAAATATGCACAGCACATAGTTCTTGGTACATTTTCTACTAACGGACCACTTAAATGCAGTGGACTACAAATCACACAGTACGATGAGAATAAATTAAATCAGGCATTTGGAAGGGTTTTTAAGCTACTAGATTGTTTCAAAGCAGACCACCTTACTCCCTTTGGCACCATTCAAAACTTCCTTTTCAGCCGCTTAGTAAGAAAATAAATATAACAACCGGTCTTATTTAAAATGTAGAACCCTTTATTCAAGGGCTTCCGAGTGTGTTTTCACTGTTTTTTTTGTTCATCATTCTAAATAACTGAAACTGACAGAAATCAGCATCTTCCTATTTTTAATTGTTCCAAATAAAAATAATTTCGCACCACTGAAAATTGAATAAGTGAAAAGAATAAATCTACTTTCCTCGATTGTCCTATTATTTTCAATCTGCCTTTTCGGACAAAGTAATTCCTTAGATACCTTAGAAAATTATCACATCAATTCAGCTCGAACATTACTAGAGAGTAAGAACGGAGGTCTTCTCATGGGTGCGTATGGAGAGATCCATTACGAGCAGCCTTTTGGGAATAACACCAAATACAATGGTGCTTTGGATGCTGAAAGAATGGTGCTACTATTTGGGTATAAGTTTGACAACAAGACTTCCTTTATTAGTGAAATAGAGATAGAGCACATCAAAGAAGTATTTCTTGAACAGGCATATTTGAATTATCAGGCAAAGCCTTGGCTAAATATACAAGCTGGTTTGCTTCTAATCCCTATGGGAATAATGAATGAATATCACGAGCCTACTATTTTCAATGGTGTCAATAGACCGACGATTGCTAATGCTTTATACCCTAGTACTTGGAGAGAAATAGGTGCTGGGTTTGCCGGCAACCTGCCAAATGCAGCTTTACGTTATCAATTGTATGCTGTAAATGGACTAATGAGTTACAATGATGAAGCTAAACTAGATGGCAGTAAGCCGCTAAGAGGTGCACGACAAAAAGGAGCACAAGTGACTATGACCGCTCCCGATCTTTCCGCCAAACTGAATTATTATGGCCTCAAAGGATTTGATATTGGTCTTGCTACATATGTTGGAGGAACGGAGTCTACCCTGTTTAATGAAATTCATGCTGATAGCTCAGCACAACTAGCTACAGCTGATAGTTCAATCATTGGTGTTCAAATGATTGGCTTTGATTTCAGGTACCAGGCAAAGAGGCTACAAGCAAGAGGTGAATTATTCTATTCTAACTTCACTAATACAGATCAATACAATGCGTTTACCGGAAAGGATATCGGATCTAGTATGTTTGGATACTATGCAGAGGTGGGATATGATATCAGCGATATACTTGGTATAAATAAGCGATTTGTTCCGTTTGCTCGTTACTCTGAATATAACACGCACAATACTGTTTCTGGAGAAATAAAAATCAACAATAGCTACGATAGAACTGCAGTTACCACTGGTTTTTCTTTGTTCCTAAACGAATCATTTGTGGTAAAAGCAGATTATCAAAATTTTAGCGACGCAAATAATAATACTAGACATCAGTTCAACTCTGGTATTGGTTTTTGGTTCAGATAAAAAATAATTGGCAAGACGAAAGATCATAACTGTATTTATTGCCCTAATAGCCATTGGTGCTAGCGGGGCATATAGTTACTTGCCAGATTATCTAACCAAAAAAATGGCTCGCCAACTCTCTAAGATCTATGATAAAAATATCGTTTCAAAAGAGATCGAAGTGAGTGATGATCTTGCCTTGAATCATCAGCTTTTTGAACTTTACAGAGGTGATAGCTTAGAAGGGTATAGTATAATATCTCGAGGCCTAGGTTGTAAGGTCGGGGGATGTGATAAACCGGACAAGGAAACCGAAAGCTTTGAGCAGTTCTTCTACTTTACGGCTTTTGATAAAAATAAGAATATTACTAAAGTTCGTGTTTTGGAATACGTTTCAGATCACGGATATCAAATAGCTAGTAAAGGTTGGCTGAAACAATTTGAAAAAT
>CBFHGJ010000034.1:0-6501 GCA_965655315.1 Bacteroidia bacterium
CATAAGGTAGTCAAGATGAGGTTTGGAAATAATTAGAAGACTACCGTGATAAGTGAATGGGATAGTATGCCTTCGTATCAATTGATATAACCAGTGGTAACTTATATTGAACTGGAATTGAGCTTCATTGGAAGTGTAGTAGGATGTTATAACTGGTTTGGGTTGCTCCGTTTTTATTACCTGACGGGACTGAAATACATGTTCTACATCCTCCTTTTTAATTAAGGTTCGATTGCCAACTTTAACAATTGGAATGGTCCCATTATTTATCAGGTTGTATATCGTACTTCTGCTAACATTCAAGATTTTACTTAGCTCAGTAATCTTTAGGAATGGTTTTGCTTCTAAAATTTTGTAATCTGTCTTAACAGAATTAAAGAGAGCATTCTCTGTTGTCAAGACTTTCTCGTTTCTCTTCCTTTTTTTGTAATTCCTTTTATTGCACTTGGCAGAGCAGAATTGAGTAACGGTGGTTTTAGCCGTAAAGAGATTACCGCATTCGATACACTTTCTTGTTACCGTAATATTTGAACTCATAATTGTCCTATACTGTCCACCAATGTCTTATAGTGTCCAATTTGGGAGAAATTACCACAGATAATTTCCGAAAAGGACACTAAGAACTACTCAAAGGTACAAATAAGGTACAGAAACAATCCAATAATCTGTAAAACACTGTATAGTAAGTTGATATACTTTGTTTTAAGGCAAGAATACTTTGATTGTTTACTTCCCAATACAAAATCGAGTAAATATTGAGTCTAACACTTCGTCGTTAGTCACCTCGCCAGTTATGAGTCCAAGTTGGTTTAGAGCATTGCGAATATCTAGGGCTACCATATCACTAGTCAATCTAGTATCTAATCCATAGAGAACCGTTTGCAAGGCAGCAGAGCTTTTGGCTAATGCATCTGCATGTCGAGCATTATTTACTACCGTTTCATTTCCTAATTCATAGTGACTTGCAACTCGTGATAGAGCGGAAACTAGCACTTCTATATGGTGTTCTTTGGCAGATATAAATACAGTATTTTCAGGCCAATCCTCTTTCTTATAATCTACAGTATCTGCTTTGTTAGCTACCAATAAAGTTTGTGATACGTTCGGTAAATCTTTTAATTCTTGGGTTAGGCTGCTAGGAGTTGTGCTACTGATGTCAAACAGGTAGATAAGAAGTTCAGCCTTATCCATTTGTGCTTTTGCTTTGTCTACTCCTATTCGCTCTATAGTATCTGAACTATCCCTAAGCCCTGCAGTATCTATCAGCCTGAATTGGATTCCATCTAGAGTAAACACTTCTTCTATAGTGTCTCTTGTGGTCCCTGCTATGTCAGAGACTATCGCTCTATCTTCATTGAGTAAGGCATTCAGCAAGGTGCTTTTTCCTGCATTTGGTTTGCCCGCTATAACCGTGTTGATACCATTTTTAAGCACATTTCCCGCAGCAAATGAGCTTCGCAACTTTTCTATTTTATTTAGTAGTTTTTCAATGAGCCGTTTCAATCCTTCTCGATCTGCAAACTCTACATCCTCCTCACCAAAGTCATTTTCTAATTCAATAAGTGCAGCAAAATCAATCAGTTCTTGACGCAGTACTTTTATATCATTACTAAAACCTCCTCGCATCTGGTTTAGAGCCATTTGAAGACTGGCCTCGCTATTACTGCTGATCATATCAGCCACTGCTTCAGCTTGAGCTAAGTCCAATTTTTGGTTGAGAAAAGCTCGCATAGTAAACTCTCCGGGTTCAGCCATTCTAGCTCCATTTTTGAGCAGTGTCTGGATGATACGTCCGGTTATATATGGAGAACCGTGTCCTGATATTTCAACGGAATTTTCGCCAGTATAAGAATGTGGGTTTCTAAATACGCTAATGAGAACCTCATCGACTTTCACGTCTTTATCTACAATATGACCATAGTGAATAGTATATCCATCTGCATCGCCTATTTCCTTGTCAAAACAACGGTTTGCAATAGTAATGGCATCTGGACCTGATACCCGGACGACAGCTAAAGCTGACACTCCAGCTGGAGTAGCGGGTGCGGTTATGGTGTCTTGGAAATTTTGCATGATACGTGTTTATAGTTTGCAAAGTTGCACTCATATTTTTAAACATTTATACCCCCTCGATTTAATTTTGACATAACTCTTTTGGTAGTGTGTAACCACGTACAAAAAGCATAACTCTCTGAACTAAACCATCATTATAGTTTACAGTCAGTGATCTTGCAAATGGACCTGAACGATAGCGAGTTGAATATCTTCCAATTATTTCAGCCGTTCTCCCCGGTAATATTTCATTCTTAGGCCATTCAGGAACGTAACAATCACAGCTAGATCTCACATTTAGAATATGGATAGAAGTGTTGCCCGTATTTTTAAAGCGATAGACAAAATCTGTAATTTCACCTTCGCAAAGCGTATCACTTATGATGCTTTTAGTGTCAAATTGTATAGACGTTGACTCAATGTGACTAGACTCCAGAGCTAAGTTATATGCACTGGTATATGGTGTTATAGCAATTGAGAAAGAATACAGTATAAATGGCAAAAGAAACACAATTCAGAAATTGCAAATGATGTGCCATCAAGAAAAAAGGTGCCTAACGGTACCGTCGGCTATTCTGATTTAGAAATTTAAGCTCATACTATATTTGGTATAGAATTCAAATATTTCGTTTACTGCTTCATCAGCAGTGTCCACTAGTTTGAATAGATCCAAGTCATGTGCACTAATATTTCCTTGTTCTAGCATGGTATTTCTAATCCAATCTATCATTCCTCCCCAGAACTCTGATCCTACCAAGATAATTGGGAATTTCGCTGTTTTCTGAGTTTGTACAAGGGTTAAGGCTTCAAATAATTCATCTAATGTTCCAAAGCCTCCAGGTAATACAATAAATCCTTGTGCATATTTCATAAACATAACCTTTCGTACAAAGAAGAAATTAAAGTCTATGCTCTTATCTCTATCAATGTAAGGATTGTTATTCTGCTCAAACGGCAATTCTATGTTTAGTCCTACTGACGCTCCTTTTTCTTTACTCGCTCCTTTATTTCCAGCTTCCATAATACCTGGGCCTCCACCTGTAATAACACCTAGTCCTGCGGCGGCTAATTTCTGACCGATATCTACAGCCATCTCATAGTATTTGGTGCCAGGTTTAGTTCTAGCAGATCCGAAAACAGAAACACAAGGTCCTATCTTAGCAAGAGTATCGTAGCCTTCTACAAATTCGGCCATTACCTTGAATATATTCCAGCTATTAGAACTTTTTATATCAGGCCATTCTTTGTTAGCAAATGCCTTCTTTATTCTTTCGTTTGATTTATCTGTCATGTTATTTTTTATTTCTCTGTGAATTATGTAATATGCTATTCAGCCACAATAGAACGAACGTGATGCTACCATTAATTAGTATCAGCTCAAATCCGGGCTCAAAACCATTAATCACCTTTGGCATTCCATAAAAGTATAGCCCCGTGAGAATAATAGATAGTAAAGTTATTGCAAGTACTCGTCTATCGTTGATTTTTCTTTTTGTCAAGATCCCGAAAGCGAATAGTCCTAATAGAGGGCCATACGTAAAACCAGCAGCTCGGAAAAGCTCTTTGATTACAGCATCATTATTCAATAGCTGGAATACAAGTATGGTCACGAATAGCACGAGTGCAAATCCTATGTGGACTAATCTTCTAGTTTTAGTATTAGTAGGTTTGGTACGTTCGAAGCCTAAAAAATCTACACAAAAGCTGGTAGTTAGAGCCGTAAGTGCACTATCAGCACTGCTATAAGCAGCGGCTACTAAACCAATTATGAAAAATATTCCAACAAGGGGAGTTGCATGTTGCATAGCTACCACTGTAAAAAGCTGATCACTCTTTTCTATACCTGCTATTTGATTTACATCTACATATTTATAAAGCAATGCCCCTAAGCTCAGAAATACAATATTGACTATAATGAACATAACCATTTGGATGTAGATATTCTTTTGAGCACTAGCAATATTCTTAATACTTAAGTTCTTCTGCATCATGTCTTGGTCTAATCCTGTCATGGCTAACGCTATAAATGCTCCGCCTATAAACTGCTTCCAAAATACATTTGCATTGTTACCTTCAAAATGGAAAATCTGAGTGTTTGGGTCAGCTGCAAGTTCTTTTATAGTCTCAGCAATTGACCAGTCCATTTGAGTGATAATAAATGATATGGTCAGGATCACTGCAGCAACTAGAAAAAACGTCTGTAAGGCATCGGTATATACTACTGTTTTTATTCCGCTTTTTGCCGTGTAGGTAAATATCAGTAAAATAGTAATGGCCACCGTTCCCCAATAGGGCAGTCCAAAAGGGTCAAATACAACTGTATGAAGCACTCCCGCTATTAGGAATAAACGGAATGAAGCACCTATGATTCTACTTAATAAAAAATACGCTGCTCCGGTTTTATAAGATACTTCACCATACCTATTTTGCAGGTATGTGTATATCGATGTAAGGTTTTGTTTGTAGTAAAGAGGAATAAGTACTTTAGCTATAATCAGGTAGCCTACCATATAGCCTAGTACTGTTTGCATATATCCAAAATGGGTGCTTGCTACCCATCCTGGAACACTAAGAAATGTGACCCCTGACAACGAAGCACCAATCATCCCAAATGCAACGAGGAACCAAGGAGATTTTTTATTACCAGAATAAAATGACTGTTTATCACTCTCTCTGGAGGTGTACCAAGAGATGAAGATTAGAACTCCGAAGTAAGCTATTAGTATGGATAAAATGAGAAAGGGACTCATATTTATTGAGACACTTTCAGCTTTTGTCCGAGTCCAATATTATTGCCTTCTAGGTTATTCCATTCTTTTAGTTGGTCTGGAGATATTTCATATCGTTTACATATACTGTAGACTGTATCTCCTTTTACCACTAAATGAGTAATGGGACCATTCACTTGAATATCCTCAGTTACAATTTCTATTTGTTCTTTCGTTACCGGTTTTTTGATTTCAGCGTTTATCACCTCTTTAGACATGACTGAATTATTAGCGGTTGCAGACTCTAAAGTCAAATGAATTTTTTGTCCGATTTTCATCGATCGAGGATTTAGGTCTTTGTTCCAATTTAGAAGGTCTTCTTCAAATACATGATATTTCTCGGCAATTCTGTAAATATTATCCCCTTTTTGGACTACGTGGACGTCTGGGACAACTATATCTTTCTTATTAATTGCTCCAGGGCTACTAAGATCAATATTGTCAACTTGTTCTTTTGTTACAGAATGAGGGTTTACAAACTTTTCTTTCTCAGTTGCCGGCTCCTCCCATTGGGGCTTTTTATCTGCCAAATTCACTAAATCCTCAGAACCCCTTTTCTTTTGCATATATAACGTCTCACCCTCTTGAGGCTCAGCACCTTGGTCCATACGATTTTTACGATACAGGTGCTTTAGTTTTATCCCATACAATTGGGAAATATCCCTCATGTCTTCACCTTTTCTTACGACGTGTTTTTCCTCTGCTCCACGTCTTCTTTTTGGCTTGAGATAAACAATTTCTCCAGGAGTGATCTGAGCGTCACTAGGAAGGTCGTTCCATTTTCTTATATGCTTATCCTTTAAATAATTGTCTTTAGCAATGCTTTGCACTGTTTCGCCCATTTTAGCAGTCTTTACAGGTAATCCATTTACTTCTTTCCCAACTATTATATTAGGTAATGAAGGTCTAGGAAGAGCAGCTTTATCATATTGTGCAAGATCATATCGTTCTATCAAGCTTATAAGTATATTTCCATACTGAGGGTTTGTTGCATACCCTGCTTTTCTTAAACCCTTACTCCATCCTTTGTAATCTGTCTGCTTTAATTCAAACAGTTCGTGATATCTCCAGTTTTTTCTCAAGAATTCAGAATGGTCTTGGTATGAAGCTAATACACTTTCATAGGCTCTAAAACACTCTTCCGGAGCATCATCATCTGCATATATCACGTTACCAGTCCAGCTGCCCTTACATTTGATACCGAAGTGATTATTCGCATATTTAGCTAATCTGCTATTTCCACTATTACTTTCTAAAACACCTTGTGCCAAAGTGATACTAGCAGGAACACCACTTCTATGCATTTCTATGATTGCTAAGTCTTTGTGCTTATCTATATATTCGTTTGGAGTTTGCTTCTGAGCCCATAGTTGAAAGCAAGTAGCTATCGAAATTAAGGCAATTATAATTCTCATTGTGGTTATTAGTCTTAAATGTTCAAAGGTAAAGACCTCGTGGTCTAAGGTTAGCCTACATTTATGCACTTATCTACATCTGATGTAATGAAATGTATTTGAAAGCGTTTTATTTGAAGTGATTATCATGAAGTATATACTAAAACCGTTAACTTTTCTGCTTGCAATGGTTGTTTCTGTAGCTGTATTTGGACAAAAAATACCAGCGGCAGACTGGAACCACACTGTAGATAAGACTACTCTAAATGTAGGAGATGAGATAGAGG
>CBFHGJ010000035.1:0-4961 GCA_965655315.1 Bacteroidia bacterium
GAGTTGATCTGGACAGAGAGCTGCAACTTGTTCAGTGAAATGGTAGGGGATACGTTTGTATTCAAATCTAATGTCCTTGACTATTTTCCCGTTACGCAACTCCTTTGTGATATCAAACGTGATACCCTCTTTTTCTATCGTGTCTTGATAAATTAAGTTTTCTAAAACGTGATCAACATTCATATAATCAAAAATGAAAAGACCATCTTTCTTTAGACCGTGATGTATATGACCTATTGTTTCAAAGTGTTCTTCATCAGTATCAAAATAGCCAAAGCTTGTAAACAAGTTGAATATGAAATCATACTTTCTTGGTAAGGATTCACGCATATCATGTTTGAAAAAATGAAGTCGTTCATTTTCAAATTCCTTTGCATGTTTTATGCTATTTGCACTGTAGTCAGAACCCTCCACATTATAGCCTAGCTTATTGAGCTGTATACTATGCCTACCCTTGCCACAAGCTAAATCGTGAAGCAATGCAGATTTTGGTGGATTCAGATGAGTTATTAGTGTATTTATAAATTCTTCAGCCTCAGTATAATCTCGATCTTTATATAGAATATGATAAAATTCGCTATCAAACCATGTTCCGAACCACTCACTCATTTGTATAGCAAAGTAACACTATGTAAGTCAGAATAATGCAACTTAAGTTGGAAGAAAAAGAGTTGTCGCCTCCTTTATTATATGGCTTTATAAAAAAAATGGAACTTTGTGTAACTTATCTTAAAAGCTAACGTATAGCATACAGAAACCAGTTAAATGACCACCGCTGAGTACAATGAATGTGTGAAACTATATTCCGATGGGATATTCCGTTTCATTGTGAGAAACTTACGTGATCAGTTTGAGGCAGAAAATATCGTCCAAAACACGATTGAAAAGCGTGATACAGTCAGAACCAAAACAGAAACCATTGAAATTACTGCTTCCAGAGAAGAAGATCCTAATGCTGAAGAGGATGTAGCCTCTGATGATGAATTAAATCTAAAAGAAATCATCAAAAAAGAATTGAAACAAGAAGTAGAGAAAGTAGATGAGCCAAAGTTTATAGAGACAGACTGGAATAATTTCCATTTAGGGTTTAATAATCTCATAAACGCTGATGGTCAATTGGATGTGGCAGACGGTTATGATAATATAGAAGTCGCATCTTCTTCAGTAAACTTTTCTTGGGATATTGTAACTCAGGCAATGAATCTATACAAAGGAAAGATAAGACTGATATATGGAGTAGGTATAGATTATAACAACTACAGATTTAAGAATGATATAACCTTGGGTCAGAATACAGATGAATTAGAGATAATGGTGGATGATGTAAACTATGATAAGAATAAGCTCGTAACGCAGCACTTAACAGTTCCTGTTCTACTTAATTTTAAAGCAGCTCCAAAAGGGTCAGATGATTTTGTATACATATCTGGAGGTGCAAATTTCGGATATAGAATAGGTAGCCATATGAAGCAGAAATGGAACGATAACGGAAAGAAAAAGAACAAAATAGAAGACGACTATAACTTAGAGCAATTTAGACTTGGATACGAGTTGCAGTTCGGGTATAAGAATGTAGTCCTCTTTGGTAGATATTTCCCTCAGAGCATATTCAAAGCGGATGAAGGTCCGGAACTGAGAACAGTATCTGCAGGTATCTTGATTGGAAAAATCTAAAGACTTAAGACCAGAACGTCTTAAAACTTCATACTTAGCTTTTAGTAATCGTTTAAAAGGTCAGCCACCAGGTTGGCCTTTTATCGTTTATAAGAAGAATGAAAGGTTCTAAGAATATATCTTAGGATGAAGGAAGCAATACCTCATTTCATTTTAACGAAATGAGCATAGTATTCTTGTACCTTTCGCTGTAGTTCTAATGCTTTGTCATCCTTTGTACTATAAGTAGATTCCTTATTAATATTTTCATGTTTGAAAGGCTCTCCAAATTGGAAGTAATACACATCACCTTCATTGATTGAATCTGTATTGCTGTTTTCGTTTTCAGTTACTAAACAAAGGTTCAATTGACCGTTCATCACATAGTAAACTTCATACTTTTCTGATTTATTTGAATATGGGACAGTTCTAATCTTCATCATTTCTCCGTTAGAGAAGAAATAGTCCAGATATTCTAAATTTTGTCTTATTTCATCTTTTAAACCAGCTGTTTCGACTCGAACTGAACTGTCTAAACGGTACTCGATTCCTTCTCTCATCATGTCTATATCTGCTGATAATCTATCAGCATTCTCATCTGAGATCTCGAAGCTATTATTGTCAGATTGTAATTCACTTTTTTGTTCATCTTCAGAATTTTTACTGTTTGAATAATTCTTAGCATTTTGAGCACAAGAGGTTATCAAAAGTGTATTCAGAATAATCAAGTAAAATATTGTATTCTTCATATTATTTAAGCTAATACGAAAGTATAGAATATGCAGCAGTATTGAATGCGATATTTAGTTGTTTAGAGCTTCAAGTATGAGCCTATTTTGATTGTAGATATCATAACAAAATCGAGGTTTCCAGTCGTTTGTGAAATATACTGTCCTGTAATCTAAATATAGTGACATTCTTTTGTCTAAATTGATACTTGTTGTTTCTTCCAGTTTTTGAATAGTCGCCAGCGTATCTGTAGGATCATAGTTTTCTAAACGTTCGGGATCTTTTGGTTCATAACCCATCATAATTCTAAAATCATCTGGATCATATTCTTTACTATTCTGCATCAGAAACTCTCCAAACAGGATGGGGTCTTCTAGTCTCACGCAACCGTGACTTACAGCCCGTTGTGTTCTTTTAAAAGCAGACTTGCTAGGGGTATCATGTAAGTAAATAGAGAAGGGGTTTCCAAACATATACTTCACGGTCCCAAGCGAGTTTTTTGGTCCAGGGCTTTCTACAATTCTGTATGGAATTTTTTCCTTGTCCACTTTGCTCCAATCTATAGATTCCGAGCGAATCTCTTCTTTCCCTTTATAGACTTTAAAACCTTTATTTCTCAGATAGGTAGAATCTGAAACCAGTCTCCACCACATCTCTAGTTTCACTATACTATATGGAACGGTCCACGTAGGATTTATTACTAAATATGAAATCTTACTAGCTATTTGTGGCGTCTCCATATTCCTCGGGAGCTTGTACAACCATCCACTGTCAGTATATTCTTTGACCATAGCATCATAATTATCAGGTAGGTTTTTCCCTATGCAGACACGCATAGATTTTGCACTGTCTTCCCAGTGCATTTCTATTTCGTATTTTGGGAGATTGATATAGACAAAAGGACCCTTTTTGGGTTTTTTGAACCATCGTTGTCTCTCTAGATTTGCTTGTACCTGATTGATTTTGTCTGAAGAAGAGGCGTTAATGATTTTGTATGTTTTGAAGCCCATAATCCCGTCTGGGGTCAATTGATACATCTCTTGAAGCTCTCTTATAACCGACTTTAGCTTTTTGGTATAAACCAAAGTATCATTGCTGAGGTTTAGTACACTGGAATCGGGAAGCATTTTACCTTGGAGGCGTTTTACAATGAGTGGGATCACTTCCGCAGTATCGCCTTCTTCCAGTTTCGGATATTTAGAAAAATCTATGGTCTGATTTTCTTCAGCTTCTTTTCGCTCAAGATAAACCTCTAGCAATGCTTGAAGCTCAACATAAGCAGTATCTCCGTAGTGAATTTTATCTAGGAATTGTGATTTATTATTTTGTTCGAGATAAGACCATAATTCTAAATCTTTTAGATTATTCCTTGGAAGCATGTAGGTATATCCATAAACTTCTTCAGGATCAGTTCTGCCATTAGCAATATCTGCATACTGCACAAGTACCATATTACTTAAGATTAACTCTAATTCAGCCAGTATTCGATACGCTTTATCCGAGGTTTTCATCTCAGGTACTAGATTTTTATAGTAGTCTATCAGACCTAAATGATAATTGAGTGAATCCAAGCCGTGAGTAGTACTATGGGCAATAGTCTTTCTCAATGATTCCCAAGAAGCACTGTCGCCTGTAATCTCATCCCACCAAATAGGAGAGTAGTCCCGTCGGCTGTAATAATGTTCCAAGGTATCCATATAAGGCAATTGGTCTTGACACATGAGTACTGTCCATTTATCAAACTGTTCTTTAATATGGTAGGAAAGAGAATCTGAAGTAAGTACAAAACCGCTTTCTACTTGCACTATCTTTTCTTCTTTGCACGAAGCAAGAAAAAGGAGTACTCCTAGAAATAATAATAAGCGATGAATGTGCTGCACTTTATTCAAAGTAAAGTACAAAGATGATACCAATGCTAAATTTATGAGTCTAACTCATCCACAGGTATGTAGATATTAGCATTTATTATTCTAGATTCCTCTAGATAATTTGCAGTTGGATGATAGATAAATAAGCAGCTTCCTCCCTTTATGGTATTCACCAAAGGTTTGTTTGCTTGCTGAGATACAGCAGGACATCCAAAACTTCTACCTATTCTATCTGCACCACTCGCTATGGATAAATTTACATAATTTGCTCCGTGTATAACTATACCTCTAGCAAACGCATTGGAATTGAATCCTTTTTCTAGACCATTGAGCTTAAGAGATAGATTGTTTCTGCCATAATAAAGTCCTCCAGTGGTATAAAATCCAAGTGAACTCTTGTGGGAACTGTGACTATTGGAAAAGTATTTAGCTTCGGCATCTCCAGTTCTTTTGCCGTGGGCTACCAACTCGTTAAATCGGACTTCCTTGGTTGCTATATCAATCGTCCAAAGTCTTTTTTTGATACTTGTTTTTGAAAAATCAATAATGGTCAGAAACTCCTCGTTCATAAGCCCGTCGGTCTGCTTCAGGTAGGTATATCCCTTTATAGCTTTTTCAAATACTTGAAAGTCGATCGTATCTTGACCTTCTGAATAACTGAGTTGTCTGTATACCCGATTGGTATAGTTTCTAAACACATCAGAATACAAC
>CBFHGJ010000036.1:0-4609 GCA_965655315.1 Bacteroidia bacterium
CATCGATATCTACCCCTTGTTGTGTCCAGGTGCCGTTTATATTTTTGTATATCCGTACATGTCCAGCACTTGCTCCATTGCCGTCGTTCCAAATTGCTCCAATAGCCACGGTACTCCCATCGCTGCTTAGTGAGATAGGCTCTCCAGAATAATCATCTGCTACTTCTCCATCGATATCTGAGCCTTGTTGTGTCCAGGTACCGTTTATGTTTTTATATATCCGTACATGTCCAGAAGCTGATCCATTGCCGTCGTTCAAGTATGCTCCAATCGCCACGGTACTCCCATCGCTGCTTAGTGAGACAGATATTCCAGAACGATCATCTGCTGCTTCTCCATCGATATCTGAGCCTATTTGTGTCCAGGTACCGTTTATGTTTTTAAATACGCGAACATGCCCTGCTTGTGAACCATTGCCACTATTGCCAGGTGCTCCAATAGCCACGGTACTCCCATCACTGCTTAGTGAGACAGATCTTCCAGAGAAATCATCTGCTGCTTCTCCATCGATATCTGAGCCTACTTGAATATGACTAGAAGAAAAAATGGTGAGATTCAGCGTTACAATACTATCGCACCCAGCTGCATTCACAAAAGTGTCAGTAGCTGTATTATTATTGGTTGTATAAGTAATACCATCGGTCCAAGTGTATGATCCGCATGAGGTGATGGTGTCGGTAGAGGATGTGGTGGTGCATATTGAGTATATCCGTACATGTCCAGCTTGTGATCCATTGCCGTCGTTATATATTGCTCCAATAGCCACGGTACTCCCATCGCTGCTTAGTGAGACAGACCATCCAGATCGATCACTTACTGCTTCTCCATCGATATCTGAGCCTTGTTGGGTCCAGGTGCCGTTTACATTCTTGTATATCCGTACGTGTCCAGTATTTGGTCCATTGCCGTCGTTCCAATATGCTCCAATCGCCACGATACTCCCATCGCTGCTTAGTGAGACAGAATATCCAGAGTTATCATCTCTTGCTTCTCCATCGATATCTACCCCTTGTTGTGTCCAGGTGCCGTTTACATTCTTGTATATCCGTACGTGTCCAGCATATGTTCCATTGCCGTCGTTTTGCCATGCTCCAATAGCCACGATACTCCCATCACTGCTTAGTGAGACAGACCATCCAGATCGATCACCTGCTGCTTCTCCATCGATATCTGAGCCTTGTTGGGTCCAGGTGCCGCTTATGTTTTTGTATATCCGTACATGTCCAGCATATATTCCATTGCCGTTGTTAGTGTTTCCTCCAATAGCCACGGTACTCCCATCGCTGCTTAGTGAGACAGAGATTCCAAAGTTACTACCTGCTGCTTCTCCATCGATATCTGAGCCTACTTGGGTCCAGTTTTGTGCGGAAGCGGTTTGAAAAATTATTAGACCTGAAATTATTAGTATGTGTTTCAATAAATTCATAAAACGAATATAATATTTTTGTATTTATCAAGGATATAACTGGCAATTACGGACAAACAAGAAAGCGGAATAGTGAACTAAAATTCAACTATTCCGCTTGGGTAGAATCTATAAGACTGTCATCGAATCTGTAGTCTAAAAATCTAGACCAAAAAGATTTATCAGTTCGATAAATCGCATCGAGTAGAGGCTATTAGACTGTTATCTAACCTTTAGACTAAGAACTAAAACTTATCAATTCTTAATGAATCTATATGCTTGATTTATTCCGTTTCCGATTTTCAAAAAGTATATACCCAGCGGCAAATCTTGGATATCAATGTTGGTAGTTTGATGAGTTAGAACGCCACTGTAAATTTCTTTACCTGTGGTCGATACAATTATATATGGTAGACCTAGAAGCGAAGCATTACACTTTACATTAAGAATTCTATTAACGGGATTAGGGTAAACGCTAGCTAGATATTTCTTTACTTCATTCATCCCTGCTGTCCCTATCATCACAGAATTAGAAATACTACTTTCTGTTCTCTTTGATGGTTTACAGCCTGTTGGATGCTCAATTCTAATCACATATACATTGCTGCCACTAGCAGGTTTAAGCACCGAGTAAGTATTATTATCACCATTAACCTCTGCGATCTTCTTAAAGCCAGCCCCTTTATTATTATTATATATTTCGTAAGTAGAAACTGGGAATCCTTTATACTTAGTCCAATACAGATTATGTTCACCATTCACACCTTCATTTGAAGAAAGATGGACGGTAGAATGTGCCATAGAAACAGTACTATCCTCACACACATTAAATGTAGTAAGTCTATAAGTATAACTTTGAGTCAACGGGTTAGCTACGGTATCAGTATATGAACTATAATCACTATAAACCTTTGATTTTAATCGCTCATAAATGCCTATTTGGCTTGTTTCACGATACACTTTAAATGCAGTAGCAAACGTGTCATTCTTTTCCCAAAGTAGTTGAACCGATCCACTGGTTGAATCTATAGTTACCATGCATATAGATTGATTTACTGGTTTAATCCTAAAAAACTCAAGAGATGTATCTGCCTCACACCCCTGATTATATTCGCTTAGTGTATATATCCCGTCATTAGAAATAGTTATAGAAGTGATTGTATCCACAATATTCCCTTCCACAATACTACCATCATAAGTCCATTTCAATTTATTAGTACCGCTTGGTAATTTAGCACTTATAATTTGCTGATCACAATAATTTGCTACCAGACTATCACCCTTAATGATTGGACTATTGGGGCGTTTGAGTATAGTTAAAACATTAGAGCTTTCGTACCATTGTCCTCCCGTACTTAAATTATTTTTAATTCGAAATCCATAATGACCTTCCAACAATGATATAACAGGTATACTAAAGGTATCATTGAAATATCTGTTAGAGGTACTATCAGAAACTTTAGGATTAGCAAAACTGCCGGTTTCATCAGATAACTCGTAATTGAACTGGGTTCCTACTGGGAACGTGCCTAAAATATTAGGGTTTATAATGATGGTGTCTAAGCCTGTGCAGGAATACGCTGTATCTGATGGAGAGAGTATAGTGCCGTGCATGAACTTAGGCTTATGCATCCTATAGGCTTTATTATCGTATATCCGAACATGTCCAGCATCTGATCCATTGCCATCGTGACCATATGCTCCAATAGCCACGATACTCCCATCACTGCTTAGTGAGACAGACCATCCAGATCTATCACCTGCTGCTTCTCCATCGATATCTGAGCCTTGTTGGGTCCAGGTGCCGCTTATGTTTTTGTATATCCGTACATGTCCAGCATATCTTCCATTACCAGCGTTACTATGTGCTCCAATAGCCACAGTACTCCCATCGCTGCTTAGTGAGACAGAATATCCAGAGCAATCATTTGCTGCTTCTCCATCGATATCTGAGCCTTGTTGGGTCCAGGTGCCGCTTATGTTTTTGTATATCCGTACGTGTCCAGAATTTGATCCTCCATTACCGTCGTTCTGATATGCTCCAATAGCCACGGTACTCCCATCGCTGCTTAGTGAGACAGAAGATCCAGAGTAATCACGTACTGCTTCTCCATCGATATCTGAGCCTTGTTGTGTCCAGGTACCGTTTATATTTTTGTATACCCTTACATGCCCAGCCCGTGAGCCATTACCTTCATTGAACCATGCTCCAATAGCCACGATACTCCCATCGCTGCTTAGTGAGACAGAAGATCCAGATAGATCACCTGCTGCTTCTCCATCGATATCTGAGCCTTGTTGTGTCCAGGTACCGTTTATGTTTTTGTATATCCTCACATGCCCAGCATCTGCTCCATTGCCGTCGTTACGTTGTGCTCCAATAGCCACGATACTCCCATCGCTGCTTAGTGAGACAGAAGCATAGACCCAATTATCACCTGCTGCTTCTCCATCGATATCTGAGCCTTGTTGTGTCCAGGTACCGTTTATATTTTTGTATACCCTTACATGCCCAGCCCGTGCGTCGTTATTTGGTGCTGCAATAGCCACGATACTTCCATCGCTGCTTAGTGAGACAGATTCTCCAGACCAATCACCTGCTGCTTCTCCGTCGATATCTGAGCCTTGTTGTATCCAGGTGCCACTTATGTTTTTGTATATCCGTACGTGTCCAGCATCTGAACCATTGCCGTCGTTACGTGATGCTCCAATAGCAACAGTACTCCCATCGCTACTTAGTGAGACAGACCGTCCAGAGCCATCACTTGCTGCTTCTCCATCAATATCTTGCCCTACCTGTAACCAGGGCTGAGCAGAAACAGTTTGTGAAACTATAAGACTTGAAATTATTAATATGTTCTTCAATAAATTCATTTGACGAAATTAAACTTATTCTTTTTATCTTAGATAGAACGGGAGATTACGGACAAACAAAAAAGCGGAATAGTGAGCTCAAATTCAACTATTCCGCTCTGGTAGTATGGCTATGAAACTCTTATCTAACCTTTAGTCTAAAAATTTAGACCAATCAGATTTATCAGTTCGATAAATCCTATTGAGTAGAGTCTATGAAACTGTTATCTAACCTTTAGACTGAAGATATCTGTGCCTCCGATTTTAGAGGAAATGTACACTACTACAAAGGCACGGTAAACTTACTCAAATAATGAACTAAAATTTCCATTGATCTAATTAACCAATCTT
>CBFHGJ010000037.1:0-3955 GCA_965655315.1 Bacteroidia bacterium
TATAAGCTTTCTGCACAGTATGAGCACACCATAGTGATCACCGAAGACGGTTGTGAGTGTCTTACCGATGTTTTCGGAGAATTTTAGGCTCCTTTAGTCCATAGTCTACTTATCTTCGTTTAGTGGATGCATTTATAGTAGAACGCTTAGGGAATAGACTCAATACGTTACTCATGGGTAAACGTTTAACTCAAGCATTCACCACTTCTTTTATTGACCTCTTTCTAGTTTTTGAAGATGTTCCCGTTAAAGTCTCTTTTTTTGAGGGTGCTGCATTTTTTCAATTCCCAGAATTAGAGAAGCTACAGAAAAAAAATAGACTTCCGATTTACAAGTCTGCTTTGGGGGCTACTGTTAGTCAGGTGGTTACCTGCCCGTATGACAGACAGTTTAAGTTAGTACTGGAACATGGAGAAGAATTGAGCTTTTATTTGTTTGGTCGATTTTCACAGATTACACATTATCAGAATAGACACTGGCAGGAGACTTTTCCAGTAAAAAGTTCTAGGGTAGAATACAGCACAGAAAAAACTGGGCTGCAAGACAACTTAGAGCTAGAGAACCTCAAGTTTTTGCCTCAAAGTATCAGAACGAAACTAAATGAAAATGGCTACCAAAATCTAGACTATGATGCGAAACAATCTGTAATAGAAGATTGTAGGGGAGACCTGCTAAGATCAAACCTCTATATCAATAAAGGTAAAAAGTATACGCTGGACTATGGTCAAGGTGAGGAAAACATAGCCTCATTTCGAGAAGTTGACAATGCTTTGGATCAATTCTCAAGACTTTATATCGCTCATCAAGTTTATAAACAGATTAAAGGACAACATTTATCGCTGCTTCAACGTGAACTTAAATCGCTGCAACAAAAAAGGAAGTCGGCTGATAAACGAATTAGTCAACTAAATAAAGCAAGCAGTTATAAAGAAAAAGCAGATTTACTTATGGCTAACCTGTGGCAGATAGAAAAAGGAAAGAAGGAGGTTCTGCTTACTTCGTTTGATGGAGAAAAAGAAGTTCAGATTAAGCTCAAACCTACATTGTCTCCTCAAGATAATGCTTCTATTTATTATAAAAAGTCCAAGAATGAAGGGAAACAACGGCAGTATGCTCAAACATACTTGAATGAAATAACATTGAAATTGGAACAGAAAGAAAAAGAGATTGATGAGTATGAAAAGACCGATAGCTTAAAAGACTTACGAAAACAAGCTAGTGCAAAGCAGGTAAATAAAACATCTCGTGTTCCTTATCAAAAAAGAGAGGTAGACGGCTTTGAAATAAGAATAGGAAAAGGTGCTAAAGACAATGATGAGCTGCTTAGATCCCATACTACTAAAACTGATTTGTGGTTGCATGCAAAAGACGTGAGCGGAAGTCACGTGATTATTCGAAACCCAGCAACGAAGCAAATACCTAACAGTACGTTAGAAAAAGTGGCTGCAATTGCGGCATATTATAGTAAGTCCAAAAATGAAACATTAGCAGCGGTGATGTATACAGATAGGAAGTTTGTAAGAAAGCCAAAAGGAGCTACCCCAGGATTAGTCAAGGTGGATAGACACGAAACAGTGTTGGTAGAACCAGCAGACTTACATAAATAGTCGCTCATCGATTATCCAAACAATGTGGTGTCTAAAAAATACCTAAAGCTATACTTTTGTTGAAAATTATACTACTAGAATATGCTTAAAAGGTATTAAACTCTGCTTCTCTGATTTGTCTTTCAATCGCATTTGTTAGTTGTAATGACGATGGAAATGGTACTTCACTTAACTCAATCACCGGATCTCCATCAAATATTCAGTTGGACTTTACATCTAATAGCACCGCAACTGTTGTCTTTGAAAAGAAGGCTTCAGAACAATCTCATTTTCAAATAAGAATGACAGATGGATTTGGCATAGCTATAGAGTTTAAAGATCTTGGAGATTCACCTTTAGAGCTAACAGATATTCCAAAAGGAAGAATCCTCACCGTGGAAATGGCTGGTGGGAACTCTTCTAAAATAGGAGATTATGGAAATGAGACTGCACCTATGCTTGCTTCTGCATTGAACGATAAGCACAATATGGTGTGTATAGACTTGCTTAGTGCCATAAATGATAGCAATTCCACTTTTTAGCGTAGATATGGCTTCTTTTAGTTCGTTTAGGTCTTTAAATATATTAATCTAATCAAAAGTATAAAATAGAATTTGAGTACGCTTCTAAAATATCAATAGCTGTTGGATTAGTAGAGTTAGAAAATATACTTTGGGTGTGTCTAGACTAAAGCTACTTTTGCGGCCATTTTTAAAATCAATCGATTACTAACTTAATGAAGAAGTATTTAAACCTGTTTGACTTCAAACAGAAGGTAAATTATACAACAGAAGTCCTTTCAGGATTAACGGTAGCCCTAGCATTAGTGCCAGAGGCTGTAGCTTTTGCTTTTCTAGCTGGTTTATCACCGTTGACTGGACTTTATGCTGCTTTTAGTATTGGGCTCATTACCAGTATCTTTGGAGGCAGACCTGGTATGATTTCAGGAGCAACTGGAGCAATCGCAATAGTCATCGTAGCCTTAGCAAAGACACATGGTGTAGAATATATATTCGCTACTGTAGTCCTTGCAGGGATCATTCAAATGATTGCAGGATTCGCTAAATTGGGTAAGTTTATACGACTCGTACCTCAACCAGTAATGTTTGGATTTGTTAATGGGTTAGCCATAGTAATATTTATGGCTCAGCTGGGTAGTTTTAAAACCAAAATGCCTGATGGAACAATGGACTGGATTTCTGGAACTCCAATGGCTATTATGCTTGGTCTAGTTTTTCTTACAATGCTGATTATTTGGGGTCTTCCAAAGATAACCAAGGCTTTTCCTTCTTCATTAGCTGCTATTTTAGTGGTTTTTGGCTTAGTCAAGCTATTAGATTTGGATACTACTTCTGTGGGAGATATTTCTAGTATCGCAGGTGGATTCCCACCATTTCATATTCCAGCAGTTCCTGTAAGCTGGGAGACGTTGACCATAATAGCACCTTATGCACTTATTGTAGCTGCTGTGGGTCTAGTAGAAAGTTTACTTACTCTAAATCTGGTAGATGAAATTACCGAAACCAGAGGAAGTGGAAACAAAGAGGCTGTGGCTCAAGGTATGGCAAATTTTGTAACTGGTTTTTTCAGTGGAATGGGTGGATGTGCGATGATAGGGCAGAGTCTTATTAACATAAGCAACGGAGCTCGAGCGAGATTATCTGGAATTATTGCTTCGCTTATGCTACTGGTTTTTGTAATGTTCGGTAGCAGTCTTATAGAGCAAGTTCCTATAGCGGCACTCACAGGACTAATGATTATGGTTGCTATTGGTACTTTCGAGTGGGTGAGTGTTAGAGCTTTGAATAAGATGCCCAAGCACGATATTTTTGTAATGATAGTGGTAATTCTAATCACTATCTTTATGCATAATCTAGCCTTGGCTGTCTTAATAGGAGTCGTTATTTCAGCATTGGTTTTTGCGTGGGAGAGTGCGAAACGTATTCGTGCACGGAAGTATACGGATGAAGAGGGAGTAAAGCACTATGAAATCTATGGGCCACTCTTTTTTGGTTCTACGACTATGTTCAATCAGAAATTTGATGTAGCAAGTGATCCAAATGAGGTAATCATTGATTTTAAGGAAAGTAAGATAGCAGATATGAGTGCTATTGAAGCCGTAAATAAGTTGACTGAGAGATATGCCAAATTAGACAAGAAAGTCCACCTAAGGCACTTAAGTGGCGACTGCAGAAGACTATTGTCAAACGCAGACAAACTGATAGATGTAAACATCTTAGAAGACCCTACTTACAAGGTTGCGGTAAATGCTTAATCTTTTTCTCTAATGCGTGATGGTAGATAAAATAATCTTTTAAATTTGCAGCCGTTTATGGCGAGGTAGCTCAGCTGGTTAGAGCGTCGGATTC
>CBFHGJ010000038.1:0-2359 GCA_965655315.1 Bacteroidia bacterium
AACTGGGCATCATAACGACTCCTTTAGCCAAATGAGCTCCATATCTAGCAACAGCGTGAGGAACTACCCTGACACCTTGAGCTGCATAGTCTGTCTTAAGCTTCATTTTATCGTGAAACTCAAACGGTCCGATTTCGATAGTTTCCATCTGCTGAATAGGGAAGTATAGAATAACCGCTTTTTTTACCCAATCATTCACTTGCCACCCCTCTGTTGTAGGCTCAGCACATCTAAGGTTTCCTTTATCTACAGACTCAATAACCTTCCTAATTGCTTCTTTTACTTCATTTTTTTTTAACAAGGATCTATCTTCCCAAGCTTGTAAAATAATTTCTTTTAGTTCGTTCATGATTTTAGTGATGCAAAGCTATTCAATATAGATTACTGTACACAGTGTCTACCGTGCTGTTCTCTAAAATTGCATTAATACTAGTTAAAATTTAGCTTTAGAAAAGTTATGCATCTTGGCATAGAATTAGAATGTTACATAAACAACCAACCAATAATGTTATGAAAAATATATCCCTAATAATTTTTTTTGCTCTAAGTCGCAAGTTCGTGTCAAAACAGATTTGTAACCAAATCTTACGAAAACAGGAAGTTCTCTCATCAAACTGTGGCCGTAGTGCCTATCGAATCGATTTTCACAGGTAAGGTTCCTGATAGTGTTACTGTGGAAGAGATTAGAGCAATTGAAGATCTTGAAAGCATTAGATTCCAGTCATTAGTTCACTCACGTTTAGTTGAACAATCTGGCCTTCGAAATAGGGATATTGCAATTGATATTTTGTCTCCAAGTATAGTTTTGAGCAGATTAAAATCAGCTGGGATAACTCCACGACAAGCCTCTACTATGAATGCAATTGAATTAGCTATTATATTGGAAGTACAAGTAGTCGCTAGAGGCAATGTTACTATGAATAGATTTTAAGTGATATGGAGTCTTTGGCTATAGATGCAGTAGAAACTGTAGCAAGAGAAGTATTAAGAGGATTGGGCAACCCAACTGGTATTCCAGGTGGTAGCAATCTAAGAAGGACGTATCGAATAGACTCTTACTTGGAACTTTAGATGGAGGAGATGGGACTGTTTTGTGGAAGACTACTTTAATGAGTAACGCTGATTGGAATTACAAACCAGAAGATGCAGTTGCATCGCTAGCAGCTCAACACGCAGCAGTCTTCCCGTATAGAAATAGAGAATGCAAGTAATCTAAATAAAGGCAAGAATTAGATTACCTAAGGCAGATTGTCATTTCACCTTCTTTTTCAGAGTAGGAGATATGTTCTTGAAGCGTAGTAGCTAGAGATATACCAACGTAATTAGCCTGGATAGGGAATTTATGGTGATCTCTATTTGCCAATACAGCGGTTCTCACACTTTTTGGATTATGATTCAGTATTTCTTTCAAGGCTGCTGCCATAGTTATTCCACTATTTAGCACGTCATCTACCAATATTACTGCTGAATTAGATAAGGCTTCACTATTTAGTACCTCAACCTTGGAGGTTAAGGGAGTTCTTTTGTCAAGGGATAATGTAATTGTAATAACCTTGATATCTCTAAATTTTGAAATACGAGTTTCAAGCTTTTTTGCTACATCTGTACCGTTTTCTGCTAAACCGACAAGCACTAAACTCTCCTCGTTATAATGCTGTTCCAAGATTTGCCAAGCTATTCTATCTAGCTTGAGTGATATTTCTTGGTGATTTAGTATTAAAGTTTCTTGCATACCTCGCTATACTTTCAGTGCAACAGAGTTTTGTTTTGCACTTTCTAATATTTTTCTGTGAATTGATAATGATTGTTCTATCAATGATGTATTCCCATCATTATTGATTATCCAATCAGCTAAACTCATTCGCTCACGATCCGTAGCTTGATTCTGAATACGTTTAAGCACGTCTTCTTTTTTCACGTGATCACGCTGCACAATACGTTCTATACGTGTTTCAATAGGGCTAGTTACCACTATCACTTTATGCAAGCTTTTATAGCTTTTGCTCTCAAATAGTAGAGCAGCTTCTTTTAGCGAGTAAGGGACTTCTTTGTGTTGTTCTACCCATTTGATGTAGTCGTTTTTTACCGCAGGATGAACAATACTATTCAAGAGTTCTAATTTTTCATTGTTATTGAAAACAACCTTGGCTAGATATGCTCTATTCAGTTCGTCTTTTCTCGTATATGTATCCCATCCAAAGCTGGCTATTAGATTCTTCTTTAAATCAGAATCATTATTCATTATCCACTTAGCTCTAGAATCAGCATCGTATACAGGTACGTCTAGACGCTTGAAAATTTCGCAAACGGTAGATTTACCGGCACCCATTCCTCCTGTAATTCCAATTCTCAAGTGTGG